>JBGSUJ010000133.1:0-112408 GCA_041753435.1 Pirellulales bacterium | reverse complement strand
GTCCATCAGGTCCGAAGGATAGGACTTGCGAGGCGAAGCTTTGAACCGCATGGGAGTGCTCTCCTGGGGAACGAGGGAAAGCCCCAACATACAATCAAATCACGACTTATGGCGATGCCAGTATTCGGATAGACTCTTACTTCGCTTGCGCGGGGTTGGCTTCCGCGCTATGGGAGCAAGGTCCGCTTCGTCATCCCGCTCGTCCGAATCATCATCCGTATCGGCTTCCCCGAAGTCATCGTCTTCGAAGTCATCGCCTGCAAAATCATCGTCAGCTCCATCGAATTCCTCCTCTACCTCCTCCGACAGTCTGGCCCAACGCCGATCATCCGGTTCGGCAACAGGCACTTCTCGCTGTTCGGCAAGTGCTGCCAAATACTCAGCGACAATGGCGATGGCGTGCTTGCAGCCGCTCGCGCCAACTGGGCATGAACACACTGACTCGACCGTCTGGCTTTTTCGCTTGCCCGACTCCAGCCAAGCCGAAGTGACGTATCGTTCGCTCCCGACTACGGTAGCTAGTAGCCGGCCATCTTCCGCAATCGCCAACTCCTTAACACGCCCTTGACGCTGATAGGTCTGCCCACGCGAGGCGCTGCGACTGCCTGCCCAGCGATCCAAGTCTGCCCATGTCAGTGAGCTCCACGTTTTCGCAGTGGCGATTTTCTTTACTGGACGCGGGCCTGCCGATTTCTTTAGGCGAGCCATCGAGCTTCCTTTCACTACCCGTCAAATCAGGTTCCGACTATATTCTGTAGTCTGGCCCGCGCAGTGGAGTTGCCCGAGCCTGCCGTATCATTTCATTTTCGCCAATCGCTCGCAAGGAAGCACGTGGAAGAACTTCGGGCCATCCTCCGCCAATACTGGGGCTACGACGACTTCCGCCCACTGCAGGCCGCAGCCATGCGGGCCGTCGTCGAAGGGCGCGATTCGCTCGTCGTGCTGCCCACCGGCGGCGGCAAGAGCCTCTGCTTTCAAGCCCCCGCCCTCGCCTTGTCGGGGCTGGCGGTGGTCGTCTCGCCGCTGATCTCGCTGATGAAGGACCAGGTCGACTCGCTGGTGGGTTGTGGCGTCCGCGCAGCCTGCGTCAACAGTACGCTCACGCCCGTCGAGAAGCGAGAGATCGCCGATGAGATTCGCGCCGAACGCATCAAGCTGCTGTACCTTTCGCCTGAGCGGTTACTTTCGGAACGCACGCTCGAATTCCTGCAGCAAGTGCCGCTCTCGTTCATCGCCATCGACGAGGCCCACTGCATCAGCGAATGGGGCCACGACTTCCGGCCCGAGTACCGCAGCCTGCGACAGCTCAAGGAATTCTTTCCGACTGTTGCATTGCATACCTACACTGCCACTGCCACGCCCCAGGTCCGCGACGATATCGTCCGCGAACTGGGCCTGCGCGCGCCAGAAGTTCTCGTCGGCTCCTTCGACCGGCCCAACCTCATTTACCGCGTCCGCCGTCGCAGCGACCTATATCGCCAACTCCGCGAAGTCGTCGACCGTCACCCTCAAGATCCTGGCATCATCTACGCGATTCGCCGCACCGACGTCGAAGAGATCGCCGCCCACTTCGCCTCGCTTGGCTACCAGGCCCTGCCCTATCACGCTGGCATGCCGGACGAAGACCGCCGCGCGAACCAGGATGCCTTCATCAACGACCGCTGCCGAATCATCGTAGCGACCGTCGCCTTCGGCATGGGCATTGACAAGTCGAACGTGCGGTACGTAGTCCACGCTGCCGCGCCCAAGTCGCTCGAAAGCTACCAACAGGAAAGCGGCCGTGCCGGACGCGACGGCCTCGATGCCGAGTGCTGGTTGTTTCACTCAGCGGGCGACTTCCAGACCTGGCGACGCTTGCAGCAAGACTTGCCATCGCACGCGCTCGAAATTGCCATGAAGCTCTTAGCCGGCATCGACGGCTTCGCCAATGGCGTCTCCTGCCGTCACCGCGCGCTCACCGCGTATTTTGGCGAGAAGCTGGCCATCGAAAACTGCGGTGCCTGCGACGTCTGCCTGGCCGAACTCGATCTCGCCGACGACGCCACAATCATCGCCCAGAAAATTCTCTCCTGCGTCGCCCGCGTCGAAGAACGCTATGGCGGCGACTACGTGGCCCAAGTGCTCGTCGGCTCGAGCGAAGAACGCATCCGCGAACGCGGCCACCACAACCTCAGCACCTGGGGCATCCTCGGCGACCACGACAAGAAAAGCGTCCGCGCCTGGATCGATCAGCTCGTCCACCAGTCGTATCTCGAACGCTACGGCGACTACAACGTGCTGCGGCTCACACAATCGGGCTGGCAGGTGCTCCGCGGCGAAGCGAATCCACAGCTCTTGAAACCGGCCAAGCAGAAGTCGCGCCGCGAGTCGCGGGCCACGGTCGAGTCTTGGGAAGGCGTCGACCGCGAACTGTTCGACGTCCTCCGCGCCTTCCGCCGCCGCACTTCGCAAGAACGCGGCGTCCCGCCCTACATCGTCTTCAGCGACGCCACGCTCCGTGACCTGGCCCGCCACCGCCCGCACACGCACGACGAACTGCTTACCATCCATGGCATCGGCGCGAAGAAAGTGGCCGAGTACGGTGAAGAGCTACTGGCAGAAATCGCGGATCACACTCGTTAAGGTAGTGAAGCTGAGCAAGACCACATTGTTGCTGCCCGTCGTCGCATTAAGCAACTGAAGAGACTAGCGATGCTGAGCAAGATCAATACCGACGGCTCCGGCACCATCATTTTGCTAGCGACAAAGATACCAGAGGTGTTGTCCGTAAACCCCAGCCGAAAAGCAACCTGATCGCTGTCGTTGAGACTTTCCCAGCGACCGTCGTTTTGTCCGAAACCATTCCAAATGCTGATATCAGCGACCGTGCGAATGTCATTGGGAGCAATTTGAATCTGTTGCCCTTCACGCACAATAAGCTCCACTTTATTCCAGGCCTTCTCGTATAACCACACACCTCGGTCGTTGTTGAAATTGATTCCTGGCCCGGACACGAGTCCGGTGAACAAGACCGATCCCGCCGAGTTGATGCCAATGCCATTATCTACCCAACCAAGCGCGCTGTAGTTCACGCCGTTGGGAAACCCGGCCGCCTGTTCACCCTCGAAGGCAACGCGGTCGAGCGCGCTGGTGCTGTTCGCCAGGTTGCCGGTCCACACGCCACGTCCGGTCTCGGCACCTTGCAAAGTCGCCAAAAAGGCAATGTCTTTTGAGTCGTTAATGACTCGGGCGAGGCCCGCCCCACCAGGAAAAAAATCGTAGAGTGCTCCCGGCAGCGAGTCGGGTGCCTGGCTACCGCGGCGCGCAATCAGCCCCAACGAACCAGGCGCACCGGCCCACAGCGAGGGACTTGTGCTTGCCGACGCGCCGGGGCCAGTCAAGCTGACGAGCGTGATGATCTCGCCCGCTCCGTTGATCGACGAGAATTCGCCGAATGTGGTGGCAAAGTTGACCTGCGAAATCCCGGTCGGATTTCCTTCGCGGATGGCCAGCGTGTGGGGACCACCGGCCGGACTAGTCCACAACCCGTCGTCGTTAGCCGACGTGACTCCGCCCAGCACACCAGTCGCCGCGAACACGATGCGGCCCGCGTCGTTCACGGGAACCGGGAAAATCTCAACGCCCGTGTACACGACGCCAGCCCCCAACGTCGTGGCCGGGTCGTTGTCGATGACCACTTTCTGAATGCTATTCGCAGGCCCAACCCATTGACCGCTGCGATTGAAGTTCGAGTTGGGCACGTCAATTCGTGCGCCAAACGAGACGTGTCCTGCATCGCTATAGTGAGGCCCTCTGATGTCATCGGTAAACACATGACCGGCTGGTGCGCCCGGCGCCTGGGCGCCGGCTCGCGCGGCCAGCGACAGGCTGCCGACCGGGCCACTCCAAATCGCAACATCATTTGCGCTTGTGATCCCTGGTCCGCGCAGCCGACCGTTGAACGCGACGCCGCCCACGTTGCTAATATTAGGAAATCCAAAGCGGTCGTATCGTTCGTTCGGACCGGCTCCAGGTGCTAGGTCATCCTCACGCGCTGCAAGCGTCAATAGGTTCGACCCACCGCCAGCCCAAATCCCTGTATCGTTCTGCGCCGTGACCGACGTGCTGAAGGGACTGAGCAACCGACCATCAAACACTACGTCGCCATTGTTGGCGAGTGCCGGTCTCACGTTGAACGCAAAGTCGCCGAATACTGCTCCCGGAACTCCTGGAGCTTGCTGGCCGCTGAGTGCAACCGGCGCAATGACGTACTGCGCCGCAGTGCATTGCCGCCCTGCAATAACAATCGTTACTGCAACGCCGAATCGAACGAATAGCTTGGTAACCGAGTTCATGGCATGATTCCTAAAATTAAAGTTTGTCGTTACCGAGAAGATAACTCGCTTGACATGCAAGCGATTCGAGACCTCGCTCACCTGCTGTTGACTCCAGGTATGCCGTCCGTGACCTCCCGTAGCTTCGCTTTTGCTCAAGACGCTGCATAGAAATGAGTAGCCCGTCGGTGCCGTTCGCGGCGCGGTTCACACCCGATCAACAATGCACCTAAACTCAGCAACAAAGCCGCGGCCGGCTCCGGCACCGAGTACAGTTCGAACGCCAAGTCTTTGGAAAAGCGACCGATCGCAAGCGGCCCGTCGGCAATAGGCTGATATTGTGTCGGCTGAAAGTTCCGCTGCTGCACAAACGGCATCAGCAGACCGGCACCTTGCCGTCCTGGTTGAACCATCAAGTCGCCGCTCACGGCGTCATCTTGAAAATGCCACACCGGCCCATTGCCCGGCAGTACGCCCGCGATATGCTCACCCGGGGCCACCGCTGGAGGCACCGACGCCAGGGCGTCCTGAATCGTGTAGTCACGGTTGTGCCAACCCCAACGAATCACATTCGGGTCGGTCAAGGGGTCGGTGCGCGGCAACACGTCGACCAGCGCTGCGATCGTCAGCCAATACACGGTATCAGGTTGTTGACGAAACTCTTTGCCTAAATGAAGCTCGGCGTTGTACTCGTAAATCGGTCCATCGACACTCAACGGATAGACCTGCTGCTCCGTAAATGTCCCCGAGCCCGGTGATAACGGTCCACGCGAAACCACCTGGCTGTGCAGCACCGCACCGGGGCGGCTGAAACCGCCGGCACCCGGCACAGCCGGAATGTCGGCCGAAAACGAGATCAAGAACTTGTCAACGCCTTGCAGTGGGCCGTTCAGGTACGACCCCCACCATTTCACGTGTACGACTGCCGAACTAAGCCGATCAGCAAAATCATCGGCCATCAAGGTGCCACGGTAACCGGTAACTGCGAACGGATTATTGCGGCCTCCTTCGTAAACGCTCCACGCAGTGCTCAGTTCGTCGTGGCCATGGAACCCACGTTTGAATCCAGCGTCATCTACCAGTTGCGTATCGAGCATCGGCTGCTGGCTGAACTTCAGCGTATCGCGGCCGCTGATCGGATCGGCAACAGCCGCGTAGTCTGTTGCCGACATGACCAACAACACTAGCATTGCAAACAAAACTCTCCCTGATTCGTTTCGTAGTCGTAAATACATGTTGCTATCTCCCAGGACAAGCGACAATTGATAGATCACACTCTGGTTATTGCCCCAAACATCTATTCATAGAGCGCCCTCGAATACAAATCAGCTAAACAACACCCAAGCATCTTCGTACGAAACAGGCTCTGCCCAACATGCTCAGCGCTATCACCACGCTTGATGGTTCTGGGATCGGCATTCCGAGAATAAATCGAGCCGTGCCGGTCGTACTGCCACTTTGACCGCCAAGCAAGCTACCCGGGGCACCGATAAAGTCAATGCGATAGGTGATGTCAAAAAAACTTTCGACATTCCAATTCGATCCCGGAGGACCTGATCGCGTGAGGATAGTCTGACCGGGACTGGGAAGCCCGAAGCCGTTGCCAGCGGCGATCCGCAACAGGTCAAAATCTGGATCTCCAGTTATCTGACCCTGCATGGCGTACATTTGGGTGATGAACGACTGAGGTGTCATTCCGGAAATCCGCGCCGCGGAATGCGATTCATTCAATATCGGCAATTGAATCAAGCGATTGAAGCCGTTCAGCACGCCGTGCCCAACCATCGGCAGGAACATGAAGGCGCTGTAGCTTTCTTTTTCTCCCCCGAGCCCGCCGCCCGCTACTGCGGAAATATTGGAATAGCCGTGCATGACCGCATCCATTTGGATGTAGGTACCCGCAGGCAATCCAACGCTGATGAACAGATCGTTGTTCAGAATCGGTGTATCAGGTGTCGTGTAATCGCATCCCACCGGCGGCAACTCGGCAGTGCCACCTGAGTCAGACACCGTACAGAAGGCGGCCTCGACCGATTGCGAGACGCCACCTCCCGCGGCGACCAGCAATGCCAACATTACATATCGCAACTTCCATTGCGTTGAATACGAAAAGTTCATGGTCTTACTCCTGTTAAGATAAGTTTATGAATCCGCTCACTATTTCAACCGCTGGCAACAAATCGGCATCGTGCTAAGGAAAAACCGATTCCTGAAACCATCGTTGCGAGCAACAGACTGATCGGCTCCGGCACACTCGTCGGATACTCCACAATGCGAATCATGAATTTTCTATCGACAAAATCCGCGATCATTGCCGGCGTCGGCATGCCCACAAACTGCAGCTGTTTGGTAATATCCACCGGCGTGCCAGGCGCTATCGGGTCGAAGAAGAAATCGACCGCGGTCCCGCTATTCTGCACGATCAGGCCGGTCGGTCCTGGCGGTGGGCCGGGCGTGGTCAGTTGTGCGGACGTCCACACCCAATCATTGCCGACAATGCGTTCATGCCAGTCGGTCCAGGGTTGACCGGGTCCCACAATCAAATGCTCTTGCAGCAAGATCGGATTGGAAATGAATTGAAAGAAATCGCCCACATCGATTTGGCCGTCGCCATTCTGATCGAAATTCGGCATCAGCCACTTCTCCAGTGGCCCGGCCGTCGGGCTGTAGCTGACCACCAAGGAATTCACCGGATCACCCAGCGAGAACTCGCCATTGGGTCCTTGAGGAATCGTGAGGTGCTGCCCCACGGGCGTGAAAGGTGTTAAAGGTGGTGGCCCCGCCGACATCGGCGGAAAGATTTGTGCCCGGCAAGCAGTCGCGACCAGAGCTGCGGAAACCGCCAGAGCCAACGTCCGAACCAATTTGTGTGACATGAGATCAACCTCCAATTAAGAAAAGGGACAGAAAAACGACAAAACCCTGTTCCTGAAATCACTTCCAATCGGCGCGGACCCATCGGCAACGCCGATAAGCGCCGCCGGCTGCCACTGCCATGCCGAAAAACGCTAGCGCCGCGCTCGCTGGTTCAGGCACGCCGATCGAAACGCGGTCGAAGAAAGCCGTGCTGTCGCCAACGGGCTGCAAGGGATCGATGCGAAACAAAAGGCTGTGCAGACCAGCCGTCGCTGAGAATGGAACCGTTTGCGGCGTGAATGGTTGCCCACTGGTTGTCGCGTTGGTGGAAATCAGGCTCGCCCCTAACCAAATCTCGTATTTCACATTGCCGAGGAACGAGGGCGGGATATTGCGGCCCGCATCGAGGTACGACAACGTGTAATTCCCGGTGATTGGCAAATTCACGGTTTGGGAAAACTGCCCAAAGTTGCCTGGGTTATTGCCATCCGTTTGCAGGAAGGCCACTTGCATCCCGGCCGGCGCTGGGGGCGAAGCAAAGGCGCTGGGGGTGTTGATCAATCCCGAGTTGCCGGTAAACGTCCACGGACTTCCGCCGGGGTTGTAGGCAAACGTGTTCGCAGCGATGCTTGGGGTTTCGAAGCTGCCATCCGTAACGAAACCTTGTGCACTTTCGGCCAAACACCACAGGGTCGCCACGAGGCATAAGCTAAGCAATTTAGTCGGCGAGAAAAATTGCGCTCGGGCACTCCTCAATGGGAAACAAATCGCAACACAAACTACGCCAAGGGCAGACAAGGCTATTTTTATATCAATATGCATGAGATTTCTCCTTGAGGGGGGCAAACAAAAGTGGTCAAAAGCTTACGTTGAGCGACGACGAGCAGCACGCCAACCGACTCCCATCACTCCAAACAGTACAAGCACGCAGGAACTCGGCTCAGGCACCGCGTAGGTGTAGAGATGGAACGCCAAGTCTTTCGAGAACGCGCTGATGCCAGGCACTAGCACGCTGCCGTCGGCTGCGATGACCGGACCGGGGCCATCGAGGCCGTCCACGTAGAACTGCGGTTTATAGTTGAACTGCTGCACAAAAAGTGGCATGTTCGGCATCGTCGGATCGACGCCGATCCGCGTATCAGCGCTGACCGAGTCATCCTGAAAATGCCAGACCGGGGCCGGGACCTGGGGCAGACCAAGCTCGATCCGCTCGTCGCGCTCACCGGGCAACACGGGGGGAGTGACGGCAGCCGCTTGCGGATTAATCGCTGTATAGTCACGGTTGTGCCAACCCCATCGCACCGGCGGAATCGGGTCGTTCGGATCGACATCCACCAAGGCGGCAATCTTCAGCCAATACACCGTGTCCGGCTGTTGAAAGAACTCTTTGCCCAAGTGCAACTCGGCGTTGTACTCGTAGATATCTTCATTCGGAGCAGGAAGACCGAGGGCCAAGTTTTCGGTAAAGGTGCCCGAACCCGGTGCTAAAGGACCGCGTTTGACAATCTGCGAGCTCAGCACCGTGCCCGGCGTGCTGAAATTTCCCAGGGGATTCTGATTGGCCGGGATGTCCGACTCGAAGGCGATCAAGAATTTGTCAATCGGCTTGCTGGGGTTCGTGAAATTGTCCAGATACGAGCCCCACCACTTCACATGCAGCACTGGCGAGCTGAACTTGTCAGCAAAGTCGTCCGCCATGGCGGTGCCCGAATATTCGGTCATGATCGAACCCGGTATAGTCGAACTGTAGAGCGTGCTCAACTCATCGTGACCGTGGTAGATACCGACCGTGCCGTTCGGATCCGCGATGGTCGTGTTCAGCATCGGATCCTGACCGAATTTCAGTTGGTCGCGCCCCGGCAGCGGATCGGCTTGCACTGCGGCGGAAACAACCAGGGCGGTCAAGAACGACAACATGGTCAAAGTGCGAGAATTAAAAGCGTTCATCAGACTTCTCCTGAGGTGGAAAGTGACAGATCGATAGAAACAGGTACCTGGGCAACGACGAGCTTAGCCGTTAAGACTTCACGCGCCGCAGTGCCAACACTCCAAGCGACAATCCCGACAACAGCAGGCCTGCCGCTGTCGGCTCAGGCACTAGATAAGTACCGACGATCCGATCGACGCGCAACCCTGTTGGGCCACCTGCGTTGACCAGCGCGAAATCAATCGTGTTGATCGCATTCAATACAAATCCGCTGGTAATGCTAAACGGCACCAGCGACGTGAAGCCCGCGCTCACATTGCCCGTAGAGGCACCGTTGATCAGTAGGTCGACGCTGGCGTCGTCGGTCCCCCACAGCCCCGATATATTCACGGTGCTTAGGATCGCATTGCCCGGCAAAAAGAACGACGTTTGATACGTATAGTTGCCGGCGGGCCCTTGGCTACTTGCGTCCGGACCAATCCAGCGCGAGCCCGCATTATTTGGCACCCAAGGACCACCGAAGATCGGCCAAATCGTAGCATCCACCGTCACCGCCGTCGCACTACCTGGCTGAACGATCAGGCTGTAATGCGGATCCGGCACACCAGCCCCAACCAATGCGTTCGCCGAGGAATCAACTCCTGTGTTGAACAGATTGGCAATTGTGGCAGCGCGTGCCGCCGTGCCGATGGCAAGCAATCCCAGACATGTTACAAGCGGAAGCAATCTAATTCTGTCGTGTGTAACCATGAGATCAAACTCCTGGCTGACGCAGTGGTCAGCGTTTGAGGAAATGTAATAGCACTCCTAAGCAGATCAAACTTCACTAGCCTGGCACTGTCCGCTTGTAGCGACTGCGGCGATGGGCCCCATTGATCGAGCGCGCCTTCTGCCGTGCGCCGGGGCCACCCCGGCTACGCATCATCGCCTTCGTGCGCGAGGCATGCGAACGTACTGGGCAAGCGCCTTGCTGGCGGTGGCTGATTCGCTCGAAACGTCCGAGGCCCTCAAACTCTTCAGCCTCGCCGACGAAACCTGCCGATTGATTGGTCCAAATGGTCATGGGTCGAGTCCTTGTGGGAAATTGGTTGATGGGTGCTCACTAGCATTCGAATTTCTGGGGTCCAATGCTTGACATTTTCAAAGGTCAATTACGGCGGATGCACTGGGTCGGCAGACAACTCCAACGCCAGAGTCGATTCCAACGTGGCTGTCCACGGTCGCGATGCGTATTGTGGTTCGGCAAGCAGCGGCCGAAGTGCATCGACAACACGCGACACGCCCAGTGCGACCACGCTCAAAAAGCTGTGGGCCCCCGCCGCACGAAGCTGCAACTCCACGTCGGCATCCAAGTCCAGCGCCACCGCCACGCGGTACGGCCGCGTACTTCGCTCGCGCGACCATTCCACCAGTCGAGCCAGTGCTGCGATGCCCTGCCGTTCATCGAGCCAGAACAACACACACTCGGGATTGTGCAACGACAACTCACATGCCAGCCGCCGCGGACTGGCTGCGAGCAGCAGCGGCCAGCGGCAGCAACAGACCAGTTCGTCGAGCGGCGGTGTAACGTCGGCTCGAGTCGTGGCAATCAGTCCGGTCGGCGAATATCTCTTGACCATGGAGCGGGCTCCTTGAATTCGCATCCGACAATCGGTCGGACACGCCCGCTTGCTTTGCGAACCAGATGCCAATCGCACTACGCCAGAAAAAGTCCTTCGCTAAGCGCTGGCGGCAAAAAGAGTTGCGCGCCTATCAACATCGACGCACCAGGTCGTCTACACTCGCCGCACGCTTGGTGCATTCCATTCCTATCTCGCCGCGCGATACTCGCCAGCGGCATGCCGCTTCAAGACTTGCGCTGTCCGTGGCACGAAACATACCAACGGAACGAAATGTTCCAATGGTAAAGTTTTCTGCGCGCACGACTGTAGGAAGCGTCTCCGACGCCCATTTCGCCGTACAAGCACCTAGCGACTTGCCCTCCCAGCACACGAACGGTCGATCTCGATCGACCCAGAGAACTGCCAGCCGCTACCGTGGCCGGATGCGCGCCAGATGCTCCAGACCATGCAGCATGATCTTGCGGTGCAGGCGATGTCGCTCAACATCGAGCAGCCGCGCCGCGTCCGATTGATTACCGCCGGTAACCTTCAGCACGCGGGCGATTAAGAGCCGCTCCGCATCGGCCAGCCTTGGAATCAACTCGGCCCCGTCCGGCATTTCGCTGGTCGTCCACTTATTGAACGCGGCCGGTCGAAAGTCGCGGATCTCGCTCGGCAAATGTGCCGCCTGAATCGTGCGGTCGCCACAGTACAGAAATGCCCGTTCCATCGCGTTGCGCAGCTCGCGGACATTCCCTGGCCATTCGTACTCCACCAGCAAGTCAGACACTTCCGCCGCAATCGTCTTTACCGGCTCTTCGTAGAATAAAGCAATCTCTTCGACAAACTGAGCAGCCAGCGGCAGAACGTCCTCGCGCCGCTCACGCAACGGTTGGATCGTAAGCCGCACCACGTTGAGACGAAAGTAAAGATCCTGCCGAAACAATCCCTCACGCACCATTTGGCCCAAATCGCGGTGCGTCGCGGCAATCACCCGCAAGTCTACCGAAATCGGCTCGGTGCCGCCCACAGGCACCACGGTCCGCTCCTGCAGGCAGCGCAATATCTTGGCTTGCACCGAAAGCGGCAATTCGCCAATCTCGTCGAGAAAGAGTGTGCCACCATCGGCACAACGCACGAAACCCAAGGCCGCTGAAACGGCCCCGGTAAAAGCGCCCTTCACATGACCAAAAAGCTGCGAGCCCATTAACTCGGAAGAAAAGGCCGTGCAATCCACCGGCACAAAAAGCTTACTGGCGCGACGACTCGCTGCGTGAATCTCCCGAGCGGCAAGCTCCTTGCCGACACCGGTCTCGCCCTCAATCAAGACAGTTGCGGAACGCGGCGCGACAACTTCGATCTGAGCACGGAGCCCCAACGACGATGCTCCGGCGAATTTCGTCGCAGTGTTCTCAAGTCTCGGCGCATCAGGCAAACAATCGCTACTTGCCCCAGGCAGTGCGGTATCCACCATTAGCCCTCGCTTCCCCTGGCTGACTAGAGTTGGCGAACAGCTCGGAAAACAACGGAGAAGGGCTTGGCAGAAGAAATGGGGCGCCCGCCCTTGTCAGTTATTTTCTTCTCAAAATGCTAAGTAATTTTTCTTCTCCCGTCAATGGCTCCGATCACAAGTACTTGCACCTCTTGCGCCTCGATTGCCGACACGCCGATGCTTGGCGTTGCCGCCAACTTCCAGTGTCGAGCATGTTCCTGGCACAGGACTTGCACCAGTCATCCACTAGCACTTCAACCGCCTGGGAGCAGCTCAGCGTAGCGGCAAGACCAAGCGGCTGCAAAGCTTTGTGTCGTTGCATGATACAGAAAAATCAGACGCACCCGGAGCATCGCTCGCGTCGGACAATCGACGTGCCATTTGGATCAGTTGCGCCACTTCCGCGAGACACTCCTCGCACTGGATTGCCGATTTGGCGCAGTTTCTTCACGGCAGAGCGAGTTCTTCCGGCCTGTGTCTGGAAGAGAGGAGTGTATTGCCATGCTCTTCCACGATCGCTCTGAAGCTGGCCAAGTCCTGGCCAAACATCTGGCAGTTTATGCACACCGACCAGACGTGCTAGTGCTCGCCCTACCGCGCGGCGGCGTGCCAGTGGCCTTTGAAGTTGCCAAGACGCTCGAGGCACCTTTGGACGTATTTCTCGTCCGCAAATTGGGGGTCCCCGGCCATCCAGAACTGGCCATGGGAGCGGTAACTTCTGGCGGCATGCAAACGCTGAACCAAGATGTCGTTCAGCCGCTCCGCATTCCCGCCCATGTTATCAACCGCGTTGCTGAGCACGAGCGGAAAGAAATCGAGCGGCAGCAATTAGCTTACCGGGCAGGGCGCGTCGCGCCCCAGATCACCAGTCGCATTGTGATCCTAGTCGACGACGGCTTAGCGACCGGGGCGACGATGCGCGCCGCGGTACGAGCCTTGCGCGAACATCGGCCCAAGCGGCTGATCGTGGCGGTTCCCGTCGGCGCGGCCGATTCCTGCGATGAACTTCGCACCGAAGCCGACGAGGTTATCTGCCCCGTCTGCCCTCCCCATTTTATTTCCGTCGGCAGTTGGTACGAAGACTTTCGACAAACGCCCGACGTCACGGTCACGTCGCTACTAGCGCTTGCCAACCATGCACAACAAACATCCGATTCCGCCGTGGCGCCGAATTAGCCGCATGCAGGGGTATCGTAACCGTTCACACCCCGGCGAGGAGTGAGGGGGCCGGTTGGCCGGCGCAGTGGGCTTGGAGAGCGGCGGTCAGGTATTCGAAGCTGTTGCGAGATTGCCGGTGGCAGGTTTCCACGACGGTCAGAATGGTCTCTACGAAGCGGCTGCCGCGGGCGCTTTGTGTGCCGAACGACAGTTTCCGCCAAATCACCGCCGGGCGCAGCGCCCGTTCGCTGGCGTTGTTGGTGGGCTCGACCCCTTCGACATCGAGAAATGTCCACAACCAGTCGCGATGATCGTACAGCGGCTCGCACATCCCGACCAGCTTGGGGTTGCCGCTGAACACCCCGCGCAGCAGCAAGCTGTCGATCTTCCGGCGGATCGATTGCATCCGGCGCTCGAATCCGCGGCGCGTGATGGTTCCATCGCGACAGCGCGCCCAATGTCGAAAGAGTTCCTTGGTCGGCCGCATCAGATCGCGTCCCAGGCGCTTCACCTGGTGATCCGGATGGTCGATCAAGGCCTGAAAATCCCGCTTGAGATGGGCCCAGCACCACTGCGGCCGGCCGACGTTCCAGTACATCTTGGCCCGATCGCAGTTCACCACCCCCTCAAACGTATCGGTAAGCAACTCCTCGAGGACCGTGGCAGCCCGCGTCGTCCGCAGCGCGAAGACCGTATACGTGCTGGCGACGAACGTCCACAGCCAGCTCTTGAATCGGGCTTGCTTCGTCGGCGATTCGTCGATGCCCAGCACCGCTTCCGTCGGCAATTGGCCGGCCAATTCCGCGTAGGCCGGCGCGAGCGCCGCCGTCGCCTGATCTTGCAGCTTCACCACCCAGCCCGGCGAACAGGGTTGATCGAGCACCTGTTCCAAGAACAACGCCACGCGGCGCTTGCTCTGCTTGAAGCAGCCCATCAAGAGGGCCGCCAGTGCCACCAGCCGCGGCCCGGCCTGACTCGGCGGCACGCCGGGCGGCAGCGAGGCACAGGTCGATTCGCCGCACCGCTGGCAGATGAGCCGATGCCGCTGATACTCGGTGACGTGTGGCTTGATCGGGGGCAGTTCCCACACTTGGTGCCGCAGGGGCTGGGGGTCGCTGCCGGTGAGCTTCGTCCCGCAGCGGCGGCATTCGGTCGGCTTCAGCCGCTCGACGGCATCGCACTTGTCGGTCGGCAACAACGGTCGCTCGTGCTTGGAGTGGCCCGGCTGACCGCCGGGTTTGTTTTTCGACTTCGACTTCTTGGGCGCCGGCTTGGCGTGCGGATGCTGCGTGCTCGGCGGCAGGGAGGAGTTCTGTGGCGTCTTGCGAAGTTGCTGTTCCAACTCGGCCACCCGCGCTTTCAAGGCCGACAACTCCCGCTCATAATGCTCGATGACGGCTTGCAACAGCGCCCGAAACTCAGGCGGCAACGCAGACAACTGCTCGGGCGTGATCGGCAGCGGCGACATGCCAATGGTGTCGCCAAAATCGCCCTCCGCGCGAAGACCAGTTTTTTCACCCCGGAGCGTGAACGGTTACAGGGGTATCCAATGAGAACCAGGCCTCCACAAGCTGCATCGAACCCAGAAAGCCGAGCCAGATTCGAAGACTTGGTCCAAATCGACACTGCCGGCGGCATCATCGAGGGCGTGCTTGCAATTCCTCCAGCCGCAGTCGGCGCTGTGATCTTTGCCCATGGCAGCGGCAGCGGTCGTCACAGCCCGCGAAATCGTTTTGTGGCCGACGTCTTGCACCGCGCGGGTCTGGCGACCTTGCTCGTCGATCTCTTGACTACCCAAGAAGAACAGCGCGATGCGATCACCGCCGAACACCGCTTCAATATTGAACTTCTTGCCGGTCGACTGTCGCACGCGACCGATTGGTTATCCCTGACCTGTGCAAAACACGACTTCCGATTAGGCTATTTTGGCGCCAGTACCGGAGCGGCCGCCGCGCTCATCGCGTCCACGCAGCAGCCGAGCATCGTGGCAATTGTTTCTCGAGGAGGCCGACCCGATCTCGCTGGTCCCACGTTGCGGCGCGTCAGCGCAGCAACCTTGCTGCTCGTCGGCGGGCACGACCACCAGGTGATCGAACTTAATCAAATCGCTTACGACCAACTGCTTCGGGCAGCGGAGCGCAAGCTGCAAATCATACCCGGTGCAACTCACTTGTTCAGCGAACCAGGGACGCTCGAGCAAGCCGCACAATTTGCAGCACGATGGTTCGTTCGCCACTTGAGTCCGGTACCTCATATTGCCGCAAATTAGGAAAGGAGGCGCAATGTGGCACGACCAATCCGCCATCCCGCTCAAGAGCCCGCCGACTCCGACGAGGTCACCGAGGCCGTCCGCGACATTTCTCACCCCCTCGACGACTGGCAGAGCCTCGACCCGCTACTGGCGCGCATTGGCGACGCTCGCTACGTGCTGCTTGGCGAGGCCTCGCATGGCACCAGCGAGTTCTACACTTGGCGTCGACTCATTAGCCAGCGGTTGATCCGCGAGAAAGGCTTCTCACTCATCGCGGTCGAAGGCGATTGGCCGGATTGCTATCGCGTCAATCGTTATATTAAAGGCTACCCCGACGCCGGGAGAAATGCCCACGAAGTCTTGCATGCTTTCGACCGCTGGCCAACCTGGATGTGGGCCAACGAAGAAGTCGTCACGCTGGCCGAGTGGCTGCACCACTGGAACCGCTCCGTCGCTGCCGAGCGCAAAGTTGGCTTCTACGGCCTGGATGTTTACAGCCTGTGGGATTCGATGCACGCCGTGCTGGCCTATTTGCAGCAAGTCGACGGCGCCGCATTCACCGCAGCCCAACGCGCATTCGAATGCTTCGAACCTTTTGGCTACGACGTCAACCAATACGCCCAGGCAACCGCCTGGACACCTCGCTCTTGCGAAAATTCTGTCGTGCGAATGCTGAGTTCACTCCGCGAACAAGCTCCTTCGTTTCAGCAAGATGGCCGCGAGGCCTATTTCAATGCAGAACAGAACGCCCTGGTAGCCAAAAACGCTGAAAAATACTACCGCACCATGGTCCGCGGCGATGCGCTCTCGTGGAACGTCCGCGACGAGCATATGGCCGAAACGCTCCAGCGCCTCACCACTCACTACGGTCCAGCGACCAAAGCCATCGTCTGGGAACACAACACACATGTCGGCGACGCGCGGTTCACCGATATGGCGGCCTCGGGCATGCTCAATGTCGGCCAGCTCGTTCGCAACAATCATGAAGCAGAGGGAGTCGTCCTTGTCGGCTTCAGCTCGCATCATGGCACCGTGATCGCCAGTCAAGCCTGGGGAGACGCGATGCGCGTGATGACCGTCCCAAATGCTCGCCCCGGCAGTTGGGAAGACATTCTCCATCGGGCCGACCCCAGCGACAAGCTGCTGCTCTTCGAACCTCAAAGCTTGCTCGAAATGCTGCAACCGAGAGGGCACCGTGCAATCGGCGTCGTTTACCGACCGCGGTACGAGGCGTTCGGTAACTATGTGCCCAGCGTGCTGCCCCGTCGCTACGATGCCCTCCTGCATCTCGACGAAACTCACGCCTTGCATCCGCTCCATCTCGACACTCGCTTCGACCACGATGCGCCGGAAACTTACCCCTCCGGTGTCTAACCACAGAATGGGCACAACATGAACAACCGCAAAAAAATAACCTCCGACAACTGGCCATGCTGAATGGCGACTACGTGGCCTCGATCTCCATGCCAGCAGGCGTTGGACTCGATAGCCGGGAAGATTCGAGTTCGTGCCACTCGTTCTGCAGCACGGCGGTACATTAGCGAGGCGTCCGTGTAAGCGGCGTCGGCCACGACGCTCCGGAATCGAATACGCAATGCTGCATAGTGAAAATTCCGCTACTTGGCGTCGTCCAGCAAGTCGGCAAACTCCTGGCGGAACTTCTCGACCTTTGGACGGATTACGTACGCACAGTATCGCTCGCCCGGATTCTGCTCGTAGTATTCCTGGTGATACTTCTCGGCCGGATAGAATTTCTCGAACGGCGTGATCTCGGTCACGATCGGCGCACCAAACATACCCGAGGCATCCAGTTGCTTCTTGTATTCTTCGGCCAGTTTGTGCTGTCGATCGTTGTGGTAAAACACTGCTGAGCGATACTGCGTGCCCGCGTCGTGCCCTTGCCGGTTGAGCGTCGTCGGATCGTGCGTCTGCCAGAAAACTCGTAACAGATCAACATACGACACTTGCGCCGGATCATACCTCACCTGGATCACTTCCGCATGGCCGGTGCTGCCCGAGCACACCTGCTCGTATGTGGGATCCGCCAACTGACCACCCGTGTAGCCCGAAATGGCCGATTCCACCCCCTTCAGTTGCTGGAACACTGCCTCGGTGCACCAGAAACACCCCGCACCAAACGTCGCTTGCTCCAGCAAGTCATTCGCAACGGCTACTGGCTGCTGACTGGTTCGATCTTGAGATTCTGGCACCGCAGGATCCTCCGCAAAAACTTGGTTACTCAACAAACTGCCGCACACAGCGGCCCACATTCCGAGTTGAAAATAGATTTGCATGAAATTCCTACGCTGGCGGGCCTCAGTCAGTTGGCCATCGGCAACTCGCAGCCAGCATTGTCCTCACCGTTTCGCACAAACAGCCAGTTTGCAACCGGCGCCGGATGATTCCACGTCTTGCCTTCGATCACCTCAAATCGGCCCAACTCCTCCGACTGCTCGCCGCCGATACCCACCAGGATCACTTCGCCGCGGGCCACCAGCAACACCTGCCCATGCCCGAAGCGGCCTTACTTCCACAGCCACCTTCAGCAAGCGATCGGGCCTCCGCCAATACAGCCGCCACATCAATAAGCTAAGCAGCAGCAAACCGTGTGCCGCTAATCGCAAGTAAAATCGCGTGCCCCAATCCATCTCGAGCGTCCGGCTCGGCACAAAAGATAACCCAATCCAGCGCCAACAGCACGACCGCCGGCCACAGCCGCAATCGGCGCGCCGCTCCATTTTCATAGGATCTTTCAAAGCTCGTGTGTTGAGCCGGTCCTCACCGGTGAAACCATTCCCATCGCCGAATTCTCCCTGGTCATGGAAATCATCTCCTCAGGCAGCTGGTAGCGGAAAGTTATTCGAACTTGCAGTTTTATCCCGCCTTTCGCGGCTTGGACAGCAGTCGCTTATCCAGCCAACACATCCGCACCATGGGGGGCAACTCAACCCAAACTTCCACCACTTTTTCATCAGAACCTTCTGTGCTACGGTTCGTAGTAATACGGTTAGCCTCGGGCGGCCAGCCCTCCTTTCCCACCTGAATCGCCCTACCGCCCTGCAACTTCTGAATACGGAGCTTAGCATGCCAACCAGTGACTCCCCCCGTCGGGCCCAAATCATTCCGAGTGTTGAGGGCCTTGATCGACGTCGCTTTATTAAGGCCGCCACGTTGACGGTCGCCGCCGCTAGCACGGTGAACATCGTCTCGGTTGGTACAACAACTGTCCACGCTCAAGCTCCCCCTGCCCCAACCGGCCCTTACCAGCTTCCACCGCTGGGCTATGCCTTCGATGCCCTGGAACCGTTCATCGACGCACGGACCATGGAAATCCATCACGACAAGCATCACCAGGCGTATGTCAACAATCTCAATGCCGCTGTCGCTGGCACCGACCTCGGAAGTATGCCAGTGGAAACGTTGATCGCCAACCTCGATCAAGTACCAGAAAAAATTCGTACCGCCGTACAGAACAACGGCGGCGGCCACGCCAACCACTCTCTGTTCTGGCAACTACTGAAGAAAAACGGCGGCCAGCCGGGGCCCGAGCTCACCAAAGCCATCGACGCCCAACTTGGCGGCTTCGAGAAATTCAAGCAAGACTTTTCTCAGGCCGGCCTGACCCGCTTCGGCAGCGGCTGGGCCTGGCTCATCGTCGATGAGAACAAGAAGTTAGTGATCGAAAGCACCGCCAACCAAGACTCGCCACTGATGATCGGCAAGACTCCCATCCTCGGCCTCGACGTCTGGGAACACGCCTACTATCTCAAGTACCAGAACCGACGACCGGAATACGTCAATGCCTTCTTCTCCGTCATCAACTGGCCCAAGGTCGACAAACTCTACGCCCAGGCAATGGCCCGCTAGCCGCCGAATTTCTCACCACCAAGAGCACGGAGATGCATACAAATTGAAAATTGAAGACCTCAGCAGTTTTCCTTTTGAAAACTGCAATGGCTGCCTTTTGCTCTCTGGGCCTCTGTGATAAATCTTCAATTCCCCGGTGGCATCTGCGAGCCGAACGTATCCAATAGTTGCAACCGCGTCGCGCTCAGTCGCGCGGCCAGCGCCAGCGCGGTTCGTCGCAGTAGCTCGTAGCCGAACCGAGGGTTCCGCGCGCAGATCGTCAGCAACTCGCTCGTTTTGATCTGGGCGACTTTTCCCGCCGCCAGCGCGGTCGCCGTCGCGGTCATTTGCGTCTGCTCCAACAGCGCCGACCAGCCCAGTACTTCCCCAGGTCCCACCGCCAGAATTCGTCGGCTGATGCCGCTCGGTGTGTTGACGTCAAGCGCCACGCTGCCCGAAATCACCAGAAAAACATCTTCCGGTACATCTCCCTCGCGGAATAAAACCTCTCCCGGCGCGACTTCTCGCATCCGTGTCACCTCCGCAATTTTCAGCAGGTGCTCATTATCCAGCGCATGCAAAAATCGCACCTCACGCAGCGCCTCGATGATGGCCTCTCGTTTCATTCCACGTCCGCCTCCCCATTGAACAGCAGCCGAATTTGACTGAATTGCGATGATTGACCTACGCCCACGGGGTGGCTTTATCTCGCAACCCCAGCGGACGACGGCCCACCTTCTGCTTATACTAGTGCTTTCCGTTCTGTCAAATCAATCCAAACTGCGCGGCCCTGTTCTGCTACTGGGCGGAGTCCTCATATGCCTTGGGAAGCTTGGTTTACGCTGGCCGTCATCGTCGGCATCCTGATCCTGCTCGTCCGCGAGTCGCTGCCCACCGATGTCGTCATGCTGGGAGCACTCACGCTGCTCGTGGCCGTGGGGGAAATGCGCGGCACCGCTCTCTTGCCTTCCATCGGCCAGGCGGTCGCCGGCATGGGAAATACCGGCCTGATCACCGTCGGCGTGCTGTTCGTGGTGGTCGCCGGCCTGGTGCAGACCGGCGCGATGGAGCTTGTCGCCGGGCCGATCATCGGCCAGCCCAAAACTGCCCAATCGGCGTTGTTGCGGTTGCTCACGCCCGTCACGCTGCTCAGCGCGTTTCTTAACAACACGCCGGTCGTCGCCATGTTCATGCCGGTCGTCGAAGACATCTGCAAACGCTCCTCTATCAGCCCCTCGCGGCTCTACTTACCTATGGCCTACGCCGCCACGTTCGGTGGGTGCTGCACACTGGTCGGCACCAGCACCAACCTGATCGTCCAAGGCCTGCTTACTGAAAGTGGCCACCCCGGCATGAATATGTTCGATCTCGCCTGGGTTGGTATTCCCTGTGCCATCGTCGGCGTGACCTACTTCTTAACCATCGGCCAGGTGCTGATCCCAGATCGCAAACCCGCCCTCACCACCCACGACGACCCGCGCGAGTACACCGTCGAGATGATGGTACTCGCCGATGGGCCGCTCGTGGGCAAGAGTATCGAAGATGCCGGCCTCCGCCACCTGCCCGGGCTGTTCCTGGCGCGGATTGAGCGCGCCGGCGAGGAAATCGCGCCGGTGGCCCCACGCGAGCGGCTCTGCGGAGGCGATCAACTCGTCTTCGCCGGCGTGCTCGATTCGGTGGTCGACTTGCAACGGATGCGCGGCCTCACCCGCATCCCCGAGTCGGCGACAGCGATCAACACCTCGGTGACTAATCGCCAGCTGATTGAGGCAGTCGTCTCGAGCCGCTGTCCACTAGTGGGCACTAGCATCCGCGAAGGCGAATTTCGATCGTACTACAATGCGGCCGTGGTCGCAGTGGCCCGTGGCGGAGAACGCTTGAAGGGAAAAATCGGCGATATTGTGCTCGAACCAGGCGATACCCTGCTCCTCGAAACCGATGAAGACTTCCTACTCCGCCAGCGAAATTCCAGCCACTTCTTCCTGGTCAGTGGTGTAGAAAACTCGCAACCGGTACGCCGCGATCGCGCCTGGGTCGCCCTCGCCTTGATGGTCGGCATGGTGACCATCGCCGCGCTCGGCTGGCTCGACCTCCTCACCGCTGCCTTCATCACCGCGGGCTGGATGATCGCGCTGGGCTGCTGCTCGTTGAATCAGGCCCGGCAAAGCGTCGACTGGTCGCTCTTGGTCGTCATTGCCGCGGCGCTCGGCGTGGGGCGCGCGATCCAATTGAGCGGACTCGCCGAAGTGGCCGCCCAAAACATCATTGGTTTTGCCGGCGGTCAACCCTGGTGGGTGCTCGCGGCCGTTTACCTCGTGGCGACTGTCTTCACCGAACTGGTAACCAACAACGCGGCTGCCGTGCTTTTGTTTCCGATCGCCATGGCTTCGGCCCACTCGCTCGGCGCCGATCCCATGCCCTTCGTGATCGCCATCGCCATGGGCGCTTCGGCCGGTTTCGCTACCCCGTTTGGATATCAGACCAATATGATGGTCTACGGCCCCGGCGGCTATCACTTCACCGACTATCTCCGGGCCGGCATTCCGCTCGACATCATCTTCATGATCGTCACCGTGGCCATCACACCATTCGTATTCCCATTCTATCCGTGATCCCCCTGGCCGAGTCTCTCTGGGACTCGTTCCGATTGGGCTACGCCAAATCGTGTCTCGGAGAGACGCGGCGACGAGCACCCACTTCGCCGCTAACTCGGTCTTTCTCCGCTGGCGTCTTCGCGCTTGTCTGGCGTGCCGGTGATTAACCGCGCCGAATGGTCGTGCGACAGATAGTTCCACGCCCACTGCAAGAAGACCAGCACGCGGTTGCGATAACTGACGATGTTCATCAAATGGATGAATAGCCACATCACCCAGGCCACAAAGCCGCTCAACCGGATGCGACCAAAATCGGCCACGGCGGCACTCCGGCCGATTGTCGCCAGGTTGCCCAGATCGCGATAGTGGAACGTCGGCAACTCACATCTCTCTAGTCTCGCCCGGATCAGCCGCGCGACAAATCGACCCTGCTGGATCGCCACTGGCGCGACGCCCGGCAGCGGCTTGCCGTCTTGGTGCGTGGACAACGCCATGTCGCCGATCACAAAAATATTGGGGTGCCCGGCGATCGACAAATCGGCCTCCACCGCAATCCGCCCCACACGGTCCAGCATCGCCCCCGTTGCCTCGGCCAATTTCTTCGCCAACGGCGACGCCTCCACCCCCGCCGCCCAAATCACCGTCTGCGTTGGCAGTCGCTCCACTTGGACCGCCGATTCTAGCACCACGTGATCCGCGGCAATCGCCGTAACCATTGTGTTGGTGCGCACTTGGACTCCCAAATGCTGGAGCGCCGTCAACGCCTGAGCCGAAAGTTCCGGCGGAAAAGTCGCGAGGATCCTCTCCCCCGCCTCCACCAACAGCACGTTCGTATCCGACGGCTCAATGCAACGAAATTCGTGCTTTACGATGTAATGAGCAATATCGGCAATCGCCCCTGCTAATTCCACGCCCGTGGGCCCGCCGCCCACAATCACAAAGTTCAATTGCTGCCGCCGCTGCTCCAGGCCCGCCGTGCGCTCCGCCAACTCGAACGCGGTCAGCAACCGCCGGCGAATCTCGGTGGCGTCTTCGATCGTCTTCAGCCCTGGCGCCACTTGTTCCCATTCCGGATGACCAAAGTAACCGTGCCGCGCGCCCGCAGCCACAACCAGCGTATCGTAAGCAATCACGCTTTCGGCGCCAGAGCCGTCCACCAGCACCCTTCGGCCTGTGATATCAAACCCCGTCACGTCGCCCATCAACACCATGCAATTGCGTTGCCGCTCAAACACATCGCGGAGCGGCGCGGCAATGTTCGCCGGCGAGAGCGAACCAGTTGCCACCTGATACAGCAGTGGCTGAAACAAATGATAATTCCGCCGATCGACGAGTGTGACCTCCACCGCTGCTCGCCGCAGAGAGCGGGCCGTGTTCAGCCCGCCAAAGCCGCCACCCACAATCACAACGCGGTGCGGAGATGGCGCACCATTCTCAGAGACTGTCGTCATGGCGTACTCCCTCCTTTACGCCTGAGACCAACCGATGGTAAACCCGTCCGCCCATTTTGCCATTTGCAACTTCCGTTCACTCCGGCAGCGGTTTATCCTTCGTCTCCGGCGCAAACGGCAAGGTTGCCAGTCCGACCAAGAAGATCGCACACATCGCCATGGCCGCGTAGCGCTCCTTCCCGGGCGAACCGAATCCGCCAAATACTTGCGTCGCCAACGCTGCCGAGAAAAAGCTGCCACCGGCCGCGGCAAATCGCCCCAGGTTGTAGCAGAACGATGTTCCCGTGCTCCGCAGCTTGCTCGGAAACAGTTCGGGTAGATAAATGGCAAATCCCGCAAACACGGCCAATTGCGCCCCCGACATCAGCGGCATCATCAAGTACGCATCCATCGGCGAATTCATTCTCCAATATACTAGCACCGTTATCACAAACGCTGCTGTGAAGCCAATGGCAAATGCCGGCCGGCGACCGAGCCAAATCGCCAGCCGCGTAAAAGCCCACATGCCCACTGCAGCGCCGAGCATTTGCAGGATGTACGCGATCGTACGGGCGCGCTCGACTGCGATCGGAATCTCATCGGCCGACATTCCCGCTTGTTCATAGTGTTGGCGAAACACAATCGACTGCAAATCAACCGCATACTCGCCAATGGCCCACAGCCCGATCACACCCGTCGAAGCCAGCAGCGTGCCGACCAACAGATTCTTCCGCCAGCGCTTCTCCGCCAGCAGCCCCAAGTAGGGCCCCAGGATACCGCCCGTCGGCAGCTTGCCTTCTTCCTTCATCCGCAGCCAGGGCTCCGGTTCCTTGAGGTATTTCATCGTGAACACAACCAACAGCGCCGGCACCGCCCCGGCCAGAAACATCCACCGCCAACCCTCGCCCGTCTCGATGGCGCTCGCCACCTGCAAGTAGTCGATAAAGCTCTTCACGCCCCCGGCCGAAAGGTTGCCGATCGTCGAAAGAATCTGCAACGTACCGAGCGCACCGGCCCGGGCACTGCCCGGCACCGTCTCGGCGATCAGCGCCACGGCCAAACCAAATACCCCCCCCACACCCATCCCGGTGAGAAAGCGAAACAGTGCAAAATCCCAATAAGTCTGGCTAAAAAATGTCAGGCCCGTAAACAGTGAATAGATCAGCACCGTCACCGTGAGCATCTTCGACCGGCCATAGCGATCGCCGAGCGGACCAAACAACATCCCGCCCACGCCCCAGCCGATCAGAAACAACGCCGTCACGTCCTTACCCAGCGCCTGCACATCGCCCGACGCCGCGAGCGTCTTCAAGGCCGGTATCCGCGCCAGCGAAAACAACCGCTGATCGAGGCAATCGAAAAACCATGCCGCGCTGGCCACAGAAAAAACAAACCAATGATACGGGCTGAGCTCGCGATACCAGGCACTGCGTTCTTGCATCATGTCGTTTTACACCTTCAATCCGGCAAATTTTCTGCCGTCGGCTCAGGAAGAAAAAAGCTTAAAATAATGTTGGCGATGTAGACGCCCGTGCCGATCACCGTCGCCGCGGCGGCCATTCGCACCGCATCGGTCTCGCCAGGCATGACCAGCGAAAGCTGGCTCGCCACCAGCGCAAACGACGTGCCAATCATCCGGCCCCCAATGTTCGCCGCAAAACTCTCCCCCGTCCCCCGCAAATGCACCGGGAACACCCGCGGCAAATAATTGCCCCAAAAACTAAACTGCCCCACCGTGCATAAACCAACCAGAAAAATCCCCACCTGCAGCGCCGGCTGACTCGTCGTCGCATAATAGCCGAACACCATCGGCAGGATCACCAGCCCCGGGAATAAGAACAACCGAATCAGCCACCGCCGGCTGATGATCACCGTCGCCAACATCGCCAACATCAATCGCCCCGTGAGCCCGCCGTATTCTTGAATCTTCGTCACGTGCGCCGCAGTACCCTGCACAATCTGCCCCTCGGCCGCCCGCGCAACGCCTTCCGGCTGCCCCTCAGTCGCTGCTGCCACCTTCGCCCGCACCTCCGGCAACGCGGGAACAATTTGTGGCACCTGCTGAATCGCCCCGAACGCGGCCCCATAGCTGCACGCAAACATCAGCGTCGTCACCATCGTTGTCTGCCGTAGCGCCGGCGAGAACAACGCCCGCACACTCGGCCGCTGGAGTGTCCCCGCCGACTTCTTCGCCAGCCACGCCGGCGACTCCGGCAAAAACGGGCGAATGAACACCAACGGAATCGCCGGGATCAAGCCGCTCATCAGCGTGTACCGCCACGCCAAATTCGCCGGGTCGACTTCGCCCGCAAAACGCATCCACTCCGACGGCAAACTGCCCGCGTTGGCAACAATCCAATAATTCACATACGCTACCATCAACCCGCCGAGCGACGAAAAGAACTGCGTGTAACCCAGCACTTTCTCGCGCCGCTTCGGCTGCGGAAACAACTCCGCCAGCCAGGCCACCGCCGCGACGAATTCCACGCACACGCCCACAAACGTCGTGCAGCGAAAGAACAGCAGCATCCAAATGTTCGTCGAGAGCCCGGCCGCAAAGGCCGAACAGGCATACAGCAAAATGCTCCAGGTGAGCACCCGCCGCCGCCCCAGCCGATCGGTCAAGTACCCGCCCAACAGTCCGAAGATGCCGCCCACAAACGCCGGCACAAAAAAGAGCAGCCCACGCCACAAATTGAACGCCTCGCTCCCCGGCGCCGCGCCCAGCAACTCCAACAGCGCCGGCCGCAAGATCAGCGGCAGCATCAGCAGTTCATAAATGTCAAACGCAAACCCAATCGCCGCGATGACACACACCGTCCACTGCACTGGCGTCAATCGTTCCGATTCAGCCATCGTCCGCTGGCCTCCGCGTGGGACTCACCAATCTTTCTCAGAATCGGCCCATCTTAACACATGCCTTCCAAACTGACACCCCGCTTTCTCAGCCCCGGACTGACACCTGCTCCGCAACGAACTTGTCCTGTAGTCTGTAGCAACAACGACCACGTCCTCATGTCGGGCAAGAAAACGCCAAGAAAAATAGTTGGTGCCACCTTGCTATCTCAGCACCCGATCACACCAGTCATTTTCTAACTGCGATTCGATTCATTCCTTTGAGGCCAACCCGACAGGCATTGCTCAAGTACACAATGGGGTTGCAAGCCATTTGATATACCAACATTGGCTTCGTGGCCTCAGCTGCGGATTCGGAAAAAGATGGATGTTCTTCATTACTCCGCGACGATACGATAGTTGGTTCGCATCGATCGCTTTCAGCTACACAAAGTCACAACAGGAAGAACACCTTGGCAAGGTTCGTCGGACCATTGGCTCGTCATCCAGCTCGGACGGCGTTCGCCTGGTACGCAGTTGGCCTGATCGCTGGATCGGCCGTGTTGCTACAACCCTTCTGCCGCACCCCAGCAGCGACGCCCCTAACGTTCATCGACGCGATATTTACCGCCACCAGCGCACTATGTGTTACCGGGCTCAGCGTCCGCTCTACCGGAAACGAGTTCTCCTGGTTCGGGCAACTGACCGTGTTGTTGCTAATCCAGCTCGGTGGTATCGGTATCATCACCGTCACAACTTTTGTTACGCTGCGGCTGGGCGGACGACAAAGCCTACACAATCGAACTCTCTTGGCCGAAACGCTCGGGACAAGCGACGAACCTGACCTAAGCAGCGTGCTCCGACGAGTTGTTCGCTTTACTTTACTATTCGAACTTGGCGGGGCGGTGATCCTCACGCTCCGGTTTCTGTTCGACTATCATCTTCTCGATGCACTTTGGCATGGCATATTCCATTCCGTCTCGGCCTTCTGCAACGCAGGATTCAGCCTCAACGACAATAGTCTCATGGCGTATCAAGGCGATTGGATCGTCAACTTGACCATCATGACACTCATTATCTGCGGCGGTATCGGCTATCCGGTGATGATCGATGTCTCTCGTAATTGGCATCGCGCGTGGCCCGAATGTTGGAGCCAGTTGATGCTCCACACCAAACTTATGTTGATCGGCACCGCAGTCCTGATCGCATTGGGCACGATCGCCGTGCTTGTGTTCGAATCTCAACACTTGCTCCGCGAAATGCCGCTTCCCCGCCAAATTCTCGTCGCCTTGTTTCAATCGGTCACGAGCCGGACCGCTGGATTCAACACGATCGATACCGGGGCTTTACAGGATGCGACCCTGTTAGTGGTCATCTTGCTGATGCTCGTTGGGGCTGGACCCTGCTCCGCCGCAGGTGGGTTCAAGGTCACAACCTTATGCCTACTTGCATTGCGCGCCTGGACCACGTTCTGGGGCGGCAGCCAAGTTCACATGGCCCGCCGCACCATTCCTCAAGAAGTCATCGATCGGGCTGTCACCACGGCACTCCTTTTTGCCGCCACGCTGACCATCGGCCTCACTCTCCTGCTCTCCTTGGAGCAACTCCAGGGCTCCGGTTCCGACTCGGGCAAGTTGTTCGTCGACGCTTCATTCGAGGCTGCCTCCGCCTTAGGGACCGTCGGGCTTAGCACCGGTTTCACCGCTCACCTCACTACGGCCGGCAAGATCGTCATTATCTTGTTGATGTTCATCGGCAGACTGGGGCCCATTACCGTCATTGGCGCCATCTCGCTCTCCCGCCGCGAACCGGCAATCTCTTATGCCACCGAGGAACCTCTGGTAGGATAATTTTCCATGGCAAAAGCGAAGGTTCATTTTGTGGTGCTCGGGCTCGGCACCTTCGGTGGTGCGCTGGCTTCCCGCCTCGCTCATAATGGGTGTCGTGTGACTGGCGTTGATGCCAATCGGGTTCTCGTCGAGTCTCTCAAAAACCAACTCTACGAGGCCGTGATTGCCGACGCCACCGATCGAGCAGCTGTCGAGCAGTTAGGTATGGCCGAAGCAGACGCCGTGCTCATCAGTCTCGGTAACAATCTCAGTCACTCACTACTGGCCACACTGCATGCCAAGGAAGCACGGTCCAAACGCATCATCGTCAAAGGTCTCAGCGAAGATCACAGCAAGATCCTCCGAGCACTCGATGTCGAGCGCGTCGTCTTCCCGGAAATCGAGATCGCCCGCACTCTGGCCGATCAATTGACTTGGCCCAATGTGCTCGACTACGTCCCCATCGACCAGGAGCACAGCGTCGTGGAAATTGCCGTCCCCGATTCTCTCGTCGGGCAGACCCTGTTGGAGGCCAATCTCCGCCGCGGATACAACATCTTGGTGATCGGCATCAAGGACATGCTCACCAGCAAGCTCCAAATGCTACCGGATCCAGACTTTCGCTTTCGAGAAGACCACCTGATGGTACTGCTGGGACGTATCGACGATTTGAATCGCTTCCGCGAGCTCAAGTAATTCGCCACGAGCCAGCTACAAACACGGCTGCCCCGCGAACCGGGTTCGATCGATACCGCCAGGTGCCACCGGCTCCGCCAGTGCCATGCTCGAACGTCCAGTCGCCCTGACTTAACCGATCAGGCTCCCAGCAGCTTGCAGCCCATCGATTCCCACGAAGGGCCATACTGGCTGACGGCTGACAACCCTCCTCTCCCGTCGCCCCCTCCACAATCGCAACCTTCTCCTCCGTCAGCCCATGCAACTCATCCAGCAGCCGGTCAATTGCACGATCCGCGGATTCGATCCGACGTTCGAGCGCCCCCGACAAATTTTACGGGAACCATTTCTCATTGACACAGCCAAAAACCGTGGTCGTCAGGCCGCGTCGAATCGCTCCCGCGGCACCTCCTGCGCCACCTCGGCCAATTTCCCTCGGAAGCCTGTTAACAGAACGCTCTGTCGTTGTAGCCGAGGTCTCTGACAGCGGGCTTGGCCAATGAATGGCCACACTCGAACGGCCTCACTGCAGCCGGCTACAGAGATTGAACAGGCAATCGGCTTCGCTTAGCGCAGCTTGGCGTTCTTCCTTATCTCGCTGCGTTTCCAACAATCCGCGATGACCTTCATTTCACGTTGACAAGAGAGAATCGCAGAGAGAAGAGAGCGGAACAACGATCTCTCAGGCCCGCTTTCCGCGTTCCCCGCGGCCTCTGCGTGTCTATCTTTTCCAAACTGGCCAAAAATAGTGATTGAACCCAGCCAACCGTCGTGATACAACGAAACGCAGTAACTATACATCCGATCAGATACAGCAGCCGCCAGGTTTCGGGGGTCAGGTCGCAGCCTCGCCGTGGCGAGCGTCGGTCCGCCTGCGTGTAACCACGCACCGGCCGCGCTTTGCTTGCGCCTTGGCGCCTGCGAGTGAGACTTCCCGCTCCAAGCGGCCGATCAGCCGAGTGGCTACAAAAGGAAGTGCGTGCTGCAAAATGAGATCGAGTTCTGCCGCCTTGCCATCGAACTTGGCCCTGCAAACCAAGCCTCTTTCATGCCAACTCCGCGGCAAAAGGTGCCCATTTTGCACCACGAAAAGGAAATTCCGAAATCCACCGCTGCCAAATGCAACCCAAACCATCGATCTTTGTGCATGCCGTCTTCCCGGTCTTCAGGATCCAATCCCCGGGCCCCTGTTTTCTCCTGTCCCCTTCGAAGACGTCACGTGACGCCTTCGAAAGAATAACGACTTACGACGAGTTGCTTTCCCAATTACCCAATAATCACTCGCGGCCGCTGCTTCGAATCCGGCTCGGCTTTTTGAATCAGCTCGCGGACCAGCCATGGCACGTTCCCTTCGCCGAACAGCAAAAAGCCGACGTTCGCCGACAGCGGGCTTTCATCCGACCAACCGAAATGGATCTCCGGCGGCTTGCCGGCCTTCGAGAGTTCTAGCGCCACCGTCGCCACCGCATGGGCAATCGATACACACCGCCGCAACCGCACAACGAACCGTCCCTCCTCCTGGACCACTTCCATCAGCGGATTCTGTTCGAACTCGCTCGTGTCGCCGAGCAAGGCTTCGACGAACACGATCGGCATCTCCTCGTCGAGCCGATGCACGCGCCGCATCCGCTCGTCTTTCTGCTCGATCGTGCGATGGCCTGGCCGGTGGGGCACTAGCACCGGAAACTCCAAATGCCGCAGCGCATCCCACAGAAAACGCGAATGCTCATCAACGAACTCGAACTTCTCGAACCGCAGTTCCGTGCTCCGCTGCATCCGCGAAATAAACGAAAACACCAAGGTCGTGCCGATAAAGGCACCAGCAATCTTGATGCCATCCGGCTTCTCGATGATGATCGCCACCGTCGTATAAAAGAACACGCACATTGCTACGACATAGCCCCAGGGCATCCGCGCCAGCCACGGTCCGCTGCGCTTTCGCCATTGGTCGATCGCCACCGCCACGGCGGCGCTCGACATCAGTACCATCACGCCTGTCGCATACGCGCCGCCCTGGGCTATTACGCTGGCGTCGAAAATCCAGGTCACGATCAAGTTGATCACCGTAAAGACAATCACCAGCGCTCGCACCGCCTCGGCCCACCGCGGTGCCATCCCATACCGTGGCAAATACCGCGGCACCAGGTTGAGCAACCCCGACATCGCACTCGCCCCGGCGAACCACAGGATCGAAACCGTGCTGATATCGTACAACGTGCCGAACCACTCACCGAACATCGGATTAATGTGGGCCGCCGTGTCGCCATGCGCGATGAAAGCCAGCGCCCGATTGGCCGCCTTGCCCTCGGTCACCAGCGCCTCGGGCCTGATCAACATCGTGGTCACGGTGCTCGACCCCAAGAGCATGAACGACATGATCACCGCGGCCAACATCAGCAGTTTGCGCGTATTGCGTATTCGGCCCCAGGGCTTGTGCGGATCATCGCTCGACTCGCCCTTCACCAGCGGCATCACCGCCACGCCCGTTTCGAAACCCGACAGGCCCAGCGCCAACTTGGGGAAGAACAACAAGCACGCCGCGATCACCGACAGCCAACCGCTCCCTTCATGCTCGAAATACCAGTTGCCGGTATACACTGCGTGATACCAATGCTGAGCTCGCTCGGGATGGGCCGCCAAATACACCAACCCGCTGCCGATGACGATCACATTCAGCGCGAGATACACCGCGACCAGCACCACGGCTACGATTATCACCTCGCGAAATCCGCGCAGAAATGTCGCGCCGAGCAGCACCAACAGCGTCATCGTGATGATCATCTGGCTCTGCAACAGGCCAGGTGTATCGGCCCAAAGGGGGTTGTGGATCAGATGCTCGGCTGCGTCGGCCGCCGAAAGCGTCTTGGTGATCACGAAATCGGTCGCCGCAAAGCCGAGCAATATCAACACCATGATCTTCGCCGGCCAGCCGCGCAGCAGCCGCTCGAGCATTGCAATCGAACCCTGCCCCAGTGGCGACTCCTCGGCCACTTTGCAATACACGGGCAGCGCGCAGCCCAGCGTGACGATGATCAGCACCACCGTCGCCAGCGGCGCGAGCATCCCCACGGCCTCGAACGCGATCGAGGGCTGATAGCCCAACGTACTGAAATAATCGACGCCCGTCAGGCACATTACCCACAGCCAAAAGCTTTGGTGCGCGGGCGCAACGTGGGGAAGAAAGGGGCCCGGGATCTTCGCCGCTTCAGCCATTTATCGATTCAGTTAAACTGCCGCAGACTTTGCGATATTGGCTGCCTGCTGGCGATAGCGGGTCGCCGTTCGCTTGGCCGTCGCCTGGCCTGGTTTGCTCTTGCAATTCCGGGCCCGCCGCTCGTACTTTTCCGCCAGCGCAGTTTTCACGCGGACGATGTTTTCGGAAATGCTCTGATTGGTCATCTATCCCACTCCTTCTCGGGTTTGTCGCTTCGCGCGCGGCGCTGGTCGGCAAATAACCCCACCAAGCGAGTGCCTCCCCTCAACACCATCCCGCGATTGCACACCGATCGTTCGACGAGTGATTATCCTCAGCACGAATACGGTTGGCTAGTGGGCCCGCCAAACTGCGGCAAATTCACGCTATCCTGCCCCTTTTCACCGCGGAGAGAGCAATTCCAGCGGCCTTTGCGACCACCTCTGCTTGCTTTTCTGACCACCGCTGGCTTCTAATGAAAAGGAGTCTGCCTGCGAATTCTCTTCGACAATTTATGCAAAGCAAAAGGGAGAAACTCATGGCCACGTTTTGCCGTGTCGTTGCTTTAATTAGTTTGGCCGCAAATTGCACCCTGCTCAGCAGTTGTGCCCGCAAAGCAGAAACGCCTGCCGTGGAGGAAGAGGTGGTCGTCGCAGAAGTCGACGTTCCGGCGCTCTCAACTGCAACCGAGGAAAACGCCGAAATCACGGCCGCCCTGGCCGAACTCGACGAAGCCGACCGCGCGGCGGCAATCAAACAGGCGATTTGTCCCGTTTCCGATGAACCACTTGGCTTGATGGGCACCCCTCTTAAAGTGACCGTCGCAGGCCGCGACGTCTTCATTTGCTGTAAAAGTTGCCGCGATGCAATTGTCAGCGACCCCCAGAAGTACCTCGCCAAACTCGATGCCCAGGCAGAGTAGCCAGACTTTGGATTGATCGCCGCTGGCGGCTGCGCTTCAATTTCGACGATCGATAGAATCTGCGCACAGTGCGCCTTCGCCTGAGTGCTTCGGAAACTCATTGGCAGGTAGCTTTACACGCTCAGCGTCCAACAGAGCGTCAACACCGCAATCAGGTTCCACGACGAAACTTTGCAATTATCGATATCGACGACTTCGCTGCATGTGAAGCAGTAACCATGATTCGCCGGATCATGGTAGTAGAGCTCTCGACGGCACTTCGCGCAGTACATCACATCTTCCTCCCACCACGGCGGTACCACGACCGCGATCCAGAACGTTTGCCCAGTTGGGCTGCCAGGGAAAGATCACGAAAAGCGGCCCGCTCGTAAAAAAGCGTTCGCCGAAGAGGCAGCCGCGTCTCGGGGCACCTCTCATCCGAAACCTAGGTCAGATTCGGCAGAAGTCAAATCCTCAGCAGTCTTGCTGGTCCAACAAGTTCCGGTTAAGCCGATGGATACAATGCATGGCGTTTATTCATGCCGTAACGCTTCGATCGGATCAAGACTCGCAGCCCGGGCCGCCGGGTACACGCCAAAAATGATGCCCACCAACACCGAGATCGCAAATGCCAGCGGCACCGACCAGCCGATTAGCTGCGGTTCCATGTCTTGAATCAGCTTCGGCACGGTCGCCATCTGTTCGGGGAACCAGCGGAAGAGCTCGCCGCGAACAATCAGCGTGATCGGCCGGCAGAAGATGCCGCCCAAAATGCCCAGCGTTCCACCGAGCACCGAAAGCACCACGCTCTCCGTGAGAAACTGCCGCGTGATGTCCCGCCGCTTGGCGCCGAGCGCACGCCGGATGCCGATCTCACGGGTCCGCTCGATCACGGTGGCCAGCATGATGTTCATGATCCCGATGCCGCCCACCACCAGCGAAATCGCCGCAATCAAACCCAGAAACAGAATGAACATCAACTGCGTGGTGCGGGCCTGTTCCAACAGCTCCAGCGGCACGGTCACGCCAAAGTCGGGAATTGTATGGGCGTACTGAATGGTATTTCGCACCACGTCGGCCGTGGGCAGCACCTGCTCGCGCGTGGCCACTTGAATCGTGATTTGCGTCACTTCATTGATATCGCGGGTGAACTGGCCGGGGCGAATCGACACAATCATATCGCCCTCGCGCCGCCAGAGCGTCGTGATCGGGACATAAATGTCGTTCGAAAAACTCTCGGCCGCGAGCGAGCCACCAATGCCCGCCGATGGTGCCCGCGGCTTCATCACTCCGACAACCTTATAAAACTCGTCGTCGATCATCAGTTGCGCGCCGATCGCCTCGCCCACCGGAAACAGCTCACTGGCTACCTCGGCAGCCAGCACACAGTAGTTCCGCTCTTCGTCGGCATCCGAGTCGCTGAGAAATCGGCCACGGTCGACCACCAAACGTGTGACCTCGGCATACTCCGGCATCGTGCCCACCAGCCGGCCCTCCATTAAGCGCCGGCCATTGCGAAACTCGATGGCCGGCAGGATGCGGATGGGAATCGCCTTGGAGATCGTCGGCACGGTGGCCACCAGCCGCAAAAAGTCGGCCCGTGTCAGCCCGTAACCCGCATCTTGCACCACATCGTTCGCCGGCTTTACCGTGCGCACCAAAATATTGAGGGCCCCCAGGCTGGCTATCTGGTCCTGCGCTGCCCGGCCAATCCCTTGTCCGATCGCCAGCAGCCAGATCACGCTCGAGACACCAATGAAGATGCCCAACACCGTCAGCGACGAGCGCAGTGGATGCATCCACAGGCTCTTCACACTCAATTGCAGCGTTCGCAACCAAATGTTGAACATTGATTAGGTTTTACAACAACTCGTGAATATCCGGATGCGGTCTACCCGCCAAGCGCTTTTCATCCGACACTACCCGACCGTCTTTCAGCACAATCGAGCGCTTGGTCCGCGCGGCTACGTCAGGCTCGTGCGTCACCATGATGATCGTGCGGCCTTCGTCGTTTAGTCGTCCCAACAGATCAAGGATCTCCGCCGTCGTTACCGAATCGAGGTTCCCCGTCGGCTCGTCCGCCAAGATGAATTGCGGATCGTTCACCAAACTCCGGGCGATCGCCACGCGCTGTTGCTGCCCACCGGAAAGCTGCGTCGGTCGATGTGTCAGCCGCTGGCTCAACCCCACCAATTCCGCCAGTTCCTGGCACCGCCGGCGCGAAGCCGTGTTGATGCGATTGCTGTAGTACAGCGGCACCTCGATGTTTTCGACTACGGTCAGTGCCGAAAGCAAGTTGTAAGACTGAAAGATAAAGCCGATCTGCGTTGCGCGAATCTCGGCCAGTTCGTCGTCGGACATCTTCGAAACGTCGACGTCGCTCAGCATGAATTGGCCGGAGGTCGGCCGGTCGAGACAGCCCAGCAGATTGAGCATCGTACTCTTACCCGAGCCAGACGGGCCCATGATCGAAATGTAGTCGCCCTCAGGAACGTCGAACGTCACGCCGCGCAGCGCGTGAATCGTCTCTCCGCTGAGCACATAATTTTTACGGAGATCGGTAACGCGGACGGCCGACTTCATCCGCGGGCTCCCTCGCCAGGTGCCGCAGCGGCCTGCGGCGGAGCCGATTGAATGTCGCTTTCGCTCGCTGCAGCCGGCTCCGACTCTTCCGTCACGCCCACCGTACCCGCATTCAACATCTCGGTCGAGCTCTGCCGCACTGCCCGCTGGGCAACCTCGGGCGAGATCTTCGGCAATTCGACTTGCGCCAAATACGCCCGCGGATTCATCGAGACGCGCTCGCCCTCACTCAACCCACTCTCGATCACAAAAAACTTATCGTTCGTGGGGCCGGGCACAACCTGTCGCACCTCCCAAGCCCCTTCTTGGTAAACAAAGGTATAAAATTTATCGCCATACGCGTAAACCGCCTGCACAGGAACCTGGATCGCATCTGGTACTTCGGCACAACGAATCGTCACGGAGGCCGTCATGCCTGAGCGCAAGTCCGACGCGGGATCGTCGATGCTCACGTAGGCTTTATATTCTTTGACATTCGCTTGCCGCCAACCCGTCGGTTCGGCATACTGATTTACCCGATCGACCGTTCCCCGCAGCACCCGGTCGCCCATGCCCACCGGACTGATGACGGCGGGCAAACCCGGTCGAACATATTGAACCAACGACTCGTTAACTTCCAAGTTCACCCGCATCAAATTGGCGTTCGGCAAACGAATAATCGGCTGACGCTCACGAACGACCGTTCCTTCCTCGACAATAAATTGCTGATCGCCTCGGCCGTCCATCACATGGGCGTACTTCACTACTCCATCTTGCGGAGCCACAATCGTACACTTGGCAATCTGGTCGTCGAGATCCTCCAATTTCTCCAGCTCTAGCTCGTGGCTATTCTGGCCTGAATCCCACTTCGCTTCGGCAATCAAAATCGCGCTTTCCAGGGTCGAAAGCATTTTCGGCTTGGTGAATTCTTCGAGCACGTGCAGCTTCGTGTTGGCTGCGTCGAGATCCTTTCTCGCCTTTTCCACGGCAAACCGATCCGCCTCGAGCTGCAGCTCGTTCACATATCCCTTCGAGGCTAGCTTCTGGCTATAGGCATAGTATTCCTTTGCCCGATTAAGATTTTCTTCGGCAACGAAGACTTCGCTCTCGATGGTCTGTCGCTCTTGCAGATTGGTTCCTTCAAGATACTCACGCTTGGCGATCACCGCCGTGTCGTAGTTGTTGTGCGCTTCGACTTCAGCCGCCTTGGCTGCGTTGACCAGAATTCTCTGCGTCGTCCGCTGGGCCTGCAGTGCCGACGAATCAAGCTCGACCAGGAAGTCGCCTTTTTTCACGACCGTCCCTTCCGGAACGATCCGCAAAATAGCATTGCCGCTCGTGTTGTTCGATTTCACGAGCGAGCGAATTTCTGTCACGTCGAAGGCTTCCACCTCGCCGCGCTCCGTCACATTCAACTCGAAATCGTCGCGGGCCACTGTGTGAAGAATAAAATTCTTGTCGCGCTCGTCGCCGCGATGGCGTGTCCACCACCAAACACCGCCACCCGTCGTCGCGACCAGCAGCACGATCGAAATCAGCGCCGCCAGCGAACCCGCGCCTCGTCGGCATCCGCGACGATCGTCTATCTCGAATCCACGCCAAAACTCTTGCTGCCGAATGGTTAATGCCATCAATCCATCGCTCCCAGTGTGGGGAAGAATCCTCTCCAGTTCATTATAGGCGACTGGCAGAGCGATGTCAGGCAAGACCTTAACTCGGTTACACAGTTCTACCAAGTCTGCCTCGCCGCAAATTACCCCACTCTCAGGAAACACCGCTGCGATTCTCAAGTTTCGATCATTCCTGCGACACTCGATCGCAAACCTTACCCGGCCCGCACGTAAACACGTTATTATCGCGTTTCAAACCGAATCGGCGGTAAACGTTGTGGTTCGGTCAGTAGTGGCAGCGGCAATGCCTCGGTCTCACTTGACGGCCCCGCCGGCAGCAATTCCAGCGCCGGCATGACTTCGCTGTTCGATTCGTCGGGAGACTCGGGCAGCTCGGTCGGCGTCTCGTTGCACGGCGCCGGCATCTCGAACGGCGCCAGGCACGTCCCGTCGTCTACAAACTCGGCTAAAGGTTGCGTATGTTCTATACGCTGGCCATTGCCATCGAGTTCCATAACTCCCAGGTCAAAATCTAGCTGCAGCCGCTGCACCTCGTTGTCCACCCAAACCGAGAGAAAATCATTCTGTACGTTGAGCAAATCAATCAGTGCGTTGACCAAGTCGCGGGCCACCGTGTCGCCGAATTGCGACTGACCGCCGGGCGCCAGCGGCGTTCCTGGGGCAGCTGCCGCCACAGGCCGCGCCGGTTCTGAAAGCCGCAGCCGCGCCAGATCGACCTGCGTGATCGCCGTATGCACCGCCGCCCGTCGCAGCTCAAAATTCAATTGGTCGACCCGCATTTGACGCAATGTACTGCGGATGCCACGGTGAACATTATCCCGAAAACGGTAATAATTGCGCCGCGCTTGTTGATACTCGATCAGCGATTGCCGGTACACATTCCGCTCAGCCAGTCGGGTGAGCGGCGCGTCGAATTCCAACCCAACACGCAGCCGTCCCTTATTGCCTTGGAGAGCAAACGGATTATCGCCTACATTGCCAATATCGCCGCTGAATACGAAATCGAGGTCACTCTGCAGGTCATCGGCGTTGAACGTGATCAGCCGCCACGAATCGACCAAGCTCGCCCGTGCGTTCATCCAGTCGCGGCGATGCCGACTGGCAATGCAATAGCCTTGCTGGGGCGTGAGATTAATCGTGTCGAATGAGATCGTATCCAGCCGAGCTCGGGCCTGTAGCAGCGAAAGCTCCAGCAACTCGCCCGAGAGCTCGGTCAGTGCCCCAGTCAGTGCATTTTGCAACTCTTCCCGCGACAAAGTCGTATTGCCAACCAGGGCATCGAGCCGGGTCCAGGCGCCCTCGAATCGTTTCGACAATTCGCCCAAGTCGTGTCGCAGGGCAACCACTCGCTCGTTCAGGTTCTCGATGCTTAGCAAGTCGCCGGTAATCTCCATCTCGCGAGCGTCTTCACGCTCGGCCAACATCTCGAGCGCCACTTGACGCGCGGGAACTGCTGCTTCGAGTTGTTGGAAATCGGCTTGAGCAATCGACAACTGCTCCTTTGATGCTTGCGAAACCTCTACGGCTTGAATCGCAATCCCGGCCAGTTGTTCCGGAGCAAGCTTCACACGCGACTGGTCCTGGAACAAGTCGAGTGCGCCCGCCGCGGGCTCCGCATCTTCTTTCACTGCCGCAGCCGCCACCTGCGTTCCCTCGCGCAATGTGTTGAGCAGGCTGGTGACTTCGGTCTGCAGCCGCGAAAGTTGCGGATCGAGCAGATTGAAGCGATCGAGCATCGGATCCGACACAACCATATTCAAATCGGGCGGCAGGCCAAACTGCACTTTGAAATTGTCGAGGTTCGTTTGATACTGTGCCGCCGAGTTGAGCAACTGGCTCTGAGCGTTGTAAAGTGCCTGACGCGCCAGGTCGACTTGGAAGCGGTCGATCCGGCCGGCGTCGTGGGCCGCCTGAAGCTGCTCGACACTATCACCGAGCGCCGCGATGTTCGAATACTGATTGCGAATAATCTGCGCGGTCTGCAACAACCCCATGTATCCGCCCGCCTGCTGGGCACCGGCACCGCCAGTAAAACCAAAGGCCTGTCCGGCACCGCCGCCGCCAAAACCGCCAACTTGGCCAAAGCCGCCACCGCCCACCCCAGCAAACCCTTCCAGGCCGCTGCCACCAAAAAAGCCACCGCGCCGATTCAAAACGCTGCCGAAAATCGAACCGCTACCTGTCACCACATTAATATAGAAAGCGCGGCGATACTGTTCCATCTGCCGAACATTAGCCAACAGGGCCCGCTCTGAAATCGTCAGCCGCTCCATGACCCTCGCGCGGCCGCCGGCCCTCAACAAGGGCTGCATCATGCTGAAGTCGAGCAAGGTGCGGCTGGAATAGTCATCTGGCCCTGCAAATTGCCAAACCAGCGAATTGGCCAGCCCCACCACCAACTCGCCTCCCGTGGCCGTAAACTTCTGCGCGCGCAATCGATTGGCGGGAGCAATCGGCGACGTCGCACTTAAGGGAGACACTTCCAGCTCGCTGGAACTGAATCCTGTCCCCGTGCGAGCAGGCCCATCCGCTGTGTAGAAAATCGACGAGCCACCAAAGAACTGCGTATCGAACCGGAAGCGCTCAAACGTCACGTCGAGGCTCGATAGATACAGCGTCTCCAACTGCGTCTGGTAGTCGGTCGACTGCAAGAGTGCCATTTGCACTGCCCCCTGCAGATCCAACACAACTTGCCCCTCCTTGTCCCGTGGCAAGTACTGTTCCCAGTTCGGATTGTCCGCGTAAGGCGTGTGCGGCGCGTGTTTCCAACAGGGAGCACCCGGCTTGCAATCGACGCAGTTCATCAACTGATGCGAAATCGGATCGTCGGGCGGCATCGGCGGACAATCGGGATCATCGGGGTCGAACATCCGCGAGCGTGGATCGACATCAATCCGGAACTCGCCCGGCAACGAGCCCACCGCTTCCGCCTTGTGATCGATAATGCCATTTACTTCCTGGTCGGCTTGCCGGCGGTAATAAGAACGCGTGCAGCCAGAAAGGCACACCGACACCGCCAGCAGCACGAGCGCCGCCGCCACACGCCGACTGACACCAGCCGCTTGCGGTTTAGCGCCCTCCAGCTCCACATGCGCGATCAACTTCTCGACAAGCGCCTGGCCCTGATCGGTCAACTGCCACAAGTGCCGCCGGCGATCACCCACCGTCGGTCGCTGCACAAGGCGACCCTCCGCACGCAGCCGTTCCACGGTCACGCTCACCTGGGCCGGTGAAAATACCAGCTGGCGTGCGATTCTGGTTTGATCGGTCCCGTCGTCCTGCTCCTGTCGCAAGTACCAGAGTACCTGCAGTTCCGGTTCGCTCAGTTCCAATGAATTCGCCCAAGCCGCCAGCGCCCGCCCAGCGAAGCGACCGTCGATGGCCGCCTGGCACGCCTGCTCAATCAAGAGCGTCGATGCACCCGGTCGATACGAATCAGCTGCTGTCACCGCTAGCCATCCTTGGCGAGCATGCCGCAATCTAGACAAGAAAAGCAGGCCCCAACGGCAAACCGTCAGCGCACCTTGCAAAAACCTTCATCCGTGAACGGTTTCCAACTTTAATGTTCGGTCGAACAATGTTCAGACTTGAACAATCTCTAAAACTGCCAGCACCTTGGGTGTCGTCAACCACGGGTTCGCGTCGTCGGCAACGACGAATCCAAGCCCTGCGGCGGTCTCTTAGCGACCCCGCTGCCCGCGGCGGAAAAACGAAGATAAATCGACTTCGAACGCCTCCCCATGCAGCAATTCAAATTTCTGCTTTTGCTCATCGGTCAGCACGGCCAGCATTTTTTTGTCGCCTTCTTCGGCCAACTCCTCAGCCCTTTGCCGCCAACCTTCGCGTCCACCTTCCGCGAAAGCATTTTCGAAAGCCTGGCTGTTCTCCTCCGCCACCGCCTTCAAAGCCGACTGTTGATTCTCAGTTAGCCCCAACTGCGCGACCACCGACGGATCCACAAGCGACCGCGCGCCATTCTGTTGAATGGTGATTTCATCGAGCCGCTTCCGCTGCGGTTCATCAAGCACCGCGTCGACGCTCTTGGCAGCTTCGGCGTTGAGTGTCTCTAGCTCCCCACGTATCTCTTTGAACCGACCAAATCCCGTGCCCCACAATGCACGACGCTTTTCACCCAATTCGTCATTGATCTCGGCCACGCGCGCCTTCTGCTTGTCGCTCAGCTTGAGCGCGTCCTGCACCTCGGGCAAAGTCGCCAATTGGGCTTTCGCAACGCCAAACATCCGGCGAAAACCGCCGCGGCCCGGCTGTGCCCAAGCAGGATGCGCCGCCGCGATCGCAATCACGATACAGACCAGCGCTGCCAGACACAGTTTTGAACGCTCAGACACGTACACATTCCTTTCTGAAGGCCCAAACCGCCCGACAAAACTTCAGCCGCCTCCGGCCCCCTGCGCCTCCAAAGGGCCCCACAGCGACCAATGTACCACGGCCCACTAATGTATTAAACACACCGTGAGGTCGGAAGTTTCGCGGTCGTTTAAGGCAGGGGCTCGGAGCCAGCCGAAAAGGACGAAATTGCCGCCACTGGCACACCCGGTCAGAAACCGGCTGGCAGTCTGGCTAGCTTGGCGGTCAGAATCCCCGGCAATTTCTCGGACAATTCTTCTCCAGCCAACTCGCTTAACCAGTCGGCCAATGCTTCGTCAGTTGTCGTCGCCGTCGCATCGGCGTTCGATCGAATGAGGCGCACTACGGAAAGGCTCAGCAAATCGGACACGATTCCCGTGCCGAAGCGAGGCGTCGCAACCGACGGCCGGATTGCTTGCCCTGCCTCAATCGACGGGATAATAGGGAAGATGCCAAAATCGATCCCCGACAATGCCACGTCGGCCGCAGCAGCGCTAATCGCCGCCAACGCCCTCGGCACTCTCTCGGCCACAGATTTCGATTCCGCTACAACCGTGGCCCACGCGTCGTCCGACATCTTGCCAATACGAACTGCCACCCTCGCCGTGTCGGTAAGGCCATGTTGTGTCTCGATCGTGTAGGTGAACGTCTCAATTCCTTCAAAGCCTTCGGCCGGCGTGTATGTTACGAACTGTCCCGAATCGTCGATTAAGATCGAGCCTCCTTGGTCGCCCTCGCCTACCTGCGTAACTTTCAGTCCCTTCGACAACCAACCAACAGACCGCACGATCCCACCCAACACGAGATTCGAAGTGATTGGCATAGCCACCGCGTCGCTCGCGCTGATCGATGTCAACGTCGTCGTTTGCAGTAGCGTGTTGGTGTGTAAATAGTCGACGTCGAAGAGGATACGATCTGTCGACAGCCAACTGTAATTAGACTGCCCTTGATCGAAATTCACGTCATTCGCCAGCACGTACAACGGAACCGCTACCGCACCCAGCTCGACCGCGAACTCATCGTCCAGAGCATCAGGCACATCGGGAACATTTTCCACGATGACTGTCACGGTCGCAGTCTGCATGCCACGTACTTCGTCGAACACCGTATAGGTAAACGTCGCCGTGCCGAAGAAGTTCTCCGCGGGCATGAACAAGACCGAGTTGCCGTCAGCGGTAATCTTTACTACGCCTACGTCGGTCAACCCGCCTCCGCCCAACCAGCCATAGCTCCCCAAACTCTCCGGCTGCGTCACCGACACGATCGGCAACGGCTCACCCGCGTTGCCCGGCCGGTCGTTGGCGCGGACGTCAAGCTCCAGCAGACCGCTGTCCTCCAGCGCGTCGAACTGATCGTCCCTCAGCAAATTCCCCAGATATACCTCGGCGAGCTGTGACTTTAAGTCGCTCAGTTCGTGAATCTTGACGTAGTCGCTGGAAATCGTGACCAGAGCATCGCCAATCCGTACGCTACGGCGCACCGTCGAGTCGTGGTCGATCCGGCCGGCAAACTCGATGCCGACGTTGGCTCCGTCAACGTCGATCTGAAACACGAACGCCGCCGAGCCCGATTCGCTGTGCCAATGGTCTACCACGCCGTCGCCGTCGATGTCTTCCTCCGTGGTGTGCTGCCAACTAATCGGTATCGAAAGAACCTGATGCTCGGCGAAGTAGGCAATTGCGTGGTGATCGAACAGCGCCTCGGACGAAAACCAATCGACACCAGAGAGCGTCATTCGGTCGACCAGCACCGGGTTCTCGAAATCGTTGACGTCGAACAACGAAATCTGCGCTGCCCCCAACTCGCCGCTAACCTCATCGGCGTCGCGGCCGATGCCGAGCACGTAGTGCTCGCCCACCGGCTGCAGGTAACTGGAGTAGCCAGGGATTTTGATCGCCCCCGCAACCCGCGGCGCCGTCGGCACGTTCAAGTCGATCGTAAACAACGGGTCAACAACGCGGAACGTCACCACATACGCCCGATCGCCGACAAACCGCACCGATTTCACTTCCTCCGTCGGTGCCAGCCGTTCGAGCGAACCGACGATCCGCAGCGCGGTGCCCACGTGCTCCAGCACGAACAGGTGATTCTGTGTGCGAGTTACTCGTCGAATGGAATCGTACGATGTCTCGGTAGTCACGATCCGCAACAAGCTGTCGTACTCGTCCAGCGAAAATTGGTTGAGGATCCGCCCAGTCACGGAACCAGCGGCCTCCAAGCTAATTGTGCCGTCCTCGGCAAACTCGAACTTGAGAATCCGCGTGCCGTTGCTTCCGGCAATTCGCGGCGAATCCGTGCGCAGCACGTACACCGCTGAGGGAGACACATAGATGCTATCCGACGAATTCGTGAACAAGCCAGTCGACGTAATCGGCCCCGCCGTATCGTCCCTGATGTCGAACGTCACCAGCGACGCGAGCACACTGTCGGCCTTCGAAATCGGCTTGTGAATCTGATTGACGGCGCTGAGCGGTCCCGTAGCAACCAACTCGCCGGCCCCGTTATATGTCTTGAATTGAGGCAGCAGATCGGCGAGCGTGTCGCCCACGCGCTCAATGTATTCGTCCAGCGTCTCGTAGGCCGTCACTTGCCAAACTCCGCTGCCGTCCTCGACCGGAAGCTCCGCGATCACGCGGGTCGTGGGTGCGGGGTAGCGCAAAGACTGCTGCGTCACGACGTATACCCGATCGCCTATCGCCCGCGTGTCGACGATCCAGCCGTCGATCTCAGTCCGCTCCAACAGCTCCGGCTCGCCGCGATCGCTCACGTCGAGCACCGCTACCAAGGCTTTGCCCAAGTACCCGTCGCGTGAGATCAGCGTCAGCCGGTCGCCCTGCAAGTACATTTCGTCCAGCGATCTCTCGAACTGTGTGATCGACACCAAGTGCGGATGCGCTAGGTCGCGCACGTCGACGATCACCAAGCGGCCAGAAGTCAGCGTATAGATGAAATCGCCGTCGGTCTCGACGACATCGGCCTCGTCGATGCCCTCGTGCTGCACGTTCGTGGAGGAATAATCGGCGTTGAGCATCATACCGTCGGCCATCAAACGCGTGTAGAAAGACCCGTCGTACGCCGGCGCGTCGACGCTGACACCGCCGACGTTGGAAACGAACACACGCTGTTGCAGGCTGAATTGCTCCGCGTAACGCTGGACTGCCTCGTCGATCAAAAACTGGGCCAATTCTCCGGGATGACGAAAACGGGGCAAATTGAAGGGGTCGGATTCCTCAAAGGCCACGTGCACCGTGACTCGCGCCGTGTCGAGGTGGCCCATCGCGTCGATCACGCTGTACTCGAACGTTTCGTCGCCCGAGAAGCCGGCCACTGGCGTGTAACGAACCTTCGTACCACCCTCGACGATCTCAATCACGCCGCCGGCGCTGCTCGCACTTACCGCCGTGATCGTGCGGGGCACTCGTGTCGAAAACAAATCGCGGTGCTGCCTCAATTCTGGATCGTTCGCCTGCACGTCGAACACGTTGCCCACGCTATCCGGATCCACCATGAACCAGTTGTCGACTGCCAGGTATGGATCGATCACTTGAATCGAGCTGTTGGCCGTCGCTGTGTGATGCTCGGCAGGTCCATAACGCACGGTGTATTGGAAACTCATGCTGCCGAGGAAGCCGGCCGCCGGCTCGAAGAGCAACTTTTGGCCGTCGGCGGAGATCGTCAGCGAGCCAACGAAGTTTTCCGGCAAGTCGACAGCCACGATCCGCGGCGGCTCGTGGCTGCCGCGCGAATAGTCATTGGCTAACACGTCGAGCTCTTGCAGCGGGCTGTCCACGTCGATCTCAAACCGGTCGTGGTTCACTGCTAGTCGAGCCTGCACGTGCATCCATACGCGGGCGGTTGCCTGGTATCCGTCGGCGTCCTCCACCGTGTAGCTGAAATACTCATGCCCCTTGAAACCGACCGTCGGCGTGTACAGCAATTTCTTGCCGTCTTCCGAAATCGATACCGTTCCACCATTTGTCGCTTCACCCACCGCCACGATGGTGCCGCCGGCAAACTCCTCGTCATTCGCCAGCACGCCCAGCACGACGTTCAACTCGTCCTCGAGCGTCTTCAAATGGTCGTCCTGGGGACCGCGTAGCGGCGTGAACAAGTTAACGGCCACGTTCGCCTGGCTGATTCGGCCGACTCCGTCTTCTACGACGTAGGCGAATGAATCCTTGCCGGCAAACAGTCCGCCGACCGTCGCATCGTACTCGCTCTCGAGCGACGGCGGCGTGTAGACAAGCGACCGCCCGTCCGCCGAAATCTCGATTTGCCCTCCTAACTTCGTCGCCGTAACACTGGTGATCCGCAGCGACGACTGGCCGTCCGGACCCCAATCGTTACTAAGCACACGGAGCATCGCGCCGACTGCGTCGATGTCGACTGCTAGATAGTCGTCCAGTGCCGAAAGCGTCGCCTGGATCACGATCGGATTGGCGTCCCATTCGTTCGGTTCTGTCGGGGCGGGCAGATTCTCAACAAATCCCGGTCCACCACTGCCACTTCCCTCCATCACCAGCCGGTCTTCCAGCCGCTCGAATTGAAAACGACGCTTACGCCGCCGTGTCAGCCGGGTCCGGTGGGCGCCGACCCGGCTTGGCACAGCTTCATCACGTGAGGAGAACCTGGCCCCAATTCCATACCGAGTCATTCGCCGTGCCTCACGCAAAAAAACACGAAAGGGAAATCGAATCCGACCTTAGTCCGTTAGGCCGGATCCGAAGGGAGATGTCACGGCGTGGAACATTGCCTTGTTCCATGTCGCTCTAAACCATGACATTGCAACGAGTTACACATTATCGATCGCAGTGTGGCTCACCGACACGCGTTGTCTAGGCACCTCCCCTAGCATTCCGTCACCGCCACCGCCAACCCGCCGCGCGAAGTTTCCTTATACTTGGTGAGCATGTCGCGGCCCGTTTCGCGCATCGTGCGGATCACGCGGTCGAGCGACACCCGGTGCGTGCCATCGCTTCTCAGCGCCATTCGCGAGGCATTGATCGCCTTCACCGCCCCCATCGCACACCGCTCGATGCAGGGTACTTGTACCAATCCGCCGATCGGGTCGCAGGTAAGCCCCAGATTGTGCTCCATGCCAATCTCAGCCGCCATCTCCACCTGCCGCACCGTGCCGCCCAGCACTTCGGTCAGCGCCGCCGCCGCCATCGAACAAGCCACACCTACTTCGCCCTGGCAGCCAACCTCGGCACCCGAAATCGATGCATTCAGCTTGTACAGAATGCCGATCGCCCCAGCCGTGAGCAAAAATCGCACGATGCCCTCCTGGTTCGCACTGGGCGTGAAGCGATGGTAGTAATGCAGCACGGCCGGAATGATGCCGGCGGCACCGTTCGTGGGAGCCGTCACCACACGCCCGCCTGCCGCGTTCTCCTCGCTAACCGCCAGTGCAAACAGATTCACCCAATCCATCGCCAGTAGCGGATCGCTGATTGACGAAGCTTCGACCGTCGACAACTGCTCGAGCAATTCCGGCGCGCGGCGACGCACTTTCAATCCGCCCGGCAGCACGCCCTCTTGCCGGCTACCGCGATCTACGCACGCTTGCATTACACGCCACCGCTCCAACAGTCCTGCGCGTGTTTCCGCTTCGGGCCGCCAGCACTTTTCATTTGCCAGCGTCATCTCGCTCACCGATAAGCTCGAAGCCGCGGCCATTTTTAACAACTCATCGCCCGAGCAATACGGATAGGGCAGTCGTGTCTCGTCCTGCGAAAACTTATCTTGTTCCGCATCCGCTTCGTCAACGACGAACCCACCGCCAATCGAAAAGCAAGTGGCTTCCAGCAACGTGTGGCCCTCCGCATCTCGCGCCGTGAACCGCATCCCGTTCGGATGCTGCGACAAAGTTTCCTTTCGCAGGAATAACAAATTCGCCGCCTCATGGAAGGCAATCGTCGGCCCGTCAGCAAGCGTTAAGTTTCCGTTCGAACGGATCGCCGCCACCCGCGGATCGACTTCGTCCGGATCGATCCCCTCGGGCGTTGCCCCTTCGAGCCCGAGCAAAATAGCCTTATCGGTCCCGTGCCCCTTACCCGTCAGGGCAAGCGACCCATATAGCCGCGCCTCCACCGCCGCCGTCTGCTCGAGCAGACCCTCGTTGCGCAGCCGCTCCACAAACCGCCGCGCCGCGCGCATCGGCCCAATCGAGTGCGAACTACTCGGCCCGATGCCAATAGTGAACAGATCAAAGACGCTAATGGCCATACATTTATTGTACGCGGAAGTCGTAGTCCGATTGGGTATCAATGTCCAAGATCACGCCAGGATCATCCACCGGCAGCCGCAGGCAAAGCTCCGGCCGATCGAGCCAAAACTGCCGCAATCCACCGCCGCCTGCTGAGGACAGAATCTGAGTAGTAAGCGCTGCCGGAATGAGCACTGGGTGACCGCCCTGACCTCGATACTTCGGCATCACGGCACAGTTGGGTTTCTCGCCTGCGGTGCGGATCAGCGCTTCAAGCGTATCGCGCCGGACTTCCGGATGATCAGCGAGGTGCAAGAGAATATCGGCTGATGGATCGATGCGACTTGCCGCCAACAGTCCAAATTGAATTGAAGGGAATAACTCTGACCCGCTATCACCGTTTACACGAAAAAACTTTCGTTCGCGAAGATTCAATACAACTTCTTCGCCATAGTGACCGGCCACAACTACCATCTCATCGCAAACCCGTGCTATCGCATCGAACGCTGCGGCAACAAGCGGCTTGGAATTCTCACTCTTGGGTGGCCAAGGCAAGAGTTGCTTCGGACGACCCATCCGCTCCGACCGCCCCGCCGCCAGCAGCACCCCAATCCGTTTCATAATCGGAAGTACTCACCACAGAGGCACAGAGAGCACGGAGAAGAATCGATTGGATTCTTACTCTATCTTCCTCTCCGTGTCCTCTGTGCCTCGGTGGTTCAATTTCTTACTTCTTGCGGTTCGGTTTGAGAATCGCCTGTGCTGCCGGCGAATCGCGCATCGGCAACTGCGTCCGCACCACACCGTCAAATTTGTAGAGCGCGCCGGCGATACAAGGGGCGGTGGGCACCAGACCGATTTCGCCGACGCCGCGCGCCCCGTGCGGGCACTCGGGGTCCCGTTCTTCGATAAAGATTAGCTCCATTTCGGGCATTTGATGCGAACGCAGCACGCCGCAGTCGTTCATCTTCTCGGCCTGAATCACGCCCGCTTCGACTTCGAAGTCTTCGGTCAGTGCGTAGCCGAGGCCCATGTGGAGCGAGCCGTACATCTGGCCGGCGAGGTGGACGGGGTTAATGACGCGGCCAACGTCGTGGGCGGCGACCATTTTCACTAGGCGGCCGTCGTCGTCGAGGATGGCGACCTGCGTGGCGAAGCCGTAGGTGAGGTGCGTCTTGGGGCCGCCTGGCTTGTCGAGGTCTTTGCCGAGTTTGCTGGTGTAGCTGCAGATCCATTCGCCGGAGAAGACCTGGCCAGCGAGGTCGGCGAGCGTTTTGCCGGAATCGAGTTCGGCTTTAAGTTTCTTGCCAGCTTCGGCGATCGAGTTGCCGGCCAGCACGGTGGCGCGGCTGGCAGTGGTTTGGCCGCAATCGAGCAGCAGCGAAGTGTCGGTCGAGCAGCGGAAGAGTTCGGGCGGCAGGCCGGTGGCTTCGACGGCGAACTGGATGCAGAGGGTGAAGAGCCCCTGGCCCATTTCGGTGAAGCCGGTGCGGATGGAAAGCCTGTTTTCGTTCTCGACGGTGATCGCGGCCTTGCCGATGTCGGGCATGCCGTTGCCGATGCCGACGTTCTTGATGCCGCAGGCGATGCCGGCGTATTTGGATTTTTTGTAGATGTCCTTCACCGCTTCGAGCGATTTGCGGAGGCCGAAGGGCTTGTCGAGGATTTGACCGGTGGCGAAGGCTTCGCCCCGTTCGAGGATGTTGCGATCGCGGATGTCGTAGCCATCAATGCCGACTTTCTCGGCAAGGCGGTCGAGCAGGCCTTCGATGGCGAACGCCGCCTGGTTCGCGCCGAAGCCGCGCATTGCGCCGCAGGGCGGGTTGTTGGTGTAGACGGCGAGCGACTCCATGTCGATGTTTGGCACGCGGTAGGGACCGGTGCAATGGCCGCCGGCGCGTTCGAGGACTTTCGCGCCGACCGAGGCGTACGCACCCTTATCGCCGATGATGCGCGCCGTGACGGCGGTGATGTGACCTTCGGCGTCGCAACCGATTTTGTAGGAGAGCTCGATCGGATGGCGCTTGGGATGAATACGGAAAGATTCGGGGCGCGTGAGCGTGACTTTGATCGGACGGCCGGTGAGCCAGGCCATGAGCGCGGTTTGGGCCTGGATCGACATGTCCTCTTTGCCGCCGAACGCGCCGCCGTTGGAGATCAGCTCCACATCGAGGCGGCTTTTGTCGACACCGAGGACGGAGGCACATTGACGTTGGTCGTCGAAGACGCCTTGGCCTTGGGTGTAGATGTGGAGGCGGCGTTCCAATAAAGGTGTCAGGAACCTTTTCTGGTGTTCGTCGTCCGCGACGAAAATACTTTCACGAGAAAAGGTTCCTGACACCTTGTTCACGGGGATGTTGACCCACCATTTGTCGGCGTCGCCGTCGTCGATGGGGACGGCGATGCAGGACTCGGGTTCGAGGAACAAATGCTCGATCGGTTGGGTGCGGTAGGTGTCTTCGAGGACGTGGGCCGATTCGGCGAAGGCTTTTTCGACGTCGCCGCGCTTAAGGGACGACTTGCTCAGGAGGTTCGAGCCGCGGTTGGGGTGGACGATCGGGGCGTCAGGACGGAGGGCTTCGCGCGGGTCGGTGACGGGAACTTTCACGTCGTATTTGACGACGAGTTTCTGGGCGGCTTCACGCGCCGTGTGCCGCGTGTCGGCGACGACGCTGGCGATCACGTCGCCGGTGCAGCGGGTTTCTTCGCCGAGCGCGACGTAGACGGGCCAGTCTTTTTCAATGAGGCCGACGTAGCGTTCGCCGGGAATATCTGCGGCGGTGACGACGCGGTGAACACCGGGCATGGCGAGCGCCTCGGTGGCGTCGATTTCGAGGACCGTCGCCCGCGGGTGATCGGCGAGGCGGAGCGCGCCATAGAGCATGCCGGGGACGGTCATGTCGTCGATGAATTTGCGGTCGCCGAGCACCGCGTCGTGGCCGGTGTAGCGGGGCAAGCTGGTGCCGACTTTGCCGGAGAGATCGGCGGCGGAGATTTCGGGCATCGGTTCGCCGTGGCGGACTTTGCTGTAGAGTTCGACGCTGTCGACGATCTGCTGGTAGCCGGTGCAGCGGCAGAGATGGGGCTTGAGGGCCAGGGCGATTTCGTCGCGCGACGGTTCGTGGCCATTGCTGCAAAGGCCGACCGCCCGCATCGCCATGCCCGGGATGCAAAAGCCGCACTGCACTCCGCCGCAGCGGACGAACGACTCGGAGAGCTGACCGCGGTGTTCGTCGTCGAGGCCTTCGAGCGTGGTGATCGACTTGCCTTCAGCCTTCTCGGCTTTCAGCGCGCAGGACAACACCGGTTTACCGTCCATCAGAACGGTACAACAGCCGCACTGGGCCTGCGGTTGGCAGCCGTTTTTGGGCGACGTGATGCCCAGGCCGTCTCGCAAAACATCGAGTAGCGTCCAGCCCGATTCGCTGAGAGGAATTGCAACGTCTTGGTCGTTGACGCGGCAGGAAAGCACACCGCCGGATGCCCCAGGTTTCTGAGAATCGGCTGCTTGAGTAGTAGTGGTAATCGACACCATCGATCGTTGGCCTCCCGCAAATGCGGCCCTCAACCCCACGTGGTCGAGTCTCTCCGAGACGCGATTTCGAGTCTCGGAGAGACGCGGCCACGCGGTCCCGCCGATGGTGGCCAACTCATGCCCTGCCGAGCCAACCCAGCCAGGCCAGGACTATCCTTCCACCACAGGCTTCCAGTTTTGCAGAGGTTAAAGCAATCTGCAAGCGCTATGCCCCAGCCGGGGCGGGCTTTTCCAGCTTGCCACTGCGCTGTTATAAGAGGCGACTGGACTTTCGTGCTATCCATGTAGCACAGGGTGAGGCCGACCCGGATCGCTCCCCCCACGAACAACGAACGACTGACAATTAACGACTATTCCATTATTCCATGCCCAAATCCCACCCCTATTTCGCCCAAGCCAAGAAGTACGAAAAACAGATGATCGCCTTCCTGCGCGATCTCGTCGCCATTCCTAGCGAATCGGGCCAGGAAAAGCACGTCATCGAGCGAATTAAGCAAGAAATGAAGGCCGTCAACGCTTTCGACCGCATCTGGACCGATAAAATGGGCAACCTACTGGCCCAGGTCGGCAAGCCAGGCAAAGGCAAGAAACTAATTGCCATCGATGCCCACGTCGACACGGTCGGCATCGGCAATCCCAAAGAGTGGAAGCACGATCCCTACAAGGGCAAGGTGGCCGATGGTCGCGTGTGGGGCCGTGGGGCCGGCGATCAGGAGGGCGCGATCCCCGCGATGGTCTACGCCGCGAAGATTCTGCGCGATCTAAACGCTGACACCTCCGAGTTCTGTCTGCTGCTCACCTGCACGGTGATGGAAGAAGATTGCGACGGCCTGTGTTGGCAGTACATCGTCAACGAAGACAAAATTCGTCCCGATGCGGTGGTGGTCACCGACTCGACCAACTGTACCATTCTCCGCGGTCAGCGCGGACGAATGGAGATCGGTGTCACCACGCACGGCCGTTCGTGCCACGGCTCCATGCCGGACAAAGGTGAGAACGCGGTCTACAAAATCGCCGCGATCGTCCGCGAAATCGAAGAGCTTCACAAACGGCTCGGTGACGATCCGTTCCTCGGCAAGGGCACAATCACGGTCAGCCACATCGAGTGCAAGTCGCCCAGCCTGTGTGCGGTGCCGGGGCAGGCGTACATCCACCTCGACCGCCGGCTGACCACGGGCGATACCAAGCAGAAAGCCGTCGCCGAAGTGAAAGACGCCGTCAAGCGGGCCGGCATGAAAGCCGACGTCCAAGTGCTTCGTTACGCGGTGCCCAGTTACACGGGTCTCGTCTACGAGACCGAAAAATATTTCCCCACTTGGTGCGAGGACGAAGAGTCGGCCCCCGTGCAAGCTGCAGTGAAGGCCCATCACGACGTACTCGGCGAGATGCCGACCGTCCACCGCTGGACCTTCAGCACCAACGCTGTCTCCATCGCCGGCATGTACGGCATTCCGTGCGTCGGCTTCGGCCCCGCGCCGGAGAGCGTCGCCCACACCGTGGACGACAGCGTGCCGATCGAGCACCTCGTGAAGTGCGCCGCCTTCTACGCCGGCTTCCCCCAAGCCTACTGCGACCTCGCCGCCGGCCGCCCGAACAAAACTAAGACAAGTTTCAAACGCATGAAGTAAGAGACCACAATTTTATTGACAGGATAACAGGATCGTACGGAGGATCGACAGGACAAGCCGACCGAAGGTTTCTTGATTTGCGTTGAATCCCGTAAATTCAATCTGATCCTGTAGATCCTGTCAGAGAATTCATTAATCGTTCATAAGCGAGAGTGCCATGGCTAATTTGAAGGGTAAAGACTACATCGAGACCCAAGACCTGTCCGACGACGAGCTACAATTGCTGCTCGAAACGTCGGCCGACCTCAAAGCCAAATTCCGTCGTGGCGAGCCGACGCAACTGCTGCCGCATCAAACGGCATTCCTCTTGTTCTTCGACAAGTCGACGCGCACCCGCAACGCTTTCGAAGCCGGCATGACCCAGCTCGGCGGGCATGCCCACTTCCTCGATGCCGACGTCACCCAGATCAGCCACGGCGAAACCCCCGCCGACACCGGTAAAATTCTCGCCTCGATGGGCCACGGCATCTGCATCCGCCACGACCTTGTGCTCAACGAGGGCAACAAGTACATGCGCGCGATGGCCGAGGCCGCCAATGTGCCGATCATCAACATGCAGTGCGACGTCGACCATCCGACGCAGACGCTCGCCGACCTGCTCACCATCCAGGAAAAGTTCGGCCAGAATCTCAAGGGGCTCAAGATCGCCGTTTCCTGGGCGTTCGCGCCCTCGTATGCCAAGCCCCTCTCGGTGCCGCAGGGGCTGATCACCCTGATGACCCGCTTCGGCATGAACGTCTCTCTCGCCCATCCGCCCGGCTACAATCTCATCGAGCGGACCGTCGCCTCGGCCAAGTCAAATGCGACCAAGAGCGGCGGCTCGTTCCAGATCGTCGACGACATGGATACCGCGTTCAAAGACGCCGACATCGTCTACCCCAAGAGCTGGGGCGTGTACGACCTGATGCTCGCCCGCCAGGCCGCGAAAACCAAGGAAGAAATTGCCGACAATCAGCGGGCCTGTCTCGCCAAGAACGCTGAGTTCAAAAATTGGATCTGTGACGAGCGACGCATGAAGCTCGCCAAGCCGGGTGCCGTCTATATGCACTGCCTGCCGGCCGACCGCGGCAGCGAAGTCACCGACGCAGTAATCGACGGCCCACAATCGATCGTGTTCCCCGAAGCCGAAAACCGCCTCCACACCGCCAAAGCCATCATGGCCTGCACGATGCGCGAAAGGCCATTCTGAGGAAGTTTTGATAGGATATACAGGATCCTCTTTGAGATTTACTGGATGAACGCGGTTTTGAGTTATACAACCTGCTTAGGCCTGTAGATCATATTTTCAAATCTTGCCATCCTGTCAACAATCTGTTGGGCTCCATGCCGGACGTGCGTAACAAACTGGTGGTCGCTCTCGGCGGTAACGCGATCAGTGCCCCAAACAAGATCGGCACCATCGACGAGCAGTTTGAGCAGGTTTCGCAAACGGCCGAATCCCTCTGCGATGCGATCGAGCGCGGCTACCAGTTGATCATTACGCACGGCAACGGCCCGCAGGTGGGCAACGTGCTGCGGCGCGTCGAACTCGCCTCGCGCGAGCTCTACCCAATCCCGCTCGAAGTCTGCGTCGCCGATACGCAAGCTGGCATGGGCTACATGATCGCCCAGTGCTTAGCCAACGAGATGGGCAAGCGCAACCTCACCAACGACACCACGTGCATCGTCACCACCGTGCTGGTCGACCGCGACGACCCAGCCTTTGAGCGCCCCGACAAGGCGATCGGGCCCTTGCTCTCCGCGGCCGACGCCGAGGCTCACCGCGAGAACGACGGCTGGGTCATCCGTGAGGAGGGGAACGGCAAATTCCGCCGCGTCGTACCCTCGCCGCTTCCCAAGAAGATCATCGAGCTGACAGCCATCACGCAGTTGGTCGAGACGGGGCAAATCGTCGTCTGCTGCGGCGGTGGCGGCATCCCGGTTGCCGTCGATCAATGGGGCCGCGTCCGCGGTGTCGCGGCGGTGATCGACAAGGACCGCACCACCGCCATGTTGGCTCGCGAACTCGGCGCGCCGACACTGGCGATCCTCACTGCCGTCGAGTACGCTTCGCTCCATTTCGGCAAACCAAACGAACAGCGGCTCGAACAGATCACCGTCGACCAGGCCGATGCGTATCTTCAAGCCGGCCACTTTGGCGCGGGCTCAATGCGTCCCAAAATCGAAGCCGCCATCGACTTCGTCCGCCAATCCGAACAAGCCAACGCGGTCACCATCATCGCCCACGTCGATCACCTGGCCGACGCCCTCGACGGCACCAGTGGCACTCGCATCGTGCGGTAAATCTATTTGACAGGATAACAGGATCGGAAAAGATCAACAGGATTTGGAGCGAACTACCTTTCCTGAATTATGGCTCCTGTCCCAATTGAGGGTGTCGAACCGCAAACATGGCCAGTGTTATCGCCACCAGAGCGATCACCAGAAAGAACCACCTCAGACTCACTCGCCACTGGCTTCGACGAGCAAATGCCAGTGCGCGGAAAAGCGAGAATAACGCGACAAAGTAAATAACTGTTGCCAGCCAATACATTGCATTTGCCTGGAGTTCGAACGCCTGCCGCACTTTCTTGTCTTATCCCTGTAAATCCTGCCGATCCTGTTATCCTGTCAAAAATAGTTGTGCTCAACAGGATATGTCGGCCATGCGCTGGTACAGAGCGCGCGAAACTTCCACGGCCGCCGTCCGGGCCGCCGGTTCGTCGCAGTTGACGAAATGGCCATTCCGCAACACCCACCAACCGTCGATCATTACGTCGCGGACGTACTCGGGGCCCAGCGCGAAGATCAGGTGGCCGGCGAGGTTCTCGGAAGTGAGTGGCGTCGCAGGGCGATAGCTAGTGAGCACGAGGTCCGCCGCGGCGCCGACTTCGAGGACGCCGAGCTTCACGCCGAGTGCTTGCGAGGCATAGCGGGCGGACTGGCCGATCATTTCGAGTGGCCGCGAGAACGGCAGCGGCTGGCCGCCGTCGTTGGATTTGAAGAGGGCCACGCGGGCTTCGTTCCAGAGGTCGGCGCCGATGCCGTCCGTACCGAGCATCGGCGGCTTCGTATACCGCACCGGCGCCGCATAGCCGACACCGTTATTCATATTCGACCGTGGATTGTGGGCCATCGTGATCGTCGTTGGATGGGAATTGATGCGGGACACATCCGCATCGGTGAAGTGTGTGCCGTGGGCGATGATCGTGCCTGGCAGGTCGAGCAGTCCGTGGTGCTCGAAGCGGTCGAGCAGCCGGTAACCGTGCCAGGAAAGCGTGTTCCGTTCGTCGATCGGATCCTCGGCCGCGTGGATGTGGACGCCGACGCCCAGCCGACGCGCCAGCTTTGCGCAAGCCGCCAGTGACTCGTCGTCGAGCGTAAAACTGGCGTGAGCACCCACCAGGGCCGCGAACTTCCCGTTCCCCCGGTCCTGGCACAAGCGGATATACCGTTCATTCTCGGCGAGCCCTTCTTGCGCTTCGGTCTGGCGGTTGCGGCAAGTGACCTCGTAGCACATCACGGCCCGGCAGCCGACCGTGGCAATGCCTTCTTCGAGCGCCGTCAGACTCCCCGCAATCGCAGCAGGCGAAGCATGATGATCGATAAGCGTCGTCGTGCCGCACCGCACTGCAGAGAGTGCCCCAATCAACCCACTCGTACGAACACTCTCGAGCGTGTGCGCCCGATCGAGTCGCCACCAAACATACTTCAAAATCTCGTGGAAGTTCGTTGGCACTCGCGGTGGTGCCGGCATCCCAGCCGCCAGCGCCGAGTACAAGTGCGTGTGCCCATTGACCAGCCCGGGCATCAGCACCGCCCCGCCGCAATCGACGGTCTCATCTTTCGGCTCCACGGCAACGCTTTCGCCCACCGCCACAATCCGCCCCTCCTGCTGACGCAAGTTTCCCGTAACAACTAGCGGCGGATCGAATTGCACCAGCGTCGCATTGCGGAAGACGGTTCCCATGCCTTCACTATTTACCACAGAGGGCACGGAGTTCACAGACAGAGTCGAAGCATATTCTGTGGCGGCGACGAAATACCCAAGGCGCGACCGGCCGTCGCGGCTGTATGGGAGGTCATTATGGGATGATCGCGTCGGCTTCGATTTCAATGAGGGCTTCGCCGTCAATCAGGCGGGCGACCTCGACGATCGTCGTCGCCGGGCGGATTTCGCCAAACACGCTGCCGTGGACGCGGGCGATTTGCTCCCATTTCGACACGTCAGTCACGTACATCCGCGTGCGAATGACCTGCTCCATATTGCCGCCCAAGGCCTCGATCGCCGCCTGAATGATCGCTAGCGACCTCGCCGTTTGCTTGCCGAAGTCGGGGTCGTACGTGCCGTCGGCGTTGATGCCGACGCAGCCTGTGACGGCGATCAGGTTGCCACTGCGGACCGCCCGGCTATAGCCCATGATCGGCTCCCACTTCGAGCCGCTCGAAGCACACTTGCGGCCAGCACGTTCGGCAACGGTGATCTGGATGTCGGACATAATGGTTACCCAAAAAATGCTTGTCAAACCAACCACTATAGGCGAAGCGGGGTTGGGCCGCGAGACGCGGCTCGCGCAATGGCGAGAAACCCCTGCGCGATAACTGATTGTGATCAATCTGCGGGCGCGTTAGCCTAAAAGTGCCGGATCAGCCGCCACTTTTGGAAGCGGCAATTCCTTTCGCTCGAGCCGAACTCGCCAACAAGCCTCGAAAGATCAGTCTCGTCGTTGCCCCTTGGGCATGGCGGATCGTCTTTCGAGGCTTGTTGCTTTAACGCGAGTAATTCGGCCAAGCGAAGCTTATACGAGGAACGAACCTTGAGCAGCGTGCGAATAATTGGTGCCATCGTGGCGTTGGCGGCGGTAGTGCTGGCTGGGGCTGCGACTGCCGTCGCGCAGGTGCCGGTTGCTACCGGCCGGCAGTTCGCCTTGTCGAACCCAGCATGGAAGGTGTTCATCCCCAGCACGTATCAGCCGCGACCAGGGGACGTCGCCGACGTGTTGGTCCACTTTCACGGCGATCCGCAGACGATCTGGAACAATGCCCACTATGCAGAACTCAATGCCGTGATTGTCACAGTCAACTACAGTGGCCTGTCGAGCGCTTATTCGACGCCCTTTTCAAACTCCGCGCTGTTTCAGGCGCTGCTTGACGAAGCCCTCACCAAAGTCCGCCAGCAGGCCGACATTCACGATTCGCTCCAATGGGACAAGCTCGGCGTGTCGTCGTTCAGTGCCGGGTACGGCGCGGTGCGGGAAATTCTCAAGAGTGCCGGTTACCGCAACCAGATCGACGCCCTGCTCGCCGCCGATTCGCTCTACGCCACCACCGCCGGCGACGGCACCCCGCTTGATTCACAAATGGCCGACTACAAGACCTTCGCTACACTCGCCAAGAACGGCGAGAAAACGTTGCTCTTCAGCCACTCGCAAGTGCCGACATTCACGTACGAAAGTACCGAGGAAACAGGCAACGAACTACTCCAGCACCTAGGCCTCTCCGCCACACCATACAACGCCAACGGACTGGGCACTCTCAATTTCTACCGTCGCGCCCAAAGCGGCAACTTCAAACTCTGGGGCGCGAGCGGCATCGACGGCGACGCACACCTGGAGCACCTCCGCTACATCGGCGAGTTTCTCAAAGAACTGCCGCTGGCCAAGCATATCCCCGAGCCCTCCACGCTGCTACTCGCCGCGGTCGCGGCACTTTTCCTGTCCCGTCGCTCCCGCAGACGCTAGCACCACCTGCAAAAAAATCCGCATCTCGCGTGACAAACCACCCCCAACCCTGCCCATAATGACTGGGTGACTCGCCAGGGGCCGCGCTCTTCGATCACGTTCAATCCATGACCAGCCACGCGCAACATGAAATAGACAAACTATTTGCATCCGCCAAGCAGGGGTCGACCTCTTGCTTGGGGCGGCTGCTGACACTCTATTCCAACTACCTGAAATTGCTCATCGCCGCTCAGCTCGACGATCGGCTGCGGGTTCGCGTGAGCCCCTCCGACATCGTCCAGGAGACCTTTTTCGAAGCCCATCGCGACTTTTATCAATTCCGTGGCCAGTCGACCGGCGAATTTGTGGCCTGGCTTCGCAAAATCCTGGTCAACAACCTGCTGCACGTCGTCGAACAGCATTGGCTCGCCGAGAAGCGGGATGTGAGGCGGGAGGTGTCCCTCGAACAGATCGGCAAACGCCTGGAGCAATCGACCGCCCGGCTCGAATCCCTGTTCGCCGAACCGGGCGACTCCCCCAGCATTCATGCCCAACGCAACGAACAAGAAATCATGCTGGCCGACGCTTTGGCAGAACTGCCCGGCGACTACCGCCTAGTAATCCTGCTCCGCCACATCGAAGGCCTGCCGTTTGATGAGGTCGCCCAGCGGATGGACCGCTCCAGCGGCGCCGTCCGCATGCTCTGGCTGCGAGCGCTCGAACGACTTCGCAAAACATTCCCAGAACGCGAACTGGTGTAACGCACAACAATCTTTGATGGGATCACAGAATTCTCAGGATCGACAGGATGGGGGAAAGATATTTTAGGAGCGAACGACTTCTTCGGATCCTGTAAATCCTGCCAATCCTGTTATCCCGGCTAATTCATTCGATATCGTGACAGAGCATTTAGAACAACTTGACGAAACGCTCACCCAAACCACCGCGCCGCGGCGCGAGTTGGCAGACATCTTGGAGCGCTATCTGGCCGGCCTGGAGCAAGGTGTGGCGCCGGATCGGGCTGCCCTGTTGGCGGCCCACCCAGATTTGGCCAACGATCTGCTGCCGTACCTCGACAGCCTCGACAAGCTGCACGTCGCCACGCACGACTTGCGGGCGATGCGGACGTCAGGCGGCAAGGGACCGGTCGAGCCGCCCGCCAAGCAGATCGGCGACTACAAGATCCTCCGCGAGATCGGCCGCGGCGGCATGGGCGTCGTGTACGAAGCCCACCAAGGTTCGCTCAATCGCCGCGTCGCCCTGAAGATTCTGCCCTTCGCCGCGGTGCTCGACCAGCGGCAGATCGCCCGCTTCCGCAACGAAGCCCAGGCCGCCGCCCAACTCCACCATCCGCACATTGTGCCGGTGTTCGCCGTCGGTCAGGAGCATGGCGTTTATTACTACGCGATGCAGTACATCGAGGGCCAATCGCTCGAAGCGGCCATCGACGAATTGCGCGCGGTAAGTGCGCCGACGACTCAGGGCACGACCCGTGTCCGCGGTGGGACGGGCGGCTCGACAAACACCATTGCACTCCATCACGGCGCAGTGCTTTCGTCAGACCAGTCGATCCGCAGCGGTGAATTTTTCCGCAGCGTGGCCCGGCTCGGCAAGGAGGCGGCCGAAGCGCTCCATCACGCGCACGAATATGGCATCGTCCACCGCGACGTCAAGCCCTCCAACTTGCTGCTCGACCTACAAGGCAAATTGTGGGTCACCGACTTCGGCCTGGCGCGGATACAAAACGACAGCGGTGTCACGCTCACCGGCGATGTCGTCGGCACGCTTCGCTACATGAGCCCCGAGCAGGCGTCGGGCAATGCAGGGATGATCGACGCGCGGACCGACATCTACTCGCTCGGCGCGACACTCTACGAACTGCTCACGCTCGAACACGTTTACTCCGGCGAGGATCGGCACGTTGTACTCCGCAAACTGGAACGCGACGATCCCACACCGCCGAGGAAAATCAATCCCTCCCTGCCACTCGATCTGGAAACGATCGTGCTCGCGGCGATGTCGAAGTCGCGCGACGATCGCTATCCATCGGCGCAGGCCTTGGCAGACGATCTGGGCCGTTTTCTCGCCGGCGAGCCGGCGTTTGCGCGGCGACCGGGGCTCGGCGACCGGGCAACCAAGTGGGCTCGGCGGCATAGCGCGATCGTGATGCTGGCGGCCGCGAGCGTGCTGCTCTTGAGCGTGGTTTCGACAGCCAGTCTGGTGCTACTCGCGCGCGAACAGGCCCGCACCAACGCGGCCTTCGCAGAATCGGAAGCGAACCGTCTCCAAGCCAGCAAAAATTTCGCCCGCGCTGAAGACAACTTCCAAAAAGCCCGCGATATGCTCGATCGGCTCGGCGTCCAGATGGCCGACCGGCTCGGCGCCACGCCAGGCACCGAGCCGGTGCGGCAGCAATTACTGGCCGACACTCTCGGCTTCTACCGCCAGTTCATTTCGCAGGCCGTCGGCGATCCGCAGCTGCAGCACGAACTCGCGCTCGCCCACTTCAAGTCGGGCGTGATCGAGGCCAAACTGGGGAACATTGCACAGGCCGTGTCGGAATACACCAGCGCCCAAATGCTGCTGGAGAAGCTCGCCGCCAACAACTCCGGCGACGCCGAATTGCTCGCGCAACTTGCGCTCACACACAACAATCTTGCTATCTTGGCCGCCGCCCGCCGCGATGCGGGTGAAGCCCGCGCCCGTTACGAGCAGGCGATCCACCTTCAGCGGCAGCTTGCGGCCGACCACCCAGAAAACACCGGCTACGTCGCCCAGCTTGCCGAGAGCCAATCAAACCTCAGTATGCTGATCGTCGCAGAAGGCGACGCGGCCACTGCAGAAGTTTATCTCACCGATGCGGTAGCCCAGTTGCGTCCGCTGGTCGCGGCAGTCGATGCCGATCCGCGCTACGCTCGCAACCTGTCGATCGCCGCCAACAACTTGAGCTACGTGCTCGCCAAACGCGACCCGGCCGCAGCCGAAAGAACGATGCGAGAGGCAGTGCAAGTCGTCGAGCAGCTTTCCGTCAAGCACCCAGAAGGAGGCCGATATCAGGATGATCTGGCGCTGTGCTACAACAATCTGGCCGCGCTCTTGAGCCGTACCGGCCGGGCCGACAACGCGATCGGCTGGCACCAGCGGGCCGCCGCGCTGCAGGAGCAAATGGTCCGCCGGTCGCCCTCGGTGGTTCGGCATCGCAGCGATCTGGCAATCAGCCTCAATAACCTGGGGGTCGCTTATTGCCGCGCCGAACAGGTCGACGCGGCGGATGAACCTTTTGACCAGGCCCGGGCGCTCTTCACCACCCTCGTCAGCGATTATCCCGACGAGCTTGCTTACCAAAGCGCGTTAGCAAGCCTGCTCCACAACCAGGCTCTGGCCCTGGCAGGAGTGGGTCGGCACGAGCGGGCCGTCGATCTCTATCAAGAAGCCATCCAAACCCAACGCCTCTGCTGCCAGCAGGCACCCACGGCAGAATTGATGCAGGAAATCTTGAGCCGAATGGTCTATAATCGGGGCCTCTCGCTTGCCGCACTGGGCCGGTGGCAAGCAGCAATCGAAAACGCCATCGCGCGGCGCAAAATTTGGCATGCCAACGGCGAGCGGCTGTTCGATGTCGCAAGGGAGCTCGCCGAAATCGACCTCGCCGCCCGAGCACAAAGCGACAACCACCCGGAGCGCCAACAGCAAATCGAACGCGAAACAGTCGCCACACTGCGACAAGCATTCGAGTGCGGCTTGGACGAAACTTTCCCCATCGCAGCCGACGAACGATTCGCTCATCTGCAACACAACTCTCAATTCAAGCAACTGATCGCCGAACGGGCGGAACCCGAACTTGCAACGAGTTCCGGTCAGCTTACTAATCCATGAACCAGCCACTTCCTCACCATCGAATCCTACGCTTCGACGCGGCCGCGCCGCGCGTCGGTCGCTCATTTGCGCGCCGCATGGCCATCGAATCGCTAGAAAGCCGCCTGCTCCTCTCAGGAACCCAACTCGACTACGAGATTTGGAATCTCGATTCCATCCAGAGCAACTACGCCGTCATTTCGCCTGGCGACATCTTCACGCTCTCTGACTCGGCTCCCTTTCCCAGCTACGACTTCGACCAACCTCCAACCGACCATTTCCGTTGGCTGCCCGTCCCTGACATAACACTCGACGTCGATCAAGCCCTCGACCTCTCCTACCAGCAACTCCAAGCAGCAGTCGATCGCGGCATCCTCGCGCCGCAACGCGGCTCGGAATTGGCTGCGCAGTTGAGAAACGAACTCCTGCTCAGCAGCAGATTGCCTAGCCTGCCAGTTTACGCCAACGGGCTTGGCGTATCGCGGCCTGGTGCGACCGTTTCGCTGTTCAGCGGAGGAGGTCTAAACAACCTGGGTTCGATGATCGACGCGTCGATCGGAAATACGAACTTGACCTTATTTTCCGCATGGACCGCCGGCAGTATTCCTACTGTTACCGGGATCGACTTCGCGGACATTCCCATACTCTCGACCGACTTCTCGCCCACCGACAACCGTTCGGTTTTCGGAGACCTTGGGGGCCTGGCTCCAAACGTGATTCGTACCGGCGATGATCTCGCTAGCTCGCGCAGCCCAGCCTCCGCAGTCGATACCGTCTTCAGTAGTTCGCTCGTGCGGTGGCTCGATAACCCAATGTACCGCGAGCAAACAGAGGCCTTCGACTATGTCGTCGGCTCGGGATCCCCCTTCCTATTCCTATCTGCCGACATCGCCGGTATCGAGTCGCCGTGGCAACTCACCGCTGCGAGTCATCTAATCGTCTCCGGCAATACGAGTCCGTGGGTCGAGTTTTCGCTCGAAGTATTTGGCCTGGGCAGCCCAGACAAAGTTTCCGGCGACCAAACCGACGCCCAACATGCGAATCGAAACAACTCGGCCCCAAACTCAGCCTCCGCGAATGGCGGCGCCATCGATCTTGCCGCCCTGGTCAACTCGATCGACGACTCCCCGATCCATGCTGCCACAACCGGCCGCTTGGCGAACCCAGGCCAGGCATCCGCCACCTCAGTCGCAGCCGCTCCTGACGAAAGCATCTCGGGCGAACTCGCCCGGGCTGTCTTGTTCGAAGTCTTGGACGCTGAAGCAGCCCATTTCGCTTATGCCGCAACTGCAGCCGGCAGCGAACATCTCGCCGTTCGGCGGGACGATAACAGCAGCCACATGAAACACGCCCTGGTTTCAACTCGTGGTAGTGCTCAGGCTGCTGCGTACGATCGCTCTCCTCATGCCGACCTACGGGCCGACCGCAGCCGCGCCGCAGCCTTCGCCCAACTCGGCGGCGCGAGTGAAGAGCCGGAAGTTGCTTCCCATGCCTGGCTGGCAGCCACGCCCCTCTTAGCGGTTCTGGCCGCAGAACGCCTCGCAGCGCTCCAACGCAAGCGAAACGAAGTCACCCCTCCTGCAAACGCCAGCCAAGCCAACCCTTAGTAGCGTCGCCCCCATCGTCCATCAACCAACCGACGCATGAACAGTGGTTCAACGCTCGAATCTGCATTCCCTCATTACGGTCTGCCGCTCACGCCTGCCGCCCTGCATACCAAACAACCAGCCCGATCCCAGCCAGCGAGCAGCCGATCCAACGCAGCAAACTCGCTACGGCGTCCGGGCGCGATGAGGCGGCATTGACTTCGGCCAGCAGCCGATCACACTCGGGTTTGAGCCGCTCGTAGTCGGCCTGGGCTGCCGCCGGGCTCGTCGCCACCCGCGGACTCACGTCCCCCGGGCTGCTGGCAGCTGCAATCGCCAAGTTGTGCAGCAAGCGCCGTAGCTCGGTGAGCCGTTCCGCCTTGTCTGGTGTCCAACTCGACGTACCGGGAAACAGCGTCGCCCACACACCGCTCAGCGCCACGAGCAACACCCCCAGGCCCACCAGGCTCAACACGATTGCCGGCTTCATTTCACCCCTGCTTTCGAATTCTCAATGCCCTTTGGTAGTCGCCTCAAGCTATCGCCTGCCTTCCGTATTGCCCTGGGCATCGTTGATCGAAATCATCCGTGCCATCAAATAGATATCGACCTCGTCACCCAGAAAAAATACACTTCCGTCCACATGCGCAGCGTTGACACCTCCCACATGCAAACTACGCGGCGCGGCGGTGATAAACGTGGCGTTGGGCTCGACGCTACAAGGCATCTTCTCGATTTGAGCCACGTTCGGCTCCGGGCACACTCGCAGCTTGTCGTCATTCGTCGCGCTGATGCTGTTGGGCGATTGAGGGTCCGTCGCCGCGCTGCTAGGAGGTAAGGGCACGTACTGCAGATTGGGCGGTGAGGTCGTTGTGCAACCCAGCCTTTCTGCCGTCGAATCGTGGTGCATGTCGTAGCTAATCAAACTGGCTGCATTCCAAGCCAAGGCCCATGCGCCACGCTGATCGTTCTCATGATCGCGCGTGCGAATTTCCGCCAACATTAATGTTTGCGAGGTCCCATCGGTGAACCTCGCCAGTGACTGCGGTTCGTTGTTGAGCGCCCCGCGAAACACCCGCATGCATACCACATGTTCCGGGCTGACATACGCTACATAGTTTCCCTTCCCAAAACGATGATTGAACGTGAACTGTGATTGATACTGCCGCCCCAACGCGCCGTCGCTCGGGCACAACAGCGTTGCCGGCTGATGCTGCCCCGGGCTGATCGCCAGGGATTGTTGAAACACTGTCTTTGTGCCACTAAAATCGAATTGATCGTACAGCGCCTGCTCCTCCAGTTGCGGCAACACCTGCCCGATCCAACTGAACTGTGCGCCACGATAGATCACTAATCGCTCGCCTTGATTTGGCAATTTTGTCGCTTGAGTCGCCGGCGGCAATCCGCCTACTTGATTCTCAAATGTCAAAGCCGCCAGCGCCAGATTCTTTAAGTTGTTCTGGCAACTCAGCCGCCTCGCGGCTTCCCGCGCCGCTTGAATCGCCGGCAACAAGAGCGCGACCAAGATACCGATGATCGCAATCACGACCAACAACTCAACCAGCGTGAAACCATGTAGGGGCCGGGAGCAGCGGGCAGGCTGCTCAGGAGTGAACAGTTTCCTGCGGACCCGGACATGGAGATTCGCGGCATGGAACGAACTCTCCATCATCACTGGTGCGTCGGCATCGACTTGCACAAGGACACGCTCACGGCCTGCTTCTTCTGCCGCTACCGCGGGAAAGTCTCGTTTCAGAAGCTGCCCCGCAAGGGTCGGAAGCGGATTACGGAATACTTCGCTCCGCTCGCGCGACCCAACACGGTGGCCATCGAGACGGTCGGCTTCTATCGCTGGTTGTGGGAGCTGCTCCAACCGCTCGTGAAAAAACTGGTGCTGGCCGACACCACCCAGGCCCGGGCGCTGGCCGGCCGGCGACTGAAGTCCGACCGCGAAAACGCCTTCAACATCGCGGAGTTGCTCTCCGCCGGGCGCTTGCCCCTGAGTTTTGCCCCGCCGCTGGAGGTGCAGTTCTTGCGTGATCTCACCCGGCACCGCCACGGCTTCTCGCGGCGATACGCCCGCGTACTGTGCTCCGTCAAGAGCATCATGAACGCCAACAACCGGCCTGGCCCGGCGCGGCTCGAGAGTGACGGACTGATCCGCTACCTCAAGGCCCAAGGAGAAAAGCTGCCGGCTCGTCACGTGGCCATGCTCTGGCAATGCGTCGATCAACTGGCGCTCACCGAACCGCAGATCGCCGAGGCCGAGCGCGTCATCGGCGAGGTGGTCCTGCGCGATTGTTTCCGCGAGGCACGCGCGATTCTCACCAGCTTCCCCGGCGTCGCACTGGTGACCGCGGCCACGGTGATTGCCGAAGTCGGCGACTTCCGTCGCTTCACGCATCGCAAGGCGATTGGCTGCTTCACGGGACTCAACCCGCGGGTCTTCGCCTCGGGCGGTCAGCAGCGGATCGGGCCCATCGCCAAGACCGGCTCGCCCCAACTGCGGTGGATCCTGCAGCATGCCACTTGGACCGCGATCCACACCGACGACCATGTGCGACGCATCTTGCTGCGGATCGCCAAACATAGCGGCCGCAAAGCGGCCGCTGTGGCCGTCGCCCGCAAAATGCTGACTTGGATGTGGAGCGTCGTCGTGAAAAGAGAACCTTACCGCAGCCGCATGTCGGCTGCTTAAAGAAAACTGAACAGCAGGATCTCGGAGTGAAGAACGAGGGATGATAGCTCGCGTTGCGTTTTGGGCCAACGACTCCACGTCGCCAAGAGCCCGTGAGGGTGAATGGGCATTGTCGCTCGCGCACGAATTTTCATGGGCCGGGAGTTGGACTCCGTGAGCTCGAATAGCTGATTGCGCCCCCTGAGGCGCCTTCGAGGTCGAACCCAATACGAATGGTCTGTCGCTTCGTCCCCTTCGCTGCGACTTGGGCAGGGTCTCCGCGAAGGCCACGAAGCGACTCAGCAACCGTGAGGCAAGCATGTAAAACCCATCCCCGCTAAAACTTGACAGGCCCCTGCATAGCTAAAGGCGAGGCGTTTGACCGCAGGCGGTCGCAGCGAGCTTCGAAAAAATTTAAGCATTGCCAGGGCTCTCCCCTCAGTCCGAGACACAGCGACGCTGCCTTCGCTTCCACCGCACCGTGGGCTGGTAGGGGAATCGACCGACGGTCCTGTGCTCGCCTGGAATGATACCGATAGAAAAGAGCAAGTACCCACGACGCTCCGACCTTCGTGATTTTAATCGCCCGGGAATGGCCAGAAAAACCCGCCGCAGCTCTAAATACCTCCGGTTTGCGCAGGCCTGTCTCATGCTTGCGCAGACACACGTGATGACCCCTCAATTTTATTGATCTACAACCAGGTTCTCGTTAGACATAGAAGTATCCGATCGCCCGCTGATTGGCCAGCTTCAGACTTTTTTGAATTTTGTTTTGGAGGGGATTCATGCATCCACGGCGTTCTTTTGCTGTAACAATGGCCTGCCTGGCAACGCTCATGGCCACCCCCGCCGTGTTCGGTCAGATTGTTATTAACGAAGTGGTCAAAGAAGAACGCTCGGTCAGCGGCGGTGCGCTAGCTCCCGACGTCCGCGAGTTTGTCGAATTGTTCAACGCCGGCGAATCCTCAGTCGATTTGAGCGGCTGGTCGATTGTTGGCTACGATCTGGCGCTGGGGTTCGATTCCTTCATCTTCGGCCTTCCAACCGGCGCGACGATTGCCCCAGGCGCTTACTATGTACTCGGCGGTACGTCCGTGGCCAACGTCAATTTTGTTCCCAATGAAGGCGTTGGCACCGACCTCTTCCCCGACCTGCAAGCGCAAGCCCTCCTCCTCCGCGACGGTTCGAGCAACCTGATCGATGCCGTCGGTTATGACGTTTTCCGTACGGGGACCACCGGGCTCACAATCGCCGACCCTGATATCGTCACCCAAATTGGTAGCGGCTTTCATGGGCCGCTCATTTCGCCTAATGCCGGGGCCCCCATTTCGCGAATCTCGTACAGTCGCTACCGCGACGGTGTCGATACCAATCGCAATGGCTACGATTTCGGCATCCTCCCGCTAACACCCGGGGCCTCGAATAATCCGGTTTTCAACGAATCGCACACGGTCCCCAACGTCGATAGCTTGGCCGTCGGCACCACGCTGAGCACAGAGTACAACACCTCGTTTGTACTCCCCACGGTGATCGACCCAACCGTCGCCAGCGCCATCAATCCGCGTGCCATTCCTGCGTCGCCACAAGGCGGCAACGCGATCGTCGCTTGGGATGCCACCGGCGGCGGAAATGCCGTTTACTCACGCGACTTGGTTAATAGCTTCGATCTCTATGCTTACTTCGATACCACTCCGCTCGGGGTGACCGCCTCGACCAATGACGAAGAGTGGGAATCGACGACCTACGGCATCGGCTCCACCGATCCGCTCTTCAATAGCCCCGATCCCTCGGGCGGCATCTTCGTCTCCACCGCAACCACAGCCAATGGCAACACCGGCATCGGCTGGGTTTACCAACAATACGAAGCTCCCGAAGGCGTCGGCGAAACTTTTACACGCCTGATGCTTGTCGATTTCGGCGATGGCGGGGACAGCAAACCCGACTCCGGCCAATGGACACTCATTCAAACCATCGACATGTCTCTGGTCGACGCCGGCTGGTTTCGGTTGGGGATCGACTACGACCCAGTCACCGGCAACGTCGTTGCCCGCTTCGACGATCAGACCTTCAATTTCACCACCGAAACCGATTTGACAGGCACCTTCTTTGTCGGTTACCGCGAAGCCATCACCGCCGAGCAAACCCGCTTCGACTTGCTCAACCCGCCCATCTTTGATCTTGTCTCCCAGAACCTCCCCGGCGACTACAACGGTAATGGCGTCGTCGATGCCGCCGACTACACCCTCTGGCGCGATAACCTGGGCAACGATTCAGCGGTGCTCAACGGCAACGGCACAGGTGCGCAAACTGTCGTCCAGGCGGACTACGACCTGTGGAAGTCGAGCTTCGGCAATGTGCTCCCGACTGGCAGCGCCAGTCTGGCCAGCGTGCCCGAACCAGGCTCTATCGTCCTGCTGAGCCTCGGACTCGCTGCTTTCGCCTGTCGCCGACGAAGGAGCATAGGACGAAGGAGCATAGACAGTTAGCCGCGTCGGCCAGGAACCGATCGCGCTCCGGCATGAGCCGCTCGTAATCGGCTTGGGCCGCCGCCTACGATTCGACTACCAGCAGCCGCGCATTGACTTGATGCACCCGCGCCGGACTGGTTATCCCGGCCAAGAGCGCCTTGAGCGCATGGAATCGACCGAGATCCACCCGGTGCGGACTACGGGGGACTTCAGACTTCGCAGCGAGCATTGCGGGGCTACCGGCTTCAATCTCCAGCACCACCGTGCTGTCATCGTAGCGGTAACTTCCGCTGTCGTCCGTCGATCCAAACACTTCCAACCGACAAGGCTTTCCTTCCATCCGCCCAACCAGGGTAAATTGGCCCGGCTCGCCTTCCAGATAAAAGCCGTCGTGCCCCGCCGCTGCCTCGAACGACGCACGGCTGCCAAAAAAATTCGGCTTCTTCAAATACGGCCCGTCCCACTCGGGGCAGAAGGTGTCGCAATTGCCGCAGTGGTTGCAGAAGTCCGCGTAATTGGCGATCTGTTCTTTCCGCTCAATCACAAAGTGCCGCTCTTCACCACACTCGGCCACCATGCCGTCGGGCTGCACCTCCAGGTCGCGGTAGTGCAAATCGACCGGCGGCGTCTCGTACAGAAAGTTCGCGTCGTTCGGGCACACCGGTACACACTTGTCGCAGGTGATGCAGTCGAACAGTACCAGGTGGGAGTTGATCCGCCGCGGGACCATCGCGTTCTTCGCGGCCGTGTAGCGCTCGTCGGCCGCAGCCTCCGCGGCAAGGATCGAAGTATTCAGCCAGCCGGCCCGCCGTACGTCGCCCGCCGCCGCTGCGCGCTGGCCGCGCACATCGAGAATGTAATCGTCAATCGTCGCCGCACCCACCGCCTGCATGGCTTTGGCAAGCTCTTCCAAATACAGCGACAACCTTCCATACCCACCCGTCTTGAGCAAATCCGTACACGTCGTCACCGGCACCATCCCACACGCCACCACGTTCGCCGTGTTCTTCCGGTCGACACCCGCCGAAAACGAAATCGGCACCTCCGGCCCTACCGCCTGGCGAAAAATTTCCGTTAGTGTCAGCGTAATCACATGCAGCGGCGGCCCCGACATGTACATCACCTTCTCGCCCTGAGGAAAGAAATCCCGGTGGTTGAGCACTTCGAGCGTGTTCGAAAACTTCGCTCCAAACGACAGCCCACGCGACCGCGCCAATTCTGTCATCCGCCCGCACATCGCGATCGACTCGTCAAATTGCAATCCGCTCGTGTAAGCCGACGGGTTCACCACGAGCTCTCTGTAACCGAGCACATCGTGCAGCAAGTGTTCCAGCCGCTCTTGGCCCAGCATCGGCGGATTCATCTTCACAATCGTGTGTACACCCAGTTCAGTCAGCAGGAATTCGCAAATCCGCTCAATCTCGTCCGCCGGGCAGCCGTGAAACGTGCTCAGGGTCACGCTGCGGCTCAAGTGCGTCGGGTAATCGAGTTCGCGCAAGCGCGCGAGTCGATACGGAAGCTGGTTTCGCAGCCGCTCCACGCTCGGCGTCGCATCGATCATGCCCTCGACAAATGCCCGCACCTTCTCCGAGCATATGCCCGCCAGGTCATAACCGATCGACATATCATAGATCGTTTCGCCCGCCGAGCCGGCCCAATCGATCTCCCCGAACGGCCACCCAAATACCTCGGGCGCTCGTCGCAGCATGTGTACCAGCATCGCCCCCTGCACATACTGATCGAGCGATTCGGCAACCTTCAACTCCTGCGACCACTCGATGTTATAACCAACATTCGCCGCATCGATACACGGCCGGCCGATCACGAGCTCGTCGTTGATCTGCACCGTCTTCAGTTCGATGATCCGCGACCCAGCTAGCCAGGAGAGCACGACATTCTGCGCCATCTGCGATTGCGGACCCGATGCCGGCCCCACCGGCGTCCCCGCCATCCGGTCGTGAAACCGCACCGACAATTCCGGCCCGCTGCCGGCAGCCGCCGGCAGCCACCACCGCCGCGCCGGCAAATCAAAAATCGCCCCCTGCTTGGCGAACTCCAACCGCATCCGGTCAATCATCTCAACAAACGGGGCAGCGTAGAGATCAACCATAGCTGGAACCTATTCGAGCAATCGTGACGGGTCTGACTATTTTTATCCTGGTCCGACAATTGGCGGCCGTCAATGAGCTGGGAAAACCGTAGGGTGGGTCGAGGAACGAGACCACCTCCCACACCCTCCCCCGCCTCCTGCTTCCTCGTCCTGCGGATGGTGAGACTTCTCCTCTGCGGTTATATTAACTTGCGGAGAACCGGCATGTCATCCTGCATCAGCGAATTAGTTTGCGTCAACTGCGAAGAGTCCTACTCGCCCACCGGACGCGAGATGACCTGCCCAGCCTGCGGGCTAGACGAGGGCATTCTCGAGATCCGCTTCGACCTCGACCGCGTCCGCGCCGCCTGGCGGGCTGAGCCGCTCACCAGTCGGTCGCAAAATCACTGGCGCTACCGCGAGCTACTGCCCCTCGATCCGTCCGCCATTCCGCAAAGTTGGCCCGTCGGCTGGACCCCCCTCCTCGATCTGGCCCGTCTGGCCCGCGAGCTCGGCGTCGCCCAACTGCTGCTCAAGGATGAAAGCCGCAACCCTACCGCTTCCCTCAAAGATCGCGCCAGCTCGGTCGGTGTCGTCCACGCCATGCAGCATGGCGCCACCACCATTGCCACCGCCTCCACCGGCAACGCAGCCACCAGCCTCGCCGGTCATGCCGCGCTCGCCGGTCTGCAAGCAATGATCTTCGTCCCCCGCAATGCCGCCGCTCCCAAGCTCGCGCAGCTCTTGGTCTACGGAGCTTGCGTCTTCTCCGTCGCCGGACCCTACGACGATGCCTATCGACTTTGCTCCGCCGCTTGCGACCGCTTCGGTTGGTACAATCGCAACTGTGCCATCAACCCGGTGCTCGTCGAAGGCAAGAAAACCTGCGGACTCGAAATCGCTGAACAGTGCGCTTCTCGCGGCGGCGTGCCTGATTGGGTCGTGGTAAGCGTCGGCGACGGCTGCACGATCGCCGGCATCGCCAAGGGGCTGGCCGAAATGCACGCCCTCGGCATGATTAATCGCTTGCCACGCATCCTCGGCGTGCAAGCCGCCGCCGTCGCACCAATCCAATACGCACTCCACAACGACGAACTGCCCGACCATGTCGACGGCACGACCATCGCCGATGGCATCAACGTCGCCGTCCCCCGCAACTGGCGCAAAGCCGTGCATGCCATCCATGCCTGCGAAGGCACCATTGTCACCGTCACCGACGACGAAATGCTCGCCGCCCTCGCCCAAGCCGGCCGGCACGGCGCCTTCGCCGAACCGGCTGCCGCCGCAGGCATCGCCGGCGTAAAAACGGCCGTCGAAAGCGGCATCATCGGTCACCAGGAGCGCGTGCTCGCCGTCCTCACCGGCAGCGGCCTCAAAGACACCGTCTCCGCCATGAAAGCCGTTGGCCAACCCATCCACATCGAAGCCAACCTCGACGCCGTCACCGTCGGACTCGAAGCGTTCCGCAAAAATTTATGAATAGCATCTTTTGAAGGGATAACAGGATCGGCCGGATTTACTGGATCGAAGACCGACGGTTCTTCATCCTGTCGATCCTGCAAATCCTGTTATCCTGTCAATAAAACGGAATTGGTATGCAAGTAAACAAAGAGGTCCTCGCCCGCACGGTCAAGCTGCTCCGCGAGCGAAACATTCTCATCCCCACGTTCGCCCAGATGCGCGACCCCGCGACTGTGCCGCAGAAGATCAAAGACCGCCTCCGGCAAGTCGGCCTGTGGGACGTTGACCCGGTGAACCTCTTCCGCATCACCTGGAAGAACGAGCCCAAGGAACACGGCGGCCTCTTCAATCACGGCAATTGGATCGAATTTCCCGCGTCGCTCACCGGCACAATGGCCCGTATCGTCGGCCTCGTCGGCAAGTGGTTCCCCACCGGCGCCCATAAGGTCGGCGCCGCCTTCGGCTGCCTCGTGCCCAAGCTCGTCTCCGGCCAGTTCGATCCCACCACACAGAAAGCCGTTTGGCCCTCGACTGGCAACTACTGCCGCGGCGGCGCGTTCGACTGCGCACTACTCGGCTGTCAGGCCGTCGGCATCCTGCCCGAAGAAATGAGCCGCGAGCGGTTCGATTGGCTCAAGGAAATCGGTGCCGAAGTGATCGCCACGCCCGGCTGCGAGTCGAATGTCAAAGAAATCTTCGACATGTGCTGGGAGATTCGCCGCACTCGGCCAGACTGCGTGATCTTCAACCAGTTCGAAGAATTCGGCAATCCCGCCTGGCACTACAACGTCACCGGCCGCACGATCGACGAAATTTTCAACCGCATCGCCGGTCCCAACGACCGCCTCTCCGGCTTCGTCTCCGCCACCGGATCGGCCGGCACCATCTCCGCCGGCGATTTCCTCCGCACGAAGCACCCCCACATCCGCATCTCCGCGGTCGAAGCCCTCGAGTGCCCCACCCTGCTCCGCTGCGGCTTCGGCGGCCATCGCATCGAAGGCATCGGCGACAAGCACGTCCCCTGGATCCACAACGTCCGCAACACCGATATGGTGGTCGCCATCGAAGACGAACAGTGCCTCGCCCTGATGCGGCTCTTCAACGAACCCGCTGGCCGCGAATTCCTGGCCGCCGAAGGCATTCCGCAATCGCTGATCGATCAGCTCCCGATCCTTGGCATCTCCGGCATCTGCAACGTGGTCGCCGCGATCAAGACCGCCAAGCATTTCGAAATGGGCCCCCGCGACGTCGTCTTCGTCTGCCTCACCGACTCGATCGAGCTCTACGGCAGCCGCCTCGAAGAGGAACGAGTGCGCCTCGGCCCCCTCAACCGCACCGCTGCGGCCCGCACCTTCGGCCGCTACCTCGAAGCCATCAGCACCGACAATCTCCGCGAGCTCACCTACCCCGACCGCAAAGCGATCCACAACCTGAAATACTTCACCTGGGTCGAACAGCAACAGCGCAGCGTCGAAGATCTCAACAAACTCTGGGACCCCGACTTCTGGACCGAACAATTCCACCAGGTCGACCAGTGGGACCCACTCATCACGGCGCTGAACGAAGCCACCGGCGTGGCCAAGGTGCTTTAGCTTCCTGCGTTAGCGGTGGCGGCCACGCCACTGCGAATCGACACCTCGACATGGAGCCAAACCGCTTCAAACGCCAGCTCTCGCTCGAAACCCTCCCTTTGGCTAGCACCGAGTCTCACCATAGAGATAGGATAAGCAAGCGCCGCCCCTGGGCGGTCCATGAGTCTTGCTTGGACAGCCATACTCGCCGCATAAACCTCGATAGCATCCGACATGAACACCAAAAGCTCGCCCTCCAATTCCATCGATTCGTTGCCTGGATGCTCCTGGCAGCTGTGGCCTCTTTTATCCTGGTGGGTTCGTCGACAATACCGTCTCCATATTAATCATCCTGGCCATTGCAACTTGTCACGTGACACTTGTCACGGCAGGTCAACATGCCGAACAATTTGCGTGCAAGTGGCCAACAATAGTGCTTGACTTTGGCCAACGCTTTATATATACACTAGTACACATATCGCTCGTTGACAATTTGAACCGTACACCACGCGACACAAAAACGCTTGCTGCCGCGGGCGCTCAAATTACGCCGGGGCCAGAACTGCCGCCGGCTACGGTCGCGGTCCGCGCCGAGCGCGGCGTTTTTCGTCCGCCAGCGCCCCGAGGGGAACGGCGCGGAAACTTGTCCCCTTGCGGAGATTGCACGCTTTTTCGTCAACAACTTGTCCCCTTACGGGAAACAGCGACGAATCCTCAAACCTACCTCGTTTGAGCCTGGAAAACACGGCAAAAGCAAACGCCGACGTGATCGCGCCGCCGAGCGCATCCCCAGCGCATGAAAACGGCGAACTTGCGCCATGCCGCAACTTCGCCGCTATTCAATTGCTGTGCGGAAACTGCCGCTACGAGACCAACGCCTCTTCCGGCTCGGTCGAATTTTCGTCCATTGCGCTGATCGGATCGCGGAACCGATAACCTACACCGCGCACCGTTTCGACCAACACCGTTCGAGAGCCAAGCTTCTTCCGCAACGAGCGTATGTGGACATCGATCGTCCGCTCGAGCACCAGCGAGTCGCCGCCCAGGGCCGAGTCGATCAATTCCGAACGCGAAAACACCCGGCCCGGCTGGCGGATGAGGGCCTCCAGCAGCCCGAATTCGCTCGGCGTGAGGTCCAACAGTTCGTCCTCGCTCGTCACGCGATGCCGCTCGCGGTCGACCATGATGCCCTGGCTCACCAGCACGTTGGCATTCGCGGTATTCCCTTCGCGCCGCCGCAACAACGCCCGCACCCGCTCCAACAGCACCTTGACACTGAACGGTTTGGTCACGTAGTCGTCCGTACCGACCGAGAACCCGGCCACTTGATCGGTTTCTTCTCCCTTGGCGGTGAGCATCAGCACCAACACATTCCGGGTCACCGGGTTGGCCCGCAACCGCCGGCAAATCTCCAACCCGTCGATGATCGGCAACATCAAGTCGAGCACCACTAAATCGGGCGGCTTGAGCTTGGCCTGTTGCAGGCCGTCTTGCCCGTCGAGAGCGACTGTCGTTTGGTAACCGTCCTGCCGCAAGTTGTAATCCAACACGTCGGCCAGCGACCGATCGTCTTCGACAATGAGCACGCGTGCTTTAGGCATGATAGTCAGCCAGCCTTTTTCGAGGCTGACACCGGTAAGGTGGGAGCAGGTCAAGCGTAGTTACCCGAACTACGTCAAGTGCTTCTTTAGCTCTACATAATGGTGCCGGGCAATTTCGCCCTCGACCAAATAAATCACGTCTTCGGCAATGTTCGTCGCGCAGTCGGCAATCCGCTCCACATGCCGCGAGATCGAGAACACATGCAAAGCCGGCTCGACCAGGTCGCTGCGCGATTGCATCGTTTCGTACAACTCGTCGATCACCTGCCGATTGAGCAAATCGACTTCTTCATCGCGGCGACACACGCTCCGAGCCCCATCGACATCCAGCTCCACAAACGCATCCAACGCGTCGTGGACCATGTCGGTCGCTTTGATCGCCATCTGTTCGACTTTGTCTGGAATCTCAAAATCGAGATGCTCGCTCAGCGAACTGGTCCGCTCGGCAATGTTCACCGCCAGATCGGCAATCCGCTCCAACTCCGTGTTGATCTTCAGCACCGTCGCTGTCCGCCGCAAATCGACCGCCACCGGCTGGTGCAACGCCAAGATCTTCAGGCACTCTTCCTCGATATGTACTTCACGCATATCGATCTGTTGCTCGCTGTCGACCACTTCGCTCGACAAGTCAATACGCCGATCCACCAGCGCCCGGCAGGACTTGGCAATCATCTCCTCGACCAGCGACGACTGGGCAAGAATCTCGCGCTCCAAAGCTTCCAAATCGCGTTCCAAATGCTTTGACATAAAACTTTCGGCCTAACCAAACCGACCGGTGATGTAATCTTCGGTCTGCCGTTTTGTGGGATTGGTGAATAGTTCATTCGTCGACCCGGCCTCGATCAGTTCTCCCTGATAGAAGAACGCCGTTTGATCCGAAACCCGGGCCGCTTGCTGCATGTTATGCGTGACAATCACAATCGTGTACCGCTCGCGCAATTCGAAAATCAAGTCTTCGATTCGGGCCGTCGAGGCCGGATCCAGCGCCGAGGCCGGCTCGTCCATCAAAATCACATCGGGATCGGTCGCAAGTGCCCGCGCAATGCAGAGCCGCTGCTGCTGTCCGCCGGAAAGCTTTAGCGCCGATTCATCCAGCCGATCGCTGACCTCCTCCCACAACGCTGCCCGCTGCAACGACTTCTCCACAATTTCCGCCAGCCGCGCGTGCCCCTTCACTCCCGCCACCCGCGGCCCATATGCTACATTCTCAAAGATCGATTTCGGAAACGGGTTAGATTTTTGAAAAACCATGCCGACGCGTTTGCGCAGCTCGACCACATCCACTTTCGACCCGCGGATATCTTGTCCATCCAAGTAGATTTCGCCCTCGACGCGCGTCCCATCGATCATGTCGTTCATCCGGTTCAGGCACCGCAAGAATGTACTCTTGCCACAGCCCGAAGGGCCAATGAACGCCGTTACGCAGTTCGCCGGTATCTCCAGCGACACATCCGCAAGCGCCTGCTTCGCGCCGTAGTAAAAGTTCAAATGGCGAACCGAAAGCTTCGGTTGGCCCTCGGCCATTTCGTCGCTCGTACGCATCGGGCGCTCTCGAATCAAAGACGGGGGCCGGACCGGCTTAAAGGTCGGACGAAGCGTAGGTGTATCTTGCATCGCTTGGCACTCACATTGGATTACGCCGGACACGCCGGCAATTCGTCTCCGCGGCTAACCGCGACAACAAAACGAATCACGTCGCTATTACCAATCAATTACCAACGAATCCGCTGTCCATAGCGATAACGCACGTACACCGCACTCGCATTCATCACAACGAGCATGGTTAGCAAGACTATGATTCCCGCTGCCGCCACGTCGCGAAACTCGGCCTGAGGCCGGCTCGCCCAATCGAAAATCTGCACCGGCAGTGCGCTGAATTCGTCACTCACCGAGCGCGGAACAAAGTTCATGAATGTCGCCGCCCCAATCGCCACCAGCGGCGCCGCTTCACCGAGCGCCCGCGAAATGGCCAAGATCACCCCGGTCATTATACCCGGTAATGAAGCCGGCAACACTTGATGCCAAATCGTTTGCCACCGCGTCGCTCCCAAGGCATACGACGCACCACGAATCGAATCCGGCACAGCCCGCAAAGCTTCCTGGGCCGCTAAAATCACGATCGGCAACACCACCAGCGTCAATGTCAGCGCTCCAGCCAGCACACTCCGCTCGAGCATCATGGCCCGGACAAACAAACCCAAACCCAGGATGCCATACACAATCGACGGCACACCCGCCAAATTGGCAATGTTCAGTTGCACCAAACTTCGCCAACGGCTCGCCCTGGCATACTCTTCCAAATACACCGCCGCCCCCACTCCAATCGGCACCGAAAACAAAGCCGTCAAACCAATCAACCACATACTGCTCACCATCGCCGGCAGGATGCCCGCCTTCGCCGGGAACCGCGACGGATAATTGGTCAGGAAGCTCTTTGTCAAGTAGGGAAAACCGTGATAAAAAATACTCGCTAACAACAGCACCAGCACCAGCACGCAAAACACCGTCGTCAGCAGGCATAACCCAGCGAAGGCCTGTGACATGAACGCTTTGCGGCGACGGTACGAATCGGTTTCAGTAAGACTCATTCGTATTTCTCCCGCATCCGCGACACAAACCATTGCGCGAGGATGTTGAGCGTCATCGTGACCACGAACAACGCCAGCCCCACCGCAAAAATCGTGCGATACTCGATCGAACCAGCCGGTGTGTCTCCCTGGCTCACCTGCACGATATAGGCCGTCATCGTTTGGATGCTCTCCAGCGGATTGAGCGTCAACTTTGGCGACGCCCCTGCGGCCAGCGCCACCGCCATCGTCTCGCCAATCGCCCGCGAGATCGCCAACAAGAACGACGCCACAATGCCCGAGATCGCCGCCGGCAAAACCACCTTCACCGTCACGTCTAGCTTCGTCGCACCCAAGGCATAAGCCGCCTCACGCAGCGACAACGGCACACTCCGCAACACATCCTCGCTCAACGAGACGATCATCGGCAGGATCATGAAACCCACCACGATACTCGCACTTGCGGCATTGAATACATTGGCCGAGGGAAACACGCTCCGAATCATCGGCGAAACCAACACCAACGCCAAAAACCCGAACACCACCGACGGTATGCCCGCCAGGATTTCCAGAATCGGCTTCACCACTTCCCGTGCTGGGTTCGACGCATACTCGCTCAAGTAAATTGCCGATCCTAAACCAATCGGCAACGCGACAAGAATCGCCCCAATCGAAACCAGCATCGTCCCACAGAACAGCGGCAAGATGCCAAAATGCTGCGGGCGAAATAACGGCGTCCATTTCGTAGCGGTAAGAAATCCGACAATCGACACTTCGCGGAAGAATTGGCCCGCTTCCACCACGAGCACCAGGACGATGCCCACGGTCGTCAATATCGAGACGAAGGCACAGGCCAGCAACACCAAGTGGATCAGCCGCTCGCCCCACCGCCCTGGCGGACTCGACGCACCAATGGCAGCCCACTTCGATGCTTTTCCAATTCCCGTCGCGTCGAAGCTCATCGCTCTTGCCCCCAGCCTCGCTTACTCAGTCGATGTCACTATCGGTCTTGCACCGCTGACTGTTCTTTTGTTGCCGCCAGTGCCTCTGCGAAAATCTGCCGGCTCTTAGCGGCCACTTCGTCGGATACAGGCACATAGCCCACCTGCGCCGCCAACTCACCCACCGTGTTCAAATAATAGTCGACAAACTCGGCAACCTCCGGCTTCCGCAGCGATGCCTTGTTCACATAAATGAACAGCGGCCGTGACAACGGCTTGTACTCGTTAGTTCGCACCGTCTCCATCGTCGGCTGCACAGAGTGGCCATCGCCAGAGTCGATGCCCAATAGCTTCAAGCGATCTTTGTTTTCCAAATAGTAGGCGTAGCCAAAGTACCCCAACGAATACTTGCTACCTTCGACACCCGTCACCAACAAATTGTCGTCTTCGCTGGGCGTGTAATCCGCTCGGCTACTCTTCGCTTCACCCATGATTACCTCGGTGAAGTAGTCGAATGTGCCCGAATCCGTCCCCGGACCAAACAACTCGATTTTCTCATCGGGCCATTCTGGATTGAGATCGCTCCACTTGTTGATCGCGCTCTCCGGCTGCCAGATGGCCTTGAGCTGCTCAACCGTAAGTCCATCGCACCAATTGTTCTCTGGATTTACTACCACAGACAATCCATCGAAAGCGATCTCCAATTCAACGAACTCAACACCTTTCGATTCACAAGTCTTCCGCTCTTCATGCTTGATCGACCGCGAAGCATCGCAGATGTCGAGGTCTCCAGCAGCCAATCGCTTGAAACCGCCGCCTGTGCCCGAGAAACCAATCACCGTCCGCACGTCTGCCCGCTCGTTACGAAATTCTTCTGCCACCGCTTCAGTCAAATGAAACACCGTACTCGATCCGTCCACGCGCACCGAGGCCGACGAGCTGGAACCGCCCGATGAAGGTCCGGAGCAACTTGCGGCCGCAAACAATGTTGTGATGCCAGCAATCGTAAAAACACCCGCAGCGCGAAGCATAATGTCAGTCCAAAATACTGGTGATTGTTCAGCCAACCATCGACAACCTGCCTGCTCAACCTAAGGGCACAATATGAAGAACGTGTTAAGAAAATGTGAAATGGCTAGCCGATTCGCGTAAACATCGGTAATTTATGACATTTAGACAAGCGGCAACTCCACGGTGAAACAGCTCCCCTGGCCGCTTTCACTCGAGGCGGCGACCGCCCCACCAAAGGATTGAACCAGGTGCTTCACAATCGCCAGACCCAAGCCAGTTCCACCCATCTCGCGTGAGCGGGCTTTGTCGACCCGATAAAAACGCTCGAACACTCGCGGCAAAGCGTCGGCCGCAATGCCGATGCCCGTATCCTCCACCTCAATGGTTGCCCGTTTCCCATCCACTGAAGGCCGCCATCGGACTGACACTTTACCGTTGGCGAGCGTGTACTTGATCGCGTTGTCGACCAAGTTGTCGAGGATTTCACGCAAGCCCTCGCGGTCGGCTCGCACGAGGCAGCCCGAGCGTTCCGGCTCCGCGATCAGTTCAATGCCCTTCGCCTCCGCCGCCGCGCGATGATTTTCTAAACATGCAGTTACCACATCCTGCACGGAAACCGGCACAATCTCGAACACTTGTTGAGTCGATTCGATGCGTGCCAGCGACAACATATCGAGAATCAGGTGGTGCAGTCGATCGGCCTGCTCCATGATCCGCTCGACAAACCTAACGCTCGCCTGTCGGTCCTCGAGCGCCCCGTCGCGGAGCGTTTCTGCGTAGGCCTTGATCGAGCTCAGCGGCGTCTTCAGTTCATGCGACACGTTGGCCACAAAATCTCGCCGCAACGATTCGAGCCGGCGCAACTCTGTGGTCTCATGCATCACGATTACCACACCCGGACATGGCTCACCCGGCAAGGGAGTTGCTTGAATCGCCACGCTCATCTTCTCGGTGCCATCTTGCGACGTTTCAAGCCGTTGCGGTTGGCGCGTGGCGAGCGCAGCGCTGACAGCCTCTTCGAGCGAATGATTCCGCACCACTTCCAACAGCGGCCGGCTTTCGACTAGCGCTGGGCGAAAATCGAATAATCGACCTGCCGCCACATTGGCAAACAATACGCGTTCGCGGCGGTCCACTGCGATCACCCCTTCAATCATGCCGCCAAGCACCGTCGCCTGCCGCTCGTGGCTCGCCGTGAGCTGAGTAATGCGTGTATCGAGTTCTTGACTCAGGCGGTTGAGTTTGCCGGCAATTTGGCCCAATTCGTCTCGGTTTGGCACGTAAATCCGGTGCCGAAAATCGCCCCGCGCGATGGCGTCCACTGCCTTTTCAATTTGGGCCACCGGCTCGACCACTCGGCCAATCAGCCATGACATCAGCGCCAGTGCGGCAAGAAAAATTAGCCCCGCCGCACTCCATACGAGCCGACGCTTCGCGTCGGTCAGCTCGTCGATCTGGGCTAGCGAGGTTGAAGTTCGCACGACACCGACTGGCTTGCCCGCAAACTCGGCTCGGACCGCAAGGTATCTATACTGTTCGCCCAGTGAGGCACTCCGATGATCGGCACGGCCTTCGCCCCGGCTCAACGCGTGGACCACCTCCGGTCGATCTGCGCGACTCTTTAACTTGGCCACCGCCGCCAAGTCGGGCTGAGCCGAATCGGCCAGCACTTTGCCCTCCATGTCCAGGATCGTGAAGCGCATTCCCAACTGCTGAGCGAGCAACCGCATGCGCTGCTGCAGCTCATCCCTAGGACCCGCCGGTAGTTGTTCCGCCAGGTCAACTGCCAACAGTTTCGCCGCATCGCGCAAACGCAGATCGACTTGCTCGACCAACTGATCGGACTGCCACCAGGAAACTACCGTCCCAAACACCAACGCCGCCGTCAGCGTCAGGCCCAACGATCCCACCACCAGTTTCCAAAACACCCGGGAAGAAAACATCGCGGCGGCAACCTGCCAAACATAACCAAGACGAACCAAGGGGCAATCGGCTCAGAATACCACGATCTGTTGCCAGCGACGAGCCGCCACCGGTTTTGTCCTAATCGCCGACAACCAACAGATCATGGCCGCCGGGAGCCAGGCATGGATCGCCGCTGCCGAAACAGGCCGCTCAGATGGCAAATGCTGGCCACCTCTTGGGGGTGCCGCCTTTTGCACTTCCTTCCACACCACGATTGCTGCGCCCCCTCAAAGGTAACTTTGCTACGTACCTAATCGGGCAAGCGAAACAGGTACGCGGCACCCGATTTCTCCACGGTCGCATCGGCCCATGGTGCGCCGGCAAGCAGGGTTTTACTGCTCAACGCGATACTGCGCGCGAATCTAGCCTGAGCCGTCCCCTCGTTTGGCGTGTACTTCGCTATCTGTTTCACTCCAGCGTTTTGATCGAGCTGAAAAACATAGGCGGCACCAGCACCATCGTTATTGCCGGGAGAACCAACGACTACGATCTCTCCGTCGATCGCAACTGCGCAGCCGAAGCAGTCCCAGGCAGCTGCGTCGCTGGCCGTTATTTTTGCGACTTGAACCCACTTCCTATGCCCGCGAAACCGAAATACGTAGGCCGCGCCCGAATTGCATCCAGCGCTATCGCTTCCACACGCACCAACAACAGCCGTATCGCCATCAAGCGCGACACAAATGCCAAAACTGTCACCTCCAGCGGCATCCTGGGCACAGAGCCTGGCTACTTGCCGCCAAACACCTCGGCTCTCCTCCTGCATAATGTAGGCGCCTCCAGACCCATTGGCCGTCGTGTCCTCCGTCGGCGCTCCGATGAGGGCACGCTGGCCACTCAAGGCCACCGCGGTGCCGAAATTTCCGAAATTACTTGCCTCATCGACATCGGCAGAAAACTTGGCAATCTGCTGCCATTCCCCTTGGCTGTTCTCTTGAAACAGATAAGCTGCGCCGCAAGATCGATCTTCCTCAACGTCACGCCAAACCCGCCCAATCAAGGCGGTATCGCTGTCCATCGCGACCGAAACATCAAACACTTCCTGGGCCACCGAGTCTTCGATAAGCAGCTTCTCGCATTCGTGCCAGTTCCCCCTCTCATCCTCTTGAAAGAGGTAAGCGGTCGGGCAGTTTGCTGCCTCGGTGGTGTTCGCACAGGTTCCTATGAGCGCGTGTTTCGAATCGAGTGCGACGGACCAACCGAATAAACTGTCTCGACTTGCAAACTGCGGCGCCAGGGTCGCCACTTCATACCAACCGCCGCGATCACTGCGATGATAGAGATATCCCGCCCCAGTCGCAGGATGATTGCCGTTACCTTGCAGGGGGCAGCCGATCAAGGCCCACTGCTTGTCGAGGGCCACGCAGAACCCAAACCAATCATTGGCCTGGGCCCGGTCGATGATTAACTGCTGAATTTCGTGCCGTGTCGGTTTCGCTTCGCCCGCAGAAGTCGGTTGCTCATTCGTCAACGCGCCGAAAAAAGATACGACTCCCACCTGAACCAAGGCAGTCAATACAACGCTAAAGCCGAGGCACGAAAGCGCTCGAGTGTTCAGTGTATCGTTGGCTGCGTTCATAATGCGGCTACCCTTCGCCACTTGCCGTTCGGAGGCAAAAAAATTCAACCGCCTATTCAGGACCGTATTCGGTTGCTACCTGCCGACATGGCATCTAGCTTTATCATTTGATGTGTCCGATGAGTCCAAAGCTGCCGAAGCAACCAGCATCCGCCACGCTACCAACCGGACGAACTGAAAATCGCCCCCATCCGAGCGAGTAATTTGGCGAAAATCCGCTGGGAATGCCCCATCGTCTCGCGTTACCAAGCCGCTGAAGAGGCTTCAAGACGGAAAGCAGTCGCGACACCTTGTTCACAACGAGCCCAAGAAATGGCGTAATCTCGCCACATCACTTGCTGTCTGTCGCGGCAGTCGGCGTCGCCGGCAACCGTTTCGGCGAAATGATCGACCCCGTGATAGTCGCTGCTTCGATAGGCGCCGCAGTTGGCGATGCCAACCAACGAGCCTGTGTCGCCTGGGCGGGGGCGGTTTTGTCTTCCAGCTTTGCCGGCACCAAGGCACTTGCTGGCTCTTCCATAAAGACCCGCACGTCTTGCTGCTCTTCCACTGGGAACTTCTCGATCGTTTGGCCCGCCTCACCCTCAACCTCTTGCGGCATTTCGCCCCAACCAACCACTGGGGCACGCGACGAAGCGTAGTTGAACTTCCGTGGTTTGCCGCGCATCGATTCCAAATCTGCCGCGTCTCGATAGGCTTCACCTGGCCAGGGGCCTTCCGACAGGTACACACCGTCGTATTCCAACAGCGTCCCCTTCACGTAGTGTACGTTCTTCGTCGCAATCGCATACTCCGCCAACCCGCGGTAATAACGCAGTTCCGACTCCATCAATCGCCGCTGCGAATCTAAGAGCAGATCAAGCGATACTTCCTTGTTTTCTTCAAACGGCGCCACTAGCGCTTCGTGTTGCTGCCGGCTGGCAATCAGCCGATTGTAGCTCGTCTGCGCAACAACAAACGTACGATCCATTTCGGCAATCGCATCTGACAATTCATGAATCACTTCACGCTGCTGATCGCGTAACAGCGCCCGGTCGCGCGCCAACACCAACTCGGCATTTCGCACGCCCGCATGCGCCCGGCGGAAACCAAACGGCATCGAGAACTCGGCCCCCAACTGCCATTCTTGGAAGTCGCCTGTTGCCAGATCGCCATACGCACTATTGAAGCGTCCGAGCCCGCCGCTTTCATTGCCGGCCAAGTCATCGCCAAAACCACGCCAGCGGTAGCGGCCGACAACATCAAACCGTGGCATGAGGAAGTTCTTACTGGCGATTAGCTCCAACTCTCGCCGGCGGATGTTCCACTTCTGCCGCCGTAATTCCGCGCGCCGCTGCGCCGCTTCGACGCTCGACTGCTCCCAATCGAACTTCACTTGGGCCATGATCGGCTCATCGTTTGGGCGCACAAGCCGGCCATCATTCGGCGCCAGTCCCATCAATACCCGTAACCTCCGCTCTGCCACCAGCACACCGCCCGTGGGACGGAATGTACCACCTCCGCTGCCATTACCCACCCGTGTGCCATCGATAATCTGCCCACTCAGGGCCGTCTGCACTTCTTCTTGGAAGCGGAAGTACTGCTCGCGGGCCTGCGCTTCGTTGGCCGCCTCGCCGCCAGTCCGGCCCGTTTCGTACAGGGCATACACGCTTCGCCAGGTCTTGAGCGCCTCGTCGCGCGCCTTGATCTTGGCGTCCAACTCGCGGTAGCCGTAGTACAAGTCCCAATAAGTATTTTCGAGATTACTCATCAGGTCGCGCACCGCGATCTCGAAGTCGACCAGCGCCACATCGGTATTAAGCCGCGCTACCAGCACGCCGTTGTAAACGCCCGGCGTCGAGAACGGCCCCGCGATCCGGTTAAACTGCACGCCCGAGCCTTGCAACAGGGGTTGCCGAATTTCAGCTTCGATATTGGTGTTCCACGCACTTGGAATAAAGTTGCCCGGCGCGTTGTTGGCGTCGTAATCGATGTTGTGCCGGATGATGAACTGCGAACCAGTCACCGCCTGTTTAGAAATCGCCGCCTGGAACACGGTCGCATCTTGCTGCAATAGCCGCGTTCCACCACCAAAGAATTCGTTATTCAGCGCCCGATCGTTCTTCTCCGTGAACAAACTCGACTGCAACTGAGCATCGAAATCACTCAGCGCCGCTTCCATACCAAAGCGTGGATCGGTCTCGGCAATCGCGGTGTCGTAGGTGGTCCGTGTTGCGTTCGGAGCTCGCACCACCGCGCCGCCCAGTTCGCGCAGCACTTGCGAGTTCTGCAACGCGATCTCGATCACCTCGGCCAGCGAGAGGTTCCAATACTCTGGATTCTCCGCATCGAGCAACGTGATCGGCGGCGGACCGTTAATCGATCCGTCCGCGTCATTCAGCGTGTGGGGTGACTCAGCCGGATATTCGATCGAAGTCGCAATCGCGTCGAAGTATTTGTCCGTCGCGCCCTGGAAGTTGCTGTGGTTGTTCCAATGGCAGCCGCTCGGTGCGGCCATCGAGGCGGCGAGCACCAACATCAACAACTTTCGTAGGCGTTTCAGGCCATAATTGCGCAGTGGGTCCATCATCGCCCAGAGGGCGATCATTGTGGCCGAATTCTTTGCGGTCACTTGGCGCATGACGCGACGATCAGACAAACTCGCTTCTCCACGACGCGCAGCGGAGCACGTAAATCGCGAAGGTGGCAGATGAGGGCGGGAAATTACTCGCTACGCTCCCCCCCGCCTAGATCAATTCGTCGCAAGCATGACACCAGTGATGCCAGCAGTTCTGGCTTTTGCCCCGCCGGGCTTACTCGCCGTGTATTTCAAAACCATGCCTGTCCCCGTCAAAACCGCCCTAACCCGCAGTCTCAGCGGTTTCCCAGCCGTCCCTCGTCGTCGCCCTAACGCCAAACCGCGGAGCAATCCGCCGCCCCGGATATACTAATTGATATGCCCACTCCGCTCTCCACGGCCGCCGCGGCTACCGGTTCCGCAGCTTGGCAAGAGCTTGAAGAAGTTCTCGCCAGCATCGGCCAACTCGCCCGCACGCCGCTTGAACCCGAGCAGTTCTACGAGCGCACACTCGTCGAGTCAGTCCGCGCGCTCTCGGCTGTGGGTGGAGCAGCCTGGTTGCGATCCCCCAGCGGAACCCTGCGACCAGTCGCGCACCTCAACTGGCCGGGTGCCGAGATCGCCGCCAATGCCGCAGCCCGCCGCGCGCATGAAGCACTGCTATCAAACGCTGCCGACGAAGGCCGCGTCGTCTCGCTCGCTCCGCAAGCAAACCTCGCAACCGGCCCCTTGCTGGTTGGCCCATTGCTGGCTGGCCCTGTCCAGCTCACGCTCGATGATCCGCAGTCGCCCTCAGCGCGCACGACCGTCGCGATTCTCGAACTCATCCCCCGCGCCGACGCCAGCCCTGCCACCTACCGCGGTTACGAACAGTTTCTTACCGCCGTCTGCGAACTTGCTGCCGAGTACCACTCACACCGCGAGCTGGCCCGCCTCCGGCACAATGAAAACCACCACGAGGAACTCGTCCGCCTCAGCCAGCTAGTCCATCGTAGCATCGAGCTCACACCTACCGCCTACGCCGTTGCTAACGAAGGTCGCCGCGTGATCGGCTGCGATCGGCTCTCTGTGCTTGCCACCATTGGCCACCATACGTGCTTGCTTGCCACCAGCGGTGCGAGTCATGTCGAGCGGCGTAGCATCGCCGCGCGGCAAATGGAACGACTCGCTGAGCTTGTCTGCCCCACCCTCGAACCCGCTTGGTACAACGACGGCCAATGCGATGCCCTGCCACCCATTGCCGACGCTCTCGAAGTTCACGCCGAACAGTCTCACGCCCGCCAGGTCGCCGTTGTTCCCCTCCTACGACCGACCACGGATGAGCTCGCTTCAGCGAGCGGGCACCGGCATCAATCACGCCCCGACCAACCCGTCTTTACCCTCCTCACCGAACAATTCGACGCCCGTACCGACGCTCTCACCCTGGAGCGACTTCAAGCAGTCGGCGAGCTTTCTGCCACCGCACTCTACAACGCCCTCGCAGTCGATCAGCTTCCGTTCCGCTGGCTCTTGCGACCACTGGCACGTGCAAAACAACAGATCACCAACCACATCGCTCGTTCTACGGCCATTGCCACCGGCATCGCCGCACTGATCGCCGCGCTGGTGTTCGTTCCGACCAATTTCACCGTCGAGGCCACCGGTACGCTCGAACCAGCCGTCCGCCAGGAAGCCTTCGCTCCACGTAGCGGCTTGGTTGAGAAAGTGCTCGTCGCACCCGGTGCCGATGTTGTCGCCGGCGAACCCCTGATCGAGCTCCGCGACCCCACGCTGGAGATCGACCTCCAACGCGTCCATGGCGAAATGGAAACCGTCCGACGCCAACTCGAAGCCGCCCGCGCCACCAAATCCAGCCGCGAAATCCGCGACGAAAGCCCTGTCGAACTGTACCGCCTCTCGGCCAGCGAACGTGAATTCGCCCAGCAGCTTACCAACCTCGCAAGCGAATTGAAGCTCCTGCTTGTCGAGCGCGATCAGCTCGTCGTCCGCAGCCCCATCGCCGGCCGTGTTCTTACTTGGGACCTCGAAAGCCGCCTCGCCGCCCGCCCTGTCGAACGCGGCGAAGCACTACTCACCGTCGCCGACCTTGCAGCCGACTGGCAATTAGAGCTCGCCGTCGCCGACGACCGCATCGGCCACGTGCTCTCCGCGCAAGAATCAGAACAAACCAGCGCGCTACCCGTCCGCTTCCGCTTCCACTCCACCGATGACGCTTATACCGGTCACGTTGACCAGATCGGCCTGATGGCTACTATCGACACCACCGACCCCGCTGCCGCCCGCCCGACGATCGACGTCGTCGTGGCCTTCGACAAGAGCGAGCTCAGCGATGCCGCCTTGCGCGATCTTCGCCCCGGCGTCACCGCCCGCGCCGAAATCGACTGTGGCCGCCGCTCGCTGGGCTACGTCTGGCTCCACGACCTCTGGGACACCGTCCTCTCCTGGCTCCGCTTCTAGCTCAATATGAACCTTACACAATTCAAGACTACAATTCCTAAGCAGAGGCGCAGAAACGCAGAGAAAAGCACGCGCACGTACTTCTCCGCGTCTCTGCCCCTTGGCCTGGTCATTGTCTGGATGATCTTAGGGGATCAGCTAGTTGCTTCTGAATCGGCCTCTACTACGCAGCCGCTTGAAGTCGAATCCGTTGTGCTCCGCCTGCTCGCCGAGGCCGACGTGCCTGCCCAAGAAGCCGGCCTGCTCACGAACGTGGCCGTGCGAGAAGGCGACGCCGTCAAAAAGGGCGCGCTGCTCGCACAGATTGACGACCAAGTCGCCCGCATGGCCGAACGGGCCGCACAGCTCAAGTACGATGTCGCCCAAGAAAAGGCGACTAACGACGTGCAAACTCGCTTCGCGCGCAAAGCGGCTGAAGTCGCCGAGGCCGAACTGCAACGATCCACCGAGTCGGTCGCCCGCTTCGCCAAAAGCGTTTCACAGTCGCAACTCGACGTCGAACGTCTCAACGTTGAGAAAACCCGGCTCGAAGCCGAACAGGCCGACCACAACCAACAAATTGCCTCACTCGAAATGAAGAGTGCCGAGAACGAAGTGGATGCCGCCCGCGTCCAGCTCTCTCGTCGGCAAATCGTCGCTCCGTTCGATGGCACCATCGTGCAGGTCTTTGTCCGCCGCGGCGAATGGGTCGAACCCGGCCAGAAGGCACTTCGCATCGTCAACATCGACCGCCTCAAGGCCGAAGGCTTTCTGCCAGCCAGCCAGGCCAACGCAAAACTACTCGGTGCGCCAATCAAGCTTACTCTCGACCTCGACGGCGAACAGAACGCAACCTTTACCGGTAAAGTCTCCTTCGTCAGCCCCGAAGTCGACCCGATTACAGGCCAAGTCCGCATCTGGGCCGAGATCGATAACACCATCGGCCGCCTCCGCCCCGGCCAAAACGTGCGCATGGACATTGCTCAGTAACTAGTCGGGTGGGTCGAGCTTCACGAGACCCGCCTGTTTTTTTATCAGACACTTATGCCCAAACCCATCGCAGCCACTGATCGTCCACTCGCCCTTCGGCTGCGGCCCGATCTGGTCGCGGAGCCTGTTAAGATGGCCGGCGCGTCAACATGGGTTGTGAAGGATCCGCTCACGCTCGAGCTGTTCCATTTCTCCGACGAAGAGCACGCTCTGCTGGAGTTGCTCCGCCGCCGCATCAGCCTTGCCGAACTTGCGCGTGAGTTCGCCCGCCAATTTCCGCCCCGCACAATCACCGATCAAGAGCTGTGGACCTTCCTCAGCCGGCTCCACGACGCAGGCTTGCTCTTCAGCGATGCCCCCGGCCAAGGCGACGAACTACTGGAACGCCGCCGCAACGAACGCAATCGCCGCTGGTCGCTCGCCTGGGCGCAGCTTACTGCCATCCGCTTCCGCGGCATCAATCCCGATCCGGCTCTCACCGCCATCCACGAATATTGCCGCTGGCTGTTCTCACGCACCGCCCTTGTCTTGGCGGCACTCGTTGTGCTCTTTGCCGCTGCGATCGTCGTCGGACATTTCGATGAAGTCCGCGCCCGACTACCTGAGCTTTCCGCGTTTGCAGACTGGCGCAATCTCGCTTGGTTGCTTGCAGTCATCGGCAGCATCAAGCTGCTGCACGAGTTCGGACACGCGCTGGCCTGCAAACATTTTGGCGGCGAAGTACCAGAAATGGGCGTGCTGCTACTCGTGTTCGTGCCCGCTCTGTATACGGATGTCACCGACGCCTGGCGACTGCCGAGCAAGTTGCAGCGGATTCTTGTCTCCGCCGCCGGCATTCTCGCCGAACTAGTGATCGCAGCGGTCGCCACCATCGTCTGGTGGTACGCCCAACCCGGGCTGGTACAGCTCATCGCTCTCGACGTGATGTTCGTCGCCACGCTCAACACGTTGCTGGTCAACGGCAATCCGCTCCTGCGCTTCGATGGCTACTATCTCCTCGCCGACCTGGTCGAGTCTCCCAACCTCTGGCAACGCTCGCGCGACGCACTGGCTAACCTCGCCGCCAGATACATTCTCGGGCAGCGCATCTACGAAGATGCTCTCGTCCCCACCCGCCACCGCGCAGGGCTCGCCACGTATGCCCTGGCGTCCAAGCTCTATTCCGCTTGCGTCTTCGCGGCAATCCTCTGGGGCCTGGTGCTCGTGCTCTATCCCTATCACCTCGAAAACCTAGCCTATGCCGTCGGCCTCACGCTTGTTGCGGGCACGCTGGTTCAGCCCACCTGCAACCTGCTGCAGATCCTCCGCAATCCGCTCCGCCGACGCGAGCTTCGCCAGGGCCGGCTGGCCACCGTGGCGACCATTGCCCTCGTCGTCGCCATCGCCATCCTTGCTTGGCCGGTGAATTACTACGTCCGCGCGCCGCTGGTGCTGCTGCCGACCGATGCCGCGCGAGTTTACGTCACCGTCACCGGCACACTCCGCACTGCTCTCCCTGCTGGCCAAGAAGTCGCCGCGCATGAACCTATCGCCACCCTTGCCAACGCCGACATGGAAATCGAACTCGCCCGGCTTAACGGCCAGCATGAACTCGCCCGACTGCGACTCAATAATCTTGAAAAACTTCGCAGCGCCGACAGCGAAGCCAGCGCCAAGATTCCCGCCGCTCGCGCCACGCTCTCCGACCTCGCGCGCCAACTCGAAGATCGCCGCCGCGATGCCGATCGCCTGACACTGACTGCCCCCACAGCCGGCACGATCATACCGGCCCCGGAGAGCGAGAATCGCGCATCACAAACGGGCCGCCTCCCCACTTGGTCCGGCCATTTACTCGACGTCCGCAATCGCGGCGCACTCGTCGATCCCGGCACACTTGTCTGCCTCGTCGGTAATCCACGCGATCTCTCTGCCATCCTCTTGGTCAACGACACCGACATCGCACGTATTGCACCCGGTCAAAAAGTTCGCTTGGTTCTCGATCAAACTCCTGGCCAACTCCAGACCGGTGAAGTCGTCGACATTGCCCGCCACGACGCCAACGCCGGCAACTCTCCCATGACCGCCCGCGCCGATCTCGCATCACTCTTCGCGGGCCTCACCCCACCCGGCCGCGGAGACACCCGCTACCAAGTCCGCGTGAAACTCGACTCGCCCCATAAGCCTCTCGCCAACGGCGGCCGCGGCCAAGCCAAAATCGCCGCCGAGCAGATCACCCTGGCCCGCTGGCTCGCCCGCTACTTCGCCCAGACTTTTCGACTGCCGACCTGAGTGCCCGTGGCTCGTGGCAGCCAACAGGCACCACAAGTTGAATCACCTGTTGAATTTCGATGTTGTCGATTTTCAACGGTATAACGTGGACCACTACCGCCGCCGCGGGCACATTAACCCGTGCTGATGGCAACCAGTTCCTCGCTGACCGCTTCGATCTGCTCGGCGGTGAGTTCGGGAAGGCGGTCGGCGTAGCCCACCAGCAGCGCGAGATCGCCCAAGCGGTTAATCTGCCGCGGGATACCGTGGCCAAGGTAGTGCAGTGCTTCGAGAGCATCGGGGATGAAGATTTCGCGCGTTGCGCCGGCGGCTTGCAGACGCTGGCGAACGTAACCGGCCGTTTCTTCCGCAGTCAGGGCGCGGAGCAGCGTATTCACGCCAACGCGCTGGGCAAGGCTGGGCAAACGGCTCAGAGCAGAGACAAGGCCCATCTGGCCGACCAAGAGCAACGTCAGCGTAGGCTGGGAGTTGACTTCGAAATTCAGCAGCAGCCGCAGCGTTTCCAGCGCGCCGCAGTCTTCGAGTAGGTGGGCTTCGTCGACGACGACCACAGCATGGCGATCGAACTGGGCGTTTTGGGTCAGGAAAAATTCGAGCCGGCGGACGCTCTCTTCGATCGTATGCCGGGGCGGATCAGCCGGCGGCGCGCCGAGTTGTTCAGCTAAGTAAACCAACAAATCGCGGCTCGACATCTGCGGAAATACGAGTCGAACAAACGGCGCGAAGCGGGCATCAAGCTGCTCTTCAACGAGATGGCTCAGCAGTGTTTTGCCGCTGCCAGCGGGGCCAGCCAACATGGCAGCACCACGCTGATTTTCGATGGCGTAGCGGAGCTTCAGCAGCGCGCCTTCGTGTGCTTCGCAGGGGTAGAGTGCGGCGCTGTCGGCGATCGACTCAAACGGCCGCGATGCAAGTTGCCAGTAATCGAGGTACATGATTAACTACCGATTGGTCAAGAGACGAGGATTACCGCAAGTTCTGCGTGCGATTTTCAATTACACCCAGCAGTTCACAGTCGGTTTCGTCCAGCAATTCGCCGGCGACGGTGAGATCGTCTGGCTCGGCATGTTTCGGATCGGTGACAGCAATCGCCGTGCTGATCCGCATGTTGCGGATCAAGTGGTGGATGCTGGTAAAAGAACGCGGCGCGAGGATCGCACCGAGATCGACGAGCACGATTTCGTACGCGTAACGGAGTACGCCAGCGGTGATCGAGGATTGCAGACCGGCTGCAAGTTTCGCTCCGTTCGGCTCGCGATTGGCCGGATCGCGGGCGTCGAGCGGCAGCAAGTCGAGGCCGTCGTGCTGGGCGTGGATCACTGCTTCGGCGACCGGCAGGCCATGCTGCAACACGTCTTGCCAGGTAGTGGTTGGCTCTGCACCCAACGCCGCAGCTAGCCGCGGGGCACGAAAGTTGGCGTCAACGAGGATCGTCGAGTGTTTCCGCGCGGCAAGCGCAACTGCCAGGCAAAGCAGCGTGGTAGTGGCCCCATCGCCAGGATGGAGAGAACTGATGCCGATTACCGCGCCACGGCCTGGCTCGCGCCCGGCGCGAATTAGCAGGAGCTCGGCGATGCGTTCGTATTGTTCGGCGTACTGCTGCCAGAGAATGCGGCAAACCGTCGGCCAGTGGAAGGCACTGATCGTGGTTTCCGGTCGAAAGGCTGGTTCCACTATCGGCACTGGCGCGCCGCCGCGTTCGGCCGCGTGGACGGCAGCGTACGATGAGAGCGGCCGTTTGTCGCTAGACAATCCTTCCGCGGCAGCCGGCAGCGGCGGGGCTGGCCAGTGATGGTCAGGGGCCACGATCTCAACGGTCGATTGCCAGGCGGCAAGCGGCACGGTAGCGGTCGCCTGTGCGGCACGCGGCTGGAGCAAGCGCGGCACCGTGGGCATCGGCGTCGCGGTCCGCGGCGGATCGTGGCGAAAAGCCTTGATGAATGCTTGATTGGTGCTCATGCGGATTGTTTAACCGATCGGTTGCAACGTTAGCGAGATTGAGTCTGCATCAAGTCGCCGCGAAGCCGAGCGACTGCCGGCTCGGTCGTCCGCACGCGCGGCGGCGAGTCGTCGGCGAATTGCGGCAAGATGGGCTCGGGAAATGCCGTGGTCGGATAGACGCTCTGCGAGGGCGCCGGGCCAGAATCGATTGCCATCAACGGTGCCGTAGGCGGCGCTAGCGGGCCTGTGGCGGTTGGAGCAAGCGAGGAGGTATCGGTTTCCGGAATCAATGACGGGACCAGCCGCGGGTCAAAATCCGCTTGTTTCGTATCCTTCTCGAAGGCCGGAGCCGACTCTGCAGCAGCAGTCATCCCCGTTGGCACAGCGTCGGAGATTGGCTGCTTGTTGAGCATCAGGGTTAGCGACATGCCGCCCACGATCATCAGGACCACCATCGTGGCGAAACGGATGACCGGTTGATAAGGCTCACTCCAGCGCAATGTTTGAACCGCCAGACGGATCGGTAAGGGCGTGGACCTCAGCACACGTTCGTCGCGTCCCTGGTGGTCGTGTTCTTGCGAATTTTCAGCGGATGCGTTGTTGGTAGCCGGTTGGGCTGCAGCAGTGTTCGCAACTGTCCGCGGAGTGAGCGGCTTTTGGACAGGCAGCGGCCGGGCGGTGGGGCGATTCGCAGGCTGTGTGGTGGTGACGGGAATAGCCGAACCAGGGCTGGCAGCATAGTTATGGGGCGGATCGACTCGGTAAGAAGGCGACGCTGCGGGCACTGCGTGGCTTGAGCCGCCCTCCTCGTGGCGTGCGACATCGGCAATTTGAGCAAGCACCGGCCATGCGGCGGGTTCGCTAGCAGACGACCCTCCGCTGCGATGCCCGCCGCGAGATTCCGGTTCGTCCATGGGAAAAGGTCTTGCTGTTGCCACCGCGATCTCGCCTTCCTTGGCAAGCGTTGCTTTGAGGTGCGCGGCCGCGCAGCCTGCGCCAGCGCACACATATCCGGTGTCAGTATCGGGTAGCGATTGAGCAGACCTTGAGGTGAGACACGCGGTTGCCAGAAATGCAGCCGAATTGAGTGCGGGCTAGCAACGCTGGCGGCACGGGAAAAACGTTGCTAACGCTCCGCGACGGCTCGCAGCGCAAGGTTATTGTGCCAGTCGACGGCGAGCCAGACGATCGCGGTGCCGTCGCGGCTCGAAGAGAGGGCCAGCCGGCCGTCGGGGGAGAACGCCACCGCGGTCACTTCCTGCTGGTGGCCGGAGAGCGAGAGGATTTCTTTGCCACGCTCACGGTCGGTGCGGGCGTCCCATAGTTTGACGGTATTGTCTTGGCTGCCCGTGAGCACGCGACTGCTATCGGGCGAAAAGGCGACCGATGTCACCGCGGCGGTGTGCCCGGCCAATTCGACAAGCTCGGCCCCGCTGGCGGCATCCCATATGATGGCGGTCGTGTCTTGGCTGCCGGTGATCACGAGTTGACCATCGGGCGAGAAGCGTCCGCAGAGCACTGCCCAATCGTGGCCGCTAAGCTCTTGCTGCAATTGACCTGTGCGGCGATCCCAAAGCCGGGCGATTTTGTCGGCACTCACCGTGAGTACGCGGGCGCCATCGGGAGAGAAGGTGGCTCCGAGGACGCGGCCTTGGTGGCCCCCAAAAGTGGTGGACGATAGCTCTCCGCTGGCAACATCCCACAGGCGCGCGGTGCTGTCGTCGCTGGCGGTGAGAACTTGGCTGCCATCGGGCGAAAACTCGACGGTGTTGATAAACCCCGTGTGGCCGCCATCGAGCTTGCGAATCGCCTTGCCGGTGGCGGCATCCCAGATCTTGGCGCTATGGTCCCAACTGCCGGTCACCAGCCATTTGCCATCGGGCGAAAGCGCGGCAGAGGCCACCGCGCCATGCGGGCTGAACCGTACGACAGGGCGGCGCGACTCGAGGCTCCACGAGGCGGCGTCGTTGCCACCGATGGTAAGCAAGTGCTTGCCATCCGGATCGTAAATGGCAGACCAGACGATGCCACCAAGTCGCTTGAAGTCGAGGATCATTTCGAGGTCGGCACGGACGGAGCCACCAATCGGAGGGCTACCCGGGGTTGTTTCCGCGCTGGCCGTTAGCGACCAGCGCTGAACGGTGCGATCGGCAGAGGATGTGATGATTGCCGAGCGACTATCGGGAGCAAAGCTAACGAAATTGAAAATTCCTTTGGAAGCTTGGACGCTGCCGAGCTGTGTCGCGTCAGCCAGCCGCCAGAGTCGCGCGATACCATCGTCGCACGTGGTGAGCGCGAGCCTGCCATCGGCGGAAAGGTCGAGGGAGGTGACATAATCAGGATGCTTAAGCACCAGGTCGCGAACTTCCTGACCAGAGGTGACATCCCATTGCCCGCAGCTATGGTCGCCACTGGAGCTGACCAGCCGGTCGCTAGCGGGAGTGAAACGCAGGGCTGTAATCGAACGGCTATGGCCGCGCAGTTCGGTAGCGAATTGCCAAGTGTCGGCAGGGCTCGACCTCCGCCACAGCCGAATGCGGCCACGATCGTCGCCGGTGGCAAGCAACTTACCGTTGGGAGAGAAGGCAGCGGCAGAAACTTCGGCCGTATGCCCAACCAGCGGTGTGCCGACTTCGGCACCTGAGTGGCTATCCCAAATTATTGCCTCATTGCCGAGGCTACCGGTGACAAGCCAATCGCCATCGGGTGAGACGGCGAGTGTGCCGAGCCGGCCGGTGGGCGAAAGCACCACCAGCTCTGTGCCGAGGGCAGCGTCCCAAATGCGAACCGAGTTATCGCCTGCCCCAGTAGCCAGCCGGCGACCATCGGGGAAGTACACGGCACTGGTGGCGAGGAACTCGTGGCCTTCTTCAAACTGTTGCACGCGTTTGCCACTGGCCACATCCCACAGGCTGGCGGTGCGATCGCGGCTGGCGGTGACGATTTGCTGGCCATCGGGCGAAAAGCGAGCCGAAAGCACGGCATCTTCGTGCCCGGCGAACACCTCGGCGTGGAGCACACGAACTTCCTGGTAGCCAGCCAGATTCCACATCCGCACCTGGTTGCCTTTCTTCTCCTGTCCACCAGAGAGCAAAAACCGGCCCTCAGGCGAGAATGCGATCGAGCGAACGGCATTGCCGTGGCCACGCAAGACTTGCGAGAGTTCCCCCTGCGCGACATCCCACAAGCGGATGGAGTTATCGTCTCCGCCGCTGGCGACCAACTCGCCGTTCGGCGAGAAGGCAACGCTCCGCACTGGGCCATCGTGGCCTGCGAGCCGCAGGTAATTGGGCTCGGGTTTGGGTTGGCCTTCGAGCAGCTTGGCAACGTCGACCGGCTCGACCTTGTCTGGATTCCAGATCATCACGAGTTTGTCGTAACCGCCGGTGGCAATAAGTTTGCCGTCAGGCGAGAAAGCGGCGGCGTAGACAGCGCCATCGTGACCGGTAAACTCGGTAAGTTGAGTGTAGGAGCCGGGTGCAAGCGCCGCTGTTTCATTCCCCGCGGCCTGCTCCCTGCTCCTCGCTTTCTCCCACACAATCGCTTTGCCATCTTGGCTCACTGTGACGATGCGGCGTGCGTCAGGCGAGAAGCGGGCTTTCCAGACCCACCAGCTATGGCCCTTGAGGGTTTGTTGCGGTGTGGCGGTGGCTAGATCCCAGAGCATGGCCGTTTCATCAAACGAACTACTAAGAAGCTGCTTACTATCGGGTGAGAAGGCGACACTCATCACGCCGTCGGTGTGGCCTCGGAGCGTGGCCTCCAGCGCGCCGGTTTCCGCATTGAGTATGCGGATTTGATGGTCGCTCGAACCGGTGGCAAGTTGCTTGCCATCGGGTGAGTAGGCGACCGCATGCACATATTGGCCTTGTTGGTCGCGGAAGACTTCCCGGCCGCTCTCAACATCGCGGACGATGAGCTGTCCGCCCCAGTCGCCGCTGGCGAACCGGTGGCCATCCGGCGAGTAAGCCACGGCGTCAACCGGTCCCGCGGTTGGGTAGGAACCGGCACCAAGCAAGCAGAGGTGTACCAGCCGACCCCATTCCCAATTGCGGAGCTCGGGCTGGCACTGATTCAAGAGTTCTAGGGCGTAACCAAAGGCGTTGTCGTTGATCTTGGCGGCGGCCAGTCCGATGCGGGCAACGTACGATTCGTATTCTTCGGCCACCTTAGCTTCTTCGGCAAGGCCCTTCTGCCGGACGGCGATTTTTTCCTGCGCCTTGGCCCGTTCCTCTTCGCGAACCGCAATGTCTTTTTGCCGGCGCGTTTCTGATTCGGCCGCGATCGCCGCTTCTTTCTGCCGAACCGCCTCCAGACGCTGTTGTTCTTCTTGCTCTCTGGCTTCGACAGCAATGTTACGCTGCTGTTCCGCTTCTTGTCGGGCAGCGACTGCCCGATTGCGCTGCTGATTCACCAGAAATAGCGAGACCGTTATGACCGTAATCACCGCAGCCACGAGCGCCGCAACCGCCTGCTTGGCACGCCGAAGTCGCCGCTGGCGGAGGTCGCGTTCAGCGCGGGCGACGTTAATCTTGGCGAGCAGCTCGGTTTGACTCGGATTATGTTCGTCCAGCAGCGACGCAGCCAGATCAAAATCACTTTTCTCGAGGGCACACTTGGCATAGTCGAGCTGAGTCTCACCGAGCAGTTTGCGGGCCCGGTCGTTAGCGTCCCATAGATTCAGCGATTCCTGAAAGCCATACAGCGCGCGGGCATACAGATGGTACTCACCCGATTCGCGCGCCTTCTGGAGATTGAGGTTGGCGTGGGCAGTGAGGACCAGGCTTTCGGAGTGCGCCTGGTAGGTGCGAATGCCCTCTTGGAAATCCTTGACCGAGGCGTAGCGATCTTCCTGCCGGGTTGCCATGGCCCGCAGGGCGATCGACTTGAGCTCGCCTTCGTAGCGGATCCCGTCGATCGTGTTCTGGGCGGCATTCATCAGGCACTGCATGACATCACGGCCCGAGTGAGGCGGTTTGCCACCGATGATCTCGTAAAGGATCGCCCCGAGCAGGTAAATGTCGCTGGTGAAATTGATGTTTTCCACTGGCCCACGGGCCATTTCGGGGGCCATGTAGGCCGGGGTGCCCCCCAAACTGTCGGCCTGGAAGATGGCCTCGGCATTGGCGAACATCTGTGTGATCCGAGCCAGGCCCCAGTCCATCACCAGCACTTCGCCGTACTCGCCAAGCATCACGTTCTCGGGCTTTAAATCGCGATGCACCACGCCGTGGGCATGGGCAAAAGCGACCGCGTCGGCCACGCGCAACAGGATGCTCAGGTTGTCGTCGAGCGCCTTTTGTTGGAGCACCTTGTCCCAGGGTGTGCCCTTGACCCGCTTCATCGAGTAGAACAGCGCGCCGGCGTCGTTCGCGCCAAGATCGTAGATCGGCACGATGTTCGGATGGTCCAACTCGCCGGTGACGACCGCTTCGGAAATAAACTTGTCGCGCTGCTCTTCGCCCACCTTGGCTGAAGGCTTGAGCATCTTCACCGCCACCGTCCGGGCTATGGACGACTGATGGGCCGCATAGACTACGCCCATGCCTCCTTCGCCAATGACTTCGAGGAGCTCATAGTCGGGCACGTCGTTGGGCGAGGCGGGCCGCGGTTCGCCATTCTTCTGCCGCTCGCGGACGAACCGCGATTTCACTGGCAGCGACGAGCGATGGCTGGTGATCGTGTCTTTCTGGCGGATTGTTTGCCCCTGTCGACTGCCGGGCGTGAACGTGCTACCCCACTCCGACTCGAGCCGCTTGCGTTCTTCCGGCGGCAGCGACGCAAGATCGAGCGTGAGATCGCTGTCGATCGCGTGCGTGCGGCGCGGCGAAGGCTGGTCGATGGAATCGATGGTCGAGGCAGAGTCTCTGGCCGATTCGCTTTTCGCTTGGCCTGTCATGCTTGAGTCTTCACCACTGGCTGAACCAACGGCCTCCGGCTCGACAGTGGCACTTGCATCGAACTCGATCGTCATATCGGCGCGGTCGGTGAGGGTCGGCGACTTCCGTTGCGGGCCGCTCTTGGTCGCCTCGGAGGGCGCCCCGCCAGGGAGTTCCGGCGGAATATCGATCGTCGCGCCACAGTCGTTCGACTCGGTCAGATCAAGATCGATGGATTCGAGCGACGGCTGGGAATCGACTTCGTCGAGAGACGTGGGATGCAGTAACTTTTTATCTTCGAGTGTGCGTTGGGCGATCGAGCGAATCACAACCCCGCAATTCGCGCAGCGGCCTACCGCGTACGATGCAGAGTCGAGCTCTTGTTGGCAGGCGTGACAGAATCTCATGGTGGACTGATAGTTACATGCCTGGATGTCTCGCGCGCAGCCACAGTGGCGTGGAATTACTCTTTATTGTAGTCGAAGTTGGAACAGGCAACGCTCTCTCCCGGCACGATCAACCGCTTTCGCTGGCTCACGCGACCCATGCGACCGACTCGGCGGAGCCGCTGCCAGGCGCTTTCGTCCGCTCTGACCAGGGCCTCGTCGACCCGCCGCGACCAGGGCTGGGCGGCTAATGCCGCAGCTGAGAGGGAGACAAGCTGATCGGGTGACAAGCAGTCTTGACCGGCATTCCGTTTGGCAATTTCCGCATATTCTCCAGGTTGACTTCTCTCTGTGTCTTCCTGTCTGGCATGGTCTCCTTGGCTAGATTCTGCCGCGGGCAACGGCTCCAAGTTAGGATTCTGATCCAAAGGCACGCTCTCTGGCGCCTGCGCTTCGCCGGTCGGCGGACGGTCGCGGGTGCCTTCCGAGTCGTCAGAAACGTCGATCACCCGGCCGCGGCGGACATCCACCTCGATGACCAGCCGCGCGTAATTGTTCTCGGTGCGAACCAGATAAATGGCATACCGACCGTCGGGCAGGGTCTTGAAAAACTCGCGCAGATCGGCCAGCGCTTCGTCCTTGATGCGGTAGCCAGCGCTCTCGCTACCATCGGGGTAGACGATGCGCAATTCCAGGTAGCGCTCGGCCGTAGCGGCCACCTCGCCGCTGGCGCTGCGAAGGTCGGGAATCTGCAGCAACTGCCCCAAGCTGGCTTGATCGGCAATGAACACCGCAGTCGTGGGTTGCACCGTGAGGTCGAGACGTGGCACGTCGGGCGTGGTGTCGATGGCCACGTTGATCACTTGGATGCCAGGGTTCGAAATCGCCGCGACCTCGACGTTGCTTTCACCCGGCTCGATCACACTGGCCACCGCAAAGTCGTCGTCGCGAATTTTCACCGAGATGACGATGTCGGCCGTGGGATTGAGCGGATTGGGTGGACCGGCGTACTGATGCACAATGACAAACGTGTTCGGTGTGGGGCCCGCGTACAACTGCTCGACAACAAAGCGATCTGCCGGGTTGGGCACGCCGAGTTGGTCTCCCCAGTCGACGAGAATCTCGAACGAATCGGCGCCAGGATCGAAGAACGAGAGCGTCAGCGTGGTGGTGCCTGTATTCGCGTTGACGTCGGTGGCGAAGATCGGGGCAAGCGTGGGATTGACGTTGAGCACGCTTACTTCGATCGTCTTCACATCCATGCCGCCATCGTCGTCCATCAAGCTGACCGTGATGGTGTATTTGTTGTCGGCATCGTTGTCGGAGTAGAAGTGGCTATTGCCGATTGCGCCGAGGGTGAGCACGCCCTGCGCACCGTTGACGACCGAGGTGGGTAGCTGGCCGGTGTCCGCGGCAGTGCCGTCGCCCCAATCAATCGAATAGCTGAAGCTTTCGCTGCTGCCGCCAGGCTGGGCAAGCGGATTAAGCGGGTTGTTGAAGCCGGGATCGCTGAAAGTGCCTAGGTTGGGAATCGAGAGAGTTTGCCCCTCATGAATGGTGAACGAGTCGGTGGTGAGCGCGAGCGTGGGCGCGACGTTATCCACCTGGATGGTGAACTGGCGATCCACGAAGTTGCCGTCGTCGTCTTTAATCGTGATGATCACCGTGTAGATGCCGTTGTCGGCATAAGCGTGCGCGGGGTGGCTAAACTGGGCTTTCGTCGTGACCCCCACGCCGCCCGATACACGGTCAACAATGCTGATGGTGTCGGTGGGGTCGCCGTCGGTGTTATCGAATATTCTGCCGTCACCCCAATTGATCTTGGTGACTTCAAACGTTTCGGCCACTTCACCGCCGTTGGCAGAATCAAACGTGTTGAGCGGATTATCGAAGCCAGGGTCTTCCAGTCCGACGCCCAATTCGGCAAGTGTGAACTGCTGGCCTTCGTGAATCACCAGGCCGCTGGCGCCAGTGAGCGTGGGATCGACATTGGCGACAATCACAGTGAAGGTTTGGATGTCCGCGCCGCCATCGTCGTCGTAAATGGTGACGGTGACAGTGTAAATGCCGTTGTCAGCATAGGTGTGGCTGCCGCTAATGGTGCCGGTCGACAAGCTGCCGGGACCACCATTCGCGTCTGCAATGCTCGCCCCAACAATCCCATCGCGACCGTCGCCCCAGTCGAGATCGTAGGTAAACGACTCGGCGACTTCGCCGCTGGGATTCAGCGGATTGTCGAAACCCGGATCGCTAAATGTGGCGAGATTCACTAACGAAAGCAACTCGCCTTCATGGACGGTTTGGTTGCCGTTGGGGAGGACAAGCGTCGGGGCGACGTTGTCGACTGTGACTTCAAACGTTTGCACATGGCTGCCGCCATCGTCGTCCCGGATGGTGACGGTAACCGTATAAATGCCGTTATCCGCGTAGGTATGGCTACCGCCAAACAGACCACTCGACGGTGTGCCAGCGGCGCCATTCAAATCGGCAATGGCCTGCCCTGAAATTGCATCGCGACCGTCGCCCCAGTCGATGTCGTAGCTGAACGACTCCAGCGACGGGCCGTTGGGGTTCAGCGGATTGTCAAAGCCGGGGTCGCTAAACATCGCTTCCCAACTGATCGTGCCGCCTTCATCGATCGTAGTCGCCGACGGTGTAACTTGGAGCGTGGGCGCCACATTATTCACCGTCACCGTGAAGCGCTGCGTATCCATGCCGCCATCGTCGTCAGTGACGGTGACCGTAACGGTGTAAACCCCGTCGTCTGCATAAGTGTGCGTGCCGCCCAACGCGCCAGAGCCGTGCGCGGCGAAGATCGTCGGTACTTCAACGGCAGAGCCATCGCCCCAGTCGACTGTCGCGTCATGCGTATCGAGTTTGCCACTATCGATGAACAGCCCCAGCAGCGGCGCACCGAGGGCAGAGAGGTCAAGCAGTTGACCTTCGTCGATGGTTTGATCGAGCGCGACCACCAACACCGGGCGAAGATTGCTGACCAGGATCTCGACGTTGTACGGGCCGCTTGCGCCGAGATCGTTGTCCCGGACGGCGAGCATCACAATGAACAGATCGCTGGGCGTGCCGGTCGGGTTGTCATCTACATAGAGATGACTGACCGATAGCACGCGCGACTGCGCGTCCCACTGGTAGCTCGTGCCGCCGACCGTAGCGGAGACATCCATTGCTCCCAGGCCACCAATGGTATCAACAGAGCCACCGTCTTGCCAATCGACATCGACCTCAAACACATCGAGCGCACCAGGGTCGTCGATGGTCATGCTGATGGTGGCGGTTTGGCCCTCGTTGAGGGTGGCCTCGGCGACGTGGATATCGGCGAGCTGCGGCGCGACGTTGTTAATCGTGATGTCGGTAGTGTGATCGGTGAAACCACCATCTTTGTCGAGGATCCGTGCCCTGACGGTATGTACGCTGGGGCCATCAGCCAGCAGCGCGGCCGAGATAAGTTGCGTATCGTTACTGACCGAGCCAGCATAACTGCCATCGCCGACATCAAATGTGCCGTCGTTGTCGAGATCGTAGGCGTAACGAAACCCGGCCGCGGTGTCGGCCGCACTGGGGTCGAACCGATTGCTGAAGCTAACGGTGGCTGAACCGCCTTCGTCAACGGGGCCATCATTGATGAACGTGGCGGTGGGGGCCACATTGTTCACCGTGACCAGAAACGACTGCGTGGCGCTGCCGCCATCGTCGTCGGTAACGGTCACTATCACCTCGAACACGCCGTTGTCGTTGTAGCGATGCGTGGCCCCAAGTGCGCCGGAACCACCCGCCACAAAGATCGTGGGGTTCTCGCTGGCCGAGCCATCGCCCCAGTCGACCGTGGCAGTGTGCGTATCGAGCACCCCCACATCAATGAACAGCCCCAGCGGCGGTGCCCCGATTGCCGACAAGTCGAGCTCCGCGCCCTCGTCGACCATTTGATCGGCAGCCGCGACCAGCACCGGACGCACATTGTGGACCAGGATCGATTCGGTCCGCGTGGCCAGCGTTTGCTGGCTGTCAGTCAGCCGTAGCGACACTTCGTAGTTGCCATCGTCGAGCGGCTGGAAGTTGAGCGTCGAGTTGAAGCTTTGCGCAACGACTGCCGCGTCTTTGGTGACTTTCCATTCGTAGATCAGCGGGCCCGCACCCGAAACCACCGCCGACGCGGTGAGTTGCGTGCCTTCGTTGGAGTCGTGGATCGCGGTCGAAACGTCGAGGTCGGCCGGCGAAAAGACGAGATCGCTGATCGCGGCATCGAGTACGCGGCGGCGTTCGAGTCGGCGAACACGCAGCGGAGCGGGCCGCTTGCGACGGCTAGACGCGCGCTCGGGCAGGCGTGGAGTGAACCAGGGCAGGCGCATGGTCGATTACCTGGCGGAGAATACTGCTGTGTGTCGGGTTCCGGAACGACATTCACTCGGACGGCGCCGCCCACGCCTGCCGCTTCCTTCTAACAAACCGGTCGCAATCCGTCTCGAACCTCTGCCGAGCCGCCGCGACCAAGCCCCATTATCGCGAGCAACGCGGCAAAATGTCAAACATTCTGTGCCGACGCATGTCGTTTCGCGGCCGCCAGTTGAGGCGAATGGGCGCCCCTCCCTGGCTAAACCGAGCCGCGCCGGCCGCCCAGCCGGCTGTCTCGCCTGCTGGCGGGCCGCGGGCGAACTTGTGCGGTTGTGACGGTTGGGCTGAAGAGACTGCCGCCCGGGTGCCGAAAAAAGTGACCGTCTGCCGGTCTTTCTTCTCCTTCATGCAGCCACGTTTCGCCATGTCAGCTAGCAGCTTCCAGCGTCGCTCGACCCCTGCCGCGGTCGCACTTGCCTGCGCGGCATGCTGCCTGCTGGCAAACGCAGAGGCAGTCGCAAAGACCACCTTTCCGGCAACACGGGCCTACCACCGGCAACAGCCCACCGTCGATCGGTGGAACGAACCGGCAGCCGAAGTCGAGAACTTGCCTGCCCCGTCCACCTCGTCCCCTTCGCTGGACGAATCAGCCAATGACTCGGCGGAACCAGGGGCCAATTGGGCTCCCAAGCCCCTCTCCGAGTTGTCCACCAATATCGTGTTGCCCGGCGGCGTCTTGCCGCGCGACTATTCGAGCGAACGAGCGCCGCAAGTGGCGTTCTTCGATCCGGGCGGGGCCACACGCGGCTGGCCGGTAAATTCGTTCCATTGGGTCGCTAGTTGCTTTTGCACCAATCCGCTTTACTTCGAGGAGATCAACCTCGAACGCTACGGCTACGGTTGCAGTCTCCTGGGGCCCTGCTCCAGCAACAGTTTGCAATCGGCGGTCTCGGCGGCCCACTTCTTTGCGACTGTGCCGATCCTGCCTTACAAAATGGCGGTCGATTGCCCCGGCGAGTGCGACTACACGCTGGGCCACTACCGGCCAGGCAGTTGCCCCCCCTGGCGCTACCATGACTTCACGCGCCTCAGCGCACTGGGGGGCCTATCCGCCGGCGGAGTGGCCGTAGGCATTATCTTCTTGATTCCTTAGCAGCGTCGGCCACGACGCATCTCTCTCGTCGGACGCAACCCGCCCAGCACCATAACGAGCGCAAAGCACAGCACCCCGCTCGCCGGCTCCGGCACCGCCGCCACACTGCCGCTACCGGAGAGCGTCGCCCCAAAGTGCGACTTCCAATAGTTGTAGTCGGCGAGATCCACCGTGTCCGGCGTCGCGTCGTTCAGCAAACTGGTGCCCCCCAGGCGGTTCCGCCACACCGTGTAGTCGGCCGCATCCACGACGCCATTGCCGTTGTAATCGCCCAGCAAGATCGCCGCCGCGCCGCCCGGTGCAACTCCCGGGCTGCCAACGTCGCCGCCCGGATGATCGACTGCCAGCTCGCTGAGTTGCGCTGCATGGTAACTTCCCAAGAGGTCGGCGGTGGTGCCCGACTTCGTCCAGTTGGCCCCGGCGTTCGGGTCGGCTGCCAAATTATTCAGATAAATGCTGCGGCCGCTCGTGACCGCGGGCCAGCCGCTGGCGGTCGTCGTGCCGTAGCTCACCGCTGCCAACGCCTCTTCGTGCGCGCGATGATCGTCCAGGTCGATGTCTTCCGCCAGGTAAACGTCGTAGTCGTCCCAAAGCGCGACCGTCTCGAGGCCCGAGTTATTGAGCTGCGGCCAGGCGGTCACCGGAATGTAGTTCTGGCCCAATCCCCACATCGTCGCCAGTTGGTCGACCGTCAGCTTCGCCGCATTGAACAAAATGCCCACCTGCCCCGCTTCCAGCGAGCCCGCCTGGATATTCGGACCGCTCAACTCGCCCACAAAATCGTCCAGCACGTGCGGCTGGGTCGCAAAGTCGATCGACGACCCCGTATTGTTGAAGATCTCGACCCACTCAAAATCGGTCGAAGTCCAGCCCGAGGGCGCCAGCGGCGTCGCCGGCGCGAACATGATCTCCGTAATCAATAGCCCCGCCGCCGCGGATCCGCCCGGCTTGCTGCCCGGGTTGCCAAGGTCAGCCGGGTTGTTGATCGGCGCCGACTCGATCGTCGTCTCCACGCTCACCACCGCCCCGAGCACCTGCGCCTCGCTCTCCACCCAGTTCGCACCCGCCGACGGGCTGCCCACGCCGTTCCAAGCGATCGAGCGCTGGTTTCGCGCCGCGGGAAAACCGCTCGAGTAATCCAGCACCGCCGCAGCGCTGCCAAACGTTCGCCGGGGACTCGTAGCCGCGGCCGGGATCGTATCCGCCGCATAAGCCGCATAACTCGGCCACAAACCCAGCGAATCAGTCGCCGTGAGCGACGTAAAACCATTCACCGGGATCAAATTCACCGCGCTGCCCCAAGCGCTGCGAAACCGCTCCGGCATGAAATCCAAATCGCTGCCCGGATACAACACCGCCACGCCACCCGCCGGCACCAGCGTGTTCCCGTTGGCCGCGCGAATGTTCGCCCCGACCAGCGCGTTGATCGTCGGGTCATCGTCGTCGTCAAACACCCAGCCATCGAGGTCGATCGCCCCGGCCGACGTGTTGCGAATCTCGACCCACTCCCACAGCGCATCGTTGCCGCCCGGGCCATACATCACTTCGCTGAATTGCAGCTGCGCCCGCGCCCCGCGCGGGTGCAGCGCCAACACGGCCAACAGCACCAGCCCCCAGGCGCCCCGCGCCCCGGCAAGCGGCCAGAATCGCATGATGTCGTCTCCGCAGAGGTCGGCGAAGTGCATCCCTGCTCGGTTGCCAATCCGGGGGGCATTATCTCGGCCCCTCCACGACATGTCAAAGGTTTTCTGTCCCCTCCGCACAAAATTCCAGCGAAAAAAAAGCTGCCCCGGGCCAATCAGCGCCCGGGGCAGCTTACTTTTTCACAGGTTGTTCCAACCAGGCTTAACGTCGCCGACAGGCCGCCAAGCCGACCAGGCCGAACATCAGCATCACCAGGCTCGCCGGTTCCGGCACAGCCGCGCTGCTGGCCAAGCTGCCACCACCGCTACCCGGCGCCACATTGCCAAAGCTCGACTTCCACAAGGCGAAGTCCGCCTGGACGACGGTCGCCGCACCCGTGCCGTTGCCGTTGAGCGCCGCGGAGCTGCTGCCCAGGTTGTCACGCCACACCGTGTAATCGCCCGCATCCACCAGACCATCCCCATTGAAGTCGCCCGGCAAATTGGGCGCAAAGCCAACATCCAAGCCACTGAAATTGCTGAAGTTAGGCGACGTATACCACAACACCGACGAGTCATCGGTCAAGGCGGCCGCATTCGCCACGGCATCAGGCACCACATTGATCACGCCGCCAAAACCGCCGATGAACAGGTTGCCAGCCGCATCCAAGGCAATCTCGCGGGCCGTTGCCGAACCTATCGAATTGCTCAAGTCCACCTGGTTCACCAGGTTGTAACTGTTCGCGGGATCGAAAATATACAGCACAGCAGCCGAAGTGCCGGAGGCGAACCCGCTATACATCGCGTACACCAAACTCGAAACATCCGGATTGTACGCGATCGAGGTCAGATCGCCGCCGATCACCGGCGTAGCCACTTGGGTCTTCAAGTCCGGCGTGAGTGTCGTTCCATTGTCCGAGATCTCGTACAATTCGCCGAACACCGAAAACGTCAACACGGTACTATCGTTCAGCCAGGCCGTTCCTTGGGTACTCGCGGGCAACAGGCCGTCACTGGTCTGACGACCATTCGCTAGCGCCGCCCCGGCTCCAAACGTGTCGCCCGGCGTGTAGTCGTAGACGATCACGCTACCGACCGTGGTGCCGACCACGGCCACCTTCGAGTTATTCGGGCTGACCGAGATGCCCGCCAACGCAGTTTGCGTCAGCGTACCAGCCTGACCCACCGGGTCGGTCGGGCTCGTGTTGCCAATTAATTCGCCAGCCGGCGCGGAGATCGATCCCTTGGTCGCAAAGCTGTAAATCTGTCCCGTGCCGCCGTTGTTAAAATTGACGCCCAGCAAATTGCCTTTGGCGTTGTGCAGCACGCCGCCCGAATTGTCGAACGCCACGGATTGAATAAAGGGCGTGGTCGACCACGGCCCCGGGCCACCCACGCCGCCATTGACGACCGCGTTGCCACTCACCAATCGGAGCGTGTTCGCCGCATTTCCCGAGTTCTGACCAAACACAACATCGCCGGCCACTGGTAGCCGCGGATCAGCATCGGGCGGTGGCGGATCCGCCGGAAGGAAGTCGCTGAAGATCGAAAAATTGTCGACGCGATTCGTGCCAGTGGGGGCGCTAGCGTCCGCCAAATTCAGCAGCCGAAAGGTAACATTCGCTTGATTGTTCAGAGCCGCGACAGATCGCAGGTCGAAAGAATAGCTCGTGTCAAGCGCAGTAGCGGTCGAAGACCAAGAAGTGCCAGTAAAGTTATAAGGATCACCAAAATCCGTAAACGTGGTCCCGTTCGTGCTGTACTGGAACTGAAAGCTGTTTGGTCCGGTACTGCTCCTGGTTTGGTCGAAAGTCACTCCGATATCGCTCAAACCAAGTGTGCTGGCTTGAAACTGATAATAGTCGCCGGTTAACCAATTGTTGGAACTGAACGACTCACCGGAGCCATTGCCGACAGGGTTACTGTAAGCGGCGGCTCCATTGGAGTGAAAACCAAGCGCGGCGCCGGTTCCAACTTCCGCCGCATGGGGCCCAGCCGTCGTCGGGATACTCGTTTCAAACGTCCACTGCGCGATAACGTCGTTTTCCGCACGCGCCGGGCCTGTGAACATCACCAAGCACACACTGGCCGCTGCAACGCTCTGCAGTAGCCGCTGCATTAAGTTCTGCATTTTTTTCATTACAACCTGCTCCCACTGCCTGAGTAACAATACCTGCGAATCAACGAAGCCTGGGGCCTGCGGGGCGACACTACGTTCGCCCCTTCGCATTCGAACGCTTGTGGCAACGCCGGCCAAAAACCGACCTCACCCTTCCACACACCCCCCAACAAGGCAATCTTTACAATACGAAGTCTCAAACCTTGATCTTAGCCGGTGGGTAGCGGAGGTCAATGAATCGTTCTAGAAAGTGCGAGTTTTTGCTCAACTTTCCCGAAACTCTCACCATTTGTTCATTTCTTCTCCCCGTCCGCCCGCCGGACCACCCCATTCGGGCTACCTCGCCACGACGCGCTGACTCGGTCCCTGACGCACCCGGTAGCGCGCCCTCCGTATCCTCCAGGGCCGATCAGCATTCCGTAGGAAGCTGCGGGGTGGCGCGCCTTGGGGGCTCGGCGATGGGCGCGGTTTTCTCGGAGGCTCGCGCCAGCCATGCCCTTCGAGGACTCAGGGCGTGCTACCCAACTTGAACACGGATCGGCCCTGAACGTATCGCATCCCACAGAACCGGAACAACCATCGCCTGATAAGATAGAAGGGATGCATTGGATCTTACGCCCGAACGATCGTGCGGGTAGTCGAACCCAGTTGAGTTCTTGCATGCACGCGTTCGTCCACCGCAACTGCCGCCTCTCCTTGTGCGCTGCCTGCGCGTTGCTCGCCTGCTTGGTCCTACTCGACCACGCCGCCGCCCAACTCCGCATCGTCAACTACAACACCGCCCAGGGCGCCCGCAGCGGCATCGACATCGTGCTCAAGTCCATCGGCGAAGAGCTCCGCAACGGCATCGCCAAGCCGATCGACATCCTCGCCCTGCAAGAACAAACCAGCTTCACCACCACCACCCAAGACATCGTCAATGGGCTCAATGGCCTCTACGGCGCTGGCACCTATGCACTCGTGCCCCTCAACGGCGGCACCACGGGTGCCGGCCGCCCCGGGCTCATCTACAACACTCAAACCGTTCAAGTCCTCGCCCAGAGTGCCTTTGGCACCACCAACAGCACGAATCAGCCCAGGCAAACTCTCCGCTACCGCCTGCGGCCGGTCGGCTACGACAGCGCTGCCGACTTCTACCTCTACAATGCTCATTTCAAGGCCGGCCAAGGCTTCGATAGCGGCGCCTCGGTCTCCAACGAAGATCGTCGACTCGTTGAAGCCACGGCCATTCGCAACAACTCCAACGCTCTCGGCCAAGGCACCCACATTATCTATACGGGCGATTTCAATCTGGTCACGGCCGGTGAGCCCGCCTTTCAGAAACTGCTCGAAGCGGGCAACGGCCAGGCGTTCGATCCCCTCGGGCTGACCCAATTCGACGACAACCCCGGCACCACCCTCAACGGCGAATGGCGCAACAACAATTCGCCTGCCGTCCGCGCCGCCCACACCCAGTCGCCCTGCAGCTCGGGTGGCTGCGTTGGCACCACAGGCGGTTTGGACGACCGCTTCGACTTCCAGCTCAGCACCTCCGAGTTCAACGACGGCGAGGGACTCAGCCTGATCAGCGGTTCGTACCACGCCTTCGGCAACAACGGCAGCCTGGCCTGCTGCAATGCCAACATCAATAGCGCCAGCAATACCGTCACCTTCCCCGGCGTCACGTCGCACTCTAAATCGCAAATCCTCGACGCGCTGTGGAGCGTCACCGACCATCTGCCCGTCGTCGCCGACTACCAGCTGCCCGCCATCCTCAGCGCGGTAGTCAACAATCTGCCCACCACGCTCAACGTCGGCGAGATCTTCAACTTACAGCTCACCGTGAGCAATGCGGCCAGCGTCGTCGCGCCCAACGGGGCCGACGAGCTCGACTACTCCGTGACCACCGCTTTCGGCGGCGCTGTCAGCGGTTCGTTCTTCAACCAGGTCGATCTCGCCCTGGGTGGGGGCAACTTGCATCTGCTGACGCTCGATACTTCCACGCCGGGCGAAAAGACTGGCACGATCTTTGTCCAAAGCGGGAGCCAAGGCGTACAGAACGCGGCGATTCAGTTGCCAATTTCTTACCAAGTACTCGCCACCACGCTCGCCGGCGACTTCAACCAAGACGGCACCGTCGACGCCGCCGATTACTCCGTCTGGCGCGACGGGCTCGGTTCGCTGTTCGACGGCGACGATTTTCTCGATTGGAAGAACCACTTCGGCCAGTCGCTCGGCAGCGGCAGTGCTAGTCGGGGGAGTGGCCATTTCGAGGCCGTGCCCGAGCCTGCCGCCGCGGTCTTGCTCCTGTCGGGCGTCTGTCTCCTGGCAAGGCGATCAACTACACTGAGGGCATGGAACCGCGCCCGCTAACTCCGCCCGCCACCGCGGCACTCCCAGCCGCTTCGATCGACCTCGATCGACGACGCCGCTGCGGTTTCTCCGAAGTCGTCTTCGGCCAAGGCAAGACCGTCGACCAGCTCCGCGATATTCTCGCCGCCCTCGCCGCCAGGGGCGAGGAGGCACTGGCCACTCGGATCGACCCCGAACATGCGGCCGGCCTGCTCGCTGCGTTCTCCAGTAGCCGCTACAACCCCGTCGCCCGCACGTTGAGGGTTCCGGGGTCAGCGCTCGCCGAGACTGCGCCGGAACCCCGAACCCGGAACCCCGAACCCACGCCCTGGGTCGCCGTGATCTCGGCCGGCACCAGCGATCTGCCGGTCGCCGAGGAAGCCCGCGAGACGCTCGACTGGATGGGCGTCCGCGTGACCATGATTCACGACGTCGGCGTCGCCGGCCCGCACCGCCTGCCCGAACGGCTCGCCGAGTTT
>JBGSUJ010000132.1:0-54648 GCA_041753435.1 Pirellulales bacterium | reverse complement strand
CGTCCATCAGGTCCGAAGGATAGGACTTGCGAGGCGAAGCTTTGAACCGCATGGGAGTGCTCTCCTGGGGAACGAGGGAAAGCCCCAACATACAATCAAATCACGACTTATGGCGATGCCAGTATTCGGATAGACTCTCAGATGTTTTATCAACGGGTACCTCAAACTGGGCGCTGTAATCGACGCCCGGCAGCGAGGCCGAAATGTCCAGCACCCAGCGGACATCGCGCTTGAGATTCGGCCGCGGCGACTGGATGGCGTCGTAGGGAATAGCAAACAGGACGGGGAGGGCAGTTTCGCGGGCCTCGCTGTTTGGCAGTGGTTTGGTAATGATGTGCTCGTCCTGCCAAAGAGCGACTTCATGTGCTTCGTTCCTGCCGCGTTTTTGAAATTCGAGACAGGTAAGCCGGGTGAGGAAGCCAGTGGGTGCCTCGATGGTAGCCGGGATGCGAACGACGCCGGCCAGTTGTCCGCCGACGATTCCGGGAACGCTCGCCATTTGAAAGGTCGAGACGCCGAACTTGCGTGCCCGAGTGAATTGGATGCCAAGCATGGCGTAAAGTGCAAGACAGATCGCGGGGAACAGGAGCGTAAGCCACACCCAGTGGCTGTCGGCAAGTCGGAGCAGGCTGGGTAGCACGGAGAGGAGGGGAGTGATGGCCATCGTCCACCAGAGGGCGACGACGGCGAGGATCGGTGCAGCGAACGTAGCGCCGCCAGAGGCGGGAATAATACCGGAGGCCCAGTCACTACGAGCTTGCCATGGTTCGTCGCTCGCGGATGGATTTTGGGAGAGCCCGAAGACTCGGCGACGGAGCAGCGCGACGCCGATCAGCATCCCCACGCCAACGCTGCCGAAGAGCGTGGCTACCAGGGTACTGAGCGCGACATCCTGCCAGACGAGCGGCGGCTTGAGGATTTTCGTGGCCCAGGCGAAGCCGGCCAATCCACCGGCAAACTGACAAAGACCCATCAGCAGCACAAGGCCAAGGACGAATTTTTGGCAGCCTGCAGTAGAAATGACCTGGGGTTGGTCTTTTTTCGGCATTAACTCTGCACACGAACCAGGGTGAATGAAAGGGCAGGCCGAAGGTGTCTTCGCGGAAGCAGGTAACGGATTGGAGCTGCAACGCCAATTTAGTGAAAGATGACGAGTTGAGACAATAAAAAAACCGGGGCGTGCGGGAACGCCCCGGTTTCGTTGCAGGTCAGGCCGGAAAGCCCGACGTATCTTAGTCGAGGAAGCCGATTAGCTCTGCGCTGCGGCTGGGTTGCTGCAGTTTGCGGACGGCTTTGGCTTCGATCTGGCGGATCCGCTCGCGGGTGACCTTGAAGATGTGGCCGACTTCTTCGAGCGTGTAGCTGTAGCCGTCGCCCAGGCCGTAGCGGAGCTTGATAATCTCGCGCTCGCGATAGCTGAGGGTCTTGAGGACCTTCGAGATCTGGCCGCGGAGCATTTCCTGAGCAGCGCCGATGGCCGGGCTCTCGGCACCGGAATCGGGCAGAAGGTCGCCGAAGTGGCTATCTTCGCTGTTGCCGACCGGGCGGTCGAGGCTGATCGGATAGCGGCTCATCGCCAGCACACGACGGGCTTCTTCGATCGAGCATTCGGCGGCGCGGGCCGTCTCTTCGATCGAGGGCTCGCGGCCCAAACGCTGCAGGAGCGCCCGCGAGACATTGCGGACGCGGCTCATGGTTTCGACCATGTGGACCGGGATGCGGATAGTGCGGCTCTGGTCGGCCACCGCGCGGGTGATGGCCTGGCGAATCCACCAGGTGGCGTAGGTGCAGAACTTGAAGCCGCGGCGGTATTCGAACTTGTCGACCGCCCGCATCAAGCCAGCATTGCCTTCCTGAATGAGGTCGAGGAAGGAGAGGCCGCGATTGCGGTACTTCTTGGCAATCGAGACCACAAGCCGCAGGTTGCCCTCGGAGAGGCCGCGTTTGGCGCGTTGGTACTCGGTGTAAATGCGTTTGAGGTCCATGATGCGGTTGCGGAGGCTGGAGGGGGTTTCCTGCAGCGCGCGGAGGATGTTGCGATACTCGACCAAGAGCGGTTTGCATTCGGACAGGGGCCGGCGTTCGGCCTTCATGATTTCGAGCTTGCACTTGAGATCGTCGATCCGTCCGCTGAACTGCTCAAGCTGCGAGATCATCGGTTCGATCCGCTGGGTGCGGAGGCCGAGTTCTTCGACCAAGAGCACGGCCCGGCAGCGGCGGCGGCTGAGTCGGTGCCAGGCAGCGCGGCGGACCTGCGGCTTGTAGTTTTTGCTAGTGGCGACGCGGTAATCTTCGGCGTTGCGTTCTAGGAGTCGCTCGATGGTGGCCAGGTTGAGCGGCAGCCGGCCGAGAATCTGCTCCTTTTCGAGGCGGTCGGTGACGGAGACCTGGACAGTGCGATCGAAGGGCAGTTCGCCGCGATGGACGCGGCTGAGCACTTTCACGGCGCTGCGGATGACGTAGTCGCAGGCCAGCAGCTTGCGGCGGAAGGCGGCGCGGGTGATCTCGATGCGACGGGCGAGGCTGATTTCTTCCTTGCGGGTGAGCAGGGGGATTTCGCCCATCTGCGTGAGGTACATCCGCACGGGGTCGTCGGACCACGACTCGGTATCGGCGGCGTCGAGCATCGACTCAGCGTCGAGGTCGGGATCGTCGAGACCATCGTTGGCGGAAGCATCGACATCATCGGCGAGGTCGTCGGTTTCGGTGTCGTCCTCGTCGTCGAGCTTAGGATCGAGATCGGCCCCGACATCCCCAGCAACGGCTACTTCATCCTCGAGATCGTGTTCCAACAAAGATTCGTACAAGATTCACACTCCTACCAAAACTTGGGCTAAACGAAAAATCACGCACGGCCGCTGCCTGAGGCCAGTTGCAGTGAGGGCTGTTCATGGCGGGATGGATCGGGCGAGTCGCACTGGGTTGGTTTCACGTGTAGTCGCCGAGGTGCCCTGGTAGGTAAGGGCCCCCTCAAAGACGAACGAACAGGCGTGGTGACAGGCGAGTCGTCGAGATCAAACCGTCCCCTCACGGCGATGAGCTACCCCCTTGGTTGACAGGCACATGGTTGACAGGCACAGGTGCGTTCAAAGACAACTAATTCTAACACCAGTCTGTCGAGAGTCTTGCTTGGCACGGCATTTGGTAAAAGATAGCGCCGCGCTCGGCGAGAGCCTTCAACAGCAACGTTTCACTAATCGGTATGGTTTACGATTTGCAATGATGCGAGTTCGTTTTTTTGAGCGGTATGGATCAACAACTTTTAACAAGTGCTGCCGCATCGCGTATCGGCGAGCACAGTTGCTGCGCGAAAACCGCGCAAAGCGATGAACTAACAACAAAAACGGATTGGGGGAGTGAGACTGCTCGCGCTAAGGCACGCGGATCCCGTCGTGGGAGATAGTCCAACCCGCCAATCGTCCACTTGGTGATCGATTGGTTCGTGTCTGCGTGGTTCGTATGCGGATGACGCGTCCTGTTAAGGCGGACTCGCGGCATATCATCCAGCCCTCGTTGGAGGTTAGCGATGGATTGGTCGTGCGAATTCAAATCGCCCCAACCTGCCTCCGCCAACACGTTGAACCCAGACTGCTCTTTCCCCAGACAGCGTGCCAGCTACTTCACCAACCTTGGTTGGGTTGGCCAAGCTCCCTGGCACACGCACCCCCTATCTTGGCCAGTTGCCTGGCTTGCTTCAAACCCTCACCTCGGAGAGTTCAAGCCTTTTAATTGTAAGCAGCCCTAAAACCGGGTCCATAGGCAAAGGCCGAAAAATCATTACGATGCAAGTGTGCGGGCTTTGCTGGCGTCTGATTCGAGGCGAGCCTCGATGATACGTCGGAAAGGAGCCGCCGCCGGCGATTTATTCGTATGTTGTTGTGATGTAACGGTTTGTAGCGGGCACTGACGATAGGCCTCCAGGTGAAGCGCGATGGCTAAACACTTATTAAGCTGTGCATGCGGTCGGCAATTGGCGGTGGAAACCGGCCAGGCAGGAGAGTCGCTCGTGTGCGACTGTGGCGCGAGGGTCGAGGTGCCGACCTTTCGCCAGCTCCGCGAGTTCCCGATGGTGCCCGAGGAATCGGCTGCTTTGTTAGGGCCGAAATGGGGGCTGCGCGAAGGCGCGATGACGGTGAGTTTGCTGCTGGCGGCGGTCTGTTTGGTGGGTGCCGCGATGAGCCGCTATTCGGAACAACCGGTACCGGAAATCGATCCGGTCGCGCGGACGGAGAGCGTGGATCGGGAGTTAGAGAGCATGACGCCAGTGCAAGCCTGGCAGATGTGGGTCGGCTCGTATCGGTTGCTCTCCGCGACGGGCTTCGAGGTCTACAAGCACCCGGCGGCCGACTATTTGCAGCAGACGCTCGACTGGCACCGGGCGATTCAGAAGACGCTCGTCTCGATCGCGGCGGCGTGCGTGGCGGCAGTGGTGGTGCTGGGTTTTTTCGGCGGCGGCAAAGCGAAAGCATAGCTAAACCGCAAGCAGTGTTTCGTGCCGCTTGCGATAAAGCTCCGCACCGGCAACTCACTTCGCTCCGTAGGGATTGAGCGAGATTTTCTTTTTGATCTCTTCTTTGAGGCGCTGGAGGACCGATTCTTTGTCGGTGTTGTCGAGAATGCGGGAGACGACTCGCTTCGGGCCTTGTTCGCCCCAACTGGCGCCTTGCTCGAAATAGATACGGGCGGCCTGACCGACGATGTACGAGCCGTAGCCGGCGGCGGCACCCTGCGGCAGCGCGGTGAGCACCGTGCCGTAGCCGACGGTGAGGCCTTTGAAGATGGACGCAGCATAGCTGACGGCGGCTTCGCCGAGCATGACCCAGCCGGCCGCTTTGAGGATCGAAGTCACGAGGTCGCGGGCATTGGCCATGGTGATTTCAATGCCATAGATTTTGCCGAGCGTGACGACCATTGTCACGTCGACTGCCGTGCCGCCCAGGACGTCGATTACCGCACCGGGATTGAGCGCGACGGCGAGCGACTTCATCACGGCGTAGCTCCAGATGGTGGCGGTGGCCTTTTCGTTGCGCAGACAGACGCGGAGCGCGCCCATGCGGTCGCTTTTGTCGGCGGCGTACATGGCGGCATTGAGCGCGACGAGGGCTTTGCCTTCGCTGTCGAGGACTTCGAGGATGCGGACGCGCAAGAGTTCGATATCGGGCACGGGCTTGCGCCACTGGCTGCGGGTGCGGCCGTCGGCGGTTTCGATGAGGTACTCGACCTCGCGGGGGTCGGCCTTGACGGTGAGGACGTTATTGGGGTCGACGATGCCCGAGAGTCGTGGGCCGCGGAGGACGGCGAGTAGGTCAGCCAACTCGGCCCGCGAGTAGAGGTCGGCCTTATTGAGAACCAGCAGAATCGGCTTGTGGCTGGCGGCGAGTTCCACCAGGGCGGAGAACTCGACTTCGTTGAGGTCGGAATCGGAGACGAAGAGCACGAGGTCGGCCCGCTGCGCGGCTTCGCGGGCCATTTCACCGCGCGCGGCACCGTCGACTTCATTGAGTCCGGGCGTGTCGATGAGCACGACTTCGGAGTTGGCGAGACCGGGGATGCAGTAGCCGGCACCGTTCCAGGGCACCTGCCAGACGTCTTTGGTCCAGCCGCCGCGGACATTGACTTGCGTGACTGCGTCGCCGACCAGCGCGTTGATCAGCGCCGACTTGCCGGTGCTGATCTCGCCGAAGACCACGATCTCGACGCGGCCGACTTCGAGCTTCTCGACCATGTTGTGGAGTTGTTCGAGGTCGCGTTGGAGCGTGGCACGTTCTTCGTCGCTGCAACCGCTGAAGCGATCGATGGCGTGGCGGACCGTGGCCAGCGCGGCGTCGTAATCGGCGTCGCGGAGTGTAGGCGTGGTGGTAGACGTGGGCATCGACGGAATCACTTCGGCCGGCGGTGTGAGGCCGGCGAGTTTGTACCAGTCGTTGGAGAAATCTTCGGTCATCGATCGTTCCGGATTGCGAGGCTCTCGCGGCCCCATTGAATAAGTTTGCGGAGCTGATCGGGGGTGGTGAGTTCGGCCCATTCGCGGCGGGCCAGTTCGGCCAGGCCGCCGGGGGGCGGTTGCATTGCGTTACGGAAGTATTGGCAGAACACGCGGCCGATCCAGCGGGTGACGAGCGCTTGGACCAATCCTTGCAGGATGCCACCGGCGATGGTGCCGATGCCGGGGACAGTTTTCAGCAGCGAGGCGATTCCGGCGGCGACGGCCGGTGTGGCGGCAGTAGCGCCGACCATGGCCAGCAAGTTCTTGCCGAGCTGACCTAAGAGCGTCACCACCATGTCGGTGTCGATTCGCTGCTGGTAAACGCCGGCTAGGTCGAGCACCATTTTCACGGTGATCGCGCTGCCGCCGGCGAGGTCCAAGAGCGGGATGGGGTTGATGGCGGTCGCGCCTCCGGCGGCCCACATGTATTTGCTGATCACAGCGTCGGCCCGTTCGTCGAGGGCGGCGAGCACGCGCTGTTTCGATTCGTCGACCAGGCCACGGGATTGCAGCAGCAGGTTCGCCAGCAGCAGCTCGCGTCCGTCGCGCTCGACGATCGACATCATGCGGCGCGCCAAGGGTGCGATGTCGGCCGGTTCGGTTGCCGTCTCTTCTTCCTCGGTGCCATTGGCCAGCACATGGACGCGGCGGCGCGAGACGGGCTGCGAGCGGACGGCCACTACGTCGGCCCGCTTAACCATCGGCGCGACTTGTTCGACGATCTGGCCCAGGAGTTCCTCGCGCTGGCGGTTGTCGTACCAGTCTTCTTTGTTGAGGCAGACGATCATCCGCTTTTCCATGCGAGCGAGCACATCGAGCAGTTCGTGTTCGTAAGCCTTGAGCGGGCCGTCGACGACAAATAAAACGAGATCGGCATTTTTGGCGGCGGCGGCTGATTCGCGGGAGCGCGATTCGCCGCGGACTTCGGCGAGGCCGGGTGTGTCGACGAGCACTACCCGATCGCCGGCCGGCCAGGGGATTTCGCTACGGGTGACCGTGGTGCCGCCGATGACGTTCGAACGGAACACGTCGCGTCCTGCGAGCGCGTTCAAGAGCGACGATTTGCCACTGGAGATGGTGCCGAAGGCGACGATCTCGAGCTGCTGCGATTGGCGTTTGGCTTCGAGCTCGGCGACGGCGGCTTCAATCTCGGAGCGGAGCTTAGGCGAGACACCCTCGCCCACGGCGAACTCTTTGCCAGTTGCGAGATTCTCGCTCAGTTCGCGGGCCCGTTCGCCGGACGACATTTCGCTGGGGCTGAGGTTGCGGCGTTGGACCTCGGCCGTTTTGCGGCGGGTGTTCTGCCAAACGCGGACGAGGATGCCAACTGCCAGGCCGAAGAGCAGCATCGCGCCGGTGCCGACGGCGGCCAGGTAGAGGTAGCCAAGCCAAGTGCCGAGCTTGGCCGCAGTCTCGTAGTGTTCGATGACTTTGGGCGGCAGCGTGAACAGCAGGTAGCCGATCACTGCGAGCGAGACGAGGGCGAGCAGGCCATTGGTGTGACGGGAACCGGTCATGTGGTCAATTATAGGACGGAATGGGGGGCCGCTCCATTGCAGCAGGAGGCCTATCCGCTACAAATGGAAAGACGAGGAGCCACAGAGAGGAGGGAGACGGGGAGATACTTACTATTCTTATTCGCCGTTATCCTTGGCTCCCCATCTTCTTGTCTTCGTCAACCTACAGACCGGAGTCACGCATCATGAAGGCCGCTTACATCAACCAACCCGGGCCGCCGGAGAGTATCGTTTACGGCGAGTTGCCGACGCCGACGCCGACGGGGAGCCAATTGCTGGTCAAGGTGTCCGCGACAGGTGTGAACCCGATCGACACCTACGTCCGTGGCGGCTCGGTAGCGATGCCGCTGCCGAAACCATTTATTGTGGGTTGCGATTTGGCGGGCGTTGTCGAGGCCGTGGGGCCGGAGGCGAAGCGTTTCAAGTCGGGTGACCGGGTGTGGGGCTCGTGCCAGGGGGTCTTGGGTCGGCAGGGGACATTTGCTGAGTTCGCGGCAGTGGAGGAGAGTTTTCTGTATGCGATTCCTTACGGCGTGAGTGAAGAGACGGCAGCGGCTTGTGCGCTGGTGGCGCTTACCGCGCACCTGGGCCTGGTGCGCGATGCGGGATTGGAGGCGGGCGAGACGTTGTTCGTCAACGGCGGCACGGGCGGCGTGGGCTCGATGGTGGTGCAGATGGCCAAGGCGCTGGGTGCGCGGGTGGTGACCACGGCCGGCAGCGACGAGAAAGTGGCGGCCTGTTTAGAGCTGGGTGCCGATGCGGCGATCCATTACAAAACCGAGGATGTGCCGGCGCGGGTGAAAAATTTCGCGCCGGACGGCGTGGATGTGTGGTGGGAGACGCTGCGCGAGCCGGATTTCGATCGCACGGTGAATTTGCTCGCGCCGCGTGGGCGCATGGTGTTGATGGCCGGTCGCGACGCGCGGCCGCCGTTTCCGGTCGGGCCGTTCTACGTGAAGGGCTGCCGACTCTACGGCTTTGCGATGTTCAATGCGACGACGGAAGAATTGCGGGCCGCGGCCGACGACATTAACCGTTGGCTGGCCGAAGGTAAGCTGAAGGCCCGCATCGACCGCGTGCTGCCGCTTGCCGAAACCGCCACCGCTCACCGGTTGCAGGAAGAAAGCACGGTCGGCAAGAGTGGGGCTCTGGCGGGGAAGATTGTGGTGAAACCGTAACCCTTTTTTGACAAGATAACAGGATCGGCAGGATTTGCCGGATGGAAGCAGGAAGGTCTTTGATTCCGTCTGTCTTGATCCGGTCAAATACGATGATCGAGCGCAAACTTGAACCCGGGGTGATGAATCGCGACGAGGACGCGCGCGAGTACAATGCGATGGATCATGCCGCGGTGAATGCGGTGTTTGTGGCAGACCTGGCAACAGTTCTTTCATCGGATACGTCCATTGAAATCCTCGATCTGGGAGCGGGCACCGCGCAGATTCCAATCGAGTTGTGCCGACGCTGTCCCAACGTGCGGGTCATCGCAGTCGACGCCGCCGAGAACATGCTGACGCTCGCCTGCAAGAACGTCGCCACGGCAGGCCTTTCCGATCGAATCGAGACAGTTCTCGCGGATGCCAAGCGATTGCCGTTTGCCGATGGAACGTTTGCCGCCGTGATCAGCAACAGCATCGCGCACCACATCGCAGAACCGGCGCGGGTGGTGGCCGAAGCGGTGCGAGTGGCAACGTGCGGCGGCTTGCTGTTCCACCGGGACCTCACCCGGCCGCACGATGAAAGCGAGCTCGAGCGAATTGTGACGACCTATGCCGGCGACGCGACGTCCTACCAACAGAAACTTTTCGCCGATTCGCTGCGGGCGGCGCTGACACTGGAAGAAGTGCAATCGCTGGTTGGAGGTTTTGGTTTCGCGTCCGATACGGTTCGCATAACTTCGGACCAGCACTGGACTTGGATGGCTCAAACAAGTGAGCTGCGAAGTGGCGACAATGACCGCCGATTTGGCGTTGACAAATGTCAACAAAATGCTAGAATTGGGTGAATGAGCCGGTCACGGCATACCGATAAGCATATCGAAAAAGCTATTAGTTATGCCGAATCGCTCGGCTGGAGTGTCGAACTATCAAACGGACACATTTGGGGCAAGCTGTATTGCCCTGAACGCAGCAGAGACGGATGCATTGTGTTCGTTTATTCTACGCCGCGGAATCGCGAGGCTCACGCGCGGCAGGTTCGAAGGGAGATCGATCTTTGCGAGCATTGTTGAAATAATGAATCAACCGAAAGTTAGGCGACAGCGAGGAATCCTGTGAATCCTGTCAATTGTCAAACTGAATATGAGTTCGCCTTGGTGTTGACCGGAATTCGCGATGTCACAGATGAGGCTGTGAATAAACTCTATGAATCTGGGTGTGATGACGCGACGATCAGCGTACGATCTGGTCGCGTGTACGCCACTTTTGCTCGCAAGGCGGATTCGATTAAGGATGCCATTTTGAGCGCAGTACAAGATGTACGCAGCGCAAATATTGGCGCCGAGGTCCTACGCATCGACGAATGCAATCTTGTAACTCAATCGGAAATTGCGCGACGAACGGGTCGTAGCCGGCAACAAATACATCAGTTTATCCTAGGTACGCGCGGACCCGGCGGATTTCCCGGTCCAGCATGTCACATCTGTGATTCGCCGCTATGGTATTGGTGCGAAGTATCCTACTGGCTAGGCGAGAACAGCATGATTCCCGAGGCTTGCGTTCGGGAGGCTGAGACAATCGAGGTCATCAATAACGTATTGGAACTTCGACATCAGAAGCAAATTCGGCCTGAGTTGGCAGAAGAGATCATCCAATCAATTTGCTTTTGACTACACGATATCTTGCAGCTCCGTGCAGATCACACCAACCCCCACCGCTTCCGCAGGTACCACTCGGTGCCCAAGAGCGTGACGAACGCTAGGAAGAACGGCCAGGTGTCCCAATAGGTGGCGCGGGCGACGACTTCTTCGTGGAGCTTGGGCGGCTGGTCGGCAAGTGCGGCGAGAAGTGCGGGGAGTTCTTCGGGAGCGAGGGCTTTGCCGCCGGCAGCGGCCGTGGTTTCGGCGAGTTGGGCCATCAGGCTGGGCTCAGCGGCGGGGCGGTCGAGTTCGATGTCTTGCTGCGGAACCAGGAAGCGAGCTTCGGCGGTGCCCACCTCTTGGCCGGAAAAGGTTCCTGACACCTTTATTTTGTAGTCGCCGGGCTCGGTGGTGTCGCGGAAGATGGCGGACCAGTGGTCACCGGACTTGGTGGGGCGGATGTCGACGGTGCGGCCAGCGGGGGTTTCGATCGCGACCTTTGGCAGAGCACCCACAGCGGTCTCGCCGCGGGCGTCTTCGACGCCGAGCGTGAAATCGACGCGAGCGCCGCGGATCACGCGACGGCCGGCGAGCTTGATCCACACCCGGCCTTCGGTTTGTTCGTCCTTTTTGGCGAGCCACAAGACGGCCTGTCGCCAGAAGCGGCGATGCGCCTCGCCCAGGCCCTGCATTTGCCAGCGCCAGGTGGAGTCGCCGGCAAAGGCGAGCACACGGCCGTCGCCCGGCTGGCCAGCAACCAAGAGCGGGTGCCGCTGGGCGTCGTCGGCTTCGGCCAACACGGCGGCATTGGGTTTGAGGTCGCGGCGCTCGATGAGGTTGGCACCGTCGAGGGGTGGTAACTGAGACCAAAGATTCATGGTTTGGGGTTCCGTGTTTTGATCTGACTCCGGATCCCTGCCCCGTGAACCCTCCAGTTGCAGGATGGGGTGATTGGTGCCCAGCGGAGCGGCGGGTCGCATCCGGATCGGGCCGCGGAGGTGGACGTCGGTCCGCACGGGTTCGTTGAAACTTTGGCGTTGGGCGGGACCGATGTCGATTGGGAGCAGGTCTTCGAGCGGCGTGCTGCGGAAGCCGCCGGGGCCGAAGCTGTGGTAGCCGCCAGTCATCATCAGGCCGGCGCCGCCGCGGACCAGTTCGGCCATAGTTTGCCAGGTGGTGAGCGAGAGGGCCCGGGCATCGACATCGTCGAGGAGGATGACGTCGATCTTGCCGGGTTGGAGAGTTTCGCGCAAATCGACTTCGGGAGGCTGATAATCGAGCAGCCGCCGCTCGACGACGATATCGGGCGACTGGGCGAGCGCGGCGCGGACAAACCGCTGTTCGGGCCCGGGTCCGCCGCCAATTCGCTTAGCGCCGACCAAGTACAGCAGATTGACGCCACCCTTGCGCACCGTGACAAAGGTGCTCGCTTCGTTGTTCGTGGTGACGAGTTCACCTTCGCGTGGCTCGACACGGAGGGTGACTTTGTATTCGCCCGGTGTGAGGGGTGTGTGCCTCAAGCGGATCGGCTGGGAGAGATTGCCATTTTGCGTATCGACTTGCATCGTATTGACGACTTCCATTTCGCGCTGGGCATTCTCCCAGAGTAGCTGGACGGCGACGCGTTGATTGGCAAAGCCTTGCGAAGAGAGCTGGCCGCGGACTTCGGTGGGGGCTTCGGCGAAGATCGATTCGTTGGTTAAGAGGTCGTCGATGGCGAGGTCGGCCCGATCGCTGCCGCCGGATTTTCCGAAGGTGAAAGAGTAGAGCGGAATGTTTTCGGCGGCCATCCGGCGGGCGGCAATCTGTGGAGGGAGATCGTTGGGCGCGACGGCGCGTTGGGCACCGTCGCTGAGTAAGAGCACGCCGAGTACACGGCCGCTGGCGTGGCGATCGAGCACGTCGTTGAGAGCGGCGCCGAGCGCGGTCTGCTCGCCGGTGGGTGTGGGCGCAAGGTCGATATGTCCGCGGTCGATGTTGAGCGGCGTGGTGGTGGTATTGAAAAGGTAAGCGCTGCTGTCCCAAGTCTGTTGGATTAGGAAGAGGTCGCTGGCCGCCGCGGCGAGTAGCGACTTGACCGAGTCCCAACGGGGTGCGTCGCCGATCGAGTCGGCCACCTGCATGCTGCGCGAGTCATCGACCAAGAGGACGAGCGATGCTCGCTGGGGGGTGGTTTTGGTGTAGACCAATTCGGGCCGCAGCATGGCGATCAGCGTGAGCAACACCACGGCGATGCGTAAGGCCACCAGTGCCGCCCAGCGGCCGCGCGCGAGATTTCCGAACCGCGGCCGTAGTGAGAGGAGCGCAAGCAAAGCGGCGACGACAAGCGCGATCGCGATTGGATCCATCACCGGATGTAGCCGCAGTTCATTCATGCTGAGTTAATTCAGGCGGTACTGCTGTAAAAACGGTTGGCGAGTAGCATTTCGGCACCGAGCACGATGGCCAGGGCGAGCATCAGCGCGGGGAACAGCTCGCGTCCGAGGCGGCCCCGTCCGATGCGGACTTCGATCTCTTCGCGCGAACGGGCAATTTGCACGCGGTCTTTGCCGAGCGAGTCGACGAGGGTGGCAAAGTCGGTACGGGTGAGATCGCTGATTGTGGGCGAGCAATTGACACTAAAGCCGCGATCGAGTCGCCCATCTTGTCCGCCGGCGCGGACGCGGTAGTTGCCGAGCGCTTCGGTCGAGGTGACGGAGAGGTCCAACTGGCCCGGAGAGATTGATTGCCGCACGGGCGCGTCGCCGGGCAGCTCGAGCACGTAGCTGGTGAGTTGATCGCTGGGCGTGAGGCGGAGGATGGCGTTTTGGCCGGCCTGGTAGTTAAGCCGCGTGTCGCCACTGCCGGTGAGATAATCGGCCAGGCCATGGACCAGCGCGAGAAACGGCCAGGGGTCGGGGCCGGTGGGTAAGATATTCCACGGATCGTTGTAGGCAGGATCGGAGACGGGCGTGGTCATGGTGATGACGCGGCCGGTGCCGACGCGGCGCTCGACCAGCGCGGGTTGGCCATTGGCGAAAGCAGCGAGCACGTAGACCTCGTCAGCCGGCGATTCGAACTCCCAGTATTTGAAGACGGGGAACTCGCTCCAAGGTACGGCATCGGCGAGCTCGGCCAGTTCGCGCAAGGCGGGGTGCTCGGTGGCCGAGGGTCGCAGGTAGGTGGCATCGCGGGACTGCCAGCGGAGCTTGGCGGGGAGCAGTTGTTGTGGTGCAGGCTCGTTGAACGGTTCGCGGCGGGCGTTGCGTCCGAGGAAGATGCCGAGTCCGCCGCCGGCGTGGACATAGTCAGTAAGCGCTTGCCAGGCAGCGGCGGGCAGCACGCCAGGGTCGACCAGGCAGACGGCGTCGAAGTCGGCGAGCGGCAGTTGGTCGATCTCAGCCGAGTCGCGGGTTTCGCAACTGAAGTTCGAGCGCACGAAGCCGGTGGGCGAAGCGGGAGCGAGCGCTTCGCGGAGGAAGATGGTATCGGCGGCGCGCTGGCCGAGGAGCAAAATGCTGCGTGGTTCGCGGACGTCGACTGTGAAATAGCGGACATCGTCGACCTGAAGCGGGTCGTCGGCAACGATGCGGACGTAGCCTTGATGGGTGCCCAGCGGCAGGCCTGAGAGTGAGAACTCAACGGGAGCGGCTCCCACGGTCGAAGCGAACTGCACGACTTGCTGGCCGCGATTTTGGGTGCCACCGTTCGAGTCGATCGTGTGTAGTTCGACGATTTGTTCTGGCGTGCCGGCTGTGTCGCCGGTGGCGGTGAGCTGCGTTTGTATTTTCAAGAAGCCGTCGGGAGCGAGTTCCTGGCCCGAGAGCCGCAAAGCACCGAGGGCAAGATTGTGTGGCCGTAAGACGCCGACATCGATGAGGTAAACGCTGGCGCCGGGTCGTTCGTCGAGCCGCGCTTTGAAGGTGGCGAGTGTGTCGCCGCTCCAATCGACGCTGGCCAGATTGGTGAACACATAGACTTCGCCGCGATGGTCGGTATGGAGTTTGAGCCAATCGACAGCGTCGCGGAGTGTTTCTGCGAGAGGTCGCACAACGGAACTGGCGTCGATCCGTTCGATGCGGAATTGGGCGGCGTCTTTGTCGGTCTCGCGGCTGCCATAGCGGCTGGCGCGGTCGATGACGGTGACCGGAGCGTCGGGGGGGAGTTGTTCGAGGAGCCACTCGGCCAGAGAGCGGGCTTTTTCGAGGCGGGTTTCGTTCTCGTGCAGGTAAGTCATCTGCAGCGAGTTGTCGAAGACGAGTGCGGCCGCGATGGGGCTATCTTCGCCGACTGCGGCGCCGAAGCCGCGCCACGTTGGGCGAGCCAGTGCGAAGGCCAGCAGGCAGATCGCCGCGCAGCGGAGAGCGAGTAGCAGTAGCTGCCGCAACCGGAGACGATGTTGGTTGACGGATTTGCGCTCTTGGACGAACCGCAGGGCGGGGAACACCAACTGCTGGGCTTCGCGCCGCATCACCAAGTGCAGCACGATCGGCACTGCTATGAGCAGTGCGCCGCCTAACAGTGCTGGAGTGACGAATCCCATGCTGATCACTTCACACCTTGGTTAGGCCCGGGAGCGGCGCATGGCGAGGTACTCGGTGAGCGCTCGGTCGAAAGGCATGCTGGTGTCGAGTGGCACGTAGTCGATGCCGCTTTGGAAGCATTCGCGGCGGTACATTTCGCGGAACGAGGCGAGCTCGGCCAGGTAGTCGCTGCGGAAGCTGTCGGCATCGATTTCGAGCTTGGCGTGGGACTCGGGTTCTTCGAGTTCGACCAGTCCCGCAAAGGGAAACTCGACTTCGGCCTGGTCGAGGATGTGGAACAGGATGACGTCGTGCCCTTCGTGCCGCAAACGGCGGAGCGCGGCGATGATCGGCTTGGGCTCGGCGAGTAGGTCGCTGAAGACCATGAGCAGGCTCGAGTGTTTGAGCATCGCGGCCAGTTGGCCGAGACTGCGGGCGGCGTCGGTCTGGCCGGTAGGCTGGAGCTTGGCGAGCATCGAGAGCACGTTGCCGATCTGCTGCCGCTTCGACTTGGGCGGCAGGTAGTTGTTGATCTGTTCGGCGAAGGTGACCAGGCCGACGGGGTCGTTTTGGTGGATCATTAGGTAGCAGAGCGCGGCGGCGAGGCAGATGGCGTAGTCGAATTTGCTCAGCTCCTGGCGATAGGTGTAGGCCATCGACTGGCTGAGATCCATGACCAGGTAGCCGGTGATGTTCGTCTCGGCTTCGAATTTCTTGACGTAGTACTTGTCGGTTTTGGCGTAGACGAGCCAATCAATGTCGTGCGGATCGTCGCCGGGCGTGTATTTGCGATGCTCGCTGAACTCGACCGAGAAGCCATGATAAGGGCTGGCATGCAGACCGTGCAGAAAGCCTTTGACGATAAACTGAGCGCGCAAGTCGAGCCGCGAAATCTGCCGAATGACTTCCGGCTTCAAATATTTTTCGACGGAGGACATAGGGCCACAACTGTTTTTGACAGGATAACAGGATTTTTCAGGATCAACAGGATAAGAAGCAAAGGAGAAACGAGATTCGATTGCTCTGAGTGCGCGGTCTTCTTCCCCTCCTGTAAAACCTGCCGATTTTGTGATCCTGTCAAAAGAAGAATTGGCGTCGCTTCGCGTTAGGTGGCGAACTTGGGTACTTCGGGTACGGGTATTTCGGCGAGCAGTCGCGTGACGATGTCTTCGGTGGTGAGGCCTTCGGCTTGGGCTTGGAAGTTGGTGCTGAGGCGGTGGCGGAGGACGGGGATGGCGACTTTTTGCACGTCTTCGATGGCGACACTGAAGCGCCCATCCATGGCGGCGAGCGCTTTTCCGCCGTGAATCAGAAACTGGCCGGCGCGAGGGCCGGCGCCCCAATCGACCAGGTCGCGGACAAATTTTGGCGCCGACTCGTCTTTGGGCCGCGTGGCGCGGACTAGCGCGGCGACGTACTTGATGATGTGCTCGCTGACCGCGACCGAGCCGACGAGCTTTTGCAGGTTGAGGATTGCGCGTTGCGACAGGACCTTGGCGACTTCGGGGCGGTCTTGCCGCGTGGTGGCGGCCAGGATTTGCTGTTCCTCGGCAGCGGTCGGGTAGTCGACCTTGATGTTGAACATGAAGCGGTCGAGCTGAGCTTCGGGCAGCGGATAGGTGCCTTCCTGCTCGATCGGGTTTTGCGTGGCGATGGTGAAGAACGGGTCGGGCAGCGGGTAGGTCGACTGGCCGACGGTGGCTTCGCGCTCTTGCATCGCTTGCAGCAGGGCGGCCTGGGTTTTGGGCGGTGTGCGGTTGATTTCGTCGGCGAGCAGTAAATTGGTGAAGATCGGGCCTTCGACGAAGCGGAAGGAGCGGCGGCCGTTTTCGTCTTCTTCCAGCACATTGGTGCCGGTGATATCGGAGGGCATCAGATCGGGTGTGAACTGGATGCGCTTGAACTCCAGATCGAGAATTTGCGCGAGGGTGCTGACGATGAGCGTTTTGGCGAGGCCGGGCACGCCGACGAGCAAACAGTGGCCACGGGTGAAGATGGCGGCGAAGATCTGTTCGATTACCGCATCCTGGCCAATGATGACCTTCTGCAGTTCGCGTTGCATCACTTGCCGATGTAAGCGGAATTCCTGCAGGACGTCGCCGAGGTTGCGGGTTTTGCTGGTGGACAAGGGACTTGGCCTGTTGTCAGTGGGTAGTGGATCGTGGTCAGGTGTGGGCAACGAGCCCCGGTTGGAAGCGTCGTGGCCACCGCCAACAGACGACCGACCACTAACTACTGTCCGCCGGCATTCTACCGGTCGTCCGTCGAATGGACAACGAAACGCGGGCGGCTTCGTTGCCGCTTTAACTCTAGGATTGTAAACTATTTAGAGTCGGCTTTTCTTTTGCGCCAGCGAAGGGATGTAGGATGGGATGCAGGGCTCAATCGGTCTGGGTCGCGAAGGTGCTGATCGTAGCGGTTGTAACGCCCTGCATGGCGCAGGCGCAGCCGCCTGCCGGGCCGATCGACGCCGCGCAAGTGCTGACCTCGATTGACCGGGCAGTCGCCTATCTGAAGCGTGAGCAATCGCCCCGTGGCCGCTGGAACGAGATGGCCGGCTATGCCGGCGGTGTCACAGCGCTATGCACACTGGCGCTCTTGAATGCGGGAGTGGAGCCGAGTGACCCGACGATCATACGGGCTCTGGAATATCTGCGGACCGTCGAACCGGAGCGAACGTATGTCGTTTCGTTGCAGACGATGGTTTTTGCAGCAGCCGATCCCAAGAAAGACATGCTGCTGATCGACCGCAATGTGCGCTGGCTCGAGGCGAAGCAAGTGACACAAGCGGATCGCAAGGGGGCTTGGTCGTATCCTGGTCCGGGCGGCGATAACAGCAACTCGCAGTTTGCCGTGCTGGCGCTGTGGGATGCGCAGAGTGTGGGCGCGAAGGTCAAGCGGCAAACGTGGCAACTGGCGGCCGACTACTGGCGGAGTACGCAAAACGACGACGGCTCCTGGGGCTATGTGCCGGGCGACGCGGGCTCGGGGAGCATGACCTGCGCGGGGATCGGCGCGCTCGCCACGTCGACCGCCGCGCTCGAATCGGGTGACGCCGCGGTCGAGCGGGGCCGCGTGATCTGCTGCCGGCCGCACCAAGACGACGACGCGTTGGAGCGGGCGGTGGAATGGATAGGGGAGCATTTTTCGGTGACGCGCAATCCGCGGCCTGCGGGCGGTGGACAGGCCTGTTTATACTATTATCTCTACGGTTTGGAACGGGCCGGGCGACTCACGGCGCGGCGTTTTTTTGGCGATCACGATTGGTATCGCGAAGGGGCAGAGTTTTTGGTGCGCGATCAAGACGCGCTCTCGCACTACTGGCAAGGTACGTGGCATGCCGAGCAGAACCCGCACATCAGCACTTCGCTGGCATTGTTGTTCCTGGCCAAGGGACGCCGGCCGGTGGTGATGGCGAAGCTCGAATATGGTGAACCTGAGCACTGGAATCAACATCGCCGCGACGCCGCGAATTTAGTCGCCTACACGGAGCGGGCTTGGGACTTGGGTCTGACCTGGCAGACAGTGAATGCCGAGCGGGCCGCGGTGGAAGATTTGCTGCAATCGCCGGTGCTGTACCTCAGCGGCAACCGCGCGCCGGCGCTGATGCCTTACGCGGAGAAGCTGCGGGCCTATGTGGATCGCGGCGGATTCATTTTTGCCGAGGCGTGTTGTGCCGATTCACACCGTTTCGATGAGGGCTTTCGAAAGTTGATGGCGGCAGTGTTTCCCGAGTCGGAGTACAAACTGCAGCAGGTGACGCCAGGGCATCCGCTTTGGAACATCGAGGAGCGGGTGCGACCGGAATCGCCCTACATCGGCAAGTTGTGGTCGGTGGAATATGGTTGCCGCACGTCGGTGGTTTATTCGCGTGAGGATTTGTCATGCTATTGGGAACTTGCGCAGCCGGGCCGGCCAACCAAATATCCCGCCGCTGTGGAAGAACGGGTGCAGGATGCGCTGGCGGTAGGCATCAACGTGCTGACCTATGCGACGAACCGCGAGCCGAAGGGCAAGGAGCAAAGTTTTCAGTTGCCGCTCTCGGATGTGGATGTTGATCGCACGGGTAGTCGCGGCTTCATCGAGATTGCCAAGCTCTATCACGGCGGTGGTTGCAATGACGCGCCAGGGGCGCTTGCGAATTTGGTGCGGACCGCGTCGGCTGGCGAGTTGCAGTTGCAGGTGCGTTCCGCGCCGGAGATGATCGGGATCGGCGACGAGAACTTATTGCGTTACCCGATGCTGTTCATGCACGGGCGGCGGGAGTTCCGCTTGACGGCGGCAGAGCGGACCCGGCTGGCCGAGTATTTGGAGCGCGGCGGCACGCTGCTAGCCGATGCAATTTGTGCGAGCAAGCCATTTGCCACCGCGCTGCGGCGCGAGTTGGCGGCGGCGCTGCCGGGGCACGTGATCGAGCGCATCCCAGCAGACGATCCGATCTTCACGACCGCTTTTGGCGGCTTCGACATTCGGCAAGTGTCACTGCGTGACCCGGAAACGACGGCCGGGGCGCGGCCGGCTGCGTCGCGGACACGGACGGTGGAGCCACAGTTGGAAGGCATCCGCAGCGGCGACCGCTGGGCAGTGGTTTTTTCGCCCTACGACCTCAGCTGCGCGCTGGAGGAACACGAAGCCTTCGGCTGCCGTGGCTACGCGCGGCAGGACGCGGCGCGGATTGGTCTGAATGTGCTGTTGTATGCGCTGAATCAGTAATCCGCTGCCGAAAGGTTGAGTCGAAATTTCATCGTGCCGAGACTCTCATTCAACAACGACTCAGTCCAAATATCGGAGCCAAACCGATGATTTCGAGCCCGGCCCTTCCCGATGGCACAAGGAGGGCAAGCGAGTTGCGAAAGCTGCCATCTCTGGAATGCGCGCGAGTACTTCAAGAGGCAGCCGCCCGCGCCGAAGCTGAGGATCGAGGTTCCAATTACACGGATTGGGAGCCGTCTTTTGCCACGTTGCCTTGGTTCGTCCACGTGCCAGCGCCGTTGGCAACGGGCTTGATCAAGGATTCTGGCGCTGATGTCATTCAAGTAAAGTCGATTTCAGAAAATCGGTTGCTTCGCCGAATTGGCGTGGTGAGAGCTGATCCAATGGACGAAATCGCCGCTTCGGATCAGAATAGAATTGCTCTCGAAGAGGCGAAAATGATTGCCTTTCCCGATGCACTTGAGCGATCACCGAAGTCCAATTCGCGGCATCGAAAGGGCTTGGAGGGTCATGCTCCTTGGAAGCGGTGCGAGCCGTACTTTCGCGTCGACTAGTCGCGACGAGGCTGAGGTGCGGCATATTTGTGCGATCACACCGCGTAAGTTGTTGTGCGGGTTGGCTTTGCAAGGTTCGCTAGCGGCGTGAATGCGGCTTGACTGTGGGGTTCGGCTGCACCTATAATCCGCCGCAATTTTGACCGCGGGTTTTACTGATTTCACTCGGCGGATTGAGAGCTGTGGAAATTGGTGCCGCGCGGCTGGGATTGCGCACTTTTCAGATTATTTTGGGCACACGGATGCCAGATTATTTTGGGCACACGGATGCCAGTATAACTTTGGCAAGGATGCCAATCTGATCTTCGGCTTGCTACGCACGATGTTTGCGCTTCGCTTGAGGCGAGGGAAAGATTGCGCTCGCGTTGCGCGCTGGGGTTGGGGAAGCAGCAGCGGCGGAGCGGGTGGCACCCGACCAATTTGCGGAGCCAGTGCCACAGATAGTGGTTTAAGCTGTGTGCGGTATCTGTTCGTCGGCAGCTTGTTGAGTTGTGTAGCGTCTTTCGCAAGTGCGCAGGAGCCGATATCTGCGCCGCGAGCTGGTGACGATGTGCCGATTGTGGTCGAGGCGGAGCTAGCAGAACATTGGCGGCAGGGTTCGTACGAAGTTTGGCACTTACAGGGTAACTGTCTGGTGGTGCAGGGTGAGACGGAGATTCGTGGGCCGGAAGCGGTGCTGTGGATTGATGAAGTTGTTTCCAGCGAAGCGGATCAGCCGGCGAAGGTGCTGGCTTATTTCGAGCGCGGGACGACGGAGAGTGTCAGACTGATTTATGGTGGGAGTCATCTGAGGGGGGCCGAGGGCATCGCGTCTCGGAGAGACGCGACCAGGGAGTCGGGGGAACGAATCGAAACGCCCACTTGGTTTGGACGACTGACCACGCGCGGAGCGATCGATTTGCGGCTGCCAGCAATGGCGCCGGCCCCGGAGCGCGTACCGCCGATCTTTGAGCGAGGGCTGGCGCGTTTTCAACCGCAAGCGCATGTGGTCCATCTTCCGGCAGAAGAAGTGGCGGCCGCCAAGCGAGACGAGGCGGTGCAGCCGGCGCAGTTTAATCAGACGGTGCCGCCGCCCAGTCCACTTGTGCCGGCGGGTGCGGCGCCGTTTCGCCGCTTGAAAGTTTTGCAACGGAGCGATCTGGGCTACCAGATCAAGCGGTTGCAGTCTCCGACGGGCGAGAATGTAATCATCCTCAGCGGCGGGGTGAATGTGATCATCGAAGGGCTGACAATGGAAGGGCTGCCCGATTCGTTCGGTCCGTTGGGCACGGTCGATATCGAGACGGATCGGGCCGTGATTTGGACCGGCGGACTGCCGGGTGCCAACACGGGCACAGCGACGGGCGACCAGGTGACGCAGCAGAACGACTCGCCGCTCGAACTCTACTTGGAAGGCAACATCGTCTTCCGGCAGGGCGACCGGGTGGTGTATGCCGACCGCATGTTCTACGACGCGCGGCGGCAAGTGGGCACGATCCTAAACGCCGAACTGCTGGCTCCACCGCCAGCGGTGGCGGGTTACCAGTATCAGGGGCTTGTGCGGCTCAAGGCGGGGTCGGTGCGGCAGTTGGATGCATCGCGATTCGTGGCCAGTGACGCGCTGCTAACAACCAGTCGACTGGAAGAACCAGCTTACAGTTTTGAGTCGCAAACCATTACGCTCACCGATCGGCAGCAGCCGATCGTCGATCCCTTTACCAACACTCCGGCGATTGATCCAGCGACTGGCGAACCGGTGTACGCGCATCAGTACAATGTCGAGAGCCAGAATAATTTTTTGTATGTGTCGGGCGTGCCGATCTTTTACTGGCCGACATTTGCCACTAGCCTCGACAAGCCGACGTTTTACATCAACAACTTGCGGGTGCGTAACGATTCGATCTTCGGTTTCCAAACGTTGCTAGCACTCGATGCGTTTCAGTTGCTTGGATACGAAGCGCCGCAGGGGGTCGAGTGGGATTTGGACCTGGACTACCTTAGTCAGCGCGGCCTGGGGTTTGGCACGACCGTGGACTATCAGCGTGACAGCTTCTTCAACTTGAGGGGTCCGACCGAGGGCCGGCTCAAGGCCTGGTTCATCAACGACGATGGGCTAGACAACCTCGGCCTTGGGCGGCGCGATATCGTACCGGAGGAAACGTTCCGCGGCCGGACGTTCCTCAATCATCGGCAAAAACTGGACGGCGGGCTGATGGACGATTGGATCGTGCAGGGCGAAGTCGGTTGGCTCAGCGACCGCACGTTCCTCGAACAGTATTACGAGAACGAGTGGGACAATAACAAGGACCAGGCCACCGGCTTGCGGCTGAAGCGGTTGTTCGATAATCAGTCGGTATCGATCGAAGCAAATGGTCAGCTGAATGACTTTTTTACCGAAACGCAGTGGTTGCCTCGGCTGGACCATTATTGGCTGGGTCAGCCGTTGTTCGACAATCGGACGACGCTCTACTCGCATACGTCGCTGGCGTATGCGGACCAAAGCATTGCCACGGCGCCCTCGAACCCGACGCTGCTTTCGCAGTGGACGCTGCTGCCGTGGGAAGTCGATGGCCTGGGCAACCCGACCGATGCCAAGGGCGAGCGGTTTGTAACCCGCAATGAGATCGACTACCCGCTGGACCTAGGGCCGTTCAAGGTGGTGCCGTATGCGATGGGCGAGTACGGCCACTGGGGTGCGGACCTGGAAGGCAACGACATTCAGCGGCTATGGGGCCAAGTGGGCCTGCGGGCGAGCATCCCGTTCTGGGCGGTCGATCCGACGATACGCGATCAGTTGTTCAACTTGAACGGGCTAGCGCATAAAGTGGTGTTCGATGCCGAGGCTTCCTATGCCGACGCAGACCAGAACTTCGACGAGTTTCCGCTGTACGACGAGCTGGATGATACGTCGGTAGTGGAGTTCCGTCGGCGGCTGTTTTTCGCACCGGTGGGCAGCCCGGCGCTGGCCGGGCAGTTCAACCAGAAGTTCGATCCGCGGTACTGGGCGCTGCGCTCGGGCATGCAAGATAACGTGACGGCGCCCTCGCTGGAAATTGCTGACGACCTGACGGCGGTGCGGGTGGGCATGCGGCATCGGCTGCAGACCAAGCGTGGCGCGCCGGGCGAGGAGCGGATTGTCGACTGGATGGAGTTCGATTCGAACGCCACCTGGTTCCCCGATGAAAACCGCGACAACTTCGGCCAGGATATCGGGCTGATCGATTACGACTGGCGGTGGCACGTCGGCGACCGCTTCTCAATTCTTTCCGATGGTGCTGCGGATACCTTTGGCGACGGCTTCCGCACCGTGTCTCTGGGCGGCATGCTCAATCGGCCGCAGATCGGCAATGCGTACTTAGGCTTCCGTTCGATGGACGGGCCGTTTGAAGCGAATCTGGTGATCGGCTCGCTCAATTACCGCATGAGTCCGAAGTGGATTGGCTCGGCAACCGCTTCGATCGACCTGGGCAACTCGGGCAACATCGGGCAGTCGTTCCATGTGAGCCGCATTGGCGAATCGCTGATCGCCACGGTCGGCACGAGCTACGACCAATCGACCGACAATTTGAGCGTGAGCTTTCTGTTGGAACCGCGCTTCCTGCCGAACCTGAGCGTGACGCGGCGGACGGGCATCGAAGTGCCGCCACCGGGAGCGTTTGGGTTGGAGTAGAGCGGCGGGGGCGACGGAAATCGCCTCATGCCGCGCGCTTTCGGCACGATAGACGTCGGGGAACGTGGTGCCGGTAGGGTACTGCCGAATTGGTTGTGATTCGTCGTGGTTGACGACGCCAAGGGGCTCGAATCGTAATGTTGCTGATGGGGCGGGGCGCTGATAGATTCAGCGGGAGCGAATGACAATTCTTGTGACGCTAGGCCTCGCCCCATGAAGCTCGTACTGCTTGGTACTGGTGGCTACTTTGCGAATGAGCGGCGGCATACGGCGTGCCTGCTGTTGCCCGAAGTGGGTGTTGTGCTCGATGCGGGCAGCGGCCTGTTTCGCTTGGGTGAATATCGGGAGACCGAACGGCTGGATGTGTTTCTTTCCCACGCGCATCTCGATCATGTGTTGGGGTTGACGTATCTTTTGGGCATGCTGCCGGCCGATGTGCAGCAGCAAACCACCGTGCATGGCGATGCGGCGAAGCTCGCGGCGATTCGCACGCACTTGTTTTCCGACCCGCTGTTTCCGGTCGAGCCGGCGTTTCGCATGCAGCCACTTGTTGGGGAAGTGGCACTGCCCGATGGCGGCAAGTTGAGTTACTTCCCGCTGGGGCATCCGGGCGGTTCGATTGGTTATCGGCTCGATTGGCCGAGCGGTTCGCTGGCATATGTCACCGATACCACGGCGACGCCTGACGCCTGCTACATTGACAGCATACGTGGTGTGAGTGTTCTGGTGCATGAAGCCTACTTTGGTGACGAAGCCGACGAGATGGCAAGCTTGACGGGGCATAGTTGCTTGAGCGACGTAGCACGGGTAGCGGCGGCAGCAGAAGTAGGGCTGCTGGTACTGGTACACGTCAATCCGCTGTTGGAGCGAGATGAAGAGTTTGACTTGCAGAGAGCGAAAAACATCTTCGCGGCGACGCTGTTAGGCACCGATCGAATGGAGATCGAGTTCTGATTCACGAATTTAGTTGTTTAGGCAAGATGCCGCAGAAACAACCAGCGTGAGCTATGGCCGCAAACAAATAAGTCTCACGCCGAGGCGCTGAGTACGCGGAGGAGCAAGAGCTTTGTCTCTGCGTAGCCCACGCCTTTGTGGGAATGTCTCTTGGTAGCCGGTATTGAGCAACGTGGCTGTCAACACTGAAGCATGGCGACAGTTTTGTCGGGAAAGATAGTTGTCCAACGTTAGCAGCACACATTCATGAAACGACGGAACCATGAATGACCATAAGTTTTCCCCCCTCGTTCAGCTGCGCTATCTGCGGATCACCTTCTGAACGTTTAGCGCAAGCGGCGAATCCAGCGCTGCAGTGTGCGGCGGTAGCTGAAGTGTTCGACTTCGACCAGATGGCGAGACGAGACGACGAAACGGATACCGCCGTTCATCTGTGGGTGTTGATTACGCTTCTCGCGTTGCAGGCGGAGGGCGGTGGGGCGGTTGTGCTTGATTCCCTGCAAGTAGGCGGCGATCAGTTGGGCCTGATAGTCGACCAAACCGAATTGGCCACTGTCGGGTTGGATCAAGCCGGCGACGAAGAGGTCGTCGCGGTCGGGGTGGAAGATATTCAGGAATAGCGCGGGCCGCCCCGCTTGCCAATGGAGCTGTTCCAGATCCAGAAACGGAAATGAAATCTTGAAGCCGGTGGCATAGAGGATGAGGTTGACTGACTCGTGACTGCCGTCGGCGAAGTGGACTTCGCTGCCAGTGAGCTGCTCGATCTCTGGCTTGGGGACGATCGCGCCGCGGTGAACGTCAAGGGGCCAGCGACTATTGATGGCCGGGTGGGTTTCGAAGAACGCATGGTCGGGCGTGGGCAGGTTGTACTGCTGCCAGGCCAGTTGGCAGACGCGGGCGATGGAGAACCTTCGCAGCCAGAGAGGAAAATGCCAGCGGAGCATCCACTCGCCGCCCTGGTCAACGGGTCGGCCGCGGAAGTATCGCGGCAAGAGTGGGTAGTGACGACGCAAGCTATGGAAGGTTGCCGTGGCGTGGCGGGCGCTTTCAGTGGCCAGATCGTAGCCGGAGTTGCCGCCACCCACCACGAGCACGCGTTGTCCGTGCAGGACGTCGGGCGTTTTATATTCGGACGAATGGAGCACTGTGCCAGCGAAGTGGCCGGGATAATGGGGCCAACGCGGATCCCAATTGTGGCCGTTGGCGATGACCACACCGCGATAGCGCCGCCGCGCGCCGCTGGCGAGCGTGATGTCCCAACCGCGGGGAGCGGAGAGTGAGGAGCCGTGACCAGCGCCACGCGCTGCTCTCTGTTCCACGCTCGAAATTTCTGCTGCCGGTTCGATCCACTCGATGCCAGTGTTTAACTCGATGGACGGGTAGAGGTCGAAGTGTTCGGTGTAGCTGCGCAAGTAGCGCCAGACCATGTCTTGATCGGGATGGTCGGGGTAGTGCGCGGGCATCGGGAAGTCGCTGTATTCGGTGAGCGACTTCGAGGAGATCAGCCGCGTGGATCGGTAGACACTGCTGGCCGGTCGGCCGAAGTACCAGTTGCCGCCGATGTCGTCTTCGCGCTCGAGACAATCGAAGGGGATGCCTGCTGCGCGGAAGTTTTTGGCGACGGCGAGCCCCGAGGAGCCCGCGCCAAGAACGCAGAATTTATCCGCGGAGGAGAAATCCGTGTCGTTGGAACCCCTGGGCTGGTACTGGTGGGTGGGCAGCATGGTTTTATGATATCGAATCGGCAACCAGTCGGTGGAGTCTGAAGGGGGAGTCTTGGCGTGTTGCTTGCTGAGTGGGGAGAGCGAAATGTCTAGTGGCAGAGAGATTATTCGTGGCGGCGTTGCTTGGGGCGGCACGTTCAAGCGGAAGCCCGTCGGCCGGTTGCTCGCAAAGAAAAAAACGGGCCATTATTGCCGGGTTATGGTGGGTCCTGGCGATCAACCTCGGCGCGACGGGCTGGTGCATTCATGGAACTGTGCTGTGCCCCCTACCTTGACAGTCGAGCTAGATATGGAAAAAATTGGAAAGAAATTGTGGCTATTGGCTCGCACGGAATCTGCACGAAATGCATAAGTCCAGACCGTGGAACAGGAAAGGGTGGCGAGCCACGGCCGCTAAGGAGATGGTGTGGGTTTGATGCCCCCCCCGTCGTTGCGCTGCCTCGATTTGTACGACACCCGTTTGACTCTGCAGGAAGGTATCCATGCATTTATGGGGTTAACTCCAATGGCCAGGAAAGCCATCTCGAACGACCGATATCGGCTCGTTGGTACTTACGAACGGCTTCGTAAGGCTTTACTCTCTCAGCCCGACGATGGGCGACTTGATAGAGCGCTCTCTTATTGGGTGCTGCCCACCGATCGCCGCTTGCCGATTGCGTTTCTCGATCGCTCTTTGCGGGATCTACTCGGTCGACCAATCGACGAGTTGATGGCGACTCCCGGCGTGGGTCAGAAGAAGGTGCTGGGGTTTTTTGATCTGCTCAAGCGGGCAGCGAAAGCGGCCTCGCCCGATGCGCCATTTGGTCTGGCGTTGAACGAGGCGAAAACGGCAAAGGCGGTTGCGCCGACGGTGGGTTTCGATGCAGCGATAGTGTCCGAGGCGCTCTGGACGCATTGGTGCGACACGGTACATCGGTTTGCGCTCGGGCCCGAGAAGTTGGGGCGGTTGGCACCCTCGCTGCAGTCGCTGCCGACGGTGATTTGGCACACGCGGCTAGAAGACTATTCCGATCGCTCGCTGGCGCAGATTCGCCGGCTCAGGACGCATGGAGAAAAGCGCGTGAACGCCGTGCTGGAAGTTTTCTGCACGGTGCATGAAGCGCTGGCCACCGCAACCCTACAAGAGAATGTCGATGTGGTGATTGTGCCGCGGTTCTTGCCGCCGCTGGTGCGTTGGCTCAACGAAACCATTTGCCAGTCGGAGTTGCCGACCGTCGAGGAGCTGTGCGAACGCGTGGTGAAGCCGCTGGTGGCGCAGATCAAAATCGACATCGGCGATCAGGTGGCCGAGTTGGCTGCCAACCGGCTAAGCCTGGACCAAAACTCGCCGAGCGTGAAGCAGCAAGCCGCGAAATTGGGCGTCACGCGGGCGCGGGTCTATCAACTGCTGGAAGACTGCGGCCGGGTGATGGACGTGCGTTGGCCGGAAGGTCGCTGGCTGCTGGCGCCACTCACCTCGCGATTTGGCAGCGTCCGTCCGGAAGCAATCGGGCTGATGCACGGGATTTGCGACTTATTCTACCCGTTGGAGCGACCAGCGCTGACGACGGCCAATGTGTAGGCCGGGCTGGTTTGCCAATTTTTGAGCCGTATCTCTTGACAATCTATACTTTCGTATAGTATACGGGAGTACATGCATGCGCCGTATTTTGCCAGTAACTCGTATTCTGCCGCACGTTCCGCAGCGACTGCCCAGACGGTGGCCTTCAATGTCCGCCGGGTAATGGCCCATGAGGGGCTGACTTTTGTCGAAGTGGTGGAGGCCACCGGGCTCGACGAGCGGACGGTGCGGGGACTCGTCCGCGGTGCGAACAACCCCCACGCCCGCACGCTGCACAAGTTTGCCAGCGGACTGGGCTTGGAGGTTGATGAGTTATTTCGACCGGTAGGTGAGGCCTTTCCAACAAGTGAGCAAGCCCGACAGGCGTTCGACCGGGCGACGAATCCGCTGGTGGCGGGCGTCGTCCAGTCGCGGGCCGAGTTGTTTGACGCCTGGAGTGAGGCCGACTTCCGCGAGCTCACCAGCCAGTTCGGCACGGGCGGAGCGCTGGGCGAAGCGGGCGTGGTGGCCGCCGCCGAAGCGATCAACGCCAAGCGGGCGCTCTTGCGGCAGGTGAGCGTGATTCTGGAAACCAGCGAAGCGGAACTGTTGGCCGACTTCGTGAAGCTGCTCTATCGGCGGGTGACGGAGACAAGCCCGCTTGAAGCCAACAAGTAACATGAGCCCCATTGCGGCGGCAGCTATCGATATTTTACTGTTCAAAAAGGCGATCTTTGCTTTTAGCGTGGTATTATCTATAATACCATAGTGGATGCGTGCCAAATCGTTGTGGATACGAACGTCTTTTACGCGGCATTACGGTCGCGGCAAGGAAGTTCGCATCGACTGTTGCGCGAGGTAGGTGGTAAGGCCGCGTTCCGGATTCACTTGTCGGTTCCTCTCGTGCTGGAATACGAGGAGATCGGCAAGCGACATTCCCGAGCGTTAGGTCTGACCCATCGTGATATTGACGACATCCTGGATTATTTGTGTTCGGTGGCGGGCCTCCATGACATCTTTTACTTGTGGCGGCCTTTCCTCCCTGATCCAGACGATGACATGCTCCTGGAATTGGCCGTCGAAGCTTCATGCCAGTCTATCGTAACGTTCAACAAACGCGACTTTCACGGCGTTGAGCAGTTCGGTCTGCAAGCCGTGACTCCGCAGGAATTCTTACAACAAATCGGAGTTTCCTCATGAGCACAATGAGTTTGCGACTCCCTGCGTCACTGCATAAGCAAGCGAAAGAGTTGGCTCGGCAAGAAGGTATCTCCATCAATCAGTTGGTGACGACAGCGCTCGCGGAGAAACTCTCGGCTTTGGCGGCTGGTGAGTATCTGCAGAACCGCGCGGCACGTGGCCACCGCCGCAAGTTTGATCGTGCGCTGGATAAAGTCAAAAATATTGCACCAGCCGAATTCGACCGACTCTCCACAAAAGGATGAATCGCCCGCAAAGAGGCCGGCGTAGGTTGGTAGTCAGGTGGTAAACTTGCGGCAAGAGAGCGTGATTCTGAAAACCGGCGAAGCGGAACTGCTGGCCGACTTCGTGAAGCTGCTCTATCGGCGGGTGACGGAAACGACGCAGGGCCAAAAAGGCGAGCGTCAATGACCTGGATCGGCACCCAGGCCAGTCCGCGTCAATTCGAAGCGACTAATGCGAAAGGTGACATAGGCGCCGAATTCATTTGCTACTTCCTAGCAATGCCCTCACGGTAAGATAAGCTAAAGGGCCTTCCACCCCGAAACGACGGAAGCGGGTCCGGCGTGTCGTGGATCTGCAGAAAAAGTGCTTGCAGTACCCCCCATGTATGATATGCTCCTGCCTTAAGCGATGTCCCATGGAGGTGACTCATGCAATGTCAAATAGCGTCTCGTCCGTTCTTCCTCTCCCTGCGGGAGAGGGTTGGGGTGAGGGCCGGCTCACTCCTCGCCTTGTTGTTCCTGCTCTCGGTGCCCAACAACTCTTGGGCCGACACGTTCGGCAGCGAGGCCAATTCATTCGAGATCGAGTTTGTCACGATTGGCAGTCCCGGCAACCCACCCGACACGACCGGCGATCCAAATCCAGCCGGCGCCGTGCCCTACGAGTATCGCATGGGCAAGTACGAAATCTCTGAGCAGATGATTGACAAGGCGAATGCGCTGGGCGGGTTGGGGATTACGAAGGACACCCGCGGGCCCGACAAACCGGCGACGCGTGTGAGCTGGTTCGAGGCGGCGCAGTTTGTCAACTGGCTCAACACCAGCACCGGCAGCGCGCCGGCCTACAAGTTTGACGATGAAGGGAACTTTCAACTTTGGCTGCCGGGTGACGTTGGTTTCAATCTCTCCAACCCATTTCGCAACACGCAGGCACGCTATTTCCTGCCGAGCGCGGACGAATGGTACAAGGCGGCGTTCTATGATCCAGCGACTAACCTCTACTTCGATTTCCCCAATGGTAGTAACAGCGCGCCCCTACCCGTCGCCAGTGGCACTGCGCCGGGCACCGCTGTCTTCGACGTCCCGTTTGACCAAGGTCCCGCCGACATCATGCTCGCCGGCGGCCCCAGCCCCTTCGGCACCATCGCGCAAGCCGGCAACGTCTGGGAATGGGAAGAGACAGAAGTTGACTTGGTCAACAATGATCCGCAGGCAATACGCGGTTTCCGAGGTTCGGCTTGGTTGCCGGTTAACGGCGACCCTTTGAGTCTTTCTTCCAGCTTTAGGCACTATATTCAGTTGCCGGGTAATTCCATTGGCGATACTGGATTTCGAGTCGCCAGTGTCCCGGAGCCAATTACGTTTTGGCTGGTGGCTTCTGGGTGTTCAGCGTTCTTGCTTCGAAGGTTTCAACGTTACATATGATAGCTACTACTAACTGGGCTTTTGCATTTTCGGATTTCAAGGCCCACTTGTTTTGTATCGATTCACCCGTGTACTCGATGCTGCGCTGCATGCAGTGCTAGTAATACGATCGGTTGTGGTTGATTGGGAATTTTCGAGATTCTGTTCGTGGACGGATCTTGCGGAAGCATGGCTGGTGGACACGCATTGAAACGATGGCTTGCCAAGCACAGCTTGTTTTCTCCGGGTTTTTCGTGGTTCATTGTTGCGAGCGTGAAAAACTGGGCGTCCATGAGCCATGCGAATTGGCTCCCAAAAATCCAACAAACTACATGATTTTCAAGTCCAATCGGTCTTGAACTTCAAATTTGCAAAAGCCCAGTACTAAACTGCTTTCGTCGGTGTGTATCAATTTGCCCGAGAAGGTAACAGCTACTTTAGGGAGGGGCAGAATGTTCAAACAGATTTTCAGCTCCTTCGGTGGAGGCCTCAAGAGGAGCGGCCACAAAGCTGCACGAGACAGCGTTGCCGGCTGGCGCAGGTGCTTGCATCACGAGCAGCTTGAGGATCGTAGCATGCTGGCGACTCTGACTGTGAATATCACCGCTGACACTGTTCCAACAAATGACGGCAACCTGTCGCTGCGTGAAGCGATTGCCTACGTGAGTGGCACAGCCAATCCATTACCCGTCGATCTTGCCAGCGGTAGGATTCAAGGTACTCTCGGCCAGAACGACACCATCCAATTTGCTTCGAACCTCATCAATGCCACAATCACGATCACCGGAGGCAGTCAGGTGGTAAACTTGCGGCAAGAGAGCGTGATTCTGGAAACCGGCGAAGCGGAACTGCTGGCCGACTTCGTGAAGCTGCTCTATCGGCGGGTGACGATTCATCCCCAGCCGGGAAGCGGCAACCGTTAATATCCAGGTTGTGAGACCTTGGAAAACTCCGTTGGTTAAATCGCGCGCAAAAGCGTTGAGCATACCCCCAGCAAGGAGTATACTTGAGCCAGCCGTCGTTTCTTTCGGTGTGAAACAGAAGCAATAGCAGACCTATTCAGAATTCCGAAATTGGATTCCGCCAGCGTGACTCATCGTGTTCGCACTTGGCCGCGATTGCGGTTTTCTTTGGCGTCGCTGTTTCTGCTGACGACCCTCTGCGCGGCGCTGCTGGTCGCTTGGAAGGCGATCACCTACGAGCCGCCCACGCATAAAATCTCGCTTTATGAGAAAGCACCGGGCACGGTACGCGATTCGTTTGTCGTCGGTCCGAATCGCGTCCGCATGCATTTGGTGACGCGGAATGATCGAGATGGGGCGTTGCACTACGAAAACGGCCGCGGCGCCGCCGTGGCGAATCTCGTCGCACAGAACGCGCAGGTATTGAGTTCCGCGGCACCCTGGCTGGACGTGGTGCAGATCGAGCTTTCGCCCGCGCCCGATCGTCTCGACGTGATCGAGGCCCGTGTGTTCGATCACAAGACGCGCACGCTCATCAATGACGCCAATCCAGAGTTCGGCTGGCGGATGGTCGCACCGGACGTGCTGCAAATCTACGGCCTGGGCAAGCCGTTGCCGGAGAAGCTAGATGTGTGGTTTCGTTTGCATAGTTATCCTGCCGGCGACGAAGTCCGCACGATCGCGCCGACGGCGTCCTCCAACTGCGAATTGTCCGATGGTACCAAGCTTACGTTGAGCGACATTCGGCCTGGATTGGGAGGCGGTTGGTCGAGTGCGAAGGGATTTCTCAGCAGCACCATAGCGGACGACGGAAGCATCGCAGCCGAGTTCAATATTACGCGGCCCCATGCGAGCGACGAACGCCTGCAAATGGCTGCTGTACTGAAGTCTGGCGAAAAGGTGCATCCAGAGTTGCCGCATTTCATCGGTTCCAGAGCGATGTCACTCGAATCGCGGCAGTTGATCAGGTTTGACGCCTTTCTCGCCGAGCTTGATCATTTTGAGGTGCGTCCCTTCGGTGGTCGGGAGCGATTCTTTTTCGAAGCGGTGGCGTTGCCCAAGGTGTCGACGAAGCCGTTCGTCGCAGCTCCAATCGCAAGAGTTCAGATCGCAGGCGGCGAGATGGATGAGCGAATCGCGACATTCGCCCCGTTGGACGTAAGCGTGGCCACGCACCGCGGCGAGTGGGCTGGCGGTTGCCGCGCGGGCAGCGGCCGCGCGTCGATCACGAAGAGTGCGAACGTCACGGACGTGGACAAGTCGTTCACATTTGTCAGCGACTGCAGTGGCATCAGCATTCGCCCGCAGCTGCAATTTACGCTGCGGAATCAGACTTCGCCGGCCTCGAATTCTGGCCTGACCCCCAGCGGGTTCCAGGGGGGCACATCCGGCGGAAACTTCGGGGCGTCTTGCTGGACCTATCGCACGCCGCTGGATCAGGTCGACGCGGTCGAGGTCGAGTTGAAGCCGTAGCGCGGTCACTCGGTCGCCTCCGTCACGATTGCCACTGGCAGCGTGTCGAATCGTTCGGCTTGGGAGTATTCCTGCACTTGGTAAATGGTGCCATCGGGGCCGATCAGGCGGTGGTTGTGGTTGAGCGGGAGGTCGTCGTCCAGGAGGATCTGGTAGGTGATGATTGAAGTTGGCGTGGCTGGAGTGGTGTGGTCGAGGGTGGTGCGCTGGGGTTGGATGCGGGCTGGGATGGCGCTGCGGAGGGTGGTCCAGCCGGTGATGACAGGCGTCGGGCCGCTGGTATCCCAGAGAGCCGCTTGAATGGCGACGCGATCATCCAGAGCAAACGTGATGCGCAGGTTGCGCGCGTGGCATCGCAGGCGGGAGCTGTTGCCGCGGACTTCGACCGAGAGGATTGTCCAAAAGTCGTTTGCCGCGTCGATCAGTTGGTCGCCCACGTGGGGCGGTGCGAGTGCCGGATCCCACTCAAATTGCCAGGCCACGTCGCCGCGGGTGACACCAGCGATGCCAGGCTCGGCGGCTTGGGTGAGCGAGGTATAACGCCAGGCGACAGGCACGGCGGTCGTGGTGGTGGTGCCACGCCGGCGGAGCGTGAGCGGCTCGCCGCCGTCGAGGATGGTGGAGAAATCGTTTTCGAGATCCAGTTCGATGGGCATCAAGTGATTCCTCGTGAGCGAATTTCGAATGGCTCGTACTCGGCGAGCTTGCGGTCGCACCAGTCGATCGTGCGTTGGAGCGACTCGGCGTACTGTTCCCAATGAACGCGCTGGCCGTCGAGCCAGTAGGTGGGCTTGGGGTCGGCGCGGAGCGCGTCGAGCTGGGCGAGGGTTTGGCTGCGGATGGACTGGAGTTGTTGAATGTCAGTCATCGAAGTGAGGATGCAGGATTCGGGAGGCAGGAGACAGGGGGAAGAGCTAGATGACGCGGAGTTGGAAGCGGAGGATGGATTTTTGGCCGGTGGTGGGGGTGAGTTGGTAGCGGACCTGGTATTGGGTGCCGGCTGTGGGAAAGGCTTCGTTTTCACTCACGTCGATTTGGTGGCGGAAGTTGTATCCGATCTCGTCAGTGGTCCAGAGGCCGCCGGTTTGGAGTGTGTCGAAGATCACGTCTTCGATGCCGAGCGAGACGCCATTGTGGCCAAGGACTATTGTGAGTTGATTGAGCTGCGCGGGATCGAGTTCGTAGATCGAGTACTCGATGGCTGAGAGGTTGGTCTGTTGAATGTTGTTGCCATCGGCATCGACGACTCGGGCCAGGAGGATGGCCGAGGCGTTTTTGAAGGCGGTGCCGTGGATGTCTTGGACGTGGGACATTAGGGTGGTTTTCTGGCGGCTTAAGTGAAGTGCAGGAAATGGTTTGATGAAGGTGCGTCGTCGGTGTGCGGTTTGGACGCAGCGGAGGCGGGGCCGCGCGTCCAAACCGCGTCTGCACGCTTTTGTTCGCTCAGCGAGAGGAGGGGCAAGAAGCGCGAGCGATACTTTGCAGCAGACCACCGACGAAGCAAGACGGTGTTAGTTCAAGACGTTTCTCGATTAACCAGTACTCTTGATGACATACCGGGGATTGATGACGGCCGCGGCGCCGCGTTCGCTGGCTTTGAAGCGGAGCACGACATCGTTGTTGAATTCGGCCTCGCTGCCGAGTGGGGCCTGGGTCACGGTGATTGGCCAGTTTTCTATGTAGGCGAATGCGCGGCGGAAGTCGCCCAGGAAGAACCATTTTTGCGCATCGGAGGCGGCGACACCCGAGGCCACGATCCGTCGGTACGCCAGCCGGCTATCGAACAAGCGATAGTTGCCAAGCGGGTTGGCCGAAAAGGTGGCGGTGGGCGAGCCGTCAGGCGAGAAGGAAAGCTGTGTGGCATGCACGATGCGGTGGGCCGTGGCTCGCAGGGCGGGCATCACCAGGAGCGTGTTGCCGCGGACCAGCACCGGTTCGCCGGTGTTGGGGTCGAGGATGTCGGCAAACAGTTGCTCGGCCGCATCGAGATTGGCCCAGTCGGTCAGTTCGTTGCCAGTGATCGTGTTGATCCAGGGCGTGCTGGCCTGGTAGGTGTCGTAGCTGGTGCCTTTCCACTTGTAGTTATTGTTGGTGCCGATCACGAGGTCGATGATGCGTTTTTCCTTGTTGAGGCCGAGCACTTCGCCGACTTCGGCCGCGCGGCTGAGCACCAGATGGGTGCGATCGAAGAAGATGGCTTCCTTGGTCACCGGCACGATGAAGCCGCGTTTGGTGGTCGAGGGGGTTTCGATGTAGTCTTCGCTGAAGCCCAGATGCGGGTAGGGCATGCCGGGGGCGACCTCTTCGATGCGGTCGGCGAGGCGGCCAATGCCGGGGATCTTTTCGCCGTCCATGCGGGTGGGAATGGTGTCGATGAGCTTCGAGCAGACGAACGCTTCTTGAGTGTAGGCCTCGATGATTTTGGCGTAGATCACTTGTCCGGTGATGTTGAGAAAGGCAGTGACATCGACGCCGTCGCCCGCTTCGACGAGGCTCACGCTGCAGGCACTGCGGGGGTCGAGCAGGCGGACCCACTCGCGACCAGCGGGCACGAGGGCTTCGGCCAGATCACGGAGGCTGAAGTCTTCCGGCGCGAGGTGGCCGGCGCGGAGCGCTTCGGAAAGATGCTGGACGGTTTGCTCGCCACCCTCGAGTTCGTAGCGGCGTTGGAGTTCGCGGTATTTGAGAGTCACGGGATAGGCTCCTGGGGTAAGAGTTCGGAGGTCAGAGGTCGGAAAGCATGTTAGGCAGCGTCTTGGGGGCCGCCGCGCCCGACAGTGCTGACGATGTCGACCAGCACACGCGTCGTGGCGGGATTGACGCGTTTGGCACAGCGGCCGATGGCGAGGTTGGCGGTGGCCACTGGAGCGACAACCTGGCGCTCCAGCGCGTTGCCGCCGGCGTTTTCGTCGGCGCCGACGAGTTTGCCGACCTCGAAGGTGGCCGAGACGCAGTCGAACTCGAACACACCGGCGGTGGCGACGCGAATGGGTTGGGTGTCGCCGCTACGCGAAGCTTGCATGGCGATGCCGGCGAATTTGTCGTGGAATAGCTCTTGGTTGGCTGCTTCGGTGCCTTAGTCGGCTTGGGAAGAAGCCGGCTTGGCATCGTCGGTATCGAGATAAACGAGATCGCCGATTTCGATGACCGTGGTGGAATCGACTGGCAGCATTACGGGCCATGTTTCGCCATAACGCCAACGCATGATGTTGGACATGAGAGAGAGTTCCTTTCGAGGATTTTGGTAAGAATTGCATTCTGTCGCCGAGGTCGGTGGCCTGGGACCGACCTCACCGAGGTCGGCTCCAGTTGTTGGCGGCAAGCTGTTACGAGTTGCGGATGGCGGAGGCGAATTCTTGGGCGGTGTGGGTTGAGTTTAGATGGGTGTTGCCGAAAGCGAGTTGATCGCGTGATTGGGGCTGCGCGCGGCGTTGGCGTTGTTCAGAATGCCAGCGGGCGGCCGATTGGACGAGGGCGGCACGATCGGCGACGAGTCGCCGGAGGGTTTCGTCGTCATCGGTTGCGAGCAGCGTGGCGACGAATTGTTCGCCGACGATCTGGCGGGAGGCGGTGTGTTGGCTGGTGGGCAGCGGCAGATTGTGTTCTTGGAGCAGTTCCGCAATCCGAGCGCGGCGCTGGATGAGGGCCTCGCGGGCAGTGGCTAGTTCGAGCTGAGTTTCGAGGGCTGTAAGCTGCGGCGAGTGGCTTTCGAGCTCGGCGAGCAGGTCGGGGCGGTGGAGCGCGAGTTGCTCGTGGGAGAGCGAATCCCAGGTGATGGGCTCTCGTGGGGTTTGTTGCTCGAACAGGCCGCGGGTAGTGGCGGGATCGGCGACCAGATCGATGCTCTGCACCTGCGTAATCGCCTCGACCACGGTTTCGTCACCCTCGCGTTTGGTGCTGGCCAGCACATTGTGCGAGAGGCCCACGTTTTGCGAGGCGTGCTCGGCATCCCACATAAGTTGCTCGGAGAGAGTGTGCTTGGGGTTGAAGTGCAGGTCGCCGAACAGGCCGTGGTCGGGACGGAATTCGACATTCGAGATCATGCCGAGCCGGTCTTGGTAGTCGCGGGGCGAGAGAGGATGGCCTTTGGGGTGATTGATGTTGACCTTTGCGCCTTCGTACAGGTTGACTGCTTGCGCGAGGGCTTGCTCTCGATAGCGGCGGCCATTGCGTGAGCGGAGGCCGAGTAGCTTGACGCCGCGAATGACGCCGGCGGTGCGATCGACACGAAGCCGGTGGCTGCCGGAGTCAACGTATTCTTGAATGGGTTCGGGCATGGTGGGTTCCTGGGAGGGTTCAGGGTTCCGTAAGTGGATGAAAAAAGCCCAGCGACAGGCGTGGGGACCTGGGGCTGGGCTCGACTGGATGCCTGTATGCGGACCAGGCTCTGGTGCGATACCGATGGGGGAGGCGTTAGCCGTTCGTGCCGTTGCTGACTCTAACGACGAGCGCCTTACTTAATCATTCTCTCAAGCATCATGCGAATGTGTTGGATGCGGCCGTCTTGGATGCTGAGCGTCAGGCTGGCGTTGCCGTAGAACCCGCGCCGCGAGGCGTCGGCGAGGAGTTGGGCGAACGCCGTTTGAGCTTGTTCTGCTTTATTGGTTCCAGCGGGAGTTTCCAGCGTCGCGTACATGATGGTGTTACTATACAGATAGTCAGTTACATTTCAACAACTATTTTTGGCCACCCTGCGGAAGCCGCCAGCAAGTCGATTTGCCCCGAATATCCGTCGAAAAGATTCAGGAAAAGATTCAGCTCGTCGTAAGTGGCCGACGATGCGGTGACTGACGGGTGGCATTCACCAAGGTCCGATGATCCAGTCGAGGATCGAAAGCAGAAACAGTGCTACCGACGAGAAGCCAATCGCGAGGAAGTTGGTGAGTCGCAAAACGGACGAACGGTCGGCATGGCACGCGAAATAGGCGACTACACCGCCGATGGCGCCGCCAATCGCGAGCACCACAAAGCCACCGAGAAACACACCGTAGAACACGACGGCGAACAGGCTGGGGATCACGTGAACGATTCCACCCTCAATGGTGCCGAAGGGCACAGGAAAGCGAAATAACAGCCCGAGCAGCGCGGCAATCGGTAAAGCGGCGATCACGGCGATCCACGCTCCGCGTAGCGTAGCACGTGTCAGGGTAATATGGTTGATAGTCATCGAAGTGAAGTGGCACAAGCTTGTGGTCGAGCGAAGACTGCAGCGGCCAGTGGTAGTCTACTCCTGTGGCAGACTGTTGAGTCGATGCACGGCATGGAATAAGCCAAATCCGAGTAGGATCACGAGCAGCGTGGTGGCGATGCCGAGGAAGCGTGCGTCGCTGAGCAGTCTCAAAAGAAGCGGCTGGCTCGGTTCGGTGACAACCGCCAGGGCGACCTGTTTGCCGAGTTGTGCGGCGAGTGGCTGGTAATTCGCGGCCAGTGACGAGGCAATCGCTGCGGTGTCGTAGTGGGGTGCGGCAAGGGTTGAGTTCCCGTACGCGAGACGGTAGTTCTCACCGGGTTTGGCCAGAAAGACGACCTCGTAAACGCTCCCGCGGGCTGTCGCGCCGCGGATGTCGAGCGGCGGGCTGTCGCGGTTATCAACTACTACGCGATACTTCTTGTCGCGTATTTCCGGAAAACGGATGAAAAGCTTGGTCCGATCCAGGTTGCCAAACTGGAGCTTCTCCAAGGTGGCATTGCCCATGGGGCGCCACACTTGTTCATTGCGGACGGTGCGTTCCACATCCACGTGGGCAGAGCGGCTGAAATTGCGGTCCGGAATGTCGAGACGAATGGAAGTGAGCGGTTCGCGGCGCGATTCGACGTAGACGAGCGACTGTTTGTGTTCAGGGTCCAGCTCGATTTGAAAGCCGCTGAGTGGATAGCTGGTGCGTTTGTCGCCGGTGGTGTGCTCGTGGACCACGTCCTGCCAGAAATCGATGCGATCGATCCGAAATGGCTGGCGGCGAATGGAGATGCTTTCCAAGCGTTCCTTCTCCTGATCTCCGGCGATTCGACGCGTCAGCTCGAGGAGCTGCGATTCCTGCTCTTGAGTGACGTCGTCGATCGTGATGCGGAAATGCCTCGGTTTGTCGGCAGTGGACGAATCGTCGCTGGGTGGGAGAGGCAGCTCAACATTACGAACATCCATGAACTGCGAGTAATCGAAGATCAGGCCATCGGTGACGAGCGGTTGCCAGTTCTGGTCATCGACGGACGACTCGATGCGGACATGGTGTCGGAAGTTTCGCAGCGACGAGTTCAATCGCAATCCAGAAGGTTGAGGATCGTCTTTTTCGAGTTGAAGCGTGATCTGGAGTCCGCCGTTGGGGAGCGGCTCGACGGCGGGTTTCTTGGCGGCCCAGTAGTTGTGGAAAGTAGTGGAGCGTGTAGTCACCACTTTTCGCAGCAGGTTGGAAACTTCCACATCGTCGTCTGTCAAGATGCGGAGATCCGATAAGCTGTCTTGTGTCGCTTCGTAGATGTCGCTGTCGAGCGGAACGGCAACGAGCTCCTCCTGTTCTAGTGTGGGGAGTACCAGCGGCTTGGAATAACGCAGTTGGGGCTGCTCTGCCGCTGCTGCAGGCAGCAGCAGGATACTGACTACGATGGCGATTGATGCACGGATCATAGGACATCCTTCTTAGTAGACGAAGAGTGCGTGGCGAAGGTTTCGCGGTATTTGAGATACACGAACGATCCGGCGAGCAGCAGGATGCCGAGAATGACGAAAGCTACGATCCGCCAAAGCTGATCGAGCCGCGCAAGATCGACAAAGAACACCTTGCCCGAGACGATGGCGAAAAGTGCCAGGCCCAGGTAGCGGAGACTGACTGCATTGTGTGCGATCCCGCGCGAGACAAGCGTGAGCGCGAATAAAGCCCACAGGATCGATACACCCCCGGCCCGCAGGCCTTCCTTGTAGTAGTGCAGGAAGCTGTTGACTTCAAGCGTGAGATAGATGAACAGCATGGCCAGGCCGACAAAACCGATGATGGTGCGGACCTGAATCGCCGGCTGAAATCCGCTGAACAGGATATAGGCAGCGCCCAGGAAGCCGACGACTGCGGCGAAGTCGATCAGGCGCATCAAGGCATCGCGGAACGAGTAGGTGTCGCCGTAGAGCATCCGCGTGGTGACGCTCCAGGAGGGAAGATCGAACAAAAATAGTTTGCCGACAACCGCAGTCAGGGCCAGCAGGAACAGTCCCAGCACGACGGTGCTTTCGCGGCGCAGATACTCTGCAAGCAGCAATCCGCAGACTCCCAGCCAAAGCAAAGTGAGTAGCGGCAGCCGGGCAGGTGCATAGAAATAACCGACGGTGCGGTTCAATTCCAGGTGCAAGTAGAAGAACAACATGCTCACCGCCGCGGCGATAAGCAGATAGACAGCCGACTGCGGGCTAAGCCAGGACTTTACGTCGTTGGCATCGCTGACCAAGGTGCCCTCGTGCATTTGCAAACGGGCAGCCGCTTGTTGCCGCGTGACCATGCGGTAGGCTACGCCGAATGAGCCGATCGGGATGCCGAAGGCGACGATCCGCTCGACGAGCTGGCGTAGATAATCTTGCCAGGGCAGATCGGCCGTCGAGGCGAAGCTGCCGCTGAACTGCCGGCCTAAATCGTAGAAGCAGAACCGGGCCAGCACGACGGCCAAGAGCAAGTAAGCGAGTTGCTGCACGAAGCTGCTGCCAATCGACTGCGCGACCCACAGCAGGACCACGGCTTGGATCGCCCAACTGGCAGTGATCCACTGGCGCGACAGCACGAGCGGCATGGTAATCGCCAGGAAGAACGCGGCCAGCCCCAAGAAGGAAACGAGCAGATCGCGATCGACGATCTGGCGTCGCAGAAAGTAGTAGATGTGCGTGATGTAAAAGACCGTCAGGCCGAGCGACAGGGCTGCTACCCACCATTGGCCGTACAGTTCGTCGATCAGTTGATAGCCAACGGCGAAAAATACGCCAGCGTTGGCCAGCATGGCCAGCAGGTCGAGCAGATTCGATTTGGTGCTGCGGACGAGCTTGTAGAGGAACGTCATCGTCGAAAACAGGACGAAGAACGCGATGAGAAAGGGAAAGACCTCCCAGAATCTTGTTGGTTCATATTTGTTCATCGCGGCGAAGAACAGGGCGTAGGTACAGACGAAGCTGAGATAATTCACGAGCGGCCAGTTCTTCCAGTAGCAGATAGCCAGCACACCAATGCCCAGCACCAGCATATAACCGAACAGGCCGGGGAAATTCACCACACCGGTACTAAGCATGATCGGCGTGCCGTACCCGCCGATAATGCCGAGCACAGCCACCAGGATCGAATTGAATCGCACGGCAATGCCGCCGGCCAAAGCGGTGATGCAGGCCATCAGGGCGAAGGCCGGGATTTGCCCGATGAGAAAGTAGAAGTTGGCCGCGGCATAAGCGCTGAAGTAGAGCGTTGCCAAACCGCCGCCCATCAGGCCTTGGCCCATCACGTGATACTTGCGGCCGAGTAGTTGAGTGCCGGCAATGAGCATTGCCAGGCCGGAGAGCGTCGAGACGGTGACCCGCGCTGGTGGGGCCATCAGATTGTTGTCGATCGAATACTTGAGGAAATATCCGACGCCAACCACTACCAGCAGAATGCCAATGCGAAGCAGCCACTGGCTGGCGACGGCGTATTCCATCGAGACGCCCTTGGGCGCGTGTTCTTCGCCGACGATGATCCAGTTCCAAATGCGTTCGAGTGTTTCCTTGGCAGCGACTTCGAAACGGCTGGGCACGCGCGGGACGGGCGCAGGCCGAGGAGTTGGTTTGGGAGGCGGCGAAGCGGTAAAGGCGGCCCCGGCCACTGGTTGTTCGGAAGCGATGGGTTGAACTTTCTCATAGACAACCGGTTCGACGAAGATGCGTTCGGCGGTGGGTGGCGCGGCCGCAAGCGGAGGTGTTGCGGGGACTGGTTCTGGTTCGGTCTTGCTTACTGGCGGGGCACCGGCCGAAGGTTTTGGAGTCTCGGCCTCTGGTCGACTGGCTACGCCCAAACTCTCGCGCAGGCGGGCGAATTCCAACTGCATGGAGCGAAGCGATTCTTTCTGCTCAGTCCGCAGCTGATGGATCAAGCGATTGGTGCGAATCGGCAGGACGATGAGAATGATCGGCACCGCAATCAGCGCAGCAAACCCCAGCAGGGCAAGAGTGATCTCTTCCGCCATGATACCCTCCCGCTTCCCGGATATTCACAGTTCGGTGGGAACTAACAAGAACTTTTCGGAACTTCGACCGGACAATTATCGGCTAACTCGAAAGTCGAATCCTAGGTTGGCCAATGGGTTCTAGCTTAAGGATGCCGTCGCAATCGGCCTAAGACCTACCAGGAAAAGCATACATTACAGTGAAGCTAACGACACAACCTAAAGTGTGTAACGCGGATCGCTACTGCGCTTGCTTCTATAACCATTGTATCGCTGGCCAATAACGGGGACGAGCGGAGTTCTCAACTGGAGTAAAGAATCGTCGAAAGCTTTCGGGCAAACCCTGGGCCGAGTCGCACAAGGTGGGCGGCAACGCACATTTTTCCGGTCCTCGGCCAACCGAATGATCCAACTGTCTCTGTGCAGCCCACTTGAAACATCCGGAACGCATCACTCGGCTGACATTGCTCTGGTCTGCACACGTATCCCAGAAAAGTTCATCGAGGTAAGTGGGCAATTGGCAGGCAGTCAACTTGCGAGTTCCCATTGGACGTCGAAATACTTCTGTTCCTGATTGTAATCGAGCCGCAGGTGTTGGCTCCAGGTTTGGAATGAGAGGATCCGGTGCGTGTAGGCGAGGCGGCCGACTTGGGCTCCGCGCGGATCTTCAGTGAGATTATCCGCGCTTTTATCCTCCATGTTGAAAAGAGATGGCCGTGAACGTCATCGCGGCTTCCCTACGTTGATGCCCGGCACCCGATCGAAATCGTCGTCGTTGGTCGCCAGGTGCGTGATTCCGTGCCGCTGCATGAGAGCCACGATGATCGCGTCGCCCAACAGCAGCTTGTGAGCCTGTGCAATGGCGACCGCAGTTGGCAGCAGCATTGGCTCATTAGGCAAGATTGCTAGTTGCAATTGCGCCAATCGGTCGCAAACCGTCGACGTCTTTGGCAAATCTGCCAGCACATCCGGATGCTGCTTCAGCCAGCCAATCGACTTTCCTCAAGGTCGACCAGACTGTTCACTGACTTCGGCCAACATCGTTTTGTGAACGCAATCGCTTAGCGCGCGAAAGTTGACAAGCGCGCCGATGTCTCTGTTTTGAACTTGCAACAGCAGATTTCGGCACGCATCGCTGAAAGGAGGCACGTCTACAAAGCAGTAATAGAGGATATTCGCGTCAAGAAAGCAGCGTTCACCATGCGGAATGTTGAACGGCATCGCTACATATTCTCAGCGTCGAATTCCGGATCAGTGGCGATAGCCTGCGCCAGCGTGGCGTCCAATCCTACGATAACTGGCGACAACAGATCGTCGGCGGACTTTACGGCGTCGCGTGGCACCGTCTCCACATGCACGCGCAGCGGCGTGCCGACGGGCAGATCGACTGGTTCATCCGGGACGAAAACCTTGCCGTCGAAGATGGGCGAGAATGGTGGTTGTCCTATCGCAAGTATACCTTTTGGAGACCGAAAAAGGAATTTGTTTGCGGGGGCAGGATGCAGGGGGCAGGGCAGGCAATCGAATGAATTGTCCCTGCATCTTGCCCCCTCATTCGTGCTTCGTCATTTTTCCCGGTGCATCGCCAGGTTCTTCTGCTCCTGATCGTAATCGAGCCCCAGGTGCTGGCTCCAGGATTGCGGTGAGAGGATGCCGTTGGCGTGGGCGAGGCGGTCGACTTGAGCTTCGCGCAGGTGGTCGCGCACATGCAGCGACGGGCCGGCGATTTGGATTTCGAGGCACTCGCGCGCGATCGCTGGCAGTCGACCGGCGGTAATGGCATTCTCGACCACGCGCCACATCACCGCGCGGTCGTCGGCGATCAGGCTTGCTTGCAGCCGCTCGAACATTCGCACGGCAGGCGCTTCGGCGACCAAGGTCGAGGCGAAGTTGGCGTTCGAGGCATCGGAGGTGAACATGAACTCGGGCATTACGAGCCGGGCCGCAATCGCCCGCAGCTCGGCCTGCAGCACGGCGACAAAGCTGGCGGCATCAATGCTGGTGGCGGGGAAGTCGTATTCCAAGCCGGCGGGGGCGTCGAGGATCGTGCCGGGGCCATACTGCGAGTAGTGGCGCGCTCGGCCGTTGGATGCACTGGTGGTGGCATCGGCGCCGGCTGCCACAAACTGTTCGATGCCGCTACGAGAGGCGCCGCGATATTTGCGGATCAGTGCGATGGCCGACTGAATTTCGGCCACCACGCTCATGTTGCGGAGCAGTTTTTCGGCGCGGCGGAGATTCTTCCGCACCGGCGTGTAGAGAGGCAGGCCGCGTTTGACGTTGAAATCGACGTTGGCCCGGCGATGCTGGACCTCAGCGGCGTCGACCCATTGGCCATCGACGTAGTAGCCGTGCACCGTTTCGACGTCGTGTGGATCGGTATGAATGCCGAAGCTTGCGGCCGGATCGGTGGCCCGCTGGGAAGGCGTCGCCACCTGGTCGGGCTCGATGAAGCGAACTTGCGTCAGTCCCTGGTGATCGACGAAGAAGCGGAGGAAAGCTTCGCCATCGCGGTCGCTGCGGCGGACGATCTCTTGCTGCCGCTCGTGCCAGCGGTTTACCTCGATAAACTGTTCGAGCACTTTTTGCACTTGGAGGGCAAGCTCGTCAGGCGCTTGCATGCCTTTGCAGATCGTGGCGTGGTAGCTGTGGCCGGAGCCGACAAGGTAGCTGATGCGGTTTTCGTGGCCATTGATGGCGAATTCGTTTGTTAAAGCCAAGTGGCGACATTGCTGCCGGAGTTCTGCGAACTGCTGGTCGCTGGTGGGCACCGCAGTGAGATGCGTGCCGGCAGCGTAGCTCGATGCCACGCGTGGCCAGCCTTGGCCGTCGTAGTCGATAAAGGCTTCGCGCGGATCGACGAAGCTGTCCCAGAGGGAATCGAACGATTCCAGCAATTGTTCAGCGAGTCCTTCGGTAGTTCGTGCGATGTTCATTGTTTTGCCTCTTTCTTTTTTTGACAGGATTACAGGATTGTTCCAGGGATCGACAGGATCAAGACAGATGAGTCACATGAATGTCGCGAGGTATCATCCTGTTGATCCTGGACGATCTTGTTATCCTGTCTCTCCTCACTGTGGTTGTTGTTCAGGAATGGATTAAACGATCGCCGAGTCCGTCGTCGGTCTTTCGTCCGAGCCAGACTTCGTCGGCCAGGCGAAGTGCCATTTCCAGCGCGTCGGGGCCGTCGTCATGGGCGCCAGTGGGGAAGTCGCGGAGCTGATCGACGAGTAAGCGGGTCGACGCCGAACCGGCGAGGAACCGCAGCCGGCGCTGCGACAGGTAAGGACCGATGCGGCGGATGCGCATTTGTTTGTTGATGTGGTTGTGAATCGCGGCAGGCACGATGTGGTTAAGCTGTTGGCGCTGGAATTCAGCCGCAATTTCCGTGGCGAGCAGTTCTTGATACTGGTTCGCCTCGACGCCGAACGCCAGCGGTTGGAATCGTTGGCACCAGGCGGCCCCGTCGGCGATCATCTGGGGAGTGGGGCGACGAGCGAGGTCGGCTTCGAGGTAGATCAGGCCGGTTGGATCGACACCGAGCATCACGTAGGCTGAGAAGTCGCCCCGGCGGGCATCGCGGCCTTTGCTGGGGTCGAGGGCCATGGTGCGGAGGACCAGTTCCGCCGGCCACTGATCGAACCAGATGTGTTCTTCGAAATAGGCTTCGGGCCATTCGCACAGTTCGGGGTCGACGGGCGAACCTTGTTTTTCGCGTTCGAAGGCGGTGCGGCCGCTTTCGACGCGCATCTGCATCAGCGTGTAGAGGTCTTCCACTTCGGGCCAGAGCAGCGTGGCGCCGGCTTCCATGGCTGCCTGGTTCGCGGTAAAAAACGCGCGGGCAGCTTGTGAGGCCTGGGGATGATCGGCCCGGCTGTAAATCGTTTCCCACTGGTGCCACAGGTCAAGGTTGATAGGCCAGGTTTGGATCGCGGGAAAATTTGCCGATGTCCAGCCGGGTGCCGAGTGCAGTTCGAGGGCCAGCGCGTCGCGGTGCAGGGCGGTCGCCAGGTTGATGATGTTGGTGTGCCTTGTGCCGGCCTTGAGGAGTGTGCCATGAAACCAGCGGCGCGACAATTCGCGCTGGGTGGCCGAGCTGATGTGGCCGTCGTTCTGCAGGTCGTCGCAAACGATGAGTGTGGGGCGATGCGACCGCCGCCGGCGGCCGCGGATGCGCTGGCCGGTGCCGAACGATTCGATCACCACACCGCTGGTGAGCGCGATCGCCGTGGCTTGCCAGCGCGGACCACGGCCTGTGCTACGTGGATAATCGCGGGCGAGGATCGCATTGTCGACCAACTCGGTCTTGACGTTTTCGAGATGGGTTTGTGCCTGCTGCTTGGTATCGGAAATGATCCAGATATAGGGATCCCACCCTTCGACGGCCGATTGCAGTACGTAACAGAGTGTGCCGATGGTGGACTTGGCACTTCCGCGGGGACCGATGAGATTGAGTTTGCAACCCCGGTTAGGGAAGAGGGCGAGTTGCTCGTGGAGCCAATGGTGCATGCGTGAAGGCGGCTGGGCGAAGTGCTCAGCCAGGTAGAGTCGTCCCCAGGCAAGCGTATCGAGCGGCGCTCGGGGCGGGCGCGACGAGTTCTCGATCGACCAGACGCCCGAGAGCAGGTTTCGGAGGGAGTCAATCAGTCGCCGCTGTTCGATGCGCGATGCGGCATCTGGGATAACCAGCAGACCATGTTGATGGAGCGAGGGAGTCATTCGTCTGGATTGCCTGAAATCGCCGGTGCAACGGGTGCCGTGGTGAGTGTTGGGGTGGAACCTACGGATTGGATTGGCTCGAAGTCGCCGGCATGATTGAGAATCACCGCATCGAGTTCGCAGACGATCTGACCGAGGTGGCTGACGAGCTGATTGCGGTCGACCAGATTGCGGACTGTTTGTTCGACGACTTGGGCCAAATAGGCGACGAATGCCTTGAGTTGCTGCTTGGTGAGTGTGCCTGCAGGGCGGGGGCCGAAACGTTCAGGTGCGTGGCGCTCGAGCCAGAGAGCCGACGCGCGCCACTGCTTGGGGTCTTCGGTGGCCTTTTGCAACTTGCGCAAGTGCATCAGTTCGGCAGTGGCTTCGGCATAGCGGACTTCGCTGGCAAAGGCCGCGTCGCGGCACATAGTTTGGTGAAGCTGTTCGAGCGTCGTGCGGGTGAGGCGGGCGGCCATCTCGCGGTCGCAGCCGCCGGCGAGAAACGCGCACACATGCTGTTGCTGCTCGGCGCTGAGTGGGGAAGAAAGTGGATTGCGGTGCATCGAGTTGGCTGGGAAGAATCGGTGGAGGATGGCGTTTCAGGAAGTTCTCCGTCAGGCACCGACGAACTCGAACGACACGACGGCCCGGCCTGCGGAACCGTGATAGTGTCGAAACTGCTCGTTGGTCGAGGGCCTGGCGCCAGTTTTGCGGACGCTGATGGTCTTCCACAGCGGCGAGCGGCGGCAATGGCAGATCAGTGATGGATGGCTACTGGTGACGTTGATACGGAGTCCTTCGCGGCGATGCAGTGCGGCCATGGCGGCCATGGCTCGCATGCCAATGCCGAGGCCTTGGAAGTCGGGCAACGTGACCATGCGTGTGAAGCGGCGGTGGTTGCGGCGGGCGATCATCGGCAGCGTGGCGGCAAAGTGGACCGGCGTGCCATTCCAGGTAACTAGGTAACAGCGGGCCTGAGGGGCCAGTTCAGCGCTCAAATAATGATGACGCTTAAACAGTTGCCAAGCTGCCACGTGGCAGCGCTGGATGGCCAGTTCGATCTTTGGTCGCCGAAGACACCTCCAGGTGAGTTTTCGCGTGGCCATGTCGAGCATCCAATCAGGTTCGAGCCACTCGGCAATGTCGTAGTGACAGGTGACGGCGACAAAGCGGCAAGGCAGAGTGCCGCTGCGGATGCCTTTGGCGATTGCGGCAGACGAAAATTTGGCGACGGTGCGATCGACGACGCTGGTGAATTCGTCGAAGGCAATCAGAGGATGCAGGATGCGGGGGGCAGGGGGCAGGAATTCAACTTCGACTGCCTTCCCCGCACCCTGTTCCCTGCAGCCTGCATCCTTGAACGCAATGGACAGAGCACGCGCTAAATCGCAGCGGAATTGTTCGCCGCCGCTGAGCACGTGGTAGGGTTTGATCCAGGAAGGTGGTGAGCCGAAGCCGACGGCGGTGAACAGCGCAACGATCTTGCGCACGGGCAGATCGCCGAACGCGTCGATGACGGCGCGCTCATGCGGCCAGTCGGCGGGCGTGTAGAGTTCGTTGCCGAAGGCATGCCGCGCGATCGTACTCTTGCCGCTGCCGGATGGGCCGACGATGAGGCCGATCTGCCAGTCGTCGCGATCGGTCGGCAAGTGAACGGCGAACTGCTCGCTCGCTTTCGCATGGAGCGGCACGTCGAACATCCCGGCGACTTGTTGGACGCGGAACGAATCGTGAATCGGGCAGGAGACGGTGACGTTGTAGTGGGGCATGGGGGAGGGCTCAGGGTTCGGGGTTCATGGTTCAGTGGGGAAGGAAGTAGATGTCAGGTGTCGGGTGTCAGGCATCAGGAAAAAACTGACACCTGAAACTGACACCTTTACAGCGTTAGAACGCGGCATTTGTAACCCTCGGAGCGCATGCGCTCGAAAACGGTTTGTTGATCGACTTCATCGCGACACTCGACGACAACTTCGTAGCACTCGGGTACGGGCACAGCGGGGCGCTGGCAGGGTGGCGGCTCCGCTGGCTCGGCCGCGGCGTATTGTGTTGGCAAGGTATCGAGCATCTGCTGGATGGCAGCATTTTCGGTATCGATCTCTGCCAGGAGCGATTGCAATTGCACGGGCGAAGCAGTGGCCAGGTTGGCGACCGGATCGAGTGTGGCGAGCAGCTTTTCGGCTTCTCGGTGGTCGACATCGAGGACAAGCACCGGCACCACGGCATCGGGCGTGAGCTCGGCGCGGAGGTGGCCGTCGATAAGTTCGAGCGTGCCGTCATTGAGTTCGCGGGCCAACAGGGCGCTGGCATAGCCGACTTCGGCGAGCAGGCCGCGGAGGGCGTCGTGCTGGGCGGTCGGGTGAGTGCGCCAATTGCGCGGGTGGGGACGAAGATCGGCGGCGCAGACGCGGCGCAGTTCGAGGATGCGATCACGGATGGGCATAGGAAGGGCGCGGGGTTCAGGGGCGGAGAAGTGACTGCTGAAGCAAGTCTTGTAGGTCTTTGAGGTCGGCGCGGATTTCGGCGCGGAGGGTATGGTGCGCGGCCTCGAGCGAGGCGAGACGGGCGCTGATATCGGCCAGGTCGACTGCGCGGGCATAGATACGGCCGTTGGGCGATTCGCTGCGCCGCGGCGTCCATTTGAGGATCGCCACGGCGAGCGTTGCCAGGGTGCCAAGCAATACGGTGGCAGCGGGCCAGTCGAACATGAGAGGAGTTGAGAGTTGAGGGTTGAGTGCTGAGGGTCAGAAGTTACGGGCTGGGTGGATTGGGGATGATGGGGGCGGCGGCGGTGCCGGAGGAGCTTGATGCGAGTCCGCCGGCGATGGTGGCATCGCTGCGGGTGCCGGCGTAGAGGTTGGTGAGGTTGGTCGGCCAGGGGCCGAGATTAGCGGGGAGCTGTGTGACGGGAATGCCCTCGGCCAAGAGTTCGAGGCGGTCTTCAGTGAAGACGCGATCGAGTCGCGGGACGGTATCGACCATTTCGGTTTGGGTGAAGAAGTCGCCGGGGTTGTAGGCGGCGAAGTCGGCTTCGGTGAGCAGGAAGCCGTCGGCGCTAGCCGCCTCGCGTGGCTTGCCAAACAACTCGATCGCCATGTTGACATACACCCGCTTGATGTACTGGCCGACCTGACCGGCGAAGGCGGTGGAGATTTCCATCTCTTTGCGGTTTTCGGTGTGCTGCATGGCCTCGGCAAGCGAGACGAGCACCAGGCCGGCCCAGCGACGAACGAAGGGGTTGCGGACCTTGAAGTAGGGCACCGGATACACGCGGAAGACTTCGCCCGCCGGGCGGGCGTGCTGCACTTCCATGTTGTTGACGCCGGGCGGCACTGCCCGGCCGGCGAGGATGTTGGCCGCGCGGAGGTAGAGCTTGTGAATCCGCTTGAGCGTGTTGATCGAGGGTGGAATTCGCAGGTCAGCATCTTCGTGGTGCAGGATGTGGAATAGATTGCGGCCCACGAGGTCGGTCCAATCGAGAATCTGCGGGTTGAGGCTGCCGATATCGTTCGACCAGTTGGGCACGGCATAGCCGGCTTCGCCGAAGATTCCGACGTTGTACCAGAGGATGGCGTCGCTGTTGGTGATGGGCATGGATAAGGTTCCTTGGAGTGGGGGGTCGGTGGGTCAGGGGTCAGGGGTTGCTGCGAGCTGTTGTTTGATGAGCGATTCGAGGGTGGTGAGCACTTCCGTGGCGCCGGGGTATTTGCGGGCGACTTGTTCGCGGGCCCATTGGTGGGCGCGGGCGAAGTCGTCGCGTTGGACAGGGACGTAATGAGCTTCGGTGATCGTCTGCTGCGGGGGAGCGGGTGTATCGACGGCGATGGGGGCGTAGGGTCGAGCGTGGAAGGTTGAGGGTTGCGAGTCAGCAGGTGGTGGGGCTTTGTTGGAGAGGCGTTGGTGGGCGAATCTTGTGGCAAAGAAAATAGCGAGAGCGATTGGGCCGCTCAGGCCCAGTACGGCGGCGAGCAGTTTGGGGTAAGACAGGCCACTCCTGGGAGTGACAGCGATGGTACTGAGTTTTTGGTCGATCCGTTCCTTCAGTGTGGTGCGGAGCGATTCGATGCGGCTGTCGGTGTGCTGGTTGATTTGCTGGAAGGCAGTTTGCGATTTCTCCATCGCTGTGGTGATGTCGGATTTGGTAGCGTAGATATTGAGGTCGCCGGGTTGCAGGTAGTCGCCACGGGGTTGCTTGTTGGTTTCGAGCGAGGCGAGGCGGGTTTCGATGTCGTCGTGCCAGGCTGGGGGGTCGAGTGTTGGGGAGGAAGGAGAAGTTGGTTCGGGCGAAAGAGCTGCTGGACGGGGCCCGCGTACGGAAGCACGCTCGCCTAGGATGCGTTGCAGGAATTTGCGCAGTGGTGGGCCGAAGGCGCAATAGGTTTCGCCATCGCGGCATCCCCAGACGATGCCGACGAGTCGTCCCGCATTGTTGAGCACCGCGCCACCGCTGTCGCCGGGGCGGACGGTGACACGAATCTTGAGCGAGGGAAAGCTTGCTCCCACGATGTTTGCCGCTCCCGTGATGGGGCCACGAACGGGTCGAAACTGGCCGCTTGCGCCGTAGCCGCAAGCGGTGAGGATGCCGATGGGTTCGCCCGCTTCGACGGCCAGCGGTTTAAGATTAGGCTTGTGGATCAAGATCGCTGCCAGATCGTGGGCGGGATCGCGTTCGAGGAGCCTCGCAGCGAAACGCTGGCCGTTGGGAAATGCGACGACGATGTTTGTCGTGGCGTTGTCGAACAGATGGGAGCAAGTAAGCACGAAGCCAGTGCCGTTATTCAGCTCGACGAGCGCGCCGCTGCCGACGCTGCCATCGCCGACGTGGATGCGGCAATGGGGGGAAGGGTTGAGGGTCGAGGGTGGAGTGTTGAGGGATGACGCTGCTGTGCCAATGCCCGACCACGAATCGCTTGGTCGACAAGTTCCGTTGTGGCAGTGTGGGGAGGCGATCGCCGTGGCGAGGAGTGGAGTAGTGACTGCAAGAATTGAAATGTACGATTTCATCAGGATGCTTTCTGGCTTTTGGCTCTCGGCCCACAACCCTCTCACGGTACGAGGGTGAACTGGTACTCATAGAAAGGGCTCCGCGCGAGGTCGGCCGGCTCGGTGAGTCGGTCGGCCAGGTGCGGCACGGGATCGACTCCGCCGCCGAGCCGGTCGGCCATGGCGCAGGCGTGACTACAAAACGGTGGCCGGCGATCGATCGCGGAATCGTCTACCTCTGCTCGCACTGCCAATCGGACGAATGGCAAGTGGAGCATTGCGGCGGCCAGCACGGCGGCGTAACCGTAGTCGCAGCCGGCCAGGCGCCGCATGAAATGGGTGGAGCGCGTTCGATCGTATTCCGGCCACCGTTGGTGGGCGTTGGCTTGATAAACGTCGATCCTTCCTGGAAACTTTTTGACCTGACTGGCGAGCGTGACGGCCCGGCCACCGTGCCACTCGCGGACCTCGACGCAGAACAGCTCGTCGGCCCACCAGGCTGCCTTGGCTGCGTGCGAATGTTCGCCCCGCCCGGCGACAGCGATCAAGCTGCGCCGTCGGAAGAGCAGCAAGTCGCCATCCGCGATGCGCTGGCGGGCGTTGGCGAGCGATACGAAATGTGGTTGTTTGGCGGTCATCGCGTTCAAGCCTCAAAACGAAAAAAGCCCGTCGCCGGACACGATGTCCGACGACGGGCTCTTTGGATGCCGAGTTGTTTACTGCGGCTTCCGCTGGATACCAGTCAACGCGATTCACTGTATACGAGGCGCGTGGCCAAAATCAAGAACTATTTTTGGCCACCGCGCGGATTGGGTTGTAAGTCGTTGCGGAGTAATACGATACGTATGTTCAGTATCTTTCAGCAAGCGAGAAATTGCGGGTGACCGGCGGGTGGGCAGTGGGGAAAGACCTGGAGTGAGTTCACGCTGCCCGACGATGCGCCCGCGATCCTACGAGACCAAACAGCCCGGCCAACATCAGCCACGCCGTAGCCGGCTCTGGCACACTCGCCAAGCTGCCGCTGCCGGCCGTCTGGAAATTGTCGCGCCAGATCGTGTAGTCGGCGGCATCGACGACGCCATTGCCGTTGCCGTCCGCATCGGCGAGGTTGGTACCGAAGTTTGTTTTCCAGACGTCGTAATCTTCGGGACCAACGGAGCCGTTCTTGTCGTAGTCGCCGGCTACCGGCGGGGATGACCCACTGCCAATCCACCATGCTAATGCGTAGTTTCCTTCGACAGGCCCGCCACAACACGTGCGGTACACGACGATTTTGTAGTCTTCGGCGTCAAGCCCGCGAAAAAAGATGTGTTCGTAATTCGTGAATTGTGATAGAGAACCGGCGACGAATGTCCCGTCCATCGTTTGTAACTCCACGTTCAGATCGGCGAAACCAAGGTTGGCAAATTGGTCGCCCGCGTTGTAGGTATTCCCACCAGTTGATTCGACCCTGCGGTCCCACGCAAGCGTGATCGTAACGTCGCCACCCCCGTTAAATGTGTATTCCCCTTGTACGCCGAACGTATCGTATGCCCCGTAGTCCCAGCCCAAAAGCGGCACCGAACCAGGATCATGCTCACCTGCTCCAAGTTGTTCAACTGCGCGGCGCACGTTCAATGCCCCGGCACCCATCTTATCATCCAACGGGATGGATGGGTTGTTGTACGCTTCCGAATCTTCCCAATCCATACAGGGGCCTGTTAGAGAATCGCAGACTGTTCGATTCGAGCCTTGCACCCCAGAGATTTTGTCAGCCGAGTTCATCATTACTGCTTTCATCACTTCGTGACGGCGAGAGTTTGGATTTCCAGGGAAATTGGCCCCCGCATATTGGTGCAATAGGGCAGCGGCCCCTGTCACACTGGGAGCGGCGAAACTTGTGCCTGCAACATTGAATACGACAGTACCGACCTCGTTTTCCTCGTCGTATCCCTGAGCGAGAACATTGTGCCCAGGTGCCAGTATCTGGATGTTTTGAGTATCATCAAAATCCAGTCCGTCCAAGCTATTGGTATCAGCAAAGTACCGCCAGCTACCTCCTCCACCCATCGCCTGCTGTGACGCACCAACTGTAATGCCATTAAGATTGTCAGTGGGAGTGCTTGGCGTTTCACTATCTTCATTGGCCCACGACGCAACATACAATACATCATGTTGTCTGGCCGACCAATCAACGAAGGATGTTAGATGTGAGCCTCCGTCAGGATTCTCAAAGAATCCCAGACCACGCCCGAAGCTCATATTGATTGCCCGCACGTTGCCTCCGCCAAGTGTGGCTAGACGATTCAATGTAAGTGCAATATCAACGTCGTCGGCACCACCACCCAATGCCGCTGAATGAAGTTGAGCACCTGTCGCTACACCCGCTTGTCCAATCATTATTCCCGCAACGAGCGTTGCGTGATTCGTCACATTTGTCGAGTCCGGCGCATCCAATCCACCAGAAGTTCGGAAATAAACCCCGGTTGGGCTAGTGCCCGGTCACAGCTAGAAGTTCGGGTTGGTGAAGATTGAAGAATGTGGGAGACTTCCGGCAACACGGAGGTGTCCCATGAACAAGAAGTATATTGTGCGGCTGACGGCGAAGGAACGCCGGATTTTGCGTGAGG
>JBGSUJ010000131.1:0-5458 GCA_041753435.1 Pirellulales bacterium | reverse complement strand
GCCATGATTCAAGTCAGCCAAACGCATCTCATGCTCCGGCGGCTCGCGCCGGCCGACGAGCGACAATTCCGCTACCGAGCCCGAGCGGCTTAAAACCTCACAAAAACCTGCAAATCTTTTTCGGATAGACTCTAAGAGCAGCACGGCCGAAAAGGCGCCCAGTGCGCCACCGCGGAGGGCTACAAACAATGGAAATTGGAACATACTTTCCTCCTTTAGTTGGACCAGCGAAGTGGACACAAAGCCGGCAACATCGCCAGCTATCCTGGCATTCGCCTCAGAGGAAGGGTTATTGGATGGGAACACCCAAGATAAATTGTGCCCAACGCGTAGCGGAGAATAAGTGGGACCTCCAGTAAGTTTTTAATGTGTTTTGGGGACATTCCACGCCTGTTCGGCACGCCATTTGCGCTTGACTTGTTTGACTTGCGCTGTGAATTTCGTTCGCGCATGTTAGGCTCATGGCGAACGACAAGCGTAGTACGATTCGCGAAGAAGACGTCCAGGGCCTCAAGTGTTTTCGCCAGCTCTGGCCGCTGTTCGAGCGGTAGCACGAGGTGGGTTGCCAGCGCGACAAGGCCGGCAATCGCACTCTTCATGGACCAGTGTTGCTCTTCGGTGCTGCTCTTCTTATTCAACCCGTGCATCCGTTCGCTGCGGGCGTTGCAGCAAGCGTCGGAACTGAAGAACGTGCAGCAGACGCTCGGCTGCGGACGCTCTTCGCTGGGCTCACTCTCCGAAGCGACCAATGTGTTCGACCCCGAGCGGCTCCGCCAGATCATCGGCGAGATGGCGGCCGAAGTGAAGCCGTCGCGGAACCGGTCCGACGACTTCGTGAAGCACGTCGTGACGGCGATGGATGACAGCATCGTCGAAACGCTCTCGACGATCGCCGAGGCGGCCTGCCTGAAAACGAAGAATGGCGATTCACGCTCCGTCTGGCGGCTCCACACCCACTTCGAAGTCGACCGCGGCTTCCCGACCAGGATCGACGTCACGAGCGGCAAGAACGGCGAAAAAACGTGCTGCGTGCGCATTAAGAGGCGGACCACTGCCATCTGATGGAGCGCTGGTACGCGCAGTTCACCTTGTTCAATGAGATCCACGCAGTCGGCAGCAGCTACGTCTGCCGGGTGCGGGACAACAGCCGCTACGAAGCCGTCCAGGAACGGACCCTCTCAGAGGCGGGTGCAATCCGGGTTACGCGGGGGTGCCGCTGTCCCTGGGTTGCCGCGTGGTCCCCGGATGGCGCGCGGGATGCGCTCGCTCAGGACAACGGCCGATTCAAATATCTAGTGCTGGGGTCTGTGAACGTTGATTTTTCCGGCCATAGAGAGGCCGGCTACAGTCACAGTCAAGAAATTGAGGTTTCCAACCGGCTGTTAAGTCGCATGGGGTGATTCGGCCACTTGGATTTCTGCATGCCGCGTCACCCAATCGAGCGTACGGCCAAGCACGTTGGCATCGGCCGGAACTTGACCGACAACGGTCAGCAAACCGCCGGCTCCAAATTGACGTAACCACCGCAGTTCTTCCTGCATTACTGCCATAAAACTCGCTTGCTGCTCCTTCTCTAGCGGCTGGCGCAGAAGCTGAACCTCAGCTTCTCTACGCACGCGTTCCAGCGCTACCAGTGTGCCCTGCTCGGCCTTTATCAATCGCCCGCCGACGAAAGCACGACGCAATTCGCCCTGCGAATTAAAATGGTATGCCAGATCAGCAGAAAAATAGACGCTCAACGCACCGTTTGAGCGAAAACCCAACACCACCGACCGACTGCCACCACCCGTGCCCGTTGCCAACTCAATGCGTTCCACCAAGGCTGTCGCTTCACGAAGCAGGTCTTCGCGGTTGGATTCCTGCTTGGCCATACAATTCAAAATAACCCGCCGCATGCAAAAAAGACAAGTGGCGGCTAAAAGTGAACCTACGAGAGTACGGATGCTTTGTGCGTCGGCTTCCAGCGGCCCACTTCTAGCGACAGCGGCTCCTGCTCCGATGCGCCAATCCTGCGGATCTCGTCGCGGACTTGGAAGACGGCTTCGATCACTTGAGCATCCCACTGCCGACCGGCGCCTTCGCGGAGAATTTTATCGAGCTTTTCGTCTGGAATGCCTTTGCGGTAGGGTCGATCGCTCGACATCGCGTCGATCGAGTCCGCTACCGCCACAATCCGTGCCAATCGTGGGCACTCTTCCCCCTTGAGTCCGGCAGGATAGCCTCCGCCATCCCACGCTTCATGGTGGTGCAAGACAATGGGCAGCACCTTATCGAGTTGTTTGACCCCGTCGAGAATTTTGTAGCCGAGCTGAGGATGCGTCTTAATGTGCTCCAACTCCGCTTCGGTCAGCGCGCCGGGCTTGCGGAGCACATTATCGTCGATGCCGATCTTGCCGATGTCGTGCAACAAGCCTGAGAGATAAACCGTGTCGAGCTCTTCGTCCGTGCAGCCGATCCGGCGGGCCAAACAAACCGACAGCCGCGCGACCCGATCGCTATGACCGCAAGTGTAGGGGTCTTTGGCGTCGATGGCGGAAGTCAGCGCCCGCACGACGCTCGCAAAAAAGTCGGCTTGTTCCTGATAAAGCGTAATGTTGCCGCCGTGAATGCCCAGGATCGTGGCCACGCTCGACATCAAGGTGGCTTCTACCGTACCAAACTCGACCTCGCTATTGGCGACATCGCCCGCAGCCGTGTGGTTGAAAGCAATCAACCAACCGAAAAGGTGGTCTCCCTCCCGGATCGGCACCGAGATTAACTCGCGGACATTCGGGTAAAACCACGTCGGCGAACTGGTTGCCAGACGATTGAGTACAAGCGGTTCGGTGGCTACATGCGGGCCGAGCCGCTCCATGAATTTCTCGAAGTCGGCCACTTCGAGCGGGCAATCGCCGTGGCTGATTAGCATCGGCCCCTGCTCGGCATGCTCGCCCACCGAGTGCCGATCTTGGACATTCACTTCCTGATTCAGTTTGATCGCCACACAGCGGGCAGGAATCACCTCCGCCAGCCACCGCACCGACAACTCGCACAATGCTGCTACGCTTTTTGAAAGTGACAAGTGCTCCGTGAGTCGATGTAACAGGGTAATTTCTTCAAAGGTATTAAGCAGGTGCGACGATATATCCGCCACCTGCCTTTTGAGTTGTAGTGATTGTTGCTGGCCGGTCGTTTTTTCGACCAGCAACTGACACATTTGTAATGCGGCCTTGGGATGCCATGGAATCCGCGATTGAGCCCAGCGAAACAAGAGGTCCGATGATATATCAAACGCCGTAGCCGCCGCCTTGATTTGTGATTCGTCTCGGATCGACTCTGTAATACAGATCGATATTGCCATCAGTGGCCGGTCGAGGGGATCCGCGGGCAACGGAATTGCCAGCATGAACAATGGCGAAACTTCATCCACAATTTCTGGCCGCCCGCGCCGCGCAATTTCTTCCAGCACTCCTAATCGCGAGGACCAATCGCCCAATATCCCGCCCACGGGCGTTTGAATCAAATCGCCTGTGGACGGGTCGACAACGGCGAACGATTGCTCTAGCGCCCGCTCAATGGCCGAGACAACCCGCTGTGCCTCGGATCGCATCGATCGCGGAGGCGGAACATTCGTCCCCGAGCGCGGGAACGCTTCGAGCAAGCCAGTGGTATCCTTGCCCCTGTGTTCTTGGTAGATCGTGGCCACGTTGCGGCGTCTCCACACTGTTTGCAAATGCCCATCGCCCGGCTCAAGGCAGTTTCCAGAAAGGGTTGCGCGAGCAAGCCGAACTGCTCCGCCGGATTCATTGAAAACATACCCCGCGGCATATCTTTGGGAGCCGCCTAACGTCCATCCCAGACGATTCGCTACTTCTGTCTGTGCACGAAACTCCGCTTGAGCCGATTGAACCGAGTGTATCAAGGCGAACCGCCTCAGAATTTGCAGACGCACGGTGTTCCAGTGAAACACGGACACACGCAGTCCGTCGGCAGCCTGTCGACCAGCCGGCGCGTGCTACTCGCCGTCGACTAGGTTCAACCGCTGCTTATAGCGCTCGCTGGCGCGATGCAGAATCTCGATTTCTTCCCGCGAGAGTTGTGCCAGGCTCGAATCGTGAAGCCGGGCCAGAATATCGTCTACCCGGGCGTCTTCGTAGGCTTCTTGAGCCTGCCGCCGCTGCTCACGTGGCTCGCCCTGGCGCAGTTGATGCTCGACTAGCACCGCCTCTTCCCCATCCTCTTCAAGTTCCACGGGCTCCAGCAAATCGAGCCCATCGCTGTTCACCCGATATCCAGAGACTTCGTCGAAGAGCTCCTCGCTCCAGTCGCATACCAAGTCCTGCCGAGCACTGAAGTACACAAAGATGCCCAGCATGACGAGCGGCAACTTCACGAAGGCGATCCGGTCAAGTTCCGGCTCGCTGAATGGCAGAAAGGCCGCCGCTGCAATCAACGCGCCGAGCACCATCCCCGCCCGGCTCGTGACGACCCGGGCAGTCCGCCGGCCCAGCGCCGGCCAAAGCATCGCCCGGAAGATTGGGCCACCGTCAAACGGATAAGCTGGCAGCAAATTTAGCAGCATCAACATCCAGTTGATCCAGAGCGTCAACTTGCCCAGGAGAATCCAGATCGGAGTGTTGTCGTCGATCAGACTCAGTGGAAACGGGTGGAGCAGCGACAGAATGTCGCTGTTTCCCGACAGCGCCAGCCCCACCGCGGCAACGACGACCAGACTCAAATGCATGATCGGCCCTGCGAGCGCTACGAACAACTGGACTTCTGGCTCATCTGGCACGCGGGGCGTCACGAGCCCGCCGACAGGCCCGAGTATGATCGAGTCCACCTTGCCGCCCACGCGATTCGCCGCCAGTGCGTGGGCCACCTCGTGTAGCAACAAACTCCCCAATGCGACAGCCAGCGTTAGAAAAGCAGGCCAAAATAAATCGGCCGGCATATAAGCCAGCGAGAGCACGGCAAAAAGTAGGAGAAAGATATGGATCCGAACGTGAACCCCGACCCAACGGCCCAGGCTCAAACTCCAGCGCTGGACACTGCAACCACGCATGACACGTCTCGGCTCGAACTAAGCCAGGGTTTGTAAATTTCAGCCCGCCGAATCTGACGATTCCAGGACGGTTGCCTGCCCAGAAGTCGACAGCAGGCAAGGCACCCTGTATCCTACCAACCCGGCGAACGTTCGGCAAATACTAAGCGATTCTTTCCCAGGGCCGATCAATTATTGTATTGAATTGGTGCGATTTCTGTGGGAGGCGACTCAGCCGCCGATTTCGCGCTTATCCTCAGCAACGTTTGGTGCTGATCCGTGCAATCGGGGTCGGAGGCGAATGGCACTTGAACTTTCGTAAGTCCCTACGCTGCATATCGTTTGTACTCGGCACGTGGTTTGAGGAGTAGGGCCTGGGGTTTGGGCCGCCGTTTGACACGTCGGGGCTCGAATCGATTGGGGCGATTTCCGACG
>JBGSUJ010000130.1:0-15460 GCA_041753435.1 Pirellulales bacterium | reverse complement strand
ATCGCCTCGTGGCTCAATCGCTACCGCCGCATCCTCGTGCGGTGGGAAAAGAAAGCCGCCAACTATGAAGCGCTGTTGCATCTCGTGTTTGCCCACATCCTCTGGCGAAATTCCTAAGGTTCTGGGATAGGTTCTTAGCATTAGCGGGCGTTGGCTAGGCTAGGGCTGCCGGGGACGCCTGGGGTGTCAAGCTTAAGCGGGCGCCGGCGATAACACCTCGATCTCGTCCTTTTTTTATTCACTTATTCACTTGGGCCCAAAAGTAATCTGGACCGATGGCCGACTTGTCGCCTCTCGACGGAGTCCTGCCGAGCAAACCCTAGTCGCTGCCAATCGCACACTCCTAGAAACCATTGCTCCCAGCGGGCTGAAGCAGAACTCTACCGTGAGAAACGGGACCACTTCGCCATCCCCCTCACGCGTCCAAACAACTCATCACATTGTCGAGGTGGCGGTTGCGGCCACCCGTTGCTAGCGGTAAACTGGTGTCCACTCATCGAACCGCGGGAGCGTGTGGGCTATGGACGACAGATTCGCCAATCTGTTTCGGGCGCTGACGGGGAATGCGCCCCTGTCATGGCAGACGCGGCTTTACAAGGAGCATTTCGTCCGGGGTGACCTGCCGCCCGTGATCGACATTCCCACCGGTTTGGGAAAGACGATGGTGATGGCGATCTGGCTTATTGCCCGCGAGCAACTCGGCAATCGGATACCGACCCGCCTAATCTACGTCGTCGACCGCAGAACCGTCGTCGATCAAGCCACTGATCTTGCCGAGCGACTTCGGTGCAAGTTCGGGAAGGACAAGCTCGCCATCTCCACCCTCCGCGGCCAGCTCGCCGACAACCGCGAATGGTCGCGCGATCCTTCCCGGCCCGCGATCATCATCGGCACGGTCGATCTCATCGGCTCGGCCTTGCTGTTCTCCGGCTACCGCTCCAGCTACAAACGCCGCCCCCTCGAAGCCGGCCTGCTCGGGCAGGATTCGCTGCTGGTGCTCGACGAGGCGCACCTGTCCAAACCGTTTGAGAAGCTCATCCGGGACATCGGCAGCGACGGGCGATTTCAGAAAGACCGGTGCGAAAAGCCATGTGGCGCTCCGATCAAGGTAATCCGCATGTCCGCGACGAGTAAGACCGATTCCGATAGCGATCCATTCTGGCTGAAAGGCGATTTCGACGCTCGCACTGATGATTTTGCCGACGACGCGATTCGCGAACGCTATGGCGCCAAGAAGCATCTGACAATTACGCCACTTGGGGAAAAGGACAAACTAACCGACAAGCTTGCCAGCGAAGCCATTAAGTTGGCCGAAAATAACGCGCTTCGCGGCACGCGCATTGTCGTCTTTGTCAGCAAACCCGATTATGCGACGAAAATTGCGGAGGCGATCCGCAAACACGAATCAACGAAAACGAAACCGGGGCCTTACTCCGATTCAGTCGAAGTTCTCACTGGCACAATGCGTGGCCTGGAACGTGACAAACTCATCGAGAAGCCTGTTCTGAAACGCTTCTTTGACGGTGACGAGAATCCATACGACTGTCCAAACCAGCGACCCGTATTCCTCGTCTCCACCAGCGCCGGCGAAGTTGGCTTCGACCTCAATGCCGATCAAATGGTCTGCGATGCCACGACGATCGATTCGCTCATTCAGCGCCTTGGTCGCGTCAACCGCCGCGGGTTGGGCGATGCCCGGATTCACCTCTTCGCCGAACCCCCGAAGAAGGAAAAAGACGGCAAGCCGAAGAAGCTGGAGGGACTCGACCTGGCCATCGCCAACACCATTAACGTGCTGCAATGCATTCAAGACGGTGATGTCAGCCCGAAGAACCTAGCCGCACTCAAGGCGTCTGACGCATGGACATTGAAGGCCGACAACGGCAAGTCCGCCTACGAAAACGCTTGCTCTCCCGAACCGACCACCGTCCCACTCACCGACATTCTCCTCGACGCCTGGAGCATGACCAGCATCACCGCCCCCATGCCCGGCCGGCCCGCAGTCGGTCCGTGGCTGCGCGGGATCGCCGACGAATTACCGCAGACCACAATTGCTTGGCGGGCGGAACTTGATCTAGAGGGTTTCGAGCAATTCGATCTCCAAGAAATTGAAGAGTGGTTCGACACTCATCGTATTCTCACGCACGAAACGTTGTCAGTGCCGACGAGTTTTGCCGCAAAGTGGTTCCTGGACCGATGGGATAAACTCGACGGCAACCAGAAATCCGATGTGGGCAAGAGGTTAATCGTTGTCGATCGAGCCGGGTTGAAACGCGTCACAGTCGCTGATGTCATCAATCAACTGGACCGAAAGAACATGGAATCCATTCGCAACGCCGATCTCATCCTTCCCGCATCGTTTGGCGGGATTGAACGGGGAATCGGCTTGCTCGACGCCGCGGCGCCGAGGAAGCCGGAGGATGCGAAGGACGCCGACGAACAAACCCGGCACGCCAATGCCAATCTCCGGCTCGTCGCCCCCGATGTCGCTGACGCCGTAAAAGAATTACCGCGACAGCGTGAAATCGTCGCCAAAACCGAAGATGGCGAACCTGAACGTCGTATCATCGGTGGTGGAACGAAACCTGGCAAACCTGCCCGTTTCGTTGTCGAACTCGCATCCGATGACGAGCAGACCGTTCGCCTTGTGAGCTATGTCTCACGGCGCGAAAAGCTTGAGTGGGGCACAGTAAGACAATACCTGCATGACAATGGCGACAAGCGTGGCCACGTCGATAGCGTCTGTCGTTGTTCTTGCTTAATCCTAAAACAACTTGGATTGCAGTGTGACGATCCAGTATGGCAGGCCGTGAAACTCGCCGCCGCATGGCACGATCACGGCAAAGACCGCGAACGCTGGCAGCGCTGTGCGGGTCGTAAACCGGACGAACCCCCTCTGGGAAAATCAGGCGAAAAGATGCGCCGTGACTCTCGCGGTTATCGCCATGAGTTTGGGTCGCTCCGCGAATTCACTGACGCGTTCAGAGCCGCCAAACTTCTTGACGATGACGGAAAATCAGTCAATCAAGATGTCTTCGATCTGGCGGCGCACCTGATTGCTACGCATCACGGTCGTGGACGGCCGCATTTCCCGAAAGGAGGTTTCGACCCCGACTGCGAGTCGCGGTCCGACGAAATCCACGCCGAATCGATTCGTCGGTTCGCGCGGCTCCAGCGCAAGTACGGTTGGTGGCAGTTGGCGTGGCTGGAGAACCTGCTCCGCTGCGCCGATGCGCTAGCCAGCGCGGACGAAGAGGTCACAGAAATCGACGAATTGGAGGGAGGCCAGCAATGAGCGAACACCCGCCCCCCGTTTCGCTAAGGCAGGATCGTGCAGCGAATGCTCTGAAATTGGCGGAAGCCCTGATCGAAGGTCACGACCTCGAAATCGGTGGCTTGTGCAAAGGCCGCCAGATAGGCGTCAGTCCAAACGTTCGTCGAGTATGTTGCCCGCCGCGTCATATTGCGCCAAACAAGCTCGAGGTCAACGGGTTCTTCAGCGAAAGCAACGCGATGGTCCGAGAGAGCTTCATCGAAAACGTTCCACGCCTCGACCATCGTAAGAGCGTCGTCCGGAAAGGTCTTCTTGTTGGTTGCCAGCCGCAGAAAGCCCATCTGCGTCACGCGACAAAAGCAACAGCTTTGCGGTGGAGCAGACTCGAACCACTCGTTAGCCGGATTGTGGTGCTCGTGCGATTCGATGGCAAGCGCCAGCCAGAAATTGATGTCAGGAAGATGCATCTTCCTCATCCAGTATTTCGCCAATCATCGCGTTCGTCAGATGAATGCTTCCCGGCTTGCCGGACCGAACGAGGGGAAACTCGACTCGCTTCTGGTTCTTGGCGACGCGGATCAAGGGCTTGGAGCGCGGAATCACCGTCACGGCCGCGCCTTCGGGGAGCGAGCCGGGGGCATCCAACACAACGACGCCATTGTGCACGTGTCCAGAGATCACCATGTCCTCATTATCGCGCGATTGACGGGAGGGGTCAAGATTGGGGCGAACATGGAGGACCGGATATATGACCGACTGCAAACCCAACATCGAAATTCCGGTCGACCTGACCAATCCCGGCCAGTTCTTCGCCTGCTGCGGATTGCTCGAACTCGCTGACCGGCTTTGGCCGGGGGCGGAGGGGTGGTTTGAACGGCGGCAATTCTGCGTTCTCACCGTCGATCCGTCGAATTCGTTAGCAGAGTTGCTTGAGGGAGCACGCACGCTCAAGACATGGGTAGATAAAGCATTGGAAGATCCATTGCAGGAAAAGGACGACGACGATCAATCTGAAGATTCAGAGAAAGAGCCACCATTCAAGCCATTTGAACTGAGATCGGCCGACGGACGGACATCGATCTCGCTTGACTGGTGGAGTGACAAGTCGCTCAAGCCGTGGGCTGGCTCGATGAAGGATCGGGTTATTCTCCGCGCCATGCTGGCCGCCATCAATCCCGCTAGCAACATGCCTCTCGATGACCTCCGCGCTGTATTTGATCCGGTCAAAGCACCCACGCAGCCGACCGAGGGAAAGAAACCCCGAAAAGTCAAACCGAAGAAGCGAGAACCCTTCTACTTCGATCCACGGCGAGGAAACAAGTCCCACCCGCTCGACAGCGGCTTCTCGTCCGACACGCACAAGATGGAATGCGAATGCTGCCCCGCGCTTGAAGCCCTCTGCTTCATCGGCCTGCAACGCGCCCGGCCTGCCGTCACTGATACGGCCAACCAATCGCGATACACCGTCTGGACCAAGCCATCCCCTGACGATCCCGGCCTGCCCGCCAACCTCGTCGGCGCAGTCACCTGCGGCATCGTGCCCTGGCCGAGCCTGGGTAGCTACGTCTTCGACAACTACTTCCGTACCGACCAACGCAAACACAAAACCTTTTCCACAGCTACGCTCGAAAGGAATACAGATGTCTGAGAAACAAGCTGACGCCATGCAGCGGGAAGAACCGGCACCGCGCAAACTCCCATCTGCGGAGTTCGTTTCAACTCTCTTAGCAGACGACGTGGTTGCCATCATCGTCAAGCAACAACTCGCGCCCGATGATGCAGAGAACCCGGTCATCTTTCCTCCGACGTATCTGAAGTCCAGAAGCAAGGCGTCCAGTAACAATGCCGCCGAAGCCGAAGAGAAAAAGGAGACAAAGCAAGAACAGCAGCAGTCGGTCTATAATCTCGACGGGCCACCCAATGGCGAAAACGTCTGTGAGATCGACAGTGTCCAATCCGACGGCAACAGAAGCGAGCCGCTCTTCAAGTCTGAGGCGCTGAAGAACTTGGTGCCGCAGATTATCATCGACGTCAATGGCACGGCGGTCAACATCCTCGACGCGGGGCATCGGGCAGGTGATGCGGTCGTTCGTCTTTCGAGTCTCGCCGCTGAGTTTCACGAGGCGTTCCAGCGAGCCGATATCGGCGACCACTCGCTACTTGCCTCGCTCGCACCGACTTCTCTGCTCTACGGAGCTTGGGATTCTCGATCAACGCAAACGAAGCTCCAGCGCATCATCAAGGCCAGTGTGCGTGCGGAAAATGTCCGGCCCTTGACCCGTTCGGCAACATTCATCCCGGCGGTCGACTACGTCGCGGTCGGTGCAATCAAGGAAGAACTTGATGTCGGCGAAGGTGACAGCAACCCGCTTTCCTCTGAAGGCATGAAGTACGCACTTGCGAGCCAGACACTCGGTGGCGTTCGGCTGACCGATCCGAAAAAACTTGTTCGTACGATCAAGATTAATCTTGTCGCTCTTCGCCAACTCCGAGCAAATGTCACAGTGCCCACACCTGATGACTATGCGAAGGACGAGCAGAAGGAAGTGTACAAGAAAGCTATCGAGGAGGCCATTGAGCAATCTGCCGCGCGCACAAAAGCGATGAGGGAATACATCTTGGCCCTCGCCCTTGTCGCAGCGACGTCAGACCCGGATCTCAACCTTCGGGAAGGCTGCAACCTGCGTATCGTTGGTGATCGCTTTTCCCTTGTGTGCCATAGGAAGGAGGATCAATCCATTAAGTTGGATAGGACCGATGTAACGACCTTTGCCGAGGCGAAAGCGAAAGCGTTTTTTGAGGCGATGAAAATTCCTTTCGAAAGCAAGGATTATCTGGATGCGAGGTTTGAAAAGGACGTGGCAGAAGAGTTCCTCGGGCTAACAGACTCAAAGGGAAAGTTGAGCAGCGCTGAGCGCAATAAAGTTCGGAAGCTCGGACCGATTACAAAGAAGACGCTTGAGACGTACAAGGCCGAGAAGAAGAAGCGTGACAAACAAGGAGATCCGATCGAGACTCTACGAACGCTTATTGGGAAGGTGAAGACCAAGAACAAAGAGAAAGACCTAAACGCTGATGCCGACAAGCTCCGTACTCACCTCAACGAGAATCCAGCGGACACCGATAAACTGAGGGCAATCCACGAGAACATCCTTGCCGTTCTCAATGGCAACAATTCTGCCAAGGGCAAAGTTGAGGCGTTGAAAATTGTCCTTCCGTCAGCGGAGGACCAACCCACTGATGCTCCAAACCCGGCTGCTTCGGAGCCAGCGCAATGACCCACCTCCTCCTCACTGTGCGTTTTCTCGACGACCGTTATCACGGCCTGCTCGATCGGGGTGGGCCGCCGGAGTGGCCGCCGTCACCGTTTCGGTTGTTTCAGGCGCTGGTGGCGGGTGTCGGGCGGCGCGGGGAACTCGACACCGCCGTGGGCAAGTCATTGGAATGGCTGCAAACGCTTGATCCGCCGATCATCATCGCGCCCCGGTCGAAGTACGGGCAGGCGATCACCCGTTTCGTTCCTAATAATGACGGCGACAAGAGGTTCGACCGACAAGAACGCCTGACCGCCAAACACACGGAGCCGACGCTGTTTCTGCTCGAACCGGGCCAGAAGCCGGAGGTGCATTATGTGTGGGACATCGCCGGCAAGACAGATTGTCCGACGAGCGACATTGAGAAGGCCGCGCGGAGTCTGACCACGCTCGGCTGGGGGATCGACATGGCGTTTGCTGACTCGCGACTGGCAGGTGAAGCGGAGTTGCAGAAACTTAAGGGCATTCGTTGGTATCCGAAGGAAGGTGGCGGGTCGTTCGAGGAGACCCTGCGCGTGCCGACATATGACGATGAGATGAAGGAATGCACGCTGTGCGACCTTCGCCATTGTCATGAAACAGCCATGAAGCGCATCGAGCACGGCAAGCCGCTCAAAACCGTGGATAAGCCAAAGGTCTTCGACCGCGTCCTCTACACCAGCACCGAGCGGCCGATCGGTCGCCCGTATGCCGTCTTCAAGCTCGTTGCTCCTAACGGCGAAGACCCCGCCCGGTATCCGAATGCCAAGTTAATGCACATCGCCGCGATGACCCGATCGTTGGCGATCAGGTCGTGTCAGGCCGCTGGCTATGATCCGGAGTTCGTCAGTCGATTTGTTCGCGGCAAGAATGAGCCGGCCAGGGACGATCACAGACAGATTTCCTATGTCCCGCTGCCGTCGATCGGGCATGAACACGCCGACGCGATGATCCGCAACGTGATGCTCGTTGCGCCCATCGGCATGGATCAGGAATTGGCGCGCGTCATCCGCGCGATTGATGGGCGCGAGTTGATCCCCGAACGCGATGAAGGGGAGGATTCGTGCGAGGCCGATTCGGTCGTGCCGGCGAACTATCGAGCGGAGCTGCAGTCGTTCAAGCCGCCGACGGGCAAGTTCATCGCCAAGTGCTATCTCGGTTCATCGCGCGTATGGGAGACTGTCACGCCGGTGATCCTCGATGAACACGCCAAGAAGGCCGATCGGAAGAATGAGGAAACCGGCACGATCGAGAAAGTCTCGAATCATGACGAGTTGATCTGCAAGGCGCTGAAGCGGGCGGGCATCGAAACGCCGTGCAGGTTCGTCTGGCAAGCGGTCCCGTTCCTCAAGAACTGCCTAAGCGCCCATCGCTACGACCGCGAGAAGAAGCGCAGCGGATATTACCGCCCGAAACGTTTCGATGGCAAGACGGCCGTTCATGTCCGCGTTACATTCGATCATCCCATACCTGGTCCAATTACCCTCGGCGCTGGCCGCCACTGCGGGTTCGGGTTGATGGCAGCTGTTGCCGAGGCAAACTGTTGATTCCCGCGGCGGCCCAATTATCATAAATGGCATAACCGCACCCCGCTTTTGGCGGGCTATGCTTTGATACTGTCGTTGCATGGACGCTCTTCGCTCTGGGAGCTTCGTCCATGCGAAACACTTATCTTGTCTGCTACGACATCCGCGACGACAAGCGCCTCCGCAAGGTCTGCAAGACCATGCGGGACTTTGGCGACCACCTCCAATACTCGATCTTTGAGTGCCAATTTACGCCGATCGATTTGGCGAAGTGCCGGCATACGCTTTCAGAGATCATTAAGCACAACGAAGACCAAGTGCTGTTTGTCAACCTGGGGCCGAGCGAAGGGCGGGGCGAGCGAGTAATCACCGCGCTGGGGCAGCCGTATTCGCCGATCAGTGCCCCCTGCATCGTTGTCTGAATCGTGTTCCCTCACCAACCTCGCCCAGTGGGAGAGGAATGTTTGTCGCGCATGGACGCCATCCTTGTTAGAAAGGTGTGTCCCAGATGAACGAAGTCGAAACGCCCGACTATCTGCCGGCCCGGATGCTCAACGAGTTCGTTTACTGCCCACGGCTCTTCTACTACGAGTGGGTCGAAGGCGTGTTTGCTCACAATCGCGAAACGGTCGAAGGTGCCTTGCGGCACGCCAAGCTGGACGACAGCCAAGACGAGCTGGTGCCGGCCAAGGAACTGACGCCGGAAGACAAGCTTCACTCGCGCTCTGTCACGCTATCGAGCGACACGCACGGCCTGATTGCCAAGCTCGACCTAATCGAAGTCTCAGAGAGCATTGTCACGCCGGTCGACTACAAGCGTGGCGCGCCGCGCAAGAACGCCGACACCGGCCAACTGGAGGCATGGGACGCGGACCGCGTGCAGTTAGCCGCTCAGGGCCTGGTGCTGCGCGACAACGGTTATGGCTGCGAAGAAGGTGTCATTTACTATGTGTCGACGAAACAGCGGGTCCGAATTCCGATCGACGAGGCCCTGGTTTCACAGACGTTGCAGGCCTTGGCCAACGCGCGGGCGACTGCCGAGTCCAACCAGATTCCGCCGCCACTGGTGGATAGCCCGAAATGCCCGCGTTGCTCGCTGGTTGGCGTTTGCCTCCCGGATGAAACCTGGAGCTGTCGCACCGCCTCGACCGAAAACGACCGCTCGCAACAGCGAACTTTGTTTGATATTGGACTGTCCAGTACGCCCGGCGACCAAAATGGCAAGGAGCCGCGCCGCTTGGTCGCCGCCCGTGACGACTTGCGGCCGCTCTATTTGAACGCGCAAGGGCTCTACGTCGGCAAGTCGGGCAATGTGCTTAAGGTCAAAGAAAAGGAAAAGGTCGTTCAAGAAGTGCGCATCGGCGAGACGTGCCAGGTGAACCTGTTCGGCAATATCCAAATGTCTACCCAGGCTGTGCAGGCGTTGTGTGAAGGCGAGGTGCCCATTGCCTATTTCTCGATGGGTGGCTGGTTCTACGGCGTCACGCATGGGCTTGGCGTCCGCAATGTGTATCTCCGTCGCGATCAGTTTCGTCTGGCCGACGCACCTTCCTTTTGTCTGCGGCTATCTCGCTCATTGGTTGCCGGTAAGATTCGCAATCAGCGAACCATGTTGCAGCGGAATCACATCGAACCACCCACAGGCCCGCTCGCGTTTCTCAAGTGTATGCAGAAACAAGCAGAGAATGCTAACGCGTTGGAAGAATTGCTGGGGATCGAAGGGAGCGCGGCCAGGGTTTACTTCGAACATTTCGCCGGCATGATCAAAATCGACGATTCTGACGGAGTATCGAATGGCCAGCCGCTCGAATTCACGTTTGACTTCTTGCGCCGCAATCGCCGGCCTCCCCGCGACCCAGTAAATGCGCTACTTTCCTTGGCCTACAGCGTGCTAGCCAAGGATTTGACCCTCGTGTGCCATGCGGTTGGCTTTGATCCCTATTTGGGATTCTATCATCAGCCTCGGTTTGGCCGTGCGGCACTGGCGCTTGACTTGATGGAACCGTTTCGGCCACTTATAGCCGATTCGGTAGTGTTGTCGGCAATCAATACTCGAATGGTCACGCCGTCGGATTTCATCCGCACTGGCGAGGCGGTAGCATTGCGTCCAGACGGGCGGAAGGCCTTTTTCCGCGCGTACGAGCAACGGATGGACTCTCTAGTTACGCACCCGCTATTCGGCTATCGTGTGAATTATCGACGACTCTTGGAGATCCAAACGAGATTGTTGGCTCGTTTACTGACAGGTGAAATTGCAGCCTATCCTGTCTTCGTGACTCGCTAGCTGACGACCTATCGTGAGGAATTTCTACATGATTTCGGGTTGCGAGCGGCAAGGTGCGGTGGAGAATCCCGGGTGTCGCTCGCAGGTGTCAAGTTCTTGCCGCGTCTTGCTTTCCAATGACAATGCTTATTGATATGACTAACGGATGCACAAAGTGGACCTGGCTGCTCGCGGTAGTCGTCCTAGCTCATTGGCAATTCAGAAGTTATGAGAGGGCTGTTTCCGCGGTCATGCGACCGCGGCCCCATTGAAGCGATTCGGGCCTTTCCATTTCGGTTGGTGTGGGAGATGTTTCCGCGGTCATGCGACCGCGGCCCCATTGAAGCACTGCCTCCGCCTCGTCGGCCGTGACGTGGAGGGTGCGTTTCCGCGGTCATCGGAAGGGTAATCCGGTTCTGCAATTCGTAACAGCGGACGGGCGACGGAAGTCGATCTCCCTAAGTTGTTCCAGAATCTTCGCAGTTCTCGGGAAACGGAACTAGCCGAAGAGTTTCCAATGCACGTGGTCTGCAAGTGGATTGGCAATAGCCATGCTGTGGCGGTCGAGCACTATCTGCAAGTGACCGAGGCACACTTGGATGCAGCAACGGGTGGGAGCACGGATGCTCGCACAGCGGCCTTGCACCAGGCCTTGCAGTCAGCGTTCCCCTGTGATTACACCGCGTCCTCTACACTAAACAAAGAACGCGAAACATGCGGGAAATTCGATAGATACAGTGCGCACAGAACTAGGGCAGTGGCCGAGGCGGGAGTCGAACCCGCACGAGGGTTACCCCTCAACGGATTTTAAGTCCGTAGCGTCTGCCATTCCGCCACTCGGCCAATTGTCTGCTCGCAAACTACGCTCGCTCCTTGTTTCCCGAGTCCCGTTTCGGTGTTGCACTCTTTCTGCTATTCTCCTCCAGATGGATGTGGTCGACTATCCCGGTTTGGATGGCTTTCTCGGTACGCGAGCTTCCTGTATGCTCGATGTGCTCGTGGTGGCCATGCTGGTGGTCGTCCTTGTTCTGGCGTGGAGTATCTACCAAGTCAAGTATCGTCGGCGATATCAACTTCACAAGTGGGTCCAGGTCGTTTTGGGCCTGGTGCTGTTGGTGGCGGTGATTGCCTTTGAAGTCGATGTCCGAGTTTTCGGCTGGGAAGAGCGGGCCGCGGGTGCGCTCCACGCCCGGGCTTCCACTGACGTTTGGATCGCCCTGAGCATCCATCTGGTTTTCGCCGTCAGCGCGACGATCCTCTGGCCGATTGTCATCATTCGAGCGCTGCTGAATTTTCCGAACCCGCCAGCGCCGAACTCGCACAGCGCGTTCCATCTCCGTTGGGCCCGCCTTGCCGCGTTCGACATGATCATCACCGCGATCACAGGCTGGACCTTTTACTACGTCGCCTTTGTCCGATAGCCTGCCCCCCGGAAATTGAATTGGGGATTGCGGCCCGCCGATTGAAAAGCGAAAATCCGCAATTCGTGATCTTTCCTTCCCCCTTCCGCCCTCCACCTTCCCCCCTCATTACGCCATGTCCTTGCTCGTTGTCGGCTCGATTGCCATCGATACCGTGGAAACTCCTTGGGGCCGAAAAGAGAATTTGCTGGGAGGTTCCGCCAGCCATTTTTCCCTGGCTGCCCGCTTCTTTACCCCTGTGAAACTGGTGAGCGTCGTCGGTGGCGACTGGCCTCAGGAGCACACCGATTTCCTCGCCAGCCGCGGCATCGATGTTTCTGGCATCCAGGTCGTCCCCTCTGGCAAATCGTTCCGTTGGACCGGCCGCTACAAGCCGAACATGAACGACCGCGAAACGTTGGCCATCGAACTCGACGTGTTTGGCAACTTCGAGCCTGCGCTTTCCACGGAGTTTCGAGAAACTGAATTCGTGTTCTTGGGCAACGCGGCCCCGACCACGCAGATGAAGGCCTTGGAGCAAGTGCCCGGCCGGCGGCTGGCGGTCGCCGACACGATGGAGCTTTGGATCCAGGAAACGCACGCCGATGTGATGAAGTTGCTCCAGCAGATCGACGGGCTGGTGATCAACGACAGCGAAGCCAAAATGCTTGCCAACACCGAGAATCTGGTGCTCGCCGGCCATCGTGTTCGGGCGATGGGGCCAAAATTCGTGGTCATCAAGAAGGGCGAGCACGGTGCAATGTTCTTCGGCGAGCACGAAGCCTATGTGTTGCCGGCGTTCCCCACCGAGAAAGTCATCGACCCCACCGGCGCAGGCGATAGCTTTGCCGGTGCCATGATGGGCTACCTCGCCGAACAGAATAATTTCGAACCCGAAACGCTCAAGACCGCCATGGCCTACGGCATCCTCGTCGCCAGTTTCAACGTCGAAGGCTTCGGCCTCGACCACATGAAAGCCATCACCCGCGACGACATCGAAGCCCGCCTGACCGCCTACCGCAAGATGCTCAGCTTCTGAGGAACGAACGACGAGGAACGAGTAAATGAATTTGTCGTTCCTCATCTCTTGTTCCTCCCTCCTCGCATGAAACTTCGTACCTTCATCGCCGTTTCCCTCCCGAGCGATCTCCGCAAACGCGCATTAGCTGCAGCGCGCGAGTTGGCGACCGTGGCGGGAGACGTGAAATGGGTTGAGCCGGAGGGTCTGCACTGGACACTGCAATTTCTCGGCAAAGTCGAGGAGCGGGAAATAGGTGGCGTTTGCGCTGCGGTGGCCAAAGCGACGCTGGAGCACGAGCCCTTCCAACTCGAAGTCCGCGGTGCCGGTGCGTTCCCTTCGCCCGAGCGCCCGCGTACACTTTGGCTCGGGGTAGGGCAGGGGCGCGACGAAATCATTACCCTGCAAGCTTCGATCGAGAAATCGCTCGAAAGGCTCGGCTTTCACGGCGAGGCCCGTCGCTACACGCCGCATCTCACCATTGGCCGACCAGGCCGCGGCGAACCGCCCCGCGCACTAGCCGAACTGCTTGCCACCATGGCGGATTTCGACGGTGGCACCATATTCGTTGACGAAGTCACCGTCTTTTCCAGCGAACTCACCCGCGGCGGCCCAATCTACACGCCGCTGGGCTTTGCTCCGCTCGGCGAGTAAAAAACACTTCTGCGTGCCGGACAAGCTCACCCCGCCGCACACCCCACGAGCTCGCGCGTCAACTTCCAGTCGGCCACCACCGCGCTGCCTACACGCCGCGCGGGACAAATCGCTGTTTCGTATTCGGCCCGCCAGATTCGCTCCAGCCTGGACGGCGAGGGTACCGCGCGACGGCCGGTGCCCGCATGAAAAATCAGCCGGGCACCGTCCCAACTGGCCGATACGTCCGGCGTGAGAATTGTCCACTTCATGGCCGCAAACCGCTCGGCAAAATGTGCCGCCACCCACCGCACGATCCGATGCTCCGGCCGGTGCCATGCCACGCACCACGGCTCGCCATCCCCCTCGACTTGTCGAAATCGTACCGCTGTTTTCAGCTTCTGGGCATCGCGACTTACTTGCAACTCCATGCGGCGCGCCCGCAGCACATCGTCGTCGATTGCCATGGCGAGCAACCGTGGCTCGCCGTGTGTTTGTCGCCACAAAAGCCGGTAGAGCTGCGCCCAGCGAGTCGCGTCGCGATGCAGGGCAACCGTCCGCGCCAGGGACAAAAATGCCTTCGGCACCGCATATTGTCTCAGCCCCAAGAACTCTCGCGGCCGATCGTCCACCTGGGTTTCGTCTTCGTCGAAGTCAATGACTTGCTGTCGTGGCTCCGGATCGAAAAATGCGACTTCCTCTGGCGACACCTCGGCAGCGAGCAGTCGCCGGGCGAGATTCCGCCACTCGTCAAACCCGCCCAAGCGATACGACGACCGGGCCAAACTAATTCTCACCATTTGAGATGACTCCCTCACGCTGCAGAGATAATGAACTTATGTTCACATATTTAAATTATAGCCACGCCGAGGACTGAGGAAAGGGGGTTTTGGCATCACCAGCCACGCCAACGCTAGCAGCGAGCGGGGTGTCTGGGAGAGTGTCGGGCACGCGGCACGTAGCGCGTCCGCAAGGAATTCGACGCTTGACCGCATAAACGCACTATCATAGTTGCGGCGTGACTTACCCTGCTGATCCCAGGCTGCCCTTTTTCGATCTGCGTTCGAGTTCCGGAAACAGTTGCTGACGTGCTGAGTTCACAAAACGAGTTCGATTCGGTCCCTTCCCGGCCGAGGCTTGCGCGCAATCTCGATTGCCTTCTGTGCGCCCACGTTGCGACAGGGCTCGTCCGCGATCGGCGGCGCGCCTACTATCATTGTGCTCATTGTGAACTGATCTTTGCTGATCCAACAAGCCACTTGGTCCCTGAAGCAGAACAGACCGTTTACAACCAGCACAAAAACAGCCCTTCCGACCAAAACTATCGTCGCTTTCTAAATCAACTGGCCCAGCCGCTACTTGAGCAGTTGTCGGCCGGCGCGCAGGGACTCGACTATGGTTGCGGTCCCGGTCCTACGCTTTCTCGGATGTTCGAAGAAGCGGGGATGACCATGCAGTTGTACGACCCTTACTTCGCACCAGATACCCAAGCCTTGAATTGCACATACGATTTTGTCACTTGCACGGAAGTGGTCGAACACTTCTACGAGCCAGCCAAGGACTGGGCTCGCTTGGCAAGTCTGTTGCGACCGGGCGGTTGGCTGGGCGTGATGACACGGTTTTATGAATCTGCGGATCGCTTTGACCAATGGTATTATAAGAATGATCCCACACACGTATGCTTCTATAATTTACAGACCCTCCAGTGGATCGCGGCACAAATCGGACTGACGATCAAACACCAAGCACACAACGTCGTCCTATTTGTAAAAACTTGAATGGACGCCTGACTGCGGCTTTCATTTTGTCGCTCTACCAAGGAATAAAGGAACCAAGGAATAAAGGAATAAACCACCATCTTTTTCAACTATCAGCGGGACACGCTCATACGTCGACGCAGAACGACCGCAATTAGAGTCTATCCGAAAAAGATTTGCAGGTTTTTGTGAGGTTTTAAGCCGCTCGGGCTCGGTAGCGGAATTGTCGCTCGTCGGCCGGCGCGAGCCGCCGGAGCATGAGATGCGTTTGGCTGACTTGAATCATGGCGGTGCTC
>JBGSUJ010000129.1:0-1717 GCA_041753435.1 Pirellulales bacterium | reverse complement strand
CGAAATTCTCGGAGATTTTGCATGCTATCGGTGTACGAGCGAAAGGGCGATCATCCCGCTGGCTCGTTTTGCCACGTGGCAAGCGAGCCCAGAATTCACAATACCCTTGTTTTGTAGGTTCCCGACCCGTGAACGGTTACCAGTTCGGGCAGTAAGTTCGCAGCGTCTGTCGGCCTGTTTGCCTGCAATCTTGTGGGCTGCAATGGCCTGGATTGTCATCGTCGTGGCGCAGGCGAAGACGGCCGAGGCGGTTGCGCCGATCAAGACGATGTCGTTCAATGTCCGCTTCGACGACGGCACCCCCTCCTCCGCTGCCAATGCCTGGGTGGCAACTTCTGGCGTGAGCCGCCGCGATATGGCTTTGGACGTCATCAGCAACTATGGACCCGATCTATTGGGGGTGCAAGAAGCGCTCCATAACCAAGTTAACGATCTGAAAAACGGACTGCCGCAACTCGGTTTTTACGGAGTGGGGCGTGACAACGGCGGCACCTTGGGTGAATACAGTGGTATCTTCTATCGCAGCGATCGGTTCACGCGAACCAATCAAGGCACGTTCTGGCTGAGTAACACGCCCGATTCGCCAAGCTTTTTTCCCGGCACTTGCTGCCGTCGGATTGCGTCGTGGGCCATTCTGCAAGACGCGCAGGCTGATAACGAAGAGTATTTCGTGCTCAATACGCATTGGGATCACCAAGTCCAGGCTGCCAGGGAATGGTCCTCCCAGTTGATCCGCGATCGAATTGGTTCGCTCTCGGGTGGTCGGCCGCTGATTGTGATGGGCGATTTGAATTCCTTCGAGACGAATTCTGCTTATCTCAATTTGATTGGCAACAACGATCCGGGAGGGTTGCAGCTTCGGGACAGCTACCGGGAAGTTGTGCCCGTCAAAGGCTCTCAAGAAGCAACACTCAACGGGTTCGTCGGCACTACCGCTGGATCGCGGATCGATTACGTGTTTCACGACGATGCTTTTCGTGCCGATGCGGCGTCGATCGTGCGGACAAATTACAGCGGCCGCTATCCGTCAGATCATTATCCCATTACGGCGCTGCTGCAGCCCACCGCGGGCTTGCCACAGCCCACGCTGAACGGCCGATTGACGGGCGACGAGGCCGCCTATGGTTTGGCAAAGTCGGTACAAAATACGCGGACTCGCTACGGCGACGCGACGCTGGGCGATCCGATCCATGGCGGCGGAGGTTCGGAGATCGACCGCATTTTTGCCACCGTGTCGGGAGGACGCTTGCATGTGTTTGTCGCCGGCAATTTGGAGAAGAACTTCAACAAAATGGAGGTCTTTGTCGACTCGATTGCCGGCGGGTCGAACCGGATCGTCGGCGCCGATCTGCCCACTGGAACGGACGGCTTTTGCTGCGGCGGCTTGAACAGCACCAGCGGTGCGCTGCAGCGGATGAATGGCCTGACGTTCGATGCCGGTTTCGAGGCCGACTACTACTTGACCTTTTCCAATGGCTTTGAAACCGTAAATCCGGGCACTCCGCAGTCGACCACATTTTGGGCGGCCAGCGCTCACTATGCGGATATCACCGATGCCGACGGCGACGGGAAGGAAGTCGTACGAGCCGGCATGCAGTTGGCCTACAACGGCTTGCCCCAGGTGCTCCGCTCGCCGGGCGACTACAACGATGACGGCCGCGTCAACGCGGCTGACTACACGGTGTGGCGCGATACGGCCGGGACGGCAACCACGCGG
>JBGSUJ010000128.1:0-4979 GCA_041753435.1 Pirellulales bacterium | reverse complement strand
CGAAATTCTCGGAGATTTTGCATGCTATCGGTGTACGAGCGAAAGGGCGATCATCCCGCTGGCTCGTTTTGCCACGTGGCAAGCGAGCCCAGAATTCACAATACCCTTGTTTTGTAGGTTCCCGACCCGTGAACGGTTACCTGGCGACAAGCCAGCCAAAGGTTTCGTGCGTGTGGGTAACGCCTTTAGGTTTACCGGTACTACCGGAGGTGAAAAAGATGATTGCCGGCGTAGAGCCAGTGAGCGACGGCAGGTTAACGTGAGGCGGCGGCGATTGGAGAAGTTGTTCGAGGCTGGGGAGACGGTTGTCGGGGTTCTGCCCGTTGGTAGCGGCGTACGTAATGCGACCCCTTGGGAGTTTGTCGGCGAGCACGCTGTGGGCGAGGTCGACATCGCGTTCGGCATGGGCGACGAGGATCGACGCTCCGCTGACTTCGAGCGCGTGGTCGATTTCAGGGGCTTGGTAGCGGTAGTTCAGAGGCGTGGCGGTAAGGCCCGCTTTGAAGCATGCAAGATAGTGAACGATCAGAGTGTCTCGGTTGGGTAGGAGCGAGGCGATACGGTCGCCAGGCTTCAAACCGAGGGCTAAGTAGTGCGCAGCGAGGCAGTTTGAGGCGACTTCAAGTTCGCGCCAGGTCCGGCGGCTTTCGTTCGACACGAGCGCGAGGTCGTCGGGCTTCGTGGCGAGGCCCACGGCGAGGACTTCGGTGAGGGGGATCGGTTTGGCGAGGGGTGGGCCGGCGATGGGCATGGGAGGCTCGATTGGGAGAGCGGGTTGGTTCGCTAAGCCGCAAGCGGCGAGAGCGGCGTTGCAATATTGCGGCAAATCTAGGCAAAACGGAGCGGCGGGGCCAGCGGAAAAAATCTTGATGGAATTTGCCAAGATCGCGGAGTGAGCCGCGAATGCTTTCATGGACGGGCAGTTGTATTGCTGCCCGCCACGCATTTACTCGGGAGTATTTCGCATTCTCAGGGGACGACCGCCCGGCTACCCCACCCATCTTCGCCTGCCCGGCGGCGTCCCCCCTTTTTTTCAAGGAGCTCGTCATGATCAAGAAAGCACTTTTCACAGTGGTTGCCCTCGGGCTGACCACGGTGGTCCTCTTCGGCCGCGACGCGGCCAGCTATGTCGGCACGACTTACGACCGGCTGACAAGCTCGGTTCGAGATAGCGTACCGGTAGAGTTTCAGATCGATCGGGCCCGCGCGATGGTCCGCGATTTGGAGCCGGAGATACGTCGCTCGATGCACGTAATTGCCAAGGAAGAAGTGGCGCTCGAGCAACTCAACGCCCAGATAAATTTGTCGGAACAAAAAGTCGAGAAGGACAAGCGCGAGATTCTGCGTTTGCAGGCCGATCTAGGGCAAGGCAAAGACATCTATCGCTATGCCAGCCGGAGCTACACCACGGAACAGGTGAAGCAGGATTTGGCCCGCCGCTTCAGTCGTTTTAAGGTGAGCGACGAGACCTTGGCAAATCTGCAGAGCATGCGCGACGCGCGTGAGCGGAATTTGAACGCGGCCCAGCAGAAGCTTGCGTCCATGATCAACGCGCGGCGGAACTTGGAAGTGGACGTACAGAACCTTGAGGCCAAGAGCAAGCTGGTTGAGGTAGCGCAGGCTTCCAGCGAGTATGTATTTGACGACAGCCAATTGGCCCGTGCCAAGGGGCTGATCACCGAAATTCGTACGCAGCTCGATGTGGCCGCGAAGCTGGCCAACGCGGATGTGAATGTCGAAATCGAGATTCCGCTCGACGGAACAGTGCCGGCAGACATCACCGACCAAGTGGCGGAGTACTTCAGCTTGGGGGGCGAAAAGAAGTCCCTTGCCGAGAACGTGATCGAGTCGGAGGAAGAGCCGGTGGTTGTGACGGCAAGTTTTCCGGGGACGAAGTAAATCTTGAATGAAGTTGAGCCGGCGCGGCCCGCCCGCAGAAGCGGGCTCGCCGGATTCTGAACTTTGTGGCTTGGCGACTTCCATGTTTCCTACGTGGCGATTGAAGCTCCGGGCAGTTCAAGTGGCGGCCACCAGTGGACGCTACGAGGAGGCGATCGCGTTGTTGGAGCGGGAGTCGCTTTCAGAGTTTCTGCCAGCGAAAAAGCTCGCCCAGGATGTGGCGGGGAAGTTAGTCGAGCGGGCGGGCAAACGGTTCACCCGCGGCGATTCGCTGGCCGGCTGGCAGGATCTGGCGGTCGCCGAACGCTTGGGCGGCCAGAGCGAAGCGATCGGCAAGTTGCGTGAACAAGTCGCTGCGACGGCACTCGATGAAGCCCGTGGTTATCTGGTGGCCGGTCAGCCGGCGGCGGCCCAGGCTCGGCTGGCGAAGCTGGACCGTAAAGGGCTGTTGGGCGAGGGGGGCAGAAGGCTAGAGCAAGTCGCCCAAGCCATGCAGCAGGCCCAGGAGGCGGCTCAGCACGGCCGATATGCGGCTGCGATGGCTGCTCTGGAGCAGGCTATGCGACTTGTGTCGGACGGGGTGAGTGGAGAAGGTACAATGGAAATTGCCCATCAGCTCGAATCGCAAGGCCGCGAGATTGCCGGTCGGCAAACGAGAGCCCAGCGGCTTTCAGCAGAGTTGCATGCCCGGCTTACGGAGCAGGATTGGTCGGCGGTGCTTTCGGCAGCGGAGGCGATGTTAGCGATTGCGCCGCAGCATGAAGCGGCTCGGCAAGCGCGCCGTCGGGCGTGGCAGGCCGTGGGAATGGATGTGACGCATGCAATGCGGCGGCCTCCGCAGGCGGAACAGGTGCCGCTCGAGTGGAAGCGCGGAGGTGCTCAGGGCGGGCGGCGTTCGACGCGACCTGGAGCGCGTTCGAGTGAGGGCGATACCGTGAGTGGAACTGAAGCTCAACAGCGCGTGCTGCTCTGGGTCGACGCGGTCGGCGGGTTCCTGGTGTGTTTAGACGATCAAGTTGTGCTGGGTCAACCGTCGCAGGAATGCTCGATTGCGGTGCCGATTTTGGCCGATTTGTCGCGTCGGCATGCGGTCATTCGCCGCGAAGCGGGCGCGTATGTGATCGAGCCGATCCAGTCGGTCCGCGTCGACGGCCGCGGGTTGACTGGGCCCATAGTCCTGGCGGACGGACAGCTCATTCAGTTGGGCGACAGCGTGCGGCTGCGATTCTCGAAGCCGCACGCCTTGAGCGCAACGGCCCGGCTGGATTTCGAAAGCCACCACAAAACACAGCCCACCGCCGACGGAGTGCTGCTGATGGCCGATAGCTGCGTGCTAGGGCCGAGCGCGCATTGCCACGTGCGCTGCCGCGACTGGCAGCAGGATGTGGTGTTGTACCGGAACAATGGGGGTTTTCAATGCCGTTCGGCTGGACCACTGCTAGTGGCGGGAGAGACCCGCTCGGGTCCGATCGACGTGCTGGCAGGAGAGCGGGTGGAAGGCGACAATTTTTCGTTCACTTGGGAAATGGCGTGACCATTAAGACGAACAACTTGTCAGAGTCTTGGGCTAGATGTGATCGGCGGAAAGTGAAGGGGAAAAGGAGCAGGGGCAGGTGAAATTGTGAAGAGAGGAGTAGGCACGGAGGAAATGCTGGCGATTTTCGGCCTACTCGCCCAATAGTTTCCACTCATACCCCTGACTAGACAAATGGGCAATCCCACAGCTACGCTAGAAAGAGCACACCAATCTGCCATGAACGTTCCAGTGTCCCAACTCGCTGCATCCGATCAAGACAGCGCGGATCGACCCCGGGCCGGTGGGATCAAGTTTACCTATCCGAGCGGCGCGCGTCCGCTGGAGGGTTACACGATCAAGCGTGGCGTTGGCCGGGGCGGATTCGGCGAAGTCTATTTCGCCACCAGCGACGCCGGTAAAGAAGTCGCGATCAAGCTGATCCGCCGCAATCTGGAGGTTGAGCTCCGCGGCGTGACGCAATGTTTGAATGTCAAACACCCCAACCTGGTTGGTGTGCATGATATTCGCAGTGATGCGCTCGACGACCAGTGGGTGATCATGGAGTACGTTTCGGGCGAATCGCTCGAGGACGTCATCGCACGGCATCCGACGGGCATGCCAGTGGACCAAGCCGTGGCGTGGATGCGCGGTATTTGCGCCGGGGTGGCCTATCTGCACGACCACGGCATTGTGCATCGCGATCTGAAGCCGGGCAACATCTTCCTCGACGAAGGCACGGTGAAGATCGGCGACTACGGCTTGGCGAAGTTCATCTCTTGTAGCCGGCGCAGCGGGCAGACCGAGAGCGTGGGCACGGTCCACTACATGGCCCCCGAGATCGCCAACGGCCGCTACGGCCGCGAGATCGACACCTATGCGTTGGGCATCATCCTGTTCGAAATGCTCGTCGGCACGGTGCCGTTTGAGGGCGAAAGCGTGGGCGAGGTGCTGATGAAGCATCTCACGGCAGAACCCGATCTCGCGCGCCTGGCGGAACCGTACCGCGAGATCGTGCGGCGAGCGCTGGCCAAGGACCCCGATGCGCGGCTCAAAACCGTCAACGACCTGATGGCGATGTTGCCCGGCGAGACCGCTTCCGCGGTCGGGTTTACGCCGGCCAGCATTGCCGACGCGGCCCTCGCCTCCGCACCAGCCAAACATGCACCGGAGCACGACGGAGCTCCCCGCAACGGCGCCGCGAAGCCGTTCGAAGTGGCGGTGAAGCCCGCGTCGCTTGACGCGGCCCCGCCGCCGATCGTCACGGTGCAAGAAATCGAGGAACCGATCTGGAAAGCAGTGCGCGAGACCTGGCACAAGTTCTGGAATCACTGGGATCGCAACAGCATGCAAGGCAAGAAGCCGCTTGCCAAGGGACTACTCGTCTTTGGAGCGGTAGTTGGCTGCCTCTTCTTCATCGCGGAGATGATCTCGGTGGCGATCCCCGTGCTGATCTGCTACTGCGTCTACTACCTGATTTGGGTCTCCGTCATCCGACCCAGTGCGGTGCGACACGCGGCCGCGCATGCGGGCGATCCGCTTGCTGGGGCCGGTCGCAGCACGGCGA
>JBGSUJ010000127.1:0-9206 GCA_041753435.1 Pirellulales bacterium | reverse complement strand
AGCCGAAATGCGGTGATGAGTCTCTTGAGCTTTGATCGTCAGTTTGTCAAAACGGAAGGGCCTGGGATTGTTAGTAAATTGTAGTCAGTGGTCCGTTGCCATTCGGATGCAACGGACAGCGAACCACTGACTACAGACAATAATTAGCTCTTCACCTCAAACTCCGCATCGATCGCGTCGTCGTCGGCCGAGTCGCTCGCGGGTGCTTCGCTGGTCGCATCGCCTGCCGCGGCAGTATCACCTGCGGCAGCGGACTTGTAGAGCGCCTCGCTCATCGCGTGGGACGCCGCTTCCAGCTCGCCGATGGCGGACTTGATCTTGACCGCGTCTTCGCCCTTGGCGGCTTCGCGAACCTTGGCGATGGCCGCTTCGAGGGCCGTTTTGTCGCTGTCCTTGAGCTTGTCGCCCTGTTGCTTGATCAGCTTTTCGAGCTGGTAGCAGCGCGACTCGGCATCGTTGCGGGCCTCGATCAGCGCACGCTTCTTCTTGTCCTCGTCGGCGTGCGACTCGGCGTCTTTGCGCATCTTTTCGATTTCGGTCTCCGACAGGCCGCTCGATTGCTCGATGCGGACCGTCTGTTCCACGCCGGTGCCCAAGTCCTTCGCCGCGACGTTGAGGATGCCGTTGGCGTCGATGTCGAACTTGACTTCGATCTGTGGCACGCCGCGGGGTGCTGGCGGAATCCCCTCCAGGTTGAACTGCGAGAGCAGCCGATTGTCGGACGCCATCTCGCGTTCGCCTTGGAACACGCGGACCGTCACCGCCGTCTGATTGTCGTCGGCCGTGCTGAAGACCTGCTTCCGCTCGGCGGGGATCGTGGTGTTGCGCTCGACGAGCTTCGTCATCACGCCACCCAAGGTCTCGATGCCGAGCGACAGAGGCGTCACATCCAAGAGCAAGATGTCCTGCACCTCGCCCGAGAGCACGCCACCCTGGATCGCGGCACCGACGGCGACGACTTCGTCCGGGTTCACGCCCTTGTGGGGCTCCTTGCCGTCGAAGAGGGCTTTGACGACTTCCTGCACCTTGGGGATGCGGGTCGAACCGCCCACCAGCACGACTTCGTCGATCTTGCTCGGGTCGAGCTTGGCATCCTTGAGTGCCTGTTGCACTGGGCCCTTCACGCGTTCGATCAGCGGGTCGACCAGCTTTTCAAACTGCGACCGTGAAATTGACATCTGCAGATGCTTCGGGCCGCTAGCGTCGGCCGTAATGAATGGCAGATTGATATCGGTCGTCTGGGCAGAACTGAGCTCCTTCTTGGCCTTTTCGCAGGCCTCTTGCAGACGCTGCAAAGCCATCGTGTCTTTACGCAGGTCGATGCCTTGCTCTTTCTTGAATTCGTCGGCCACGTAATGGATCAGCGCTTCGTCGAAGTCGTCGCCGCCGAGGTGGGTGTCGCCGTTGGTCGAAATCACGCGAAACACACCGTCGGCACACTCGAGGATCGACACGTCGAACGTACCGCCGCCGAGGTCGAATACGCAGATCGTCTCTTCACCCTTCTTGTCAAGGCCGTAAGCCAGCGAGGCGGCGGTCGGCTCGTTGATGATGCGGGCCACTTCCAGGCCGGCAATCTGGCCAGCGTCCTTCGTGGCTTGTCGCTGGGCGTCGTTGAAGTAGGCCGGCACCGTGATCACGGCCTTATTGACCTTATGACCCAAATAGGCCTCGGCCGACTCTTTGAGCTTGCGCAAGATCTTCGCCGAGATTTCGGGCGGGGTGAATTCCTTGTCACCCGCACCGACTTTCACGTAGTCCTCGGCCCCGCCGACGACCTTATAGGGCACCATCTTTTCTTCGCTGGCGACTTCGTTGTGCCGGCGGCCCATGAAGCGCTTGATCGAGTAGACCGTCCGCGTCGGGTTGGTAACCGCCTGCCGACGGGCGGGCTCGCCGACCAGGACATCGCCCTTATCGGTGAACGCGACCACGCTCGGCGTCAAGCGATTCCCTTCTGCGTTCGGAATCACCTTCGCTTCTTTGCCTTCCATTACGGAGACCACCGAGTTGGTCGTGCCCAAGTCGATGCCAATAATTTTTTCACCTGCTGCCATGTTCACTTGCTCCTTTATTATATTAGGCGATCGTTCATTCCGATCGTTGGTCGATTGGTGTAGAGGGGGTGGGTGCAGTCGAAATCCGTCGCGTTAACTCGCCGTTTCGGAGTAAAATCCGGTAAGTCCCACAACGCGCAGACCAACACCCCTGCTCTGCTAATAGCAAAGCCTGTGCCCGGCTGGGGCCAGAGGCTGGTGAGCCGTGTAAACCGTTGTATAATAATGTGTTACAGTTTCATGTGGGGGAGGCGGTTTTCGGAAAGAAAAACGCCTGACTGCCAATTTGGCCATATTGCGGACGAATCGGGCGGTTTTTGACGCCGTGCCAGATGTCAGATTGGCAGCTTCGAAAAACCAGCTTTTGGCGACGGTTTGACAGGTACATTTAATTTATGGCCAAGCGGATTAAAAAGGACGGATCCCGGTCGGTGACAGGGGAGAACGGTACGAAAGACACATTGCCCATCTTGCGCCGGCAACTTGATGCCATCGATCGCGAGATTCTCGCTGCCATCAACCGCCGTGCTGTCGTTGCGCAAGAAATTGGTCGTGTGAAGCAGAACGGCAAACAAGCCGTCTTCGACCCACAACGAGAGAACGAGGTGCTCGACCGCCTGCAAGCCGAAAATCGCGGCCCTTTGACCGGCGATTCGGTCCGCGCGATCTTCCGCGAAATCATCAGCGCGGCCCGCGCCATCCAAACCGCCACTCGCGTTGCTTATCTCGGCCCTGAATTCACCTTCAGCCACCTAGCCGCCATCGTGCGTTTTGGCCAAAGTGCAGAGTTATTGCCCGTCGGTACGATTGCGGCCGTGTTTGAGGAAGTCGAACGGGGCCAGGCCGAGTTCGGCGTCGTGCCAATGGAAAATAGCACCGATGGCCGCGTCTCCGACACGCTCGATTGTTTTTCGCGATGCTCGGCACGCATTTGCGGCGAATTGCCGCTGCGGATTCACCACTGCCTCTTGGGCGTCGGCACGCGGGACGAAGTCAGAACGATCTACAGCAAGCCGCAGCCGCTATCACAATGTCGCAATTGGCTCGCCAAGCACATGCCGCGCGCCATACTCCACGAAGTTGCCAGCACCGCCGAGGCGGCAAAAAAAGCCCAAGGCGATTCCCGCTCCGCCGCCGTCGCCAGTAACCAAGCCGGCGTGAACTATGGGCTGCCGCTACTAGCCGAAAACATCGAAGACCAACCCGACAATATCACACGCTTTGCGATCATCAGCCGCAAGTCGTCCCCCCGCACAGGTAACGACAAGACGGCCCTCATGCTCGAAATCGCTCACCAGCCTGGCGCATTGGCCGACATGATGGCCGTCTTCAAACGCAATCGCCTCAACATGACCTGGATCGAATCGTTCCCGATTCCCGGCCAGCGGGGCCGCTACTTGTTCTTTGTCGAGTTTGCCGGCCATACTAACGAGTTGAAAGCCCGCCGCGCCATGGCGTCGCTCGCAAAAAAAGCCCTCCGCCTGGAGATTCTCGGCTCCTATGCGCAAGGGGAGCCCGTCGGGTAAACTGTGTGGTTTGCAAAACGTTGCGAGCTGGGTCGTCCCCGACCTCGGTTTTTCTCAACCCTCAACCCTCGACTTTCCTATGCGTCGCCCCCTGATTGCCGGTAATTGGAAGATGAACATGGACCTTACCAGCGGCGTCGCCCTGGCTAAAGGTATTGCCGAAATGGCTGGCGACGTGCCCAACCTCGACCTCCTGGTCTGTCCGCCAAGTGTTTACATCCTGCCAATCTCTCAAGCCATTCAAGGCCAGGCCGTCGCCGTCGGCGGTCAGAACATGTCCCACGAACCCAGTGGCGCCTTCACGGGTGAAGTCAGTGCGGCAATGCTGCTCGATGCCGGCGCCAAATACGTGATTCTCGGTCATAGCGAGCGGCGGCACCTATTCAAAGAATCAGATGCCGACGTCAACAAAAAGACTCACGCTGCCCTGGCCGCCGGCCTCGCGCCGATCGTTTGTGTGGGCGAATTGCTCGAGGAACGCGAAGCCGGCAAAACAGCCGCTGTGATTGCCTCGCAGTTCGCGGGTTCGCTGGCCGGGATTACGGCCGAGCAAATTGAGGGGGTGGTCATCGCCTACGAGCCGGTTTGGGCCATTGGTACCGGCAAAGTCGCCTCTCCGGAGCAAGCCGAGGAGGTACATGCTGATCTTCGCAGGCTGCTCAAAGAGCGTTACAATGAGACGGTCGCCGCTAACATGCGTATTTTGTACGGCGGTAGCGTCAAAGCCTCGAACGCTGCCGAGCTGCTGGGCCAGCCCAACATCGACGGTGCCTTAGTCGGCGGTGCCAGCCTCAAGGTGGAAGACTTTCTTGGCATTGCCAAGGGAGCCTGACGACGCAGGCCGGTCTCAGGTGGGAGGACGCTTTCATGAACCTGCGGCGCCTGAACACGATTTGTTTCACTATTTGCATTGTGTGCATTGTCCTTGGAACGGTCCTCTCGCTCGCGATGATTTGGGGTGATACTCGAAACAGCGTATTTGTTTGGAAATCCTGGCTCACGATCGGTGTGTTTTTTTTGGCTTCGGCACTGACTCTCAGCGTCAGCAAGACGGTTGGCTGGAAAAGTTCGCGGGACAACAACTAACTAATACCACGGTGGGCGAAGTCCACCCTACTCGATTTGGGATTTCAAGTTTCATATGGGCTTTTTCTTCGGAACAATTCTGACCGTTCTCGCTGTATTTCTCATCCTGCTCGTACTCGTCCAACGCGGACGAGGCGGTGGCCTGACGGGCGCGCTGGGCGGCATGGGCGGTTCGAGCGCCTTCGGTGCCAAGGCGGGCGATGTCTTCACACGCATCACGATTGTCACAGCCTCCATTTGGATTATCTTTTGCGCGGCTTCGGTCTACTGGGCGAACAACCTACGTGGCGATCGGCTCGGTGCCGGCGCGGTCCCACTGTCACCTTTGTCCCAATCGACACTAGCCGAACCCCCGCTCAATACACCAGCCCCTACTCAGGAAGGCAAGTCCACGACCACCAACCAAGCCGCCCCCGCTGACGAATCAACATCTGCTCCGTCCAAGCCCTAACCGACCGCAGCATCCCGTGAAATTGGGCCGGTATGCAGGCCCGAAGATGCATTATGCCCGTCAGGTTCCACCGCCTTTGCTACAGGAGTCCGCGACCTTGCTTGCAAGTATGACCGGTTTTGGCGAGGCACGTGGACAAGCCCAGGGCATCGCGGTTTCGGTTGAAGTTCGGACGATCAACAACCGGCATTTCAAGCTCGGTTATCGCTCGTCCGATGGCTACGCCAGCCTCGAACCCGAGATCGAGAACGTTGTCCGACAAGCGATGCGGCGTGGCACCGTGCAGGTGAATCTCCGCGTCGAGCGCCCGACGGCGGCCGAAAACTACCGCATCAATACCTCCGTCGTCGAGAATTACCGCTGGCAGATCGACGCTCTCAACGGGCGCAATAACTGGGCTGATAACGTCGGCCTCGAGGTGCTCTTGCAGCTTCCCGGCGCGATCGACGAACAGGTCCGCTCCAATGTCGAGCCGCGCGAAGATTGGCCCACCATCGAACCCGTGTTGAAAGAAGCCCTCGCCGCGGTCAACAAAATGCGGCTCGACGAAGGTCAGGCGTTGCTCAAAGATCTTGCCGCCAATGGGCATACCGTCGAGCAATTCCTCGCTAAGATTGCTAAGCGTGCTCCGGAGGTTTCCACTTCCTATCGCGAGCGGCTCCAACAGCGCGTCAACAAATCGCTCAACGAGCTAAACGTTACCGTGGAACCCGCCGATCTCTTGCGTGAGGTAAGCTTGTTTGTCGACCGCAGCGATATCTCGGAAGAAGCCGTCCGCCTGCGCAGCCACCTGCAACAGTTCGCCGAAGCCCTCCAACTCGAAGAAAGTTCCGGCCGAAAGCTGGAATTCATCGTGCAAGAAATGGGCCGCGAGGTAAACACCATCGGCTCAAAAGCCAACGACGCCGAAATTTCCCGTTACGTTGTCGAAATTAAAGGCGCGCTCGAACGCATCCGCGAACAAATTCAAAACGTCGAGTGATACGACGACTTCATCCGCTATCACAAACTTGAGAATAAAGTCACCGCAACGGCACGACGAAAACAAACGTCGTGCCGTCGTGGTTTAATTTGAACCTCCAATGCGTCTCTGCGAGAGTTTTCCAGACCAGCTGACCGTCACGCCTATGGCCGAAGTCGCCAAACTGATCGTTCTTTCCGGCCCATCGGGTGTGGGCAAGTCGACGTTGCTACGGCGCTTGATCGAGCGCTATCCCGACCGCTTGCGGCTGAGCGTCTCCGCGACTACCCGCGCGCCGCGACCCGGCGAGCAGGAAGGGGACGACTACTTCTTTCTGAACCCCGATGAATTCGAGCGACGCCGCCAGGCAGGCGAATTTCTCGAATGCTTCGAGGTTTTCGGCCGCGGACACTGGTACGGCACCTTGCTCGCCGAGGTCACGACTAGCGTAGAGGACGATAAATGGGTAATTTTAGATATCGACGTCGACGGAGCGGCCAAGGTTCGAAAGATCGTCCAGAATACGGTGTCGATCTTTCTCCACCCCGCCTCCGAACAAGAACTCGAACGGCGGCTGAGGTCGCGGGCCACGGAAGCAGAAGCAGCCATCGAGCGTCGATTGGAAGTTGCCCGCCGGGAAATTGCGCGAGCCGGCGAATACCAATACACTGTGATCAACGACTCGCTCGACGAAGCAGTCCGAAAGATCTGCGAAATTCTTGAACACGAAGGAATAGCCAAAAAATGATCGAGGCACTCAAAGAAGAAGGTATCGTCAACAAGGTCGGTGGGCGATTCAAACTCTCGACTCTGATTCAAAAGCGGCTCGTGGCCCTCAACGCGGGCGCCCGTCCGCTCGTCGATGCCGGCACCGACGACAAGATGGAAATCATCGTCCAGGAAATCCTGCAGGACAAAATCTATCTGGACATGTCCAACGAAGTCGCTACCGCTGGTGAAATCTCTGTCGGCCCGCTCGATTTCGATTTGTCCAGCATCTAATAGCGAAGGAGCAGGGAGCAGAGGGCAAGGAGTGGGAAACGGCTTTTGCTAACTCCCTACTCTCCGCTCCCAGTTCCTTGCGTCTCTCATGCCCAGCGAGTTAATAGTCGGCGTCACCGGTGGCATCGCGGCCTTCAAAACTGCCATGCTCGTCAGTTCGTTGATTCAATCCGGGCATGGCGTTTCTGTGGTCATGACTCGCTCGGCCCGCAAGTTCGTCGGCCCTGCAACTTTCCGCGCGCTCACGGGTCGCCCCGTTGCCTGCGATGTCTTTGACCGCGACCGCTTCCCGCTCGGCGCCCACATCGAACTGGCCGAAAAGGCCAATTTGATGATCGTCGCCCCCGCCAGCGCCGACTTCTTGGCCAAAGCCGCCTGCGGCTTAGCCGACGATTTACTCAGTACCTTAGCCCTCAGCTTCGATGGCCCGCTGCTCCTCGCTCCCGCAATGAACTCCGCCATGTGGGAGAAACCCGCCGTCGTGCGGAACGTCGCCACGCTCCGCGGCGATGGCGTCTACTTCGTCGACCCTCAAGCAGGCTGGCAAAGCTGCCGCCGCACTGGCATGGGCCGCATGGCAGAACCCGCCGACATCCAAGCCGCCGTCGAACAACTGCTCAATGATCAGTAAATCCGAAACTTTTTTTGCCAGGATCGACAGGACGAGATCAGCGACGGCTGACTGCACAAGACTTGCCCTTGCGACCTCGGGACTTGAATGGTTGCCTTATTCAGTGACAAGCCCCTTTCCTGATCCTGAAAATCCGTCTTCCTGATCCTGTTATCTTGTCAAAGAATTTTGGCCCGCATCCTCATCACCTCCGGCCCCACCCGCCAGTACCTCGACCCGGTACGTTACCTCACCAATGCTTCCACCGGCCGCATGGGCAAGGCCCTTGCCGAGGCCGCCCTCGCGCTGGGCCATGAGGTCGTTATCGTGAGCGGCCCCGTCGAAGTTGAATACCCTACGCTGGCTCGTGTCGTTCGCGTCATCTCGACTGAAGACTTGCTCGTTGTTGCCGCCCGCGAGTTCGATCGTTGCGACGGACTGATTGGCGCCGCGGCCCCATGCGATTACCGTCCAGTCCGCGTCGAGGACCACAAAATCGCCAAGACCGGTCATCCCGTCGACCTGCATCTCATCGAAACGGAAGACGTCGTCGCCACCCTCGGCGACCGCAAAGGCCCACGCTGGGTCGTCGGCTTCGCGCTGGAAACTGAAGACCATCGCCTCCGCGCCCTGGCCAAACTCGAACGCAAACACTGCGACCTTGTCGTCTCCAATGGCGCCGAAGCCATCAGTTCGATCGACAATAACGTCGAAGTCATCGCCCCCGACGGCCAAGTCCTTGCGACTCTCGCCGGCACCAAAGAGGAAGTCGCCACCGGCATCATGCAACTTATCGACGAACAACTGATCGCCTCAACTCACAATCTTTAGCCCCGGGTGATTCAGTTGCATCAGCGGCGGAAGTCTCGAGGCACGCCTTGGTTACTCGTAAGGTTCATCGGCCGATACAGATCGAGCAAACTGCCAATGACTGATCGCAACCGCGGTTTTACTCCGAAGTCTAGCGTTGCGCTCTTCAGGAATTCCTCCACATAATCAACGCGATGTAATTAGAACAGCGCTCGCCGAGGAGCAGTCACAGTCAAATCATTGCCCCCGTGTTACGCTTTGTTGGCATATTCAGCGATTTGATCAGACGGCCAATCTGACACGAAGCGAAAAGCTGAAGCGGTGGCATATTCTCGATTACGCTCAATGCCAATACAACACCACCCCAGTTCTTCAGCTGCTTCACCTGTCGTCTTTGAACCACAAAAGATATCTACAACTAAATCCCCCGACTCAGTGAGAATTGTTCCGGCGCCAGCACCATTCTGACGTTTGCCTTTGGGTATGCCGACTTGGATAACCACCAGACCGTGTTCACCGAATCTTTGGCGCGAATCTTGCGTTTATTTCGGCGACGCACACAGTAACCGTTCACGGGTCGGGAACCTACAAAACAAGGGTATTGTGAATTCTGGGCTCGCTTGCCACGTGGCAAAACGAGCCAGCGGGATGATCGCCCTTTCGCTCGTACACCGATAGCATGCAAAATCTCCGAGAATTTCGA
>JBGSUJ010000126.1:0-19150 GCA_041753435.1 Pirellulales bacterium | reverse complement strand
AGCGGGCCGACGGAGCCGGACCACGACTTCGGTGCAGGTGATGGGCAAGCATTTCCCGGCTCGGAGAAAGAAGGGGACGCCTTGCCACCGGTCGTTCTCAATCTCCAGTCGCATGGCGGCATACGTCTCCACCTTGGAATCAGCCGCCACATCCTTTTCGTCTCGATAGCCGACGAACTGCCCGCGAACGAGGTGCTCCGCCCCGAGTGGAGGAATGGCCCCCAGGACTTTGACCTTTTCATCGCGAACGGACTCACTACTATCGCTGCCGGCTGCCGGTTCCATCGCCAGATTGGTCAACACCTGGAACAGGTGGTTCTGGATCACATCGCGGATGGCGCCCGTCTCCTCATAGAAGCCACCTCGCCCCTGGACCCCGAAGTCTTCCGCCAAAGTGATTTGCACATTCTCGATGTAGTGGTGGTTCCAGATCGGCTCCAGAAACGCATTGGCGAAGCGGAAGTATTGCAGGTTGTTCACCGGCCGCTTCCCGAGAAAATGGTCGATGCGAAAGATCGCCGACTCGTCGAAGGTCTTGAGCAGGATTCGATTCAGTTCCCGGGCGGAGGCCAGGTCTCGCCCGAAGGGCTTTTCGACGAGCACGCGCGCACCCTTGGCGCAGCCGGACTCCTCCAGGTGCTGCACAACCGTTTCGAACATTTGAGGCGGAATAGCCAGGTAATGCGCCGGCCGCTCGGCACCGCCCAGTTCTTTGCGCAGCGCCTGAAACGTCGCTGGCTTGGAATAGTCGACGCTCACATAGTGCAACAGGCCAGAGAGTTTTTCAAAAGCGACGGGATCCACTTCCCCCTGCTTTTCCAGGCTGTCGCGGGCCCGCGCCCGAAGCTGGTCGGCAGTCCAGTCGGACCTGCCGACGCCAATGACCGGCACATTCAGGTGGCCGCGTTTGGCCATGGCCTGCAGCGCCGGAAAGATTTTCTTGAAGGCCAGGTCACCCGTAGCGCCGAAAAAGACCAGGGCGTCGGATTGCGTTGTACTCATAATTTCCTCCTCGTTTTAGTTGTTATTTGCTGGCTGACTTGTACCCCACTTTCAATTTCGGATTTCCGGCAAGTCTTGGCCATGTTGGTCGTCATGGCGTTGTTCCCCACACCTAAAACTTGCTTTGTCAGTTGGCTCTATATGCTCTTTCAGCTTCACCGCTAACGAGAAGTTAGACGTTTGATCCTGGCCTATCGGCAGGTGCGCCTGGGGGCAGGCGTTCAGGAACGTCCAGGCGGGCCACGCCGATCCGGTTATCAGCCATCCCGTAATAAACGTCGAAGCGGTCCGGCGAGCCGAGATCGTCGCGCCGGTCGATACCGGTGGGGAACACGACGTTGGAGATGATTCCGTGACGTTCCTCTGGCAGCTCCGGCATCAACACCGGATCCGCTGAACGATAACGGAGCATTTGCGGATGCTCCTTCGAGAGCAGCATCACCCCAGCCGAGTAGCACAGGTTGCAGCCTTCGGCGCTCGGATCCACCATTTCACTCACACCGTGGTAAACGACCAGCCAGCCGTGTCGGGTTAGGACGGGCGGAGCACCGCCGCCGATTTTGAGCCGCTCCCAGGGCGACACCGGAGTCGCCAGCCGATGATGCGATTGATAGTGGCACATATGATTTGGCTCACGGCCTTCCGCGACCATCGGGCAGTAGGAGATCCAAATGCTTTCCCGTTGGAGATCCACCACGTGGGTCGCCGAGTCTTTTACGATTTCCTCTGGTCGAGTACCGGGAAAGAGCGGCCGGTGCAGGATCGCTAGTGCGGGTTGTCCCGATCGATCGGGAATTGCAACGGGGAAAACGCTGGCATCCTTATTGTCCACGCCGTCGAACTCAATGCCTTCATACGGCCGGAAGGTAGCCAGCCCCAGTCGCTGCCATTGGAACAAATCCTTCGAGATGGCCAGCGCGATCCGTGGCCCTTTGGGCGAAAACGCCGTGTAAGTCATCACGTAACGCTGGGCCGGTTCAACGAACGTGATACGCGGATCTTCGCAGCCGCCACTGCCGTCAGAGCGCAGCTCGTAATCCGCTTCCGGCTCGAGCGCAATGCCAAGACGCTCCACTCCGAACGGGTCGCCCGCCTCATTGAACCGAACGCGGGCAATGCCGATGCGCGAATAATTGCCCCGCGCGACCAGCCGTGGGAACAGGTAAAGCTGACCATCCGGGCCACGAACTGCCGCTGGGTTCAGGACACCTTCGGCCTCCAGCGGGTTGCCGGGTTCTGGCTCCATGATCTGCCCCAGTCGCTGCAATTGAAAGTCACTCATCAATTTTCTTCTCTCTTCTCAAGGCTGAGCTTGTCGATCAAAATCGAAACGTGCGATGATTGTTTTGGTAACTCCGGTTTGTCTCATTGGGATCTCAAATCCCGTAGTATCGGTTGTCATCTCCGGTGCCGTCAGCGGTGGATTGGTATCCTGCTCGTTCATCGTTTTCACCCGCGTGTCATTTCACATTTCGGAACTTCAGCAATTGCGCCAAGTCGACTTGCAGCAAGTCGCCGATGCGATCCAGGCTGATGTCCGCGGCCGGATAGTCGGCCAGATTCTTCGGGTCAAGGGCGTAATGGCCTTGGCGCACGAAGACGGTCGTCACCCGCCGGCCCCAGATTTTCTTGATGGCGGTAAGGAGTCGCAGCTTGTCCTCGACCAGCACGTAATGCTCGGCCGGGCAGCGCTGCTCGACATCGGCGAGCTCCTGCTCTTTGTGCAGATAAATCAAGACGCGCCCGGCCACCGCCTCCGAGAGTCCGGAGCGGTCCACTTTGCGCGGCTGGAAGACCACATCCCCGTCGGTCAGCAGAGCCGCCGGCCCCCATTGCTTGACGTGTTCAATGACCTCGCGCGCGCCCGGAAAGAGGCGGTCGGCAAAAGGATAGTCCAGCAAGAAGTGGGAAACGGTGAGAATGCTCGGATCGTGCGGATACTCGCCTCGATAGCGCTCGAGCGCGCCCAGGTAATCCGCGTAGCCCAGCTCGGTTCGCAATTGTTCAAAGAGCGTCCAATAACACTTGGCGCGCGCGGATCCGACCTTGTGCTCAAGGTGGCTTTGCAGGTCGGCGATGACACGGTCGTTGTCGAGCAACGTGTTGTCCACGTCGAACAGGAACGCGGTGTCGGGTCGGGATGTACTCACCGTGTTGTCCTCTCTTCCGTCGCGAGAACTTGGGAAAGCCGTAGTATGGCAGCTTCAACGTCCCCACGATCGTGCGGCGACGCGATCGTTCGCTCGGCCACAGCGGCAATCAGTTCCGCTTGTTGTCGCAGTGCTTGCCTGCGTCGAAGGTTCTCAGTTTGACCGGCGATGGTTTCCAGAGCCTGAAGCAGCCGTGTCAGGACGGCGGTGTTGCCAGCGGCGTTCTGCCGGATCTGATCAAAAGCTTCGGCCAGCAGGCTCGGGAAACTCGGACCACGGGTGATGAGGCGCAGCTCGCCCTGGTCGAGGCGATGAGATGCCGGAAACTGTCGCGATGCAAGCCGGACGAGAATCGCTCCCAGGTAGTCCACGCCCATCACCGCGGTCGTGGAATCATTGATGCCGGGCGAGAGCGCTTTCAGGGCGATATCCACGATTTGCCGAATGCCCCAACTGGCGTCCTGTTCCACCGTGCGGTGGCGGCCGATAAAGTAGCGCGCGTTGAGCTCGGCTCTTGTCTCGTCGTCCGGCCTGTTGGAACTGGCCACAGAGATCAGCGGAGTGCCTTCGATAACGAATTCTCCGATGCCACGTTCCATGCGCAGGATGGTCCCGTGTTCCTGAGCCCAACGCAGGAGCGCGTCTCCATCGATGCTCTCCACGTATCCGGTCTGTTGCGCGGGGGCGGAAGACCAGTGTTGCTCCGCGAGCGGCATCGCCAAGTCTCCGTCCGCATCTTCGTCGGCGTCATCACCCAACTCCTGGGGAAACAAGCGATCCACGGCGGCGATCGTCTCGTGGGCCGCTGTGGCAATAATGCGCGACGCCTGAATGGATATAGAGATGTAGTGAATGAAGTAGACCAGATAGGCGATCCCGACGAACGCCAGGATCAACCCGCCCAGCACGGCCAGAGACGGGACAAACGCCCCTTCGTCACCGCCACGAATGACCCTGAGCACCACCAGACAGTAGGCAAAGATGCCCACGAACACGCCGAGCACCACCTGGTTGACGCGGTCGCGCATGAAGTTACGAAGCACTCGCGACGTGTATTGGCTGGATGTCAACGCGAGGGCTACAATCGTTATGGAGAAGACCACCCCGGCCACCGTGATCATCGAGCTGGCAACGGCCGTGAGCAGGCCCCTGGCGCCGGCCGCACCGGCGCCGAAAAGCAGCGGCCAGCGTGCGACTACATGCAGGTCGACAGTCGCGTCGACCGCAATCAGGACGGTGGCGAGTGCCACGGCGCCCAACACGATCACTGCCGGTACGAACCAGAAGCTCGACCGCATGTCCTGCCACCAATGATGTAGCTTCGTGATCATGATGAGTCGTGTTTCTGTGGCGGTGTGGATTCTTTCATCGGTTTTCTCGCGCAACGGGTGACGGGTCCATCCTCGAAATCGTTTCCAGCTTTTCCGTCGTTACACGCTGGCGTCTTTCTCCATGTGCCCGCCGAACTCGAACCGCATTGCGGATAACAGCTTGTCGGCGAACTCCGCCTCGCCGCGCGAACTGAAACGCGAGTAGAGCGCCGTGCTGAGAACCGGCGCCGGCACGGCCTCGTCGATGGCCGCCTTGATCGTCCAGCGTCCCTCGCCGGAATCCGAGACCCGGCCGTCGAATTTCGCGAGCATCGGATCCTTGATCAAAGCGGCCGCGGTCAAATCCAGCAGCCACGAGGCGATCACGCTGCCGCGCCGCCAGACCTCGGCAATTTCAGGAAGACTGAGATCGAATTGGAACTCTTCGGGGTTGCGCAGTGGCGTGGTCTCGGCATCGTGGGACTGTTCGCTCTGACCCACATTGGCGTGAGCCAGGATGTCCAAGCCCTCGGCATAGGCCGCCATCAGGCCGTACTCGATGCCGTTATGCACCATCTTGACAAAGTGCCCGGCGCCGCTCGGCCCGCAGTGCAGGTAGCCCTGTTCGGCGGTGCCTTTGCTTTTCTCCCGCCCTGGAGTGCGCGGGATGTCGCCGACTCCGGGTGCCAGTGTCTTGAACACCGGATCGAGGTGCCGCACTGCTTCATCCGGGCCGCCGATCATCAGGCAGTAGCCACGTTCCAGGCCCATCACGCCACCGCTCGTTCCACAGTCGATGTAGTGGACATTCTTGGCCGTCAGTTCCTTAGCCCTGCGAATGTCGTCCACGTAGTAGGAGTTGCCGCCATCGATGAGGATGTCTCCCGGTTCCAGATGGGGCAGGAGGTCGACGATCAGTTGATCCACGAACGCCCCCGGGATCATCACCCAGACCGCCCGCGGCTTCTCCAGCTTCTGCACGAGGTCCGCGAGCGAGGAAGCACCAACGGCCTTCTCCTGCGTCAGTTCCTCCACCGCTTCGGGCGACCTATCGAAGACCACGCATTGGTGGTCTCCCTTCAGAAGGCGCCGCACCATGTTGGCGCCCATTCTTCCCAGACCGATCATTCCAATTTGCATCTTGATCTCACTTTTTTGTTGCGGTGTTTACGCGTTGGGTTTCATTCAACAACTGACGGATGGATGTTCGCAATCGTTTCACATGTGTGGGTTGTCTCTCATCTGTCGGTAGCGACGTATCAGTTCGTTCGTTGAACTGTCGTGTTCGAGCTTGGGCTCTGTCTTCGTATCGAGTTCAGGCAGAATCCTTTGCGCCAGCACTTTGCCCAACTCGACGCCCCACTGGTCGAACGATTCGATGTTCCATATGACGCCCTGGGTGAAAACGCTGTGCTCGTAGAGGGCGACGAGTTTGCCGAGCGTTTCTGGTGTGAGCCGCTCGGCAAGAATCGTGTTGGACGGACGGTTGCCTTCAAAGACCCGGTGCGGCGCCAGCCAGTCCGGCGTGCCTTCCGCGTTGACTTCCTCTGGCGTCTTGCCAAAGGCCAATGCCTCGGTCTGGGCGAAGACGTTTGCCAGGAGGATGTCGTGATGCTGGCCGAGAGGGTTGAGCGGTTGGCCGAATGCGATGAAGTCACAAGGAATGAGCCGGGTGCCTTGATGAATGAGCTGGTAGAAGGAATGCTGGCTGTTAGTTCCCGGTTCGCCCCAGTAGATGGGGCCGGTCTGGTAGGCGACTGCCGTTCCATCGACCGTGACGTGTTTGCCGTTGCTCTCCATGGTCAACTGCTGTAAGTACGCCGGGAAACGCTTCAGGTACTGCTCGTAAGGCAACACCGCGACGGTGTGCGCGTCGAGGAAATTGTTGTTCCAAACCGAAAGCATGCCCATGAGCACCGGCAGGTTCCGCTCGAACGGGGCGGTGTGGAAGTGCTCGTCCATCTGCTGGAAGCCGTCGAGCAGGGCGCGGAAATGATCCGGGCCGACGGCCAGCATGGTCGACAGGCCGATGGCCGAGTCCAGGGAATAACGTCCGCCGACCCACTCCCAAAATTCGAACATTTTGGTTGTGTCGATACCAAACTCGGACACCTTCGCGGCATTGGTCGAGACCGCAACGAAATGCCTGGCCACGGCCTGAGCATCGCCGTCGAGGCCGCTAAGCAACCAGTCGCGCGCGGCCTGGGCGTTGGTCATCGTCTCCTGCGTCGTGAACGTCTTTGAAGACACGATGAACAAGGTTTCCGCTGGATCGAGGTCGCGGGTCGCTTCTACAATGTCCGTGGCATCAACGTTAGAGACGAAGCGGAACGACATCGTCCGGTCGCTGTAATGCTTGAGCGCCTCATAGGCCATGACCGGGCCAAGGTCCGAGCCGCCGATGCCGATGTTGATGACGTGGCGAATTCGCCGGCCGGTGTGGCCCGTCCACTCGCCGCTCCGGACCCGGTTGGAGAACTCGGTCATCTTGTCGAGCACCGCGTGAACCTGAGGCACAACGTTCTCGCCGTCCACCACGATGGATGCTTCACGCGGCGCCCGCAGGGCCACGTGAAGCACGGCGCGGTCTTCCGTGATGTTGATTCTCTCACCTCGGAACATGGCGTCGATTCGCCCTTGCAGACCGGACTGGTCCGCCAATTGCAGCAGGAGCTGCAGAGTTTGGTCGGTGATGCGATTCTTCGAGTAATCGAGATACAGTCCGACCGCTTCGGCCGTCAGGCGTTCGCCGCGTTGGGGGTCGTCGGCGAAAAGCGCGCGGAGATGCACATCCCGGACGTCCTGCTGGTGGCTTTCCAGCGCCTTCCACGCCGCTCGTCCCGTGAGGAATGGGATGCCTGTCGTCATACTCGTCTTCCTATCATTCAGGATGTGAGTTCGGCCATGATCAAGGTCAGGTCGTCGCGTTGCGCTCCCGCGCCGAACGCCCTCACCCGCTCCAGGATGCATTCCGCCATGTTGGCGGCACTGCGGCAGTGCGATGCCATCGCAAGCTCAATGAGTTGATCCTCCCTGAGCAACTGACCGTCTGCTCCACTCGTTTCCGGCAGGCCGTCGGTGAAAAACACCAAGTGATCGCCCACCTCGATCGTCTTGCCCTGTTCGGGTTCAACGCTCATGCACTCCTGCTGGACACCGATCAGCATGTTCTGGCTGACCAGTTTGTCCACGCGCCGGCCGTCTCGGCGGATCAGCAATTGCGGGGGGTGACCGGCGCCGCTGTGTGTGACCCTGCCCTCAACCAGGTCCAGATGCGCTACAAACAGGCTCAGTTGCAGGTTGGTCTCTCGGAAGTATTTCCAGACGAAGGTGTTGATCTCAGACACGATCTGCCACGGACGCAGGTGTTGAAGCACCAGGTAGCGCACCTCGCTGGAAACGCGGCTGGCCAGCAGCGCCGCATCGATGCCGTGGCCGGTCACATCGCAGATGGTCAGGTAACACTCCAGATCGTTGGGGAAAATCGTCTGACAGTAGTCGCCGCCCAAACCGTCCACAGGAATAAAAGCGGCAGAGATGTTCAAACGCGAATGCCGCACCGATTGAGGCAGGAAACTCTCATGCACCTTCGCCGCCAACTTCAAATGACTCTGCAAGGTGTGTTGGCAGTCTCGAAGCGCACGTCGAGCCGCGTCCAACTCCTCTTGCAGCCGATCCAAGTTGGGTCTGTCTTCAACATGCCCCGGCGCCCGTTTCACCTTCCCCTCTGGTTGCCTCTCGCCAAGAGGGGATGCATCGCGGCCGCTCGCATCCTCCCACTTGCGAAATCCTCCCAGGAACGCATTGGCGTTGTCGCCGGCCCGGCAACCTGGCGGCAGCTCTTCGAGTTCATTCATGTTACCGCCCCCCAGGACCACGTCATCGGGTTGGAGCGCGGCGGTCAAATAGGCGACCACCTTCGCCACGTGTTTCCGCCATTTCTTTTTCCCCCGGCGTTCCAGACTGTCGACCCCCACATAGTCCTCGTAGGTGCCTTTCTTGTAAGGCAAGTGACCCAGCTCCATCGGCTCGACGATGCCATCGACCACCATTGCGGAACCCAGCCCCGTCCCCAAGCCCAGGAACAGCAGCTTGCCGCCTTTGTAGCTCCCCAGGGCCTGCATGGCCGCATCGTTGATCAGCTTGACCGGGCACCCGAAGGCGGCGGGAAAGTCGAACCCGACCCAGCCCTTGGCCAGGTTATGCGGCTCCGACACGACGCGATCCCGGAGCGCCGAACCCGGATAGCCGATCGACACCACGTCATATTCCCAGCCTGCCGCCAATTCCTTGACGCCGGATACCATCTCCTCGGCCGTCATCTTCGGCCCGGAGGAAAACTTCCGAGGCTCGTCCTGCCCGGTGGCGAGAATCTTGACGTTCGACCCGCCCACATCCACAACCAATACATTCATAATGCTGCCTTTCGCTTGCCATCCAGGAGTCCGTGAGTCTGCGCCATGATGCGTCTAACTTGCCCTCGCAAGCGCTGCGGTCTTGGATGCGATGATCTCGATGAGTTCGTTCCAGGATTTGACAAACGACGCGGCCCCCTCGTCCTGGAGTCGCGCGGCCAGGGCGTCGACGTCGACGCCGGCCTTGGCGAACCTGGCCAACACGGCCTCGCAATCGCCGCCGTCGGCCGGCAGTAGCGGGCCAATCTCGCCGTGATCGGCGAACGCTTTCAACGTGCCCTCGGGCATGGTGTTGATTGTGAGCGGAGCGGCCAGCCCCTCAATGTACAACACGTCGGAGGCCTGGGGGTCTTTGGTTCCCGTGCTGGCCATCAACAGTCGCTGCGGGCGGGCGCCGCAGTTAAACGCCCGTTGCCAACGCGGCGAAGCCATCAAGTCGCAGTATGCCTTGTAGGTACGTTTGCCGATGGCGATGCCGAGCTGGTTGCTGAGCGTGTCAGGCACATCGCTCATCACCGCGGCGTCCCAACGACTGATGAACATCGAAGCGACCGAGGCGACATCGGGTGCCAGCCCCGCCGCGATCCGCCGTTCGATGCCGCGCAGGTAGGCGTCGGCCGCCGCGACGTACTGCTCGCGAGAGAACAGCAGTGTGACGTTGATCGGCACGCCGGCAAAGATCGCTTCCTCGATCGCGGGCAAACCTTCTTTGGTGCCTGGAATCTTGATGAAGAGGTTCGAGCGCTCGGCCCGTGCGTGCAGGTCTTTGGCCACGGTGAGCGTGGTCTCGGTGTCATGCGCCAGCAAGGGGGAAACTTCCAACGAAACCCAGCCATCCACGCCGCATGTGCGGTCGAAGACTGGCCGGAACAAATCCGCCGCTTGGGTGAGGTCTTCGATCGCCAATTCGAAAAACAGATCCTCCCCCAACTTTCCTTGCTCGGCGAGCTTGCGAATCGCGGCGTCATACACGGTGCTGCCCTTGATGGCCTTGTGGAAGATCGTGGGATTGGAAGTCAATCCGGTCACGGAGAACTCATCGATGTAACGGCGGAGTGTGCCGCTGGTGAGCAGCTCGCGCGTGATATTGTCGAGCCAGAGACTCTGGCCTTGTTCATGCAGTTTGTCGGTCGCGTTCATGGCATTACCTCGGAAGGGATTGGTGTAAGAGGGCGAAAGTCTTGGTCATCTGTGGCGGATGTGCATGTATGTTGGCTGAAGATGAATCGCGGCAGAAATTGCCGGCACCGCAACAACGCATAAAAACCGCTCAGGCGGGTGTTCGGTGTTTGAAGTATTGCCACACATCGGTGATGTCGAATCCCAACGAGACGACTGCGAAGACGCTGAACACGACAAGATAATTTCTGAACCCAACATCTGCGTATGGAATCTGGAAAACCACGTAAATGAGCAGCGGAATCCACAGGACGTGACCCAAGCCGAGGATCTTGCTGAAGCCGAAGCGCGCATACAGCCCCATCATCAGCGCGGCGGAGACCATGAAAGTGATGAAGATGACTTTCGCCAGCGGCTCGCTCCAAAACGCGACGCTCGCCATGTTGACAAGCATCAGGAAAAACACCCAGAGCGGAATCCACACGGGTTGTCGCATCAGTTCGAGGAAGAATCGGAATGGGTTTCTCATACTTTCCTTTGCGATGGGCGTTCGTAATGTCGTCGAGCCAGAGACTCTGGGCCTGTTCATGCAGTTTTTCGATTGCGTTCATGGCGTTACATCGCAATCGAATCGGAGTAAGAGGGCGGAAGCGTCGGTCATCTGTGGCAAATCTGCATGCACGTTGGCTTATCCCTGAACTTGTCGGGACCTCCGTTCCGCTACTTGTTGTTCTGAACGTCGATCTGATAATCCTTCGCCTCCCACCGATCCTCGTCCGTCCAGAAGAAGGTAAAACGAATGGAGCCGGATTGCCCCTTCGCGACAGGAATGTCGAGATAGTGGACATTCAGAGCCGTGGCCGTGGCGTGGGTCTCCTGCGTCGTCGTCCACTCATCCTGCGACCAGCGCAAGCGAAACGCAGCCGGCGCCTGAATTCGCAGCGTCACTCCGGGCCGGATGGTGCGGATGCGACGATTGGGCTTCCAGATCTCCAACGTCATGCATTCGCGGCGATGCTGGTAGCGATCAGCGACAGCGGGAATCAAGTCGAAGACCTTGCCGTCGCTTGCCGAGCGGAGCAGCTTGATGTATTCGGCGTGCGCCCACATCAGCGGCATGGCCGAACCCGTTGGTCTGCCGAAGTGCAGATGCTGCTCGGGGCGGTCCGGCTCATCCCAGACCTGCTCGGGCAACAGTCCACTGGAATTGGCAAAGCCTTCCAGCGCGCGAAGATAAGGCGTCGCGTCGCGGCCGGCTGAGAATTCGTAATGTCCGCGTTCGCCGGTCAAGAGGGGCCAGGCGCGGCCTTGCCCCCAGCCCTCAAAGGGGCCGCCGTCCGCACGCTGCCCGTAGCCGTCGTGATTATAACGACGCCAGCACGGGCCGAACGGCGTGTCCACTTTGAGCAGCGCATCCACCACCCGCAGCGAATCTTCGATCAACGGATCGCCTGGTTTGCGGATGCCGTACCGCACGAGTTCGAGAAACCCCGCATCAATGATTTCCTTGGCCGGAAACTGATACCTTTGCCCCGGCCCGCCATTTTTGACGAGCAATGTTCCCTCATTCGGGTTCTCGTTCGGTTCGGGGTCGCCGACGTCAACCGGGTGGATGCGAATGAAGTGCCGGGGAATCTCCGGCAGGAGCGTTCCCTGCGTGGTGACCGTCCACGTCTCCACATGGCATTCCAGAAAATCCGCGTACTGCTGGAGAAACGTCGCGGTGGCATCGTCGCCCCGCCCGCGGGCAAAGCTAGCAGCACACGTCAGCGCGGCGATGTTGGAAGCAAGCGTCGAGGGCGAGTACCCGCTGTTTTCCTCCCAGCGTTCCTGAGGCGTCGCCGGTCCCTGCCGCACGAGATAGCTGGCGGCCCGCAGCACCATGGGGTACGGGTCGAAATCGCGCAGCGCCCCCGCCTCGTGCAACCGCCACGCCAGAATGATGGGAAAGGCGACTTCGTCGAGCTGGATTCCGGTCCAGTACGAATCGCCGTTGATCCAGAAGTTCTGGTGAAACCCACCGTCGGGCAGTTGCGAGCAGGCAAGATAGATCAGCGACCGCAGCGGCGTCTCCGAATTGCCCGCGGCGAGCAATCCGGTGGCGCTGTTGACCATGTCTCGCGTCCAGACCAGGTGATACCCGCCGATATCGTCGTCTCCGCGAGCCTCACCCCACGGAATGCTCAACGAAGCAATCATCGCACCGGGATAGGTCTTGTCCTCGTGGGAAAGAAGCAAGCTGTGACTGGTGTGGTACAGCCGGCCGCCATCGCCGGCGACTTTTTTCTTAACCGGCAGAACATTCTTGCAAACCCGCTCCCACTGCTCGATGAATCGCTCGCGATGATCGGCAAACGGCACGCCGAGCGATTGCAGGAGCGTCGTGACCGCATCGTGTCGTCCGCTTCCGAAGGCCAGCCCCAAAGTGAACTCGTGGCCGTTACGTAAATCCAACTCGCCGGTGAGCGCGACGTTGCCGTCGTCCGCCGAGTCGAACTCCCAGTCCATCTGGAAGTTGTCCGCCAGATCGGTCCATCCATCCGAGCTCCCCACGTAACCGCAGGAGCGACGCACAAACGGGATGGACGCGGCAATCGCCAACCAGGTGTCGCGCCTATTTGCCACTTGAATGGTGCGGCCCGCTACATCGATCGATCGCCCACTGTTTCCGGCGCCGCCGACCTCCAGATGTGGCGCCAGCAGTGAAAACAGCCTCAACTTGCTCTTCAGCGGTTCATCGGCCTCCAACCGCGTATGGATCAAAACGCAGGCATGGTGCGGGTCGGCGACGATCTCTTTGATAATGCGGTAACGCCCCTCGCGATCGACGCTGGTGACTTCATACCCCAGGGCGTGGTGAGACAGCTCGCGGATGCTGGCGTCCAGATGACGGCGCTCGTCGTGGAAAAACGATTCGCCGTCCGTAACCAGATACTGCAGATCGCGAATCTGCGGCCGGTCAATCGTCGGGTAGTACACTTCGTTCAGAATGCCGCCCGACAGCGTGAACCAGAGGCGGCTCGAAGCGGAGTAGGCCGTCCCCACCGCGTCCTTATTGCCGCGGGTCCAGCGTGGCTCAATGCCTGGTCGCCCGAAGGCTTGTATTTGTTCATGAGTATGTGTCACGGTGTTTCTCCTTGGTGAAATCAGCGACGCTTACTACCAATCTTCCGCATGCTAACCTTACGTCAGCCTGATGCTTTTGTCGGTGATACGGCATACACTCGTCGCTACTACTTAGCCATGTGTCCCAGAGTCTTAAGGGCAACAAACTGTCCTTCATCGCGTCCAACCCAGCCACGTGTTGAAGAGCCACTTCACAAAGGGTGTCACTCGCGTGCGATTGTATTGATCGCCGAGCTTGCGAATCGCCTCTGCCTGTGTCGGGTACGGGTGAATCGTACTGCCGATCCGCTTCAGCCCCAGGCCGTGAGTCATGGCCAAGGTGATCTCGGAAATCATGTCGCCCGCGTGGCCGGCGACGATCGTTGCTCCGACAATCTTGTCGGTGCCTTTCTTGACGTGGACTTTCACGAAGCCTTCTTCTTCTCCGTCCAAAATCGCCCGGTCCACGTCGCGGAACTCCTGCACGAATGTGTCGATTTCGACCCCCTGGTCTTTGGCTTGGCCCTCGTAAAGCCCCACATGGGCAATTTCAGGTGATGTGTAGGTACACCAGGGAATCACCAGCGACGAGGACTTCTTGCGCCCCATGAACAGCGCGTTCTGAATCACGATCCGCGCCATGAAATCGGCCGCATGCGTAAACTGGTACGGCGAACAAATATCTCCGGCAGCGTAGATCCTGGAGTTCGTCGTCTGCATGCGTTCGTTGACCTTAACCCCCTTCTTGTCGTAGTCCACGCCCACCGCTTCAAGATTCAGATTCTCGACGTTCGGCGCCCGGCCGACCGAGACCAAGAGCTTGTCGATCGGCTCGTCATACCCCCGGCCGTGCGATTCGACCGTGAGCCGGATTCCGCCATTGTTTGTAATCTTCAAATTCTTGCCGCAACAAAGCAGGGTCACGCCAGATCGCGTGATTGCCTTTTGCACGACGTCGGCCGCATCACGGTCTTCGCGCGGCAGGATGCCGTGCTCGGCCTCGACCAGAAACACTTCAGAGCCGATTTGGGCGAACGCTTGGGCCATCTCGCAGCCAATGGGACCAGCGCCAATGACGCCGAGTCGGCGCGGAAGCTCGGTCAATGAGAAGAGAGTTTCGTTCGTCAGGTAATCGACGGCGTCCAAACCTGGAATCGGCGGTGACGCGGCTCGCGCCCCAGTCGCAATCACGGCACGCTTGAAATTGAGTTTTGTACCGTCCACGTCCACGGTGCTGGAATCCACGAACTTCGCCTGGCCAAAATAGACGTCAATCCCCAGGTCACGGAATCGTTGTGCCGAATCATTGGGACTGATGCGGGCGCGCAGCCGTCGCATCCGCTGCATAGCGGCGGCGAAGTTCACGTTGACACCGTCCGGCACTTCCACACCAAACTCGCGTGCATTCCGCACGGCTGCCGCCACACGGGCCGCGCTGATGATACCCTTGGAAGGCACGCAGCCGACGTTCAGACAGTCTCCTCCCATCAGGTCGCGTTCGATCAACGCAACTTTAGCCCCCAGACCCGCCGCTCCGGCGGCCGTCACCAGCCCGGCGGTTCCCGCTCCGATAACGACCAAGTTGTATCGTCCGGCGGGCATCGGGTTCACCCAGTCCAAGGGGTGAACGTTGCGAACCAGCTCCCGATTAAACTCGTCCGCTGGACTGGTTTGCGGCAATCGCTCGATCACCGGCTGATCGACAAGTGTTGTGTGTTCTTCCTGCAGCACGGTGTCCTCCATCCTTTCTTATCGAGACTGCTTGTTGGCAAGGCTGTTCAATTTCCAATCGTACGGCAGCCACTCGATAGGCGGCGACCCGCCTTCCAGGGCATGTTTCAGTTCCGGCGAGTAGCGTGCGGCGAATTCCGTCGTACTGCCAGCGACCTGTACGAAGTCGTCGCCGTACCAGTCGTAGAGTTTCGTAAGACGGACGACGTTGGATCGCGCGTCGAACTCGAACCATGTCGGATGCTGGTGAACATATCGGGCCTGTTCCCCCAATTGCTGCTCCAATCGAGACGCGTCGTAGGCCTCATTGCGCAGCGGCGGGCAACCGACGGCGGCGCACACCAGGGCGAAATGCGCGCGCGGCTCGACAAACTTCGGCCGAATCTGTTCGTGTTCGATCTGGCTCAAGCTCCACACCTGCCCGCCGACGTTCCAGCGAACCGCGTCCCAGCGCTCGGCCGCGGGAACGTCCATGATCGACTCGATCGGCTGGTGTTCAACGATCAGTTTCAGCGTGAAGGCGTTGTAGCCGTTGATCAGCAAGGCGAGTTTTTCATTGCGCCCCATCGCATCGAAGGGCGCGGCAGCGACCGCTGTGAGGTATTCATCCAGCTTGGCCTCGTCTTGTTTCAGCCCGTGGTAATCGACCCAACCATCTGCGTCGACGTGTTGCTGAAGCAGCAAGTCGAACGTCGAGTGATCGAACGCCGGGCCTGGCGCTTGTTCGGCGTACGCCTCTTTCAATTCCACGCCAGGCGGTCCGAACAGGCCGTCCAACCAGCGCTCAATCGTCGCCGCGGAAAAATGCGCGTAGGCCGCCGCACCGACCATGACGAGCGCCACTGCGGCCAGAATGATGGTGCTTCGCAGGCGTGGAGCTTCGCGTTCAGCGCGCTGGTCTTCGTCGTTGACGTTGGGTGACGCTTTGCTGGCCTTGACCGTTTCCTTCATTTGCTCTTGCAGCTTACGGCGGGCCAATCGCGTGACGTAAACCGTGACCGCGGCCGTCGCCAGCAACCCCACGGCCAACATGACCCACTCGGCAGGTGTCCGCTCCCGGTCGGCCCCAACTGCCGCGCCCGTGACGTGTCCGAGATAGACGTAAAGAAACGTGCCGGGGAGCATGGCCAGCCAGCTTGTGACGACGCACGTCCAGAAGCGAACCGGCGTCAGCCCGTACAGATAGTTCTGCAGATTGAAAGGAATCGCCGGCGACAGTCGCAGCATGGCGACGATCTTCCAGCCTCCTTCATCAATCGCCCTGTCGATGGCACCGAAGTTGCGGTGGCGACCAGCCATTGCGGCGACCTTGTCGCGGGCCAGATAGCGGGCAATCAGAAAGGCGATGGCTGCGCCCAGCGTCGACCCGATCGATACCGTAATTGTCCCGACCACCAATCCGAACAGGGCGCCGGCAGCCAATGTCAAAATCGTTCCCGGCACGAACAGCACCGTGGCCACGACGTACACAAGCGCCAAGACCACCGGCCCCCAGATTCCTAGTCCGCCGATCCAGCCTTTCATCGCCTCCATTGCTTGACCGATCGGCAACGCGCGAACGATCACCAGCAGCGCGGCGAGAATGAAAAGGATCGACAGCCACCGAACGACTGTCACAACCTGTTTGAGGCTGAGCGTGTTGGTGTTGATCGACAATTGATCCACTGCCTCATGTGTCATGACGTTTCTCATATCTCTGAATGCTGTCCGAAGTATGTGATTCAGGTCATACCTGCACCAAACGCTGCGGATTCGTCACCACGACGCTGCGGCGGCCTCCGTACACGCTGCCCTCGGCTTTCAATTGGCCAAGGATCACCGCGACGGTCTCACGCGTGCTGCCGATCAGACGTGCCAACTCCCGATGCAACAGTTTGATGCGTAGCCGGATGCCGTCCTCCTCGTCGCGACGGCAACCAAATTGGTCAGCCAAATCGAGCAACAATTGCACGAGCCGCTCGCGATACGAGAGGAATAACAGGCTCCCCAGCCGGCGTTCGATGCGATGGCGGCGCAAGCCGACTATTTTCGTGATGCTTAGCGCTACATCGGCTCGCTCCGCCATGAGATGCCGCATTTCCTCGGCTGGGATCATCACGACGATTGACGGAGTGACGGCTTCGACATGATCGTCCCGCGCGTCGCCGTCGAAGATCGCCGTTTCGCCGAACAGCTCTCCCGGCTCGACAAGAACCAGCATCGACTCGTCTCCGTTCGCCGCCTCACGCACCTTTCGGCCCGTGATCCTTTCAATTTCCTTCTGCAACGAGCCTACTGAGTTTCGAAACAGCTCCTTGTGGAACTCGCGCAGGTTCGCCGCTCCCTCGGGGCTCCTGGCCAGAGCCTGCTCGGCAGGCGAGAGCGCCTCGTGCATTGTGACCACCAGCGTGTCCTCGGTCATGACGACGGTCACGGTCGTGGGCGCGCGGCCCGTCTGCCGAACCTGGAAATTTCTCGCTGCGTCAGCGAGCTGCTGCGCTATCGTTAATTCGGTCTTGTCCATTGAATCCCTCCTGAGGTAGTCCATTCGAAGTAGCATGACCGAAAACAAAAAAAGCCGACGTGGCGGAACACCCGAAGGTAATCCACCACGCCGGCTTACTCGTTAACGAGCCCCCCGGCCCAGCCGGGTTGCTCTCTATATAGTCATCCGAAAACTTCACTTCAAAATTTGCTTGCCGCCCGCGGAAGTTTCACGAGAGCTGCAAGTCGTCACCATGATGATAGGGCACTATGGGCCGAATGCAAGCCCATTCTACGCTAACGCAACTTTTGGTACGATCGCGGATAAAGCGCCCGTAGCACCTTTTTCCCATGTTTTCTCGCGTGGCGCGGAACTCCGCATTGGAATTGGGGGGCACGTGCGAGGTGCGTATGAAGACACAAGGCGAAATCGAAGCGGCTGTATGCGAAGGAATTGCGCGCTTTGAACAGGAATATATGGGCCGGGGGCCGAAGGACATTCACGCGCACCTCATCGGCGATTTGCTCCTCGTTCGCCTGCAGGGCGTGCTGACCGCTGCCGAACAACAGCTCGTGAAGACTCTCCCGGCGGAGAAGGGGCGGGATTTGCTCAAGCAAGTCCGAACGCAACTCGTTGAAACGGCGCGGCCGGTCCTCGAAGACCTGGTGCAAGAGACCACCGGCGTCAAGGTGGTCAGTCTGCATCACGACATCAGCACCATCACCGGTGAAGAGGTAGTGCTATTCACCCTCGCGGAGCAACCGCTCTTCCGCAAAACGAGGAAATAGACCTTGCTCGATCGGACGCGCAAGGTCCCCTCCCCCAGCGGTTAGCCTTCTTCAAAAGCAGCCTTTCTTTATTTCCTGGCGAATCAGATCTTTCAGTCGGTCCACGTTTTGCTGGTCCTGCCGCTTGAGCTCTTTCCACAAACTCTGCAAGTCGGCGTTACCTTCCGCGTTGGCGATGTACTGATCGTAGCGCCAGACGCCGTCGAGGCGCTTACTCATCTCGTGAATGAGATCGTGGTCGTGATTGGAGACCGCCTTCGTTTCGCCGATATGCGCTTCGTGCTCTTGTGTGGCTTGCTGGCTTCCCATGGTTGACCCTCCTTTGCAATGTCGGGACTTGGAAATCGAGACCATCGTAGCTTATTGTCAACAGGCGACAGATAGCCCTGAGCTTTCCCAGCCTGTCAATTCGTCATCCCTGTTCAATTTCTCGGCAGCGAGACCCATGCCTCACTCCGAACAGGCGGCGCCGTACTTATGACCCAGGACGCTGCTTACCGTCCGCGTCCGCGGCTCCAATAATAGCCGCCACCCCCGCCGAACAGCAGGAGCAACACGACGATCAAAATGATTAGCGTAGTAGTGTCCATGATCTTTCCCTTTCTTTGATTAGACCTAGCCGACCTTCGGCCACACGGCCGCACCGCCTACCCAGTTGCGTTCGCCCACTGCGACAAGTGTCAATTGCGCAGTTTTTTCACGGCTTGCTTGACCTTGTTGATAGCCCTATCGGCAACTTGCTTGACCTCGCCGACTGTCTGGTCGGCCTTTCCTTCAGCGCGAAGCTTGTCGTTGCCGGTCAATGCGCCCGCGGCTTCCTTAATTCGGCCATTCGCCACGTCTGTCTTGCCACCCATGATGGCGACTCCTGTTTGCTGAAAGTCGTTGCGAGAATCGGGCGCAAAAAAAACCGACGTGGTTGAACGCCCTTAGAACGTGTTTGAAAAGTCATTTCTCCCAGCCGTGGGCCAGCTCGGCTGGCTTGAGGTGGCGTAACATGCGGTGAATCATGCAGACCAGGATCATGGCTTCACTGTTGACGGTCAGTTCTTCGTAGTCCTTGCTC
>JBGSUJ010000125.1:0-11249 GCA_041753435.1 Pirellulales bacterium | reverse complement strand
TACCACGAACGCATGTGGACGGCGATTGCCACCTGTAAAAAGCACGATCGCAACTTCTTCACATTCCTGCTTGATTCGATTAACGCTCAATTCCCAAACCAGCCCGCCCCCAGCCTGCTCCACGGCTAAAGCCGTGAACGGTTACGAAAAATCTTTAACGGGCGAAGGCACCAGGCCGAAGCCATAAGCCGTGCGTATTGCCCGCCGCACCTACCAGACCGGTGTCGAAGCGACCGACGATTCTCTCGCCCACGTGCTCATCTGCAGAGACAAACGCTTGCCGCCGTTCAACTACGTCACGCCCTGCCGGTGACGAAATACCGAAGTCATTTGTGAGTCAAACCTTTGTGGGACGAATGGCACTTGAACTTTCGTAAGTCCTTACGCCGCCAGTCGTTTGTATTCGTGTCGCGGTCGTTGCAGCAGGGCCTGTGACTTGGGTCGTCGTTTGATGCGGCGGGGCTCCAAGCGATTGGGTCGTACGCCGGAGTGGGAAGTTTGTAATTTCGGAAATCGGCGGATTCCACGATCCGATCCTCGCTACGCGGTAGCGTGGCAGAAACTGCCGAGGCGGCGTTCGCGGAGCCAATTTCGAAACCGATCGCTACTCCGCCCGACGCCGCGACAGCACCGCGGTCATACTAAAACAGCCGATTGCAAGCATCATGCCCAGCACCAAGCTCGACGGCTCGGGGACGCTCCCAACCGCACCAGACCCGCTCCCCAACATGGCGCCGAAATTCGATTGCCAAGTCGCATATTGCGCCGGCCCGATCACACCGCCGTCGACGTCGTTTACAAGGGTGCCGGCCGGCGCACCAAGATTGTCGCGCCACACTGTGTAGTCAGCCGCGTCGACGATGCCGTTCTGGTTGTAGTCGCCCGCAAGCGCTACGGCCTCGACCACCTGCAAGATCACGCTCTGCGAGTTGTAGATCACGTCGAATGTCAGACCGTTGAATACCGGCACATTTTCGATTGTAAAGTTGCCGCTGACATTGCCGAAGATAGTTTCAAGGATGGTAAAATTGTTGCCAAGAATAGGTTCGAATGGATTGGTGAGTGACACGTCGAGCGTGCCACCCAGGACTGCATTACCTTGAACCGTGAGCACATCGAAACTGCCGGGTGTGACGTTGGCGAGTTCGATTTCGAGAGTTCCCGTGGAAGTTTGTGTGAACGCCTCGACATCGAGATCGCCGGGCGAGGAGCCGATGGCAAGCGTTCCCTGATTCTCGACGGTCACACCAATGTTGGCGTTGTCGGCGGTGGTCAGCGTCGCGCCGGCGAGATTGACCAATCGACCAAGGCCGTTGAATGTCGCTCCCGCGGCAACGGTGGAATTGCTTGCCAGTCTGAGCAAGTCGTTGCCGTCGTTGAGATTGACCACGACTGTGGCGCCAAAAGTCGTCGGGGCGTTGAACTGAGCATGTTGATCGACGTGGACCGTGGCAACACCAAAGGCATCGCCGAGCACCTGTTGACCGCCGTTGATCGATGCGGCAGTGGCGGGAGTGGCGCCGCCGTTGAGAAACAGCTCTCCGCTCACGCTGAGCGTCCAGCCGCTGTCGAAGCTGATGAAGCGGCCGGCGCCGACGACCGCATTGGTGTTGTAGGGATTGCCGAGCGGATCGACGACTTGCAAGTTGCCGTCGGTTGCCTCGATCGAGGTGATCTCAGTTCCAGGTCCAAAAGAGCCATCGAGGATGGGGTTGCTTACCGTGTCAATCACCAAAAGCCCATTGCCCGTCGCCTGGATACGACCTTGGTTGAACAAGCCATTCGTAGCAACCGTACCGAACCCTCGAATGATGCCGTTTTGCCCAACCGTCCCGATGACAGATCCCCCATTGAGTTCTAGCGCGGTAACGTCGATGGTATTAAACGCCGCGAAGGCGGAAATCTCGAGTACGCCGCTAGGGGAGTTGGTGCCAATGATGTCGCCACTGATGATCTCGCTATTGATCGTGAGCGTACCGCCGTCGGCCAGCACGTCGCCGCCGGGGAAAATCCCGGCGATCGCCCGAATCGGGGCGTCGATCGTGCCGAAGCCGATGAGCCGCGAGGTGTTGGGGATTTCAAGTTGGCCTGGGCCGTCAATGGTGCCGTCGGCCAGATTGTGGATAGCGGTGCCAAGCGCGGACCCGCCTCCGAGCGCAAAGTCCTCGTTGCCATCGTTGATATTGATTCTGCCCGCGATGTCGAGCGGAGCGATGGTCGTCCCTTCGCCATTCACGTTGAGCACAGCGCCCGATTGAATCACCAGCCGGGAGCCGCCGAGGAAGACGCCGGCGGTCGCATCGCCGTTGTAGTTGATCGTGCCATCAAGCCGCCACGACCCGCCGCCGGTGATATTGACGTTAAGCCGTCCGGCGTTGGCGATATTCAGCGTGCCGTCGTAGCCGTCGGGAAAAGATGTTTCGACCGAGGACGCATTGACCGTCAGCAGGGCATTGACGGTAGAAGTGCTGCCGTCGTCGAGGTCGACCGTGCCTGTGGGAAAGTCGAACGTGGTATCGCTAATGATGGTGAAGTTCCCCGGACGGAACAGGCCGCCGCCGGTGTAGCTGCCGCTGTTGTACGTCGCGTTGGCCATGTCAAGGGTGCTTCCGGCGTCAATCACTACGTTTCTGTCACCGGTGAAATGGCTCACCGAATTGATGGCCAGCGTCGAGTTGGCGGTGACGTTGATGTCGCCGGCGATGAAGAACGTCTCACCGGCACTGTTAATCGTCGAGGTTGCTCCACCGGCCGCATTGATTATGCCGCCAAAATCGAGCGTCCAATATGTCGTGGCCGAGGAGGTGACGTCCAACTCGCCACCGTTGAGGTTAATCGTGTGGCTAAAGTCGGGGTCCGCCCCAACGCCAAGATCCAGGTCGAGGTTCCCGCCCGCGTTGATCGTGGTCGTGCCATTCTCCGAAATGTTACTCGAATCGAGATCGAAATCGGCGACGTCGATATTCACCGTGGCGTTCACAACCAACGACGCGAAGCCGAGCATATTGAAATCAACGCCGGCGCCGATAGTGGCGTCGGCATTGAAAATGAGCGTGCCTGAGTTGTTAATTGTGCCGCCGGTGGCGGTGAGGGGCGAGTCGAACTGTAGCGAGTCCCAGGCGTCGTCCACGGTGATCGTCCCGCCTGTCATTGACCATGCAGCGCCGGCAATTCGAGCCGCAGGCCCGGGATTAGGATCGCCCACGACGAAACCGAACGCCGGTGTGTTGACGTTGATGGCGCCCGTGTTCATGCTCCAAGCGTCGCGCATGTCCAAGGTCGAGCCTGTAAACAGGTTCATGTCGCCTCCCCAAGCGTCGCCACTGGTGGAGACGTCGACGTCGAGAGTCTGATTGCCGTTGATTTGCACACTGCCAACGGCGAAAAACGGAAAGCCATTCCAGGCGAAGCGAGCGTTCGCGCTCGTGGCAGTAATTTGAAGCGTCCCGGCGGCGGGCGCTTGACCAATAAAGGCGGGTTGCGTGTCGGCGATGATTGACCCGTTGTTGACGAGTAGGAAAAACTCCATTCCCGGCGCCGCCTCCAGATCGATTCGGCCAGTTCCGATGAGAGTACCGCCTTCGCTAATCGCTAATTGGCCCGACCCCGTCGTGCCGTCGATTTCCACCACCGCCGTTCCTTGCGGCGTGGTGGAATTGAGAAGCAACACGCCACCGCTGTTGATCGTGAGATTATCGGTATCCAGCCCGTCGGTGTCGCCGCCGTAGATGAAGATCCTACTCCCTGCCCCGCCGATCACAGTGTTACCGATGACCGCGATCTCAAAGTCGTTCGTGGCGCCGTCGTCGGTACTGTTGACCACGTCGGCCCCGTTACCGACGGTCAATGAGGCGATCGTAATTCCGAGATCGAACAGCGTGCGATCGTTTGCCGCAGCGGCAATGTTCGTCCCCACTGAATTGACTCCGACGTATACGTCGTCACCAGCCGGGCTACCGTTGGGGTTCCAGTTGTTATTGTTGCTCCACAACTTGCTCGCCGAGCCGCCGTCGTCATCCCAAACCACAATGGCGGCTTCTGCGGGAGAACTCACAATGACAAGCAGCTCGAATATCGCAGAAGTGACAAGAAAGACTGCGTAACGCAAAGCCCTGACGAACGACACTTGCTGCGCCATGACGAACCTCCCTCAGCAAAATAGTAGTAGATTCGAATTCTTTTAAGGACATCACCGTCGGCAAAATTCCGTTCAGAGTCTGGTTCGGCGGCGCATGTTCAAAAAACCCGCGCAGCCGAGGGCCAGCATCAGGCCCAGCACCAGGCTCGCCGGCTCGGGGACAAAGGTGAAACGCAACTCCGTGTTGCAGACGACCACATAACCCGTAAATGCCGGCAGCGTATCCAAGTCGCGCACGAACGCTGCCAGGTCGGGCACACCTCTCTCGTCGACGAAGCGGAGCGACGACCAGGCCGGCAATACTCCGTCCTGCACCGCAAAGCGATCGCCGGGCGTGAGCGCGAGCGGCGGGGCCATCAATTCGCCGAAGTTGATGCCGACCGACCCGCCCACGGCCGCGTTCGTGAGCTGCGGAACGACGATCTGCTGACCGACGACGCCTGAGCCGATCAGATCCCATATGTCGCAGTCCTCCTCGCCGTCGCTTTGGCCCACCCCGAGCGCCAGCCGGCTGCCGACGGGGACAAGCGGCAGTTCGATGATGCCGTCCTCGTTGTCGTCGTTCATCGTGACAAAACCGAATCCCTGCCCCGGCTCCGCCACGCCGACGGCGATCGACAGGGGCGGCGAATTGGTCGACCAATCCCCGACGATCAGCACCACCTGGACCTGTCCCAGCGCAGCAGCATCACGGCACGAAGCCGCCGCTGCCACTAGCGTGATCCTCGCGAGCGCAGCCACCAAGATGCGTTGCATTGGGTCTTCCCCAATATTGGAAATTCGGATAATCGACAATTCCGCAGAAAGTCAGCGTGGCTGAACGGGCACCGCGAAACTATCCACTAAACAGTGGATTTTTCTGGTTTTTGACCCGAAACCTTCGGTTATCATGAGAACGGCCGGTCGCTGGGGGCAGCCGCGAGCCGGGCCTGCCACAATTCGCACGGGAGAACGTGATGGCCAAATCGCAGCGGCTCCGCTTGAACGAAGTGCGGCGACTGTTCCATCTTATCGGCGAAACTGTCGAGCAGTGGGACGATCCCGACCGCTGGCGGCATCATTTTCTCACCGGCCTCTGCGAGCTCTTGGGGGACGGACGAGTCGGCTGGTCGCATGTTGCGACGCGGTCGGAGCCGCCTGGCGAATCCGATCTGTTGGGACCGGCCCCCGCGTGGGTCGCCGGCTGGGATGATACGCACGACCGCCAGGTCTTTGTCGCCGGGATCGACGCTATTAACTCGAACCCAGGTTGCATTCCCACGATGGCGCCGATGATCGCCCAACTGGCGAGTCGTCCGCTGGTGACCGCGCGCCGCCAGGATCTTGTTGCCGATGAGCCCTGGCACCGGACGCGGTTCTACGAACAATACTGTGCCCCGTGCGGCTGGGACAATTTCGTTGTCTCCGCCGCGTTGTTGCCGGCCGACGGTGCGCTGAGCATCTTCGCGATTGGCCGCCATGGAAATGCACCGCTCGAGCGGCGCCACTGCCGATTAATTCAACTCGCCCACCGCGAAATCGCGCCGTTGATCGGCACGCGGCTCACCGCCCCTGACCAGAACGGTCGCGCCGGCTTGACCCGCCGGCAGCGCGAAGTGTTGAACCACCTGCTCGCCGGCAGCGCGGAAAGAGAGATCGCTCACCGACTCTGCATCAGCCCGGCGACGATCCACGACCATGTCCTGGCGATCTACCGCCACTACCACGTCAATAGCCGCGCGAGTCTGATGGCCCGCTGGATTCGCGTCCCACGGTAATAACGACCTTGGACAGTAGCCACCTATCCGCACCAACTCTTGCTCCCTTTACCACTCCAGCCTGGCGGCGTCGAAGATCGGGCCTTCGACGCAGGTGCGTTTGTAGTCCCAAGTACCGTCGGGCTGGCGGATTTTGGCGACGCAACTGAAGCAGATGCCGATGCCGCAAGCCATTGGGGTTTCGAGCGAGACGTAGCACGGCACGGCGGCAGCATGGCAGATTTTAGCGGCGGCTTCCATCATCGGTTCTGGGCCGCAGACAACGACCAGTCGGCTGGTGCCGGTGGTTTCTTGCAGGAGGTCGCCGAGCAGTTCGGTGACAAAGCCGTGGTGACCGAGGGTGCCGTTGTCACTGGCAAGGCGGAGATCGAATCCGGCGGCGCGGAAATCGTCGACGCCGGCAGCAAGCGCGGCGGTGCGCACTCCATAGCAAAGGGTGACCTTGCTGGCAGGGGGGACACTGCGCGGCGGCGAGCCGTATTGGCGTTGCCGCAAGTATTCTTGGCCGAGTGCGAGGAACGGTGTTTGCCCGATCCCACCAGCGACCATCATCAGGTGGTCGGTGGGCTGGGGGGGAAAACCGTTGCCGAGCGGGCCCCAGACCTCGAGTTTGTCGCCGGGATGGCACTGGGCGAGCAGGCTGGTCATTTTGCCGAGCACCAAGTAGACGACATCCATCGCCGTGGGCACGCCAGCGGCATCGAGTACGACGTCGTAGAGTGCGAGCGGGCGGCCGAGGAGCGGATCGTCGAGGTCGGCGAGCCGCACCATCAGGAACTGGCCCGGCACGATTTGCCGGGCGATCTCAGGGCACTCGAAACGCACGCGGTAGGTATCGCGGGCGAGCGGCACGTTTTCGACGATCGTCACCCGTCGCTGGCAGGCGGTGTCGGCATAGTGGGCCGCGTGGAGCGGGTTGACGCTGCAGGACGAATTGGTAGGAGTATCAATCACCGTAAGCCTCAATGCACAGGAAAGGCAATCAATTTGCCACGGAGGTACAGAAGGCACAGCGCGGCCCATGAACACAACCAATCATGTCTCGCGCAGAGGTGCAGCGAACGCAGAGAAGCACCGCGATCTGGGCGCCTCTGCGTGAGTTGATCTTGGAGGTAGGTACGTGTTGCGTTGCAGACGGAATGGAAGCTTGGCAAAAGTTCCGTGCGGAAATAATGATATCACCCATTCGTAGTACGGAGTAAAAGGGAGCCATTTCCAAACAATTGATCCTCATCAACTCGATCCCACTAACTACCGATAATAGATCTTCGTTCTTCTCCGTGCTTTCGGAGCTCTCGGGGGTGAGCTTTCTTCTTTCCAGGCGGAGCGGAGGGGCGAGAGTGAGTAGATTTGTAGGATGGCTTCCTATGGGGGCCCTCGGCGACGGCTTGGCGGAGAGCGGCAACTTCCTTTGGCGTCAGCAGCCGGACCGCACCGGAGGGCATTTCGCCCAAGCGCACCGGGCCGACGGCGATGCGGGTGAGCCGCTGAACTTTGTGGCCGACTTTGGCGAGCAAGCGGCGGATTTCGCGGTTGCGGCCTTCGTCGAGCACCATTTCGAGGACGGTGCCATTCTTGTGCCGGCCCTTGATCCGCACGTGCTTGACCTGGGCGAAGCCCTCGCCAAGGTGCATGCCTTTACGGAGCTTCTGGAGGCCTGCTTCGTCGAGCTTACCGGCCACTTGAACGTGATAAATTTTTTCGACGCCGTGGCTGGGATGGGTGAGGCCATTGGCGAGTTCGCCATCGTTGGTGACCAGGATTAGTCCTTCGCTCGACATGTCGAGCCGGCCGACGCAGAAAGCCCGCGGAGCATCGGGCGGGAGCATGTCGACGACGCGCGGGCGGCCGGCCGGGTCGCGGGCCGTGCAAACGACGCCCTCAGGCTTATGGACCGCGTAGTAAACTGGCTTGGCTTGGTGCAAGACTTCGCCATCGATGCGAATTTCTTGCTGGAGCGGGTCGACCCGTGTGCCCAACTCGGTGACGGGTTTACGGTCGACTTCGATACGGCCTTCGAGGATTAGTTGCTCACATTCGCGGCGGCTGGCGACGCCGGCTGCGGCGAGCACTTTTTGCAATCGGTCGGCGCCTTCGACATGCTGCGTCGAAATGGCCCGCGATCGGCTCCGCTGAGGGTGTTGGCGCGGCCCCGCGTCCGGCTTGGCGGGGCGGCGCTTGGAACCCGCGTTGCCTGGTCGTTTCTTAGGAGGCCGTTGCTTGGGAGGCATAGTCAGGAGCAAGCCGGGAGTGAGGAAGTCGACTCCCCAATGATAGGCCGCGGGAGCGCCCCTTCACAGGCCCGCGCTGCTGCTCCGCCGATTCGCCGCTAATACGGCGGGTGGACCCTGCTTGAAGGCGGCGGCTAAAGGACCGATGGCTGGGGCATGGGCGGCTGGGAAGGGAAAGGTTGAACTACAGGTTGGGCTACCGGCGGAACTTGATAAGGCACATTGGCCGGCGGCGTGAACGGCGAAACCATCGCACTCGGCATCGCCGGAGGCGCCGTGATTGGCGGGGCGACCGCAGGTCCGAACAACGGCACGGCGCTGGGCTGCTCGCCCGGCCGTGCAAAGTTAAAGAGCTTGCCGCGAGTCACTTCGGGAATCGGACGGTCGTACTCCTTCGGCCGCCCCCCCGCGACCGGAGGCGCCACGTCGTCGAGCGGATAGGGATCGTACTGCAATGCGTTGGAGCGCTGATAGCCGGCTGAACCGGGGCCTTCGAGCCGCGGCATGATCGTACCTTTACAACCGCCCAGCACAATCGCCGTAAAGGCGGCAAATACAACGCGGCGGTATTTGAATGCATCGTTCATGTGCTGGAGTGCCGCGGATTATAGGCAAGCCAGCGGTAGCAACCAAGATGAATCCGTGCGGGAAATTGAGGCCGAGCCTAAGGCAAATACATGTCCACCAGCACCGCCCTGCCTTGTGGCTCGATGGGGGCATCGGCGCAGCTTGCCGGGATCAGCAGCGACTGGCCGCGTTGGAGAGTTTGTTGCTTCACGCTGACGACGCCATCGAGCACCGCCACGATGTGACATCGCTCGTCGCCGCCGCAGGCTTGCGGAGCATCGAACCGCCAGCGGTCGAGTACGAACTTGTCGCAATCGACCAACCGTTCGACGTTTGGGCGATCAGTCGGTTGCGGCACTTGCGGTGCGACAGGGCCGCGGCGGTAATTGATCGTGTCGAGAGATTCCTGAATGTGGAGCGGCCGCGGTTTACCGTCGCGCTCCAGCCGGTTCCAATCGAAGAGGCGAAAGGTCGTATTGCTGGCCTGCTGAATTTCGGCGATAAGGATGCCTTCGCCCAGCGCGTGGACCGTGCCCGCTTCGAGAAAGATGCAATCGCCGACGCGCGGCTCGAATTGGTGGAGGCAGGTATCGCAAGTACCGGCGGCAAGTGCGCGCTCGAGCTGCGCGCGGTCGACTCCCGGTTTAAGACCTGCATAGATGGTGCTGCCCGGCTCGGCGGCCAGCACGATCCAGGCTTCGGTCTTGCCGAGGTCGGGTGGAGTGAGTTTTGCCGCTTGCTCGTCGTTGGGATGAACCTGGACCGAGAGCGTGAGCTGGGCATCGAGGAATTTTAAGAGCAAGGGAAACTGGCGCTGGGGGTGATGCCGGCCGAGGAGCGATTGGCCGTGATCGGTGACCAATTTGTGGAGCGTTTTGCCCGCGAAGGGACCCTCGGCGACAACGCTTTGGTCGGCGCCGTGGTCGACGATTTCCCAGCTTTCGGCGTAGCGGTCGCCGTCGCCGATGGGTTTTCCCAGCACGCTACCGAGGCGTCGCCCCCCCCAGACGTATTCTTTGAAAAGGGGTCGAAAACGGAGTGGTTCTTGCATGGTCATGTTGTCCATCATCGTGATTCGCCGTGAACCCGCAAGCGGCTCGCGTTGTGGCTTATGGGCTGGCTGATTATGATCGCAGAGAGAGTTGAAGTGAGCGCGGGGCCGACCGCTGTGTGGTGCCCGCCGCCGCTAAATGGCTTTGCCTTCCCCTTTCCGCCTTCCCCCCTTTTTTGCATCTGTGTCTGATTCGAGCGACGACAATCTGTTCGAAAGTACGAAGATGAGCTTCGGCGAGCACCTGGACGAATTGCGGGTGGCGCTAGTGAAGGCGGTGGCGGCGTTGGCGATCGGCTTCTTATTCGCGCTGCTTCCACCCATGGCGGGGTCAGTCGTCGAATTTGTGCAATCGCCGCTCAAGGAAGCACTCACGGAATACTATCGCGGCGTCGCGCGAAGTGAAGCGCTGCGGGTTCTCGAACAGCGGCGACAAGACGGCTTGCCCGTGCCGGAGGACATTGAAGCAGCGGCCAACTTGATGGCGTCGGAAGGGCTCGTGCCGGAGGAGCAGTTCATCGATCCACGCGAGCTAGCTGACATACTGGAGCAGGTTGCCCCCAGCGCCGTGGACCGCAGCAAGCTATCGGAGGCTGATGCAAACGCAAGTTTGCGCGATCGGCTCGTGCCGTGGGTGATGTACCACAAGTTGGATGACGATCCGCGTGTTCGTGTGGTCGGGCTCTCGGTGCAAGAGCCATTCTCGGTGTATATCAAGGCGGCGTTTGTCGTAGGCGCGGTGCTTTCTAGCCCGTTTGTCTTCTACTTTTTATGGAGCTTTGTGGCAGTGGGGCTGTATCCGCACGAAAAGCGGTACGTGCATACGTTTCTGCCGATTAGCCTGGGATTGTTTCTGGCAGGCGTGGCGCTGGCGTTCTTCGTGGTGTTCCGCTTTGTGCTAGCGTTTCTGTTTCAGTTCTACGAGTGGATGGACATCGACCCCGATCCACGGATCACCGACTGGCTGTCGTTTGTTCTGATTCTGCCGCTGGGTTTTGGGATCAGCTTCCAAATGCCGCTGGTGATGTTGTTCTTGGAGCGAATCGGCGTATTCACCGTGGCCTCGTACATGGGGCATTGGCGAATCGCGGTGCTAGTGATTTTCGTGCTGGCGATGGTGCTCACGCCATCCGATCCGTACAGTATGACGCTGATGGCGGTGCCGCTGACGCTGCTCTATTTCGGCGGCGTGGCAATGTGCAAGCTGATGCCGCGACGAGCAGAGACCTTGGTCGACAAGCACGCTGGGCGCTAGTGTTTTTGCTGCGACAGCGGGTCGGAGGGTTACCCTTGATTTGGCGATTGGGGCGCGATCGGATATGATCGCGGCTGTGGCGTAAGACGACGTCCATTCATCGAGCTTAGCCCTTAGAACGTGTTTGAAAAGTCATTTCTCCCAGCCGTGGGCCAGCTCGGCTGGCTTGAGGTGGCGTAACATGCGGTGAATCATGCAGACCAGGATCATGGCTTCACTGTTGACGGTCAGTTCTTCGTAGTCCTTGCTC
>JBGSUJ010000124.1:0-7258 GCA_041753435.1 Pirellulales bacterium | reverse complement strand
AAGTGCGGGCGGCCGTTATTTCTCAGGACGGCCGACTGGCTCGATTCTGTCGTGACCGCCCAATCTCTCCCTACTCCCCCCGCTGCCAAAACCCCACCATCGTGATCGCAGCGTAAAACGCGAACCCGTTCTTACGCCCGGACGTGGCGGATATTGCTCGGACGTTGCGACGTTGCGGGACGTTGCGAAACTGCAATGCCCAGGCGATACTAAAGATAGCAGAGAAACTGGGATTTGACAGGCAGAGCGATTCTCAACATGTGGCCGAACTCGCAGAATACGCAGGAGCTGTTAGAACAGGCCCGTGCCGGAGACGAGGCAGCCGTCGATCGGTTGCTGGCGCGCCATCGTGCAGCGGTCCGACGGATGGTGCATTTGCGCATGGATCCGGTGCTGGCACGCCGTGTCGATGCTAGCGATGTCGCACAGGACGTGTTGGTAGAAGCCCACCGACGACTCAGGAGATATCTCAAAGATCCACAACTGCCCTTCCACTTGTGGCTGCGGCAAATAGCGAAAGATCGGCTGATTGATGCACATCGTCGCCATCGCGTCGCCGCCCGACGGAGCCTCGACCGCGAACAGCCACTCGATGTCTGCTTGCCACGCGATCAATCGACACGGAATATTGCGATCCAGCTTTGCGACGACCAGCTCACGCCGGCAGCCGCCGCTACTTGGCGGGAGTTGAAGCGACGATTCGAGGATGCCTGCCGGCTGCTGGAGCCACAAGATCAAGAAATCGTAGTCATGCGCCATTTCGAACAGCTTTCTAATTCCGAAGTGGCCACTGCCCTGAGTCTATCGCCGCAGGCGGCAAGCATGCGCTACTTGCGCGCGATCAGGCGACTACGCGAACTACTAGCAGATCAGGCAACCAGCAAGTGAGCGAAGTCACCCAAACTGACGACCGCGATATTCGGCTAGCCGAGCTCCTCGACGAACTGACCGAAGCCGCACGCCTGGGTCAAATGCCGCAACTCGGGATTGTCATTCGCCGTTATCCCGACCTTGCGGAAGAACTACAAGCACTGTGGGGAACGGTGTTGGTCGCAGGGGCGATCGCAAATCAGACGAGCAGCCAAACTGATCTGGCTGAGTTACCGCTCGATGTCAATTCACCTGGAGATCTTCCCGATTTCGAGCTCCGAGAGGAACTCGGCCGCGGCGGGATGGGAGTTGTTTTCCGCGCCTGGCAGACAAGTTTGCAACGGGAGGTCGCCGTCAAGCTGATTCTTCGCGGCACATTGGCTTCGACCGATGAACTGGCTCGTTTTCAGGCCGAGGCCGAGGCAGCAGGCCGACTGCAACATCCGAATATTGTCCCAATCTACGAAGTAGCAAACCATAACGGTCAGTGTTACTTCAGCATGCAACTCGTCGAGGGTGTGACGCTCGCCGAAAGGTTAGCCGAAGGACCGTTGGTTTCGCGCGAAGCGGCTCAACTAATCGCTACCGTGGCCCGTGCCATTCACTATGCCCACACGCAAGGCATTGTCCATCGCGACTTGAAGCCGGCAAACATTTTGATCGATGCCGCCGGCCAGCCGCACGTTACCGATTTTGGCCTGGCAAAGCAGCTTGGCGTAGGAGAAGATCTCACCCGTAGCGGAGCGGTGCTGGGAACGCCGGCTTATATGGCTCCGGAACTTGCGTCGGGAGATCGCGGTAGCATCGGTCCTGCGTGCGACGTTTACAGCCTCGGCACAATTCTTTACGCGTTACTTACGGGCCGACCTCCGTTTCAAGGGCCCTCGCCTGTTGACACCGTGCTGATGGTCCTCGAGCAGGATCCTCTACCGCCACGACTGCTGAATCGCAAATTAGACCGCGACCTGGAGATGATCGTACTTAAGTGCCTGCAAAAGCCGCCTGAATTACGCTACGAAACGGCCGGTACGCTTGCCGACGATTTGCTCGCCTATCTCCATGACGAACCCATCTCGGCGCGGAGCGGGCAGTTCTCGCAGGTTATTGCTCGGGTATTCCGCGAGACACACCATGCAACGGTTCTCGAAAACTGGGGCCTGCTGTGGATCTGGCATGCGGCGGTCATCCTGGTGATGTGCCTGGTGACCAATTGGCTGCACGCCATGCGATTGAAGTGGCCAGAGTGCGCTGAGCCCTGGCCGTACCTGCTGCTCTGGGGTGGCGGGCTTGCGCTGTGGGCGCCAATTTTTTGGAAACTGCGTCACCGCCTTGGCCCCGTGACAGCCGTGAGCGACAGATCGCGCATGTTTGGGGTGGCAGCGTGGCCGCGGTGGTCCTGCTATTTGTCGTAGAGTCGCTCTTGCGTTTGCCGGTACTGACTTTGTCACCGGTCCTGGGACTCATCGCCGGAGCTGTGTTCGTGGCGAAGGCCGGCATTCTTTCCGGCGTGTTCTATTTACAAGCGGCCGCGATGTTCGCCACATCGGTGGTGATGGCAGAGCTACAGCGGCGGGGGATGGACTGGGGCATTTCGCTGTATGGCATTGTATCGGCCGCAGCTTTTTTTCTGCCCGGCTGGAAATACTATCGGCAAAGTCGAAGCGGCCGCGGTTAGGGCTTGAGCTTAACAGGTCGAACGAGACTCAATGCTAACGTCCACGCTGCTGACCCATGCCCGGATAGAATCGGCCATAGAACCCAAACGTAGTTTGATGTCCGGTTGGGGTTACTGTTTCGGAGCCAGCCGGGTTCCTAAACGCACTTTGGGCAGAAATCGCTTGCACTCGTTGTGATAGATCGGTGTTGGCGCGCTGAAACTGCTGATTGGCTTGCATTTGATTGAGCTGCGGGCGAACCAACGTCTGATAATTCAAGTCGCTAGCGCCCCCAAAATCTTCACGGAAGAGATTCATGTAGGGGCTGACAGTCGGCGACGAACTCACGGAACTGAAGGGCTTATTCGCGGGAGAGGGCGAAAAACTACTCACCCCGGCCGAACTCCTCGAAGCTCCAGCCGACGCTTGTCCAACATTTCCAATCCGCGCCTGCGCATTCCGCAGGGAGATTGAGTTCAAACTTTCCGCCGTATAGCCTTGCCCAACACCTTGACGGTAAATGGACCGCAACTCGTTACCGGCGTTGCCATCTACGCTGGATACCGGCTTCGTCACTCGGGAGTCTGATTGAGCGAATGCCGATGCTCCGCTTGCCAAAATGCACGGCACGAGCAGGGTTTTGAGCAGGAAGTAATTCGACATGGCACGTTCCTCAGTCGAGTGCGCAGTAATATATACAGCCTTAGGATTTTATCGCCATTTCTGGCCTCGGGCAACAAAATAACCACACCGTCGGAACGACCGGAAACCTCTGGGCCCGTGAATGCAGTTGGAAAACTTACTGCAGGAAATCGGACCTATTTTCACGCAACTGGACATTCCCCTGTCGACCATCCGCAAAGTCAGCATTGCCGCGCCAATTGCCAGAGCTTGTAAGCTTCTTCAATCCCGCAAATTCGACCGGCGTGGTTTGCGAAACGTCCGAAAAGTGGCAAATGCCGGCCTAGACAGGGTTAAATTGCTGAGATTTCGCCATTTTCTTGAAATTTGTCGTATCTCTTTGTGGCTCAAGCTTTTAAGTGCGCCATTGTGGTACTCCTGAGGGTGCCATCGGCGACGATCCAGTTTGTGATTCCCAAGTCATCTTCTATGATTCTGGGTAGGGAAACTGCGTTTTTCTCGACGATTCTCGCAGCCAACAGGCCGGACTCAGTGGATTGCCACGCGCCCCGAATTGACTCCCGGTTTATTACGACGATGGGTGCCACTCTCACTCCGATTGTACAAACGGGCATGCTGCCGCCGCGGAATTTGCACGCACATTTGCAAAGTCTGGTGGTGGCCGAAGGGCTGATGTCGGAGGTGATCACCGTGGAAATTGCGGGCGGTATCGCCGCCGTGTTTTCCACACGGTCTCCCCACAAAACTTCCGCCAACGAAGATGTCGCGGCAGTTCTGCCGTGTAGCCCCCTCCACGGTGTGCTCGCCGTTGCAGATGGCCTGGGGGGCCACGCCGGCGGCGAACGGGCGGCGCGGCTGACAGTCGATACCGTGCAGGAAACCATTCAAGACTCGCTGCTGCTTTCGGCCGACCCCGATGCAGAACCGTTGCGACCAGCAATTCTCGACGGCATCGAAGCAGCCAACGAGGCGGTCCTGGCGATCGGCACCGGGGCCGGCACCACGCTTTCTCTGGTCGAAATCCAAGACCGGGTGATCCGGGCCTACCAGGTAGGAGATTCGGCTATTTTGTTGGTCGGCCAACGGGGAAAACTTAAGTACCAGACCATCGCCCATTCGCCGATTGGCTATGCCGTCGAAGCGGGGCTACTCGCCGAGGAGGAGGCCATCCACCACGACCAGCGGCACATGGTCTCGAATGTCATCGGCTCAGAAAAGCTGCGAGTCGAGATGGGTCCGTCGATCCGCATGGCAGCCCGCGACACGCTGGTACTGGCCAGCGACGGCCTGTTGGACAATCTCTTGCCCAGCGAAATCGTCGAACTGGTTCGCACCGGCCCTTTGGATCGTGCGGTGGGGCAACTCGTGGCGGTGGCCCAGGGACGGATGAACGCCTCGGCCGAAACCGCCGGCACCACGCCTTCGAAGCCAGACGATCTTACGATCATCGCTTATCGGCCTCAAAGTTAAACCTCATGCGGCCGATTCGTCCCGCTGTTATCTGAAAGTCCTGGGCGAGGCCGGACTGTACTGCGCACAGCCATGGGGTTGACCAGAGCTAACCGACATGATGTCCCGCCTATTCCACCCCTTCACCCTGGTCGCCCACCCTTACACCCCCTACAAACTGCAGTCCGAACCTCCGGCCTGCCGATATGTCTTTAGAACGAATGTTGATTTTGTTTACTAACTTAGGTAGGATTATGAGGAATGGCCGCGATTCCGAGTCCGTTTAGTCATCGGCTCAGTAGCTCCAAGGCCGAAGTGAAGAGTTCACCCCCTTTGAGATTGGTGATGTCTGAGACCCTCGTTCGGCCCCCGCGGCCTCGCAACCAACTGCCCGTTCCGCACGCAGGCTTCCAGCGGCTTGAGCCGACGGCGGAGTTGCTCGAATTCCTCCGCTCCGAGAGCGAGCGGTTAGAATCGGCCACGCCGGAAGAAATCATTGCCTGGGGTGTCGAACACTACGCGCCCTATTTTACAATGGCCACGGCCTTTGGCCCCGAGGGCTGCGTGATCCTTTCAATGCTCGCCGAGATCGCCCCGGAAACGTATACCTTTAACCTCGAAACTGGCTATCAGTTTCAAGAGACGCTCGACCTGCGCGACCGGATTGCCGAAAAGTACGGCGTCGAAGTCGATCTGCTCACACCCGAGCTATCGGTACCTGAGTACGAGGCCCTCCATGGCGGGCCGCTCTACAAAACCAACCCCGATAAATGCTGCTTCGATCGCAAGATCAAAACACTCCAACGCGCCTCGGCCGTGATGCACGCCTGGATGAGTGGCATCCGCCGCGACCAAAGCCCCGACCGGGCCCGGGCGCCGATCGTCGGCTGGGATAAAAAGTTCGGCTTGGTAAAGGTCAGCCCGCTTGCCAACTGGACGAAGAACGAAGTGTGGAAGCGGATTACCGACGAGGCCATTCCGTACAACCTGCTCCACGACCAGGGCTACCCGAGCATCGGCTGCTGGCCCTGCACGATGGCCGTGGCCGCTGGCGAGACCGACGAACGGGCCGGTCGTTGGAGCGGAACCCAGAAGACCGAATGCGGCCTGCACTCGATCAGCGAACAAGACGGCAGCGGCATTTAGCAGCAGGGAGCACGGAGCGGAGAGCACGGAGCCCGCGTGCTTCACTCTTTGCTCCGAACATCCTGCTCTGGCCTCCCTGTTCCGGGCTTCCTCCTATGAACCTCTCGGCCAAAACCGAATACGCTTGCCTGGCCATGCTCGAATTGGCCAAAGAGTACGATTCGGGTGAACCGCTGCAGTTACGGCGGATCGCTGCCGAACATGGGATTTCGGCCCGGTTTATGGTGCAGATTCTACTGCAGCTCAAAGGTGCAGGTTTGGTCGCCAGTACCCGCGGCGCGGCGGGTGGCTATCGGCTCGTCCGTCCGCCCCAGGAAATCTCGCTCTCCGATGTGATCGAGGTGATTGAGGGCGACAACCGTCCCGTCTCGAATGCCACCAAGCAATCTCCGCTGGTTGGCACCCTGCTGGGCTTCTGCCGCGAATTGGACAAACTCCAGCGAGATCGCCTGGAGGCCGAGTCGCTTGCCGATTTGGTCAGCGCAGCCACCCTGCGCGAGCCGATGTATTTCATCTAATCGCGCTCGGGCCGGCCGGTATCTGTAAATTTCTGGCGGCATTGCCCGCGTTGTGGCACCTATCGTGCCGAACTAAACTAAGGGGCTGACCTGAGAATCTCCCATCATTTGGCTAAAGGTTACCTCCGCCTTCCGGGGTCGAACGTCTGTGCGTGAAGTTGTCATCACCGGTCTGGGCATCGTCTCGCCGATCGGCGTTGGCCGCGAACAGGTCTGGGAGGCAATTGCCGCGCGGCAAAGCGGCGTGCGTCCGATCGAACTCTTGGCCGAGGCCCGTTGGATCGCTCCCTGGGGCGGCGAAGTCCTCAATTTCGAGCCTAAGGAATTCATCCAGCCACGCAAGAGCATCAAAGTGATGTCGCGCGAGATCCAACTCGCATCGGCGGCAGCAGAAATGGCCTGGCAGGACGCCGGCCTGGCCGAGGCGACGATCGACCCCGAGCGGTTTGGCGTGATCGGCGCGGCGGGCTTATTCTACTGTGAGCTGGAAGAGTTACATCAGCCCTTCAAGTCGTGGGTCAATCAGGAAGACTTTGATATCGAGCAGTGGTCGCGATTGGCGATGGGCGAGATGTATCCACTCTGGATGCTCAAGTACCTGCCGAACATGCCTGCCTGCCATGTCGGCATTCGTTACGATGCCCGTGGCCCAAACAATACAATTGCCAATGGCGATGTTTCTTCGCTGATGGCCCTGGCCGAAGGCGCCGAACTAATTCGCCGCGACCTGGCGGATGTGATGATCGTCGGCGGCACCGGCTCGCGGCTCAACTTGACCGACTTGATGTGGCACGCGGGAGCGAATGTATCCCGCGCGGGTGCCCAGAATCCGGCCGCTGTGTGCCGGCCGTTCGACCTCCACCGCAGTGGCATGGTTTACGGTGAAGGGGCGACCGAGTTTGTGCTCGAAAGCCGCGGCCACGCCGATCGCCGCGGCGAGCGAGCGCTCGCCCGCAGCGCAGGCGCGGCCAGTCGTTA
>JBGSUJ010000123.1:0-2207 GCA_041753435.1 Pirellulales bacterium | reverse complement strand
CCCCGGCGATGGCAACGGGGACGGCATCGTCGACGCGGCCGACTACACCGTCTGGCGGGACAATCTCGGCAGGACAACGGCTGATTTGCCGCCGATTGCGCCTCGAGGGATCGAAGCTCGCGCAGTTGGTGCCACGAGCATTCAGGTCGATTGGCAGGCGTCCGGCGGTGCAACGAGCTCACCAGCGACCGCACGTACCACTACCTCTACGATGCCGAAGGCAACCGCATCGCGAAATTCGTCGACGTAAACGCAAATGGCTTGGTCGATGCTGGGGATGCGGACGTCACGGAGTACAGCTGGGACCACCGCAAACGGCTGGTCCGGGTCATCCAGTCTGAAGGCGGCGAGGACGTACGCTGGATCGACTACTCATACGACGCAGCCAACCAGCTAATTTCTCGCGCCGAAGCATATTTCGATGGCTCGAACGAGAACAGCATTTTCGTCTATGAAGATGGGCAAATCGTCTTTGAATTTCATGAGGAGATACTGGGCTCGGTCCTGGTTGGCGATCTCGAAGCCCAAGACCTCTTGCGCCGCCTGCTGTGGGGCCCGGCGGTCGATCAGCTGCTGGCCGACGAGCGGGTGGAAGACCTGTTCACTCCCATTGACAACGAAATCCTGTGGGCCCTCACCGATCACTTGGGGAGCGTCCGGGACGTGGTCGACAACGCCGGCGTCGAGCGAACCCACAAGAATTACGACAGTTTTGGCAACGTCGTCGGGGAAACGCATTACAATACCAGCGGCGCGTCGGTGTCCGTCGGCATGGCCGGCTACATGACCGAGGAATTCGCCTATACGGGCCGCTTCTTTGACACCGCCACGGGGCTACAGAACAACCTCAATCGCTGGTATGATGCGAGTACGGGCCGCTGGCTCTCGGAGGACCCGCTCGGCTTTGCGGCCGGCGATGCGAACCTCAGCCGCTACGTCGGCAATGAGCCGATCGGCGAGGTCGATTCATACGGCTTAGCGGTCGCCGAAGCAACAGCTGCTTGGTACACGTTGCCATCGCTGTCGGCAGGAGCAGTGGCTTTTCTCACGCCGATACTCGCGGCAGGGGCTGGATACGGAGGTTACCAACTCGGCTCGAAAATTGACGATGCCGGGCTGAACCCTTTCACGCCGTTGCTTGTGGGCGCCACAAATTTCGCCACTTCCGCCGGCGATGAAGGAATATATCTTCAGGGAATCCAAGACCAAATCGATCAACTGCAAAATGAAATTGCGGATCTACAAGACAAGATGGACTCCATCCAGAATGCTGACCACGGGATCGTCGAAGGGTATGATACATCCAAAACCGGTCAGCTCTTGCGACAAAAGCTGAAAGAGTTGGCTGATTTACTGTCACGTAAGAAGCAACCATGATCTCGAAATCAACATGTAAATGAGTCGCGACCTTCCAACAGCAACGGACCTCGAGAAGCTGCCCATACGTGCCGTGGTCGCATATACGGCAAGGACTGCGCGTCGCCTCAGCTCGGAGTTGCGCGGAGTAATTGCCGATCACGCAATCGACGGCCTACTGAGCCGGATAGATGGGGTTTGCGCGGTTTACTTGCTCACCAGTCTGGATGAAGCCGACATTGTATCGGCAGCGGCGGACGTTATCGGCGCCATGAGTCAGAGTCAAGCGCCGCAGGACAAACATGTAATCGCATCATCTCTAAGCAGATCGGCTATGGCGGCGACAATGGCGATCGAGGTCGCCAATGATCCAACGCGAGCCCGTCGCTGCATGTCTTATGCGGCGAAGCAGGCGGAAAAAGCAGTTCGGGCAGTCCGAGTTCTCAGTTCCGAAGCTGCTATGGCTGCGACTGACGCAGCCTGTCACGACTACGCGATTCTGCTCAACGCATATGGTGAGCATGATGAAGTTATTATTGGTAATCCGATTGATTGTTTCAACGATGAGTAAGTAAAGCACTGTTATGAGGGAATTTGCATTTTGATCTGAGCGCGTACGCTCGGCGCTGCTACCGGTGCCGACAGCCATCGGGCTCGTAATCCCAATGCTGGGGCTGATTTTGCGCAGCAGACGGGGGCGGGGCGGAGTATAATTAGTCGTCCCTGACAAAGCTCAGAAGTCCTTGGATTTTGGGGTGCAACGGCCGTTTGAGGGCGCTAGAATTTGCCAGGTATTGATCCGGTAGTCCCCGAAAGCTGGCAAAAAATGAAACCGAAAAAGCAGACGCCGC
>JBGSUJ010000122.1:0-4947 GCA_041753435.1 Pirellulales bacterium | reverse complement strand
CAAACGCAAAGTGCTCCTCCGCGAGCTGTTCGAGGCCGGCATCGCGCCGGGCCAGGCCGACCATTTCCGCTGCCCCATCGGTCTGCCCCTCGGCCAGAATCAGCCCGGCGAAATCGCCATCAGCGTGGCAGCTGAGCTGATCCAAGTCCGCGACGCGCTCGCTTCCCGCGTCAGATAAAAAGCAGTAGCGACGGTGATTCCCGGTAGCCGAGCGCGTTGCGCCACACAGCGTAGTCGGCGATGGGTGCAGTCGCGGACCGGGCAACGTATCTCGATTCGCATTCGTGTGGTAGAATAAAGCTATGAGTACTCAGCCTCGCACGCGATCCAAGTCGCCGTCGACCCGCTGGATCGCGGCGCGGATGTCCCCCGGTCGGTCCATTGCGTTCGACTGTCGATCGTACCCCCGTTCGAGTCCTAGTAGAATCCAGCAGGCGCCTCATGGAACTGACGTTTGAATGGGATGAGGAGAAGGACCTGTCGAACCGGAGAAAACATGGCGTGAGTTTCGAGGAGGCAAAAACGATTTTCAATGACCCGCGCTCGATCACGATTGCGGATGAGCAACACTCAGATGATGAAGACCGATACATCGACGTCGGGGTCTCGTCGCGTGGTCGCCTGATCGTTGTCTCCTACACGGAGCGTGAGCCGAATATTCGCATCATCAGTTGCCGTAAAGCAGCGAAATCAGAACGGAAAACCTATGAGCAAGCGAACTAAAGCCCAGGCAGGCGACGACCTGCTTCCCGAGTACGATTTTTCTGCTGGCACGCGCGGAAAACATGCTCGCCAGTACCAGCGTGGGCATACCGTGAAGATTCGCAAGACGGATGGAACGACGGTAATTCAGCATTTCAAGCTCGAAGAAGGCGCCGTGGTGCTGGCGCCGGATGTGCGCGAATACTTTTCAGACTCCGATACGGTCAACCAGGCGTTGCGCACGCTCATTGGACTAATTCCTCGAAAGCGCCGTGGCACGACCGGAAAGTGAGCGTCGATTCGCCGTTTTCGACCGCCACGCCGGCGAGCACCCGCCGGCCGCTGATTGACGCCACCTTCTAACCAATGGTGTGCCACGGGGCAAACCATTTTCGCGTTTCCCCGGCGTGTCCCTTTAATGAGCCCCCCTTAATTTAGCGGGAACTGCTGCAGCGTCATGCGGCACGGCGGGCTCGATACCAGATGAGAGCAATTAGCACCGCGACAATCATCGCGTTGACAGCGATGAACCATAGGCGGCGCCGCGAGGCATCCGAAGCAATGTCGACCGGCGGCGCCGCCGGATATACCGGATTGGGAGAAATTTCCTTACCGTTCCAGTATCCGACGATCCGATTAATCCGGTAGTCGTTGATCATCGTGTTGATCGGCAGATCCATCGAGGCTAACGTGAATCGCTCCGGCGAAATGGCGTCGACGATCTCGAACTTCTGAACGGTATACCGGATCTCCATGCCTCGAATGGCCCCATTCGGCGTACTCCGCGTGATCTCTACTCGCACAGGAAAAGGCCATGTCGTATCGTTCGAACCATAGGAGGAGGTAATCTCACTTTGCCCGTCGGGCCATTTACTCGACTTTCGAAAGACGCGGAACGACGGCTCTTCGATCCAGTAGTCGTACGTGATTGTGAAGTCAGGGACGGGACCGTTGCGAACGAGCCGAACGTGTTGAACCGTCCTTTCATTCAGTTCTTCCTGGCCGAGCAACTCGACGTTGAGAGCGTTGTCGTAGTTCAGGGAATTCTTAACCGTGCCATTGGCCGGCATCAGACTCGACAACCCCAAGATACGCGGATCAAAGGCAATGTCACCGCGGGTGGAGACGGCACGCTGCATGTTGTATATGTCCACGTCATTGTACTCACCTCGCCGATAGCCATAGATTTCGTGCGGGTTTTCCTCATCAATGAGCACCACGGTCTTGTCCAGCCCTCCAGTAGCTGACACGACTTCGCATCGTCGATGCTTGCCGTCCACTTCGATCACGCACTTTGCCGTGCGGACAGGAGGAGGCGAAAGGTACTCGAGCGTCATCTCGACCCGAAAGGCATGGTATTTGGTGCGAGCCAATTCGACACCGCGGAGCAACGCTACCCCGGCGCCCGAATCGGCAGCTCCCACGGGCTGCGCGGAGGCGGCTAGAAACACGAATAAACAGTAGAAGCGGGAGGACAATGCGTGCCTCATTTGCGGGAACTGGGAGAATACGAGCAAGGGGCCGGTAGACGGACGGCCCCTTGCTCTGGTCATCCATTAGCCGATTAACCAGGTGGCGGACACTGCGCCGTACCACCAACGACTTTTGTGCCGGCGTGCCAGGAGCCCATGAGGACCGTAGCGCAGCTAAGCAGGTCTTCACTTAGTTGACACGGCCCACTTTGCCAACAGTCCGCCTGCGCCTCCGCTGTAGACCCACTCTGGGAAGGAACCGTGCCGTCGGGGAAGTTGTTGATCGTGTAAATCGTGCCGTCGCACGGCCATTGGCATTGCGTTACGGCGTCTGGCGGCAGCGACGTGCATAGCTTTGAATTCGGATTTGGCGCCTGGCAACCCGCGAACGACCAATCCGCGAATTGCCCCCAAAAAGCCAGACAACCGACCGTGGCGCAAATTGCAATCGCGCGGTACACCCTCTTGTTGGTCACGCAATTCATGGCTTAACCTCCTTTAACGAACAGAAACGAAACACTGGTACGCTCAACGTCCGAACAACGCGTTCGGAATCCTCAGAAACTAGCACCGCCTCAAACTGAACCACACCTTCGAGCGATTCTGTTTGGGGTCTCGGAACTTGGACACGCAAGGTGTGTATCTGCGATGGCTCTGCCGATATCAATTCAGCTCTAATCACCGCCGGTTTACACACGATGTCTCGAATTCGTGAAGCGCGGCTTGTCGAAATATGGATCTCTTCCTGGGCCACGCCCTGCCTGTCCGAGCCAATTACAAGGGCTACTGGTTCGCAGTTTACCGGAGAACGATATCGAGCGGAAATGGGAACCATCGCCTGCGGCAGTCGTTGGCTATTCGTGACGAGCGTTAGATAACCGACGACGGATCGGCTGTTCACAACGTTTGAAACGTCGAGCGTGACTTCAATCTGATGGGTCTTCGGATTGCCTGAATCCGCAACACGCTTAGCGGCAATCCAATCGTTTGACGAACGAAAATCGTCAATTTCCACTTGGTCCAACGCTTCCGGTATCACACGAATTGTGCGCGTTATCTTCTGATCCATGAGACCATCGATCTCACCGAAGTCCAACTGGGATGGTGAAAGAACGTAGTCTCGTCGCACGGTTGCACTTACACGCAACGAAAGCCTGTCGAGCGCAGCGCCATCCGAGCGCGCCGTCGCGGCGATTCTGCGTGCCGGACGAAACAATACCTCCACACGCGCCGAAACAGCATCTTGGAGTCCACGCACAGTAAATTGAATTGGGATCTCTACGGCTGCGTCCGGCGCGATCGGCGCTTCGATAAGATGCCGGTCGCCTTCCACTACCACACATCCACAACTCGTCATCAACTGGACGATCTCAATCGGACCTTGACTACTGTTGACTAAGCGAAAGACGTGGGTAAGCACATCCCCCTGCCGGCATTCCCCAAAATCGAATGCGCCCGACGCTTCTACCACAAGACCGGTAGTGGGTTGTTGATCGTTGCCGCATCCGCTGCAAACACATAGCACCGCAAGAGAGAGAGAGAGAGCAAAAGGCGGGGGGGCTTGGACCCTCCATGCTGCTTGCAGGTGACGAGAATACAATGGGTCGTGGTTGATAACATAAGCCCGACCCTTCTACTTACCGAACCCCAGTCCAAGTCGTGGCCTCAAGCCTTGCATTGTGTTCAATGTAGCGTTTCCTCCCCCCCTGTCAAGCAAATTCTGTCTGGTCCGAGAATGGCGGCGTGTCCGTCGAGACGGCAGCGGGCGCGGGCCGCGCCGCGCTGATTGGCCTTGCTCGCCAGAGCGGTTTTACTTTTTCGTAGTCGATGCCACCTGGTGATCACGGTGACGTGGCCGCCACCGCTGGCGGCCGGATCCTGGGCAGGATCCTGTCGGCCACGGAAGTTGGTGAATAGCTCTAGCATTTGCATTTACCGCCTCGAGGTTGCCGGCAGGAGTCGCGCGGAGTTCAGGATGAATACGAGTTCCGAAGAGACGTGGATCAAGGCGGCAAGCAAAGGATTCAGCAGACCGAACGCCGCCAGGCCCACGCCGATCCCGTCCACCACCAGCGTGCCAGTGAAGTTGAACAGGATGATGCGGCGACAGCGTCGGGCGATCTTCACGGTGTCGGCGAACTTGACGAGGTCGTTGCCGATGAGCACCACGTCGGCACTCTCGCGGGCCACGTCGGTGCCGCCACCCATGGCAACGCCCACGTTGGCTGCCACAAGCGCCGGGGCATCGTTGATCCCGTCGCCCACCATCGCCACGCTCTGGCCGCCGGCGCGGATCGCCTGGACCCGATCAACCTTCTGGTCGGGCAACAAATCGGCATCGATTTCATCAATTTGCAGCTAAGCCACCGACGGCTTCGGCGATCGCCGCCGAATCTCCCGTCAGCAGCCCCGTGCGGATGTTGAGCTTTTTAATCGCCTGCAACGCTTCAAAAGCTTCGGGACGAATCACGTCTGAGACACCGATCGCGCCCAGCACGCGGCCCGATTGGCTCGCCAAGTTGCCGCACTCCGGCAAGCTCACCAAGCTCCCAACCGACGACATGCCGGCTCAAGTTGCGCTGCTCTCTGACGACGATTTCGTCGTCTCGATGACCATGGGGCACCGCACCGGCCGGCCGATTCTCGAAGAAATCTTCCGCCAGGGCAAGCATCCGGCCTACCTCGGCGTCATCGGCAGCGCCGCCAAACGCAAAGTGCTCCTCCGCGAGCTGTTCGAGGCCGGCATCGCGCCGGGCCAGGCCGACCATTTCCG
>JBGSUJ010000121.1:0-12837 GCA_041753435.1 Pirellulales bacterium | reverse complement strand
CAATGCGGAGCGCTGGTTAGTACATCAAGAACTGCCCCAGCTGCCGCGGCCGCGCGGGACCTGGGAAGGGTCCCGCGGGCCGCCTGCAACACTATTCTTAATCAACCCTGTTGGCTGTCCAACCAATGGGGTCCACCTCATGGAACTAACGCGACGCAAACAACATCTGCAACTTCAACCAAACGAGGTTGCAAGCCTTTGATTGCCTGGTTCCTGCCCTCACATGCAGGTCATGCGTGGGAGCACCCACGATCATTCCTGCGCCAAGACGGCCTGTTTCCCCTCGAGTCCGTAGAAGTCCGAGCTGCCATAAAGTATTGGACCGCCAGCTCGATGGGAAAAGAACGCCCTCAATTCGTGACCGCCGCCTTCCGAAGAAGATAAGTCGGGTGGCTCCACCACATCCTTGCAACCTGTAGCATTTATGCTATAGTATGAAAAAGTGTCTGTCAAGCACTTTGTGCAATTTGGGTCCAAATTACGCTGAGCCACTTCTGTGCCGCGGCCGTTAAGGGGGTGCTGCGGGCAACGTTGCGGCTGGGTTTAGAGCTGCTTGACGGTAGGCTACCTACTGAGATCGCACGAGCGGAAAGATTTCAAGCTTCATGTGAAGTGCGTGAAGAAATAGCTAGCAAAGAACTGTATCTGTGCACTATGGCAGCACTGGCCAAATACATTGAAGTGATGACCGTCATCAAGCGGCGAATCCGCGAAGGTGACTACTTGTTAGATTCCATTCCCGGGGAGCGAAAAATCGCCGAAGAGACCGGCGTCAGTTACATGACGGCCCGGCGCGCGGTGCAGGAATTGCTCGACGATGAGGTATTGATTCGCCAGCCTTCCGGCTCACTCGACGTTCACCCACGCTTTTCCAAGCGTAACAAGCCCGCGGAGGTCGTACTACTCTGCCCGGCGTATCCGTCGAGCTACCTAACGCAGCTGCGCAGTTTAGTCTCCGATTTTGCAAATCAGCGCAGCATCAGACTACGTCCCGCCCAATTCGTACACTGGGACGAAAAGACTGTCATGGAAGCCGTCGAGCAGGCGAAGGGCACATTCATCATTCCCTATGGTCCAGAAATTCCTGTCCGTCTCGTCGAGCCATTCCAGACCAACAAGGTGGTAATTCTCGATGGCGATTTTTCGCGCGACGGCCTGCCTTCGATTCGCTTCTTCTCCGATGGCTGCATCGAACGGGTGTTAGACCATCTGCATGCACTGGGACATCGCCACATCGACTGCATCAACACACAGAACCGCAACCCAGAAATCGAACGCCGGATAGACATCTGGGCTCGCTGGTGCCGCCGCCGGGGCCTGAAGGGCGATTTGCGAGACGATCCCGCCCCGGTCTTCACCGATCCCACCATCGTCGCCTACAAGCTGATGTCGCGAATGGTCGACGAGAAGCAATTCAAGGCGACGGCGTACATCGGCACAACTTGTCCGGCCGCAATCGGCGCGATTCGCGCTTGTTGGGAACGCGACCTCCGCGTTGGCAAAGACGTCTCGATCTGCACCGTCAACATCGAGCCGCCGGCCGAATTTTTCTGTCCCTCGATCACCGGGCTCAACACGCCCGATCTGGCCGAGGTGCTCGGACAGTGCTTCGATTGGTTCGGCAGCCGTTTCTCGTGGCGCGGTCCGAAATTATTGGAACCGAAGGAATCGATTCTGTTTGAAGGGGAGTCCACAGGAAGACCTCATTGACCTCTTTGCTTTGGACAATTTGACGTGATCCATGAATCGACTCGCGCTATTAAGCTCTTGCTTGGCGGCAACCAGCGTCCTCTCGCTCGTCTCTTCCAGAACTGCTTTCGCCCAAGATCTGCCGAACGTAATCCAGTCGCTCACCTCCCCCGATGGCAGCCTCGAAGTTGCGTTTGCGCTCGACGACGGAGTGCCCAGCTATTCGGTGACTCGTTTTGGCGGCGAGCTCGTCCGCAAATCGCGGCTTGGCTTTCTGCTCGAGGGTGCACCGTCGCTCGATGGAAATTTCGAGTTGTCCTCCGCCTCGCGCTGTTCTCTGACCCAGAAATGGGAGCAGCCTTGGGGTGAAAAGCGCGAAATCGACAACACTTACAACGAGCTACGGATCGTGCTCCAACAGCAGGACGACCTAGGCCGCGAGCTGGTCATCGAATTTCGCGTGTACGACGACGGCGTCGGCTTCCGCTACGAGTGGCCCGAGCAGCCGAACTTGAAAGAACTCGTCATCCAAGACGAGTTGACCGAGTTTGCGCTCGCCGAAGATTGTTCGGTCTGGTCGATTCCGGCGTACGAACCGGAGCACTACGAATACCTCTACAAGAAGACTAAGGTCAGTGAGATCAACAAAGCCCACACGCCGGCCACCTTCGAAACCGCCGAAAGCATCTCGCTCTCGATTCACGAAGCAGCGCTCGTTGACTTCGCCAGCATGTCCCTCGTCGGCAACGGCACGTCGACGTTGAAAGCCGACCTCGCGCCTTGGTCCGACGGTGTCAAGGTTCGCGCCACGGTTCCGCATCGCTCGCCTTGGCGGACGATCCAGGTCGGCGACAATCCCGGCGAGCTGATCACCTCGCATTTGATCCTGAATCTTAACGAACCCTGCCAGCTCGCCGACACCAGTTGGATAAAACCGGGCAAATACATCGGCATTTGGTGGGAGATGCATCTGGGGCAGTCGACCTGGGGCTCGGGCGAAAAGCACGGCGCCACCACGGCCAACACGAAGCGCTACATCGACTTCGCCGCCGACAACGGATTCGATGGCGTCCTGGTCGAGGGGTGGAACAAAGGCTGGGACGGCGACTGGACCAAGCACGGCGACGGGTTCCGCTTCACCGAGCCGTATCCCGATTTCGATCTGCCGGCGCTGGCCCACTATGCCGAGTCGAAGGGAGTCCACCTCATCGGCCATCACGAAACCGGCGGCGCGGTTCCAAACTACGAACGGCAGATGAACGAGGCCTTGAAGCTCTATGAATCATTGGGTGTAACCGCACTCAAGACCGGCTACGTCAATTGGTCGCAAGGCCTCCAGCGGATCGACGACGCGGGCAAGCCGGCCGGCGAATGGCACTACGGCCAGTACATGGTCCGCCACCATCAACACGTGATCGAACAGACGGCCAAGCACAAGATCATGCTTGACGTCCACGAACCGGTCAAACCGACAGGGCTCTGCCGCACTTATCCGAATTTGATGTCCGGTGAAGGGGCCCGCGGCCAGGAGTACAACGCCTGGAGCGCCGACGGCGGCAATCCGCCCGAGCACGAAACTATTCTGCCTTTCACGCGACTGCTGGCCGGACCGATGGACTTCACGCCCGGTATCTTCGACGTTACGTACGAAGAGCTGCGGCCCAACAACCGGGTGAACACCACGCTTGCCCGGCAGCTCGCCCTCTACGTGGTCATCTACAGTCCACTGCAGATGGCAGCGGACCTGCCGGAGAATTATCTCGCCCACCCGGATGCGTTCCAATTCATCCGCGACGTGCCCACCGACTGGGAAGACACCCGCGTGCTCGACGCGCGGATCGGCGACTATGTGACGATCGCCCGTAAGGCACGCGACGGCGACGACTGGTTTCTGGGCAGCATCACGGACGAGGTCGGCCGCTCGCTTGAGACGCCGCTATCGTTTCTCGACCGCGATAAGACATACGTTGCCGAAATCTACCGCGACGCCAACGACGCCAATTGGAAGTCGAATCCGACCGCCTACCAAGTTGAACAGCGCGAAGTCGACGCCAACACCGTCCTGACGTTGCGGCTCGCTCCCGGCGGCGGAATCGCCATCCGCTTCCGGCCACTTGCCAAGTGACGAGCTGGCCGTCGCGTTTCGTTTCGCACCGACGAACGCTGGACTTTGGCCGGCCGCGCGAGGTTGGCGTATACTGGAAGCGGCTCGGTTCGGCGCACGACGTGTCGGACCAATCGCTTTCTCAGTTCGCGCCGTGATGGCCCAACCAAGCACTCGAACAGCATGACATCGGTCGATTACAGGTCGCGCTGGAATCGAGTCGCGTTGCCGTTGCTCCTGGCCATTGCTGCGCTCGCTGTCGTCTATACGGCCCTTCACGGCAGGACGCCGCACGACTCGCGCCAGGTGATCACGATTTGGCACCCCATGCGCCAGACCGAGCGCGACATCCTCTACGAAGAGTTCGCGCGATTCGAGGAACTGTATCCGGAATATCATGTTCGCGGACTCTATAAGGAAACCGAGGAACTCCGCAGCAGTTTCCAGGCTGCGACGCTCGCCGGCGAAGGCCCCGAATTGGTCTACGGCCCATCTGATGTGCTCGACACTTTCCACACGATGGGCCTACTGCAGGACATGGCCCCCTGGTACACCGACGAGCAGCGGGCCGACTTTATCAAGGGGGCGCTGACCTATCTTCCCGCCTTGGTTGATCCTACCAAGCACGAGCTAGTACAAGTCGCCGATCGATTTGGCAATCACCTCTCACTGATTTACAACCGCCGCTTCATCGCCGAGCCGCCGAAAACCACCGACGAAATGATCGCGTTCGCTCAGGCTAATACGATCGACACCGACAACGACGGCCGCAAGGATCGCTACGGACTGGTCTGGAGCTTCGTCGAGCCATACTTCGCGATACCGTTTCTCACCGGACACGGCGCCTGGGTCTTTGCCGCACCGCCGGCCGACAACCCCGGTGCGCGGCCGATACCCGCACTCGATACGCCGGAGTCTGTCGCCGCCTATCGTTTTATTCAATCGCTCCGCGATACGTATGGCGTCGTCCCCGGCAATTGCGACTACGAATTGGCCGACTCGCTCTTCAAGTCGGGCCGCGCGGCCATGATCATCAACGGCGACTGGAGCTGGACCGAGTACCTCGCCAATCCAGACATCGATGCTGCGGTCGCCGTCCTGCCGATCGTCAGCTCCACCGGCAAGCCAATGGAGTCGATGGTCATGCCGAAGGGCTACTCGCTCAACGCCAATTCGTCTCCCGAGAAATCGGCCGCCGCGATGGCGTTCGTACGCTACATGACGAGTCCCGACGTGCAGCAGCGCATCGTCGAGAAGCTGCGGATGATTCCCACGCGGCTCTCGGTCTACGAAGCGTCGCTGGCCTCCGCCGACCCGACGTATCGTGTGTCCCAAATTCAAGTCGAGCAGTCACGGCTGATCCCCGTCGATACCGAGCTTCGCGCGGTGTGGGACGCGATGCGGCCCGGCTACCAGGCGGTGCTCAGCGGCACCACGACGCCCGCCGCCGCGGCCGCCGCGATGCAGCGCGATGCCCTCGACAAGATCAGCCAAATGAATCGCAGCGTGAGCCCGAGTCTCTCCGGCATCGCACTGCAGATTTTCGGTCTGATGTTGCTGGCTGCTTGGATCATCTGGCAGCGCGAATCGTTCGCCTGCTTCGTTCGCGATTGGCATCGCAACCAACTCGCCTATCTCTTCGTGCTTCCCGCGGCGGCCTTGATCTTTGCGGTGATCGTCTTTCCGCTCGGATACAACATCGTGCTCTCACTCTCGAATATGTCGCTGACCAGTTTCCGCGATTGGCAGGTTGTCGGCTTGCAGAACTACGCCGAGGTCTTGAACGATCCCAAGCTTGGTCCCGTGTTCTTCAAAACACTTGTTTGGACAGTCGTCAGTGTCGCGTTCCATCTGGCGATCGGACTCACGCTCGCCGTGGCACTCAGCAATACGATCCGAGGTCGCACACTGTACCAATTGCTGTTGATCGATTCCCGCGTACATCACCGCCATGACTTGGCGCGGCATGTTTAGCTACGAATATGGCGCGATCAACCTGCTGCTCTTGAAGGTGCAGAAGTTTCCGCCGTTGGCCTGGCTACTCGAAATGTTCCACCTCACGGCGCCCGTCAATTGGCTGGGAAATGCTTCGCACGCTTTCGAAGCTTGCATCACGGCGAACGTTTGGCTCGGTTTTCCCTTCATGATGATCGTCGCGCTCGGCGGCATGCAGGGCATCCACGCCGACCTCTACGCCGCCGCCCGGATCGATCGGGCCAGTCGCTGGCAACAATTCTGGCACATCACGCTGCCGCTGTTGAAGCCGGTGCTGATTCCCGCGGCGACTCTCGCCACTCTTTGGACCTTCAACAACTTGAACGTAATTTGGCTCGTCTCGAACGGCGGCGAACCGCAAAACTCAACCCATATCCTCGTATCCTACGTCTACATGGCGGTGTTCAATCTTTATCGCTACGGCTATGGGGCCGCACTTTCGATGATCATTTTCGCTCTGCTCCTCGCCTTTGCGTACGTGTTCCTCAAGTACACGCGAGCTGCCGAAAACGTTTACGACTGACCCCGACTCGTTCGATCGATTCCATATTCATGCGCGAACCCCGACTCATCACCGTCCTCCGACACGCCTTTCTGCTGGTGTTTGTGGCGATTTCGGTCTATCCGGCGCTCAATGTGCTCTCCGTGTCGCTCCGGCCTGGCAATCAGCTGCGATCGACCGATCTGTCGCTTATTCCCGCCGACTGGAGTCTCCACAATTACGTTGCGCTGTTCACGAGCCAACCGTTTCTTCGCTGGACGGCAAACTCGCTGTTCGTCTCGCTGGTCGTTACGCTCACCGGCGTCTCCCTGGCCTCGATCGGCGGCTACGCCTTCAGCCGATTTCGATTCGTCGGCCGCCAGCCGCTGCTAGTGGCGATCCTCACCACGCAGATGTTCCCCGCCACGATGCTGCTCTTGCCGCTCTATATTTTGGTCGCCCGAGTAAACTTGCTCGACTCCTATCTTGGGCTGATGATCTTTTACACGTCGACCGCGCTGCCGTTCTGTATCTGGCAGATGAAGGGCTTCTCCGACACGATCTCGCCCTCGCTCGAAGACGCCGCCCGCGTCGACGGCTGTACGCGCACTGAAGTTTTCTGGCGCGTGACGTTCCCGCTCGCGGTGCCGGGCCTCGTGATCACGGCCCTGTTCAGCTTCATGACCGCGTGGAGCGAGTACATCGTCGCGGCCCAAGTTATGCAAGGCGAAGAAATGTTTACGCTTCCGTTGGGGCTCAAGAGCTTCCAAGCCAACATGTCTACCGAATGGGGACTCTACGCCGCCGCCGCCATCCTGGTCAGTCTGCCGGTGATCACCGTCTTCCTGCTGTTGAGCAAGTACCTCGTGTCCGGTCTGACACTCGGCTCGGTCAAGGAATAGTCGATCGCACGGTGCGCATCGTCCGTCGGGACCTAAATAATCGCTCCTGGGGACCTCGTTGGAGTCGCGTCCCTTAAGACGCACGACAGCGAGTCCACAAGCTTTGTGGCGGCCATACAGAGGAACTTTTCCGGTATTGGCTGGCAAGGTGGCGGCTCCTCGAAAAATGCTCTGTAAACCGTCGCCTGCAACGAAACGAGATCGCCCGCTTCTAGTCCATGCGGGCCGGTTCGTGGTCTGGATCCTGGTCTTTATGGCGATCGTGTTCGCGGTGCTGCAGGTGCTGAGCTGGTTGCAGTAGCGAATCGCCTTTGCCACGCCGGCGTTTCTTGGGCGACAAATTGGTCGCCATCGCGTGAGATCAGAAGCGCGGCGATGTTGTGCTCCACCGCGCAGTCGTAGCCGCGCTTGGATCCCATGACCAAGAGTGCCGTGTCCCAGGCATCGGTAGTCATCGCATCATCGGCGACGACAGTGACCGAGGCGAGCGAGTGGTCCACCGGTCGGCCTGTGGTTGGATCGATGATGTGGGAGTAACGGCGACCGGCGTGTTCGAAGTAGCGGCGGTAATCACCCGAGGTGGCGAGGGCCGCATTGATGAGTGGGATGGTCGTCTGGATTTCGTGCCGTTCGGCGTTGGGGCGCTCAACCGCAACTCGCCAAGGTTTTCCGTTTAGTCCGTGGCCGCCGGCGCGGATTTCGCCGCCGAGCTCGACGAGATAGTTCTTGATGCCGCGCTGGGTGATGGACGCAGTGACGTGATCAATGGCGTAGCCTTCGCCGACAGCGGAGAGGTCGATTTCAAGCTCGTCGATCTGTTTGCGGAGAGCAGGCGGGTCGGTACGCACCTCCAGTTTTCCATAGCCGACATATTTCCGTGCTGCTGCGATCGCGATGTCGTCCGGCGGCAGGATGTCGGCAGCTGTGGTGGTGCCAAGTGAGCTGGGACCAAAGTGCCAAAGCCTGACCAGCGGGCCGACGGTGACGTCGAGCGCACCGTCGGTTTGGCGGCTCACCGCGTGTGCGGCGGAGACAACTTCGGCCGTGGCCGCGGAGACGGGGAACCACTCGCCGGCCGGGGCCCGATTGAAGCGGCTAACTTCCGAGTCCTTGCGATAGGTCGACATCCGCACGTCGACGTCGTGGAGCGCGGCAGCGATTTCGCTGCGAAGAGCGGGCTCGTCTGCGTGGGGCACGTCAAAAAGCCTCACGTGGTACGTCGTGCCCATCGTCGGGCCGCTGATCACTAGCGGCTCAGCGGCTTGTGCATCGGCAGATCCTAAGGTTAATAGGAGGCAAATCATGTAATAAAGAATGAGTCGATTCATTCCTCCCATCCTATTTGGCGTGCATGAAATGGGCCAGTTGCCGGGTAATTGCAGCATCTGCCGCGAGGAGTCACACTGATGACATGGGGCACGGGCGCTACAAGTGAAACCTTGGCGGAGTGAGGGCGATGCAACGGCGTGATTTTCTCAAGGCGAGCGGCGGTACAATTGCGGGGGCGCTCGTGGCAACAGCAGCGAGCGAAGGCGCGGAAGCGGTTCAACCTCAGCGGTCCTTTAAATTGAAGTACGCGCCCCATTTCGGCATGTTTCGCGCGTCGGCCGGCGACGATCCGGTCGAACAACTCCGCTTCGCTGCCGACCAGGGCTTCATGGCGTGGGAGGACAACGGCATGAAGGGCCGCTCGGCCGAACAGCAGGAGCGGATCGCTCGCGCGATGGACCAACTCGGCATGACGATGGGCGTGTTCGTAGCGAGCGCCGATTTTGGCAAAGTCACGTTTGCGGGCCGCGACCAGGCGGTGCGCGATACGGTGCTGGCCGACATTCGACAGAGCGTCGAAGTGGCCCGGCGGGTGAACGCCATGTGGATGACCGTGGTACCCGGCCGCTTCGATTTGGGGCTCGAATGGGACTATCAAACCGCCCATTGCATCGAGTTGCTGAAGCGTTGCTGCGAGATCCTCGAGCCGCATGATCTCGTGATGGTACTGGAGCCGCTTAACTGGTACACCAATCATCCCGGTGTGTTCCTGCACAAGATACCGCAGGCCTACCAAATTTGCCGTGCGGTCAGCAGCCCTTCGTGCAAGATCCTGTTCGACATCTATCACCAACAAATCACCGAGGGGAATCTGATCCCAAACTTCGACCTGGCCTGGGACGAAGTGGCATACGTTCAGACGGGCGACAACCCGGGCCGCAATGAGCCGGGCACGGGCGAAATCAACTATCGCAACGTGTTCAGGCACCTCCACACCAAGGGCTACGAAGGCGTGGTGGGTATGGAGCATGGCAATAGCCTGCCGGGCCGCGAAGGCGAGCAAGCGGTGATCGACGCCTACGTAGCGGCGGACACTTTCTGAGCGACCGCTTGGGCGGGCGCGTTGAGTACGTCGGTCTGACCCGGGATTGGAATCGGGTAGAACCCGTTCGCATCCGGCAACACCGGCGGCGCGGCGGCAAACGCAAATTCTTGCGGCGAAAGGTCCAGCGTCGAAGCCATCGCCTCGTCCCAGGTGATGACCTTACCGCTGTAGGTAGCCATGCGACCGAGGATGGCGGTGAGGGTAGCTTCGGCGCCGTTGTCGCCTTCGTTGTAAATGTCGCCTCGGCGGAGGGCGGCGATCAGGTCGTGCTGCTCTTGATGATGGGCATCGACGCGACGGGCCGCGCTACGCCAGCGGCCGCTCTTGCCGGTCATCCGGCCGCTGCCGACGTCGGCAGTGCCCAGCGTGCCATGGGCCTGTTCGCCGATTTCGACGTTGCAGCCATCTTGGTGGCGGCATTGGCTGAACATCTTCGTGCCATCGGCAAAAGTATATTCGACGGCGTGGTGATCGAAGATCTGGCCGTACTCTTTGCCGGTGCGAATCTGGCGGCCACCCAGGCCCTTGGCTTCGACGGGATGCGCACCCTTGAGCCAGTTGCCAACGTCGAGATTGTGAATATGCTGCTCGACGATGTGATCACCGCAAAGCCAGTTAAAGTAGTACCAGTTGTAGACCTGATACTCCATTTCGGTTTGGCCGGGTTTGCGGTTGCGAACCCAGGGGGTAGTGCCGTTCCAATAAACGCGGGAGCAAATGATCTCGCCGATTTCGCCATCCTTGATGCGGGCGATGGTTTCCTGGTAACGCGGGTCGTGATGCCGCTGCAGACCGACGGCCACCATCAAGTTCTTCTTCTTCGCTTCTTCGTTGGCAGCCAGCACGCGGCGGATGCCGGGTCCGTCGACGGCGACCGGCTTCTCCATGAAAACGTGTTTGCCGGCTTTCACGCAAGATTCGAAGTGCGCCGGCCGGAAGCCCGGGGGCGAGGCGAGGACCACGAGGTTGGCCCCGCTATCGATTGCGCCTTGATAGGCGTCGAGGCCCGCAAACTGGCGCTCAGCGGGAACGTCAATCTTGCTTTCCTCGAACAGTGTTTTGCCGTCAGCGGGACCGCGCTGCATGTTCCGCGCAATTTGCTTGAGGCCGTTTTCGACTTGCTCGGGAAAGGCGTCGGCCATGGCCCAGAGGGTGACGGGGCCTTTGGTTTCAAGCAATTGCAGAGCTGCCGCATTGCCGCGTCCGCCGCAACCAACCAGCGCAACCTTGATTTCGTCGCTGCCGGCGATGTTCGCCGCGTGAGCGATGCCGAGGTTAGTACCGAGGAGCGAGCCGCCGACCATGAGGGCCGAGCCGGTCTTGATAAAGTCGCGCCGCGATGGATGCGAGCCAGCTGATTGAGAACCCGACGCCTGAGAATTCGATACCGTCATGTCGCCCTCCCGAACCGGAAACCAGTTTGTTGGTTGCCAGCTTCATGGTTTTTTGACAGCTCGTGCGACCGCGGTCACGTCAGCGGCTACGGCCTGTCTTCCAGAGACTTATCGTCCAGTTTTTTCACGGCCTCGGCAGCCGCAGGTAACGTCTTGTCGGCCACTCCCAGCACCCCGCGACCTTCATGCAGTCGGTCGTGGACGTCCTGGCGAATGGCCTCTACATCAGCATCCCATACCCGCTCTTTTTCTTCCACTGTCAGCGGCTTGAGCGGGCGGATAATCCGCATACCGACGCCGGTGGCCGCCTCCTCGGTATACCACCAGGGGCTGAGTGGCAGGTTCGGGTCGGAGAGCTTCCACTCGTCTTCCTCAGACTTTTGCCGGGCCGCGCTGCGACAGGTGGGAGCCAAATCGAGCCAGGAACCGCCCCGAATCGTCCGCGGGTAGACTCTTTTTGGCCAGCGAACCGCCTCGTCGGCATCGTGCGGCCCCGGGCCCAATTTTGTATACCCCTCCGGATCGTATTCGTCGAGGGTCCACTCCGCCACGTTGCCGTGTACGTCGTAGAGGCCCCAAGGGTTCGGTTGTTTGGTGCCGATGGGGTGGGTCTGATAGTCAGCGTTCTCATCGAACCAGGCAAATTCGCCCAATTTGGCCAGGTCATCGCCAAAGGAATAGGCCGTGGTGGTGCCGGCGCGGGCCGCGTATTCCCACTCGGCCTCGCTGGGCAAACGGAAATCGCGTCCACTGATGCCGCTGAGCCACTTGGTATATTGCCGGGCGGCATACTGAGTCATGGTCACTGCAGGCCGATTCGGTTCTTCGCCGGCGCTGTAGGTGAAACTGGCGTCATAGAGGGGAGTGGCCGTGGTGACGGCGTCGACACCCCAATCCTTCTCGATGTCTCCCTGCCAGGCATGCTCCTCGACGAGCTTCCAATCGTCGCCGGCGGCCACCCTCTCGCCGGCCGGCGTCGCGGCCAGGCGTTGCAGTTTTTTGAACACGTCGTACATCCCCATGTAGGCCTTGTACTCGGCCCAGGTGACTTCGTGTTTGCCGATCCAAAAGGGCTTCAAGCGGATTTGAACCTGGGGCCCTTCGTCTTCGCCGCGCGAGGCCTCGTCATTGGGACTGCCCAGCAGGAACTCGCCACCGGGGACGGGCACCATCTCGAAGGTGACGTCGGTGCCGGGGATCGTCTCCGTATACGGCACCATGAAGCCGCGGTCGGTCTTCACGAAGGGCCCGGACGACGGTTGTTCGGCAACGAGACCAGCGGTCGGCGGCGGGTCGGCCGGCTTACCGAACGCGGCAGGGGCAACGAGTAACCAGATTCCTAACAGAATGGCCGTCGCAACTTGCAGCCTCGGCCAACAGAACAATAGTCGAGCGCGAACGGTCATAGTGCAGTTGTCTCCCAGACAGGAACCCCCAGTATAACATCTTCGTTTGGGTCTGGCGTGGGGCGCGCGGAGTGGCAGAACGTTGGCCGGCGGCCGAGTATTTCCGCCGAGAATTAGCCATACTTTAACCGTCCGTTGAAGAAGTCGATTTCGTGTGTTTACTAGACCAACTTCCCCAACTGTCGTCGTAAGTTCTTGCGCCGCAACGTGAGGAAGGGCGAAGTCTTCACTACATCGGCACGTCGTTTGCTTCGAACTGCAAGAGGTGAGGTGGGAGTTCGAGCCCCAAGCGGTCAAGCAGAGTCGCTGGCTGCTCGGTCGGTTTGGTGATCGAGCGGCGGCGGATCTCAGGGCCGGCTCGGGTCGGAAGGATCACGTCCACGCAGCCGTAGCTCACACATCTCTGCCAGCACCCGCCGCGGTTCGTTACCGAGGCCGGCTTGCTGGCAGAGTTGCGCCCCAAAAACTTCCACAACCCGTAGGCCAGGAAGC
>JBGSUJ010000120.1:0-92483 GCA_041753435.1 Pirellulales bacterium | reverse complement strand
AGTCGTCGGAGAGATGATCGACCATCGCCAGCAGTTCGGGGCTGCGGCCGAAGAAGTGCTCGCGGATGTACGCGCCGTCCGAGACGATGTACTTCTGGTACTCGCCATCGACGACTTCCATCATGCGCTTGGCCAGCAGATCGCCGTACTTGCCGTTGATGAGCGGGTCCCAGTCGCCGCCCCAGATCACCTTGATGACGTTCCACCCGGCCCCGCGGAACGCCCCCTCCAGTTCCTGGATAATCTTGCCGTTGCCACGGACCGGGCCGTCGAGGCGCTGGAGGTTGCAGTTGATGACGAAGACGAGGTTCTCGAGGTGCTCGCGCGACGCGAGCGTGATGGCGCCGAGTGTTTCGGGTTCGTCGCATTCGCCGTCGCCGAGGAAGGCCCAGACGTGCTTGCCGGAAACGTCGCGGATGCCGCGGTCGGTAAGGTAGCGATTGAACCGCGCCTGGTAGATCGCCATGATCGGTCCGAGGCCCATCGAGACGGTGGGGAACTCCCAGAAACCGGGCATCAACCAGGGGTGCGGGTAGGAGGAAAGTCCGCCGCCTTCGGTCAGCTCGCGGCGGAAATTGATGAGGTTGGTTTTCGTGAGCCGGCCTTCGAGATACGCGCGGGCATACATGCCGGGCGAGGCGTGGCCTTGAAAGTAAATCTGGTCGCCGTCGTAGCCGCTTTCGCCGCGGCCGTGGAAAAAGTGATTGAAGCCGACTTCATACAGATTGGCCGACGAAGCAAAGGTCGAAATATGCCCGCCGATGCCAGCATGATCGCGGTTGGCGCGGGTGACCATCGCCATCGCGTTCCAGCGGATAAAGCTTTTGATCCGCCGTTCGAGTTCGCGTTTGCCGGGATAGGGAGGCTGCTTGTCGGCTGGGATCGTGTTGACGTACGGAGTCGTCGCGGTGAACGGCAGTTCGACGCCGTTGCGGATGGCGGCTTCTTCGAGCGCCGCGAGCAGTTGCCGGACTCGCTCCGGTCCCTTGCTATCGAGCACGTAGTCGAGCGACTCAAGCCACTCGGCCGTTTCCGCAGGATCGGCGTCGTTGGGGATCGGCGATTGAACGTTCAATGCTTTCGCGTCGGCCATAGCTGCTGTTCCTGCACCATCATCTGGGATTCGCCACAAATGTTTATGTTTCTGCTTCTGCCCGTTTACGTTTCGGTCGATACACTTCGGTCGCGGTGCCCAGGTAGACTTCGCCGGCGAAGGCGACGGTTTCGCTGAGCGTGGGATGGGCGTGGATCGAGTCGGCGACATCGCGAATGGTGCAGCCCATTTCAATGGCCACGACGGCTTCGGCAATCAGCTCACCGGCGCCGCTGCCGACGATGCCGCAACCAAGCACGCGATCGGTCGCTGGATCGAGCAGCCACTTGGTGAGTCCGTCGGTGCGGCCAATGGCCGTGGCCCGGCCACTGGCCTGCCAGGGGTATTGGGCGATGGCCACTTCGCGGCCGGTTCGCTGGGCTTCTTCGGCGGTGAGGCCGGCCCAGGCGATTTCCGGATCGGTGAAGACTACGGCGGGGATCGCCTGCGGTTCGAACGCGGCCGGTTCGCCGGCCAGCACTTCGGCGGCCACTTTGCCTTCGTGCGACGCTTTGTGAGCGAGCATCGGTTCGCCTGCCACGTCGCCGATGGCGAGGATGTGCGGGTCTGTCGTTTGTTGCTGCTCGTTGACGACGACGAAGCCCTTTTCATCGAGCGTGGCTTGCGTGTTTTCGAGGCCGATGCCGCTGGTGACGGGCCGGCGGCCGATCGCGACCAATACGCGGTCGTAATGGAATGCGCCATTGATTTCAGGCCCTTCGACTTGGACTTCCACTTTGTCGCCGGCGTCCTTGAGCTCGACGACCTTCGTGCCCAAGTGGATGCCAGCGAACTTGGTACGGAGGCGTTTTTCGAGCGGCTTGACCAGGTCGCGATCGGCCCCGGGGAGCAGGCCGTCGAGCAGTTCGACGACCGTCACTGCGGAGCCAAGCTCGGCATAAACCGTGCCCATCTCGAGGCCGATGTAGCCACCGCCCACGACGAGCAAGGCGGTGGGAATGTCTTCGAGTGCCAGTGCGCCGGTCGAATCCATCACGCGCGGCGAAACTTTGAACTGCTTGGGCATTGCGGGGACTGAGCCCGTCGCCAGGATGCAGTGGTCGAAGGTGATGCGCTCGCTATCGTAGGTCGATTTATCTCCCCCTTCGAGCTGCAAGGTTTGCGAATCGACGAAAATGCCGCGGGCGTTCACCACGCGGACCTTGCGGCGTTTGGCGAGTTGGGCGAGGCCGCTGGAGAGCGTGGAGAGAATTTCTTCTTTACGCGCCCGCAGGCGGTCGAGCTGCAATCGCGGCTTGGGAAATTCGACTCCCCAGCCACCCATTTCTGCCGCTTCGCTAATCACCTTGGCGACGTGGAGCAGCGCCTTCGAAGGGATGCAGCCGCGGAGTAAACAGGTGCCGCCCAAACGCGGATCGACCTCAACGATGGTGACTTCGAGTCCCAAATCGGCAGCCAAAAAAGCGGCCGCATATCCACCCGGCCCACCGCCCAGAACCACGACTTGCGATTGCATCGCCATAAAAGACCTTCACTCAGAGCCAAGTTAGCGCGCGGTGCGCCATTGGCCGAATCGTCTGCCGGATCGCCAACTTGTTGCAGGGAAAGTAGTTACTTTCACCAAACCTATAAGTCTACCCGCATCGCCCAAAGCGGCCAATGGGGGGCGCTTTCTGGCAGTCCCCAGTATTAGAGGCGGTGATAGTTCGTGCTCAAGTTGTGGGGTCGAGCGACAGCGAGCCACCCGGGCGTTGGATCCGAGCGTAAAGCGGGCCGGCGCGACACGTGGTAAAAAGGGTGCTCGGACTGACGCCGCCCGGAGATTGACAGAAAATACCTGACCACACCAATCGATTCAGCGTTGAGGGCAAGCGGGCGCTCGTGACGGGCGGCTCGCGGGGCATCGGCGCGGAAATCACCGTCGTGCTCGCCGAGGTGGGCACCGACGTGGCCATTACCGGCCGCGACGCGAAAGGTCTCGAAGCGACGCGCGAGGCCGTCGCCAAACACGGCCGCCGCTGCATCGTGATCGAGGCCGATCTCGCCACGGCCGATGGACCGCACACGGCCGCCCGACAGGCCCTCGACTTTTTCGGCACGGTCGACGCCCTCGTAAACAACGCGGGGACCTTCTATCGCGAGCCGATCCTCGGAACCACCGTCGAGCATTGGGACGAAACTTTGGCTGTCAATGCTCCGCGCCCCACTATAGCTCGTTCAGGCGATTGCTCCCGGCATGATCCAGCAAAAAAGCGGCAAGATCATCAACGTGTCCTCGCTCGCCAGCCTCGTCGGCTGCGATGGCCACGCTTCGTACAGAGCGCTTCGAAGGGCGGCCTCAATTTGCTCACGCAAGTGCTGGCCGCCGAATGGGGCCCATCTGGCATCCAAACAAACGCGATCGCCCCGGCGATCGTGCTTACCGACATGGCCCGCGCAGCTTGGGGCGACGAGGCCAAGAGCGCCCCGGTGAAAGCCCACATCCCGCTGCGCCGCTTCGGCGAGCCGATCGAAATCGCCGACCTCGTCCTCGACCAGGCATCGAGCGCCTCCGACTACCTCTGCGGCCAGGTCATCGACATCGATAGTGGGTATAGCGCGGTTGAAGTCAAGAACGGGATGAAGTAGTGGATGGACTGGTCGAGCACGATGCCCAAGTTATGGGTTTCGGGTTATATCCGGTCCTTCCAGTATCCAGGTGTGCGACGACCGTGGGCGATCGCGACGACTTGAATCCGTCCCTCTTTGATTCGAAAGACAACGACGAACGGAAATCGCTTCAGGAGATATCGACGAGTTCCATACAGATAGTCCGCCCAGAGTTCGGGTGCATCCTGAATCGCTGTCCGCGCTTGCTCGATCGCGTCCAAGAATTTTTCGGCTGCTCGCAAGCTATGCTCGCGATACCAGTTGAATGCGGCGTCCGCCTCCAGGCGCGCCTCGGGATGGAGTTCAATCGTAAGCTTAGCCATGCAGTCGATCGCGCATCGAGCGGATCATCTCATCCCAAGGAATTAGTTGAACTTGGCCCTTGTCGATCGAATCAATACGGCGTTGAATTTCCTTCGCCCAAGTGGCATCAACGTCGGTATCGGCTTGGCCGTCGAGACTCTCGATGAGCGATGCAGCAATCTCAGCACGTTCGTTGACCGGGAGACTAAGTGCCGTTTGCAGAATGTGTTCGGCTTGAACTTCCATCTTTCAATTATGATAAATGAAATCGCGACTGGCAAGATCATGCACGTTTCCTCGCTCGCCGCTTTGGCGAGCCGATCGAAATCGCCGACCTCGTCCTCGACCAGGCATCGAGCGCCTCCGACTACCTCAGCGGCCAGGTCATCGACATCGATAGTGGGTATCATGCGGTTTAGGAGTGCAACAGTTGGGACCGAAGTCGAATTCGGTCGAGTTAGTTCGCTATCCGTTCACTCAACTTGCTCGGTGGGCGAATTCGCCTCGCCCGATTCCAACTTGAGCAACCGCCAAAGCATCCGCCACGCGACCATGAGGCCGACAGCGCCCGCCAATACGAACGGCCAACTGAAGTTCAGCACTAAGAAGGGGAACATTCCTCCCGAGGGGCCGCCCGGATTGCGACCGCCCGGTGGATCCACAAACAATGCGGAGACAAAAAATAAAGCCGGCACCAGCACCGCCAGCCCGCTGATTACTAAACACGCGACGAGCAGCCGACGGCGAGAAACGCCAGACAACGGCAGCCCCAAGAGTTGATGCGATTGAAGTCGATAGTGGGTCCAGGCCAGGGTCCCGACAAACAGCAGATTCAAGAAGAAGATGGTGTAATCGCGATCGATTCCGATCCAGAACAATTTGCGAGCGATCCATGGTGAGAATGGCCAGTAAGCGATGGACGATTGCCTCGTGAGCCAACTCGCCGCCGTTACCGCATAGACGATGTAATAGCCCCAGGCCCTCTGCAAATAGATTGCCGCCCCGGCGAGCAGAATCAAGACGGCGGCGAATGAGGAATTACCGCCGATTCGACCGCCGAAGTTCGACAGCAGTACACTCCAAGCTCCGTTCCAAATCAGCAGAACCCCCAGCATGCGCGACGAGAAGCTTGCAGTCCTGGATGCCATTGCATGCAGTCTTTCGTCGCCACCCTAGTCGGACGCCACGTCAGCTCATTTGAGCAAATGCCGCAGCGCTGGTTCAAGTTGGGGATATCCAAACGGGAAGCCGGCTTGGATCAGCTCGTGCGGTGCGACGCGAACGCCGCCGATCAGCATTTCGTCCGCCATTTCGCCGAACGCCAGTCGGGCGGCAAAAGCGGGCATTGGGAAGATTGTCGGCCGGCCCAGCACGCGGCCCAGAGCCTTCGTGAATTCACGATTCGTAACAGCATGGGGCGAGACGGCATTTACGGGGCCTATGAGCAATTCGGTCTCGAGCGCGAACTCGATTGCCGAAACCAAGTCGTCGAGCGTGATCCAACTAAAGTACTGCTCACCGGAGCCGATCACGCCGCCGAGCCCCATTTTGAATGGTGGCAGCATTTTCTGCAGCGCGCCGCCCAGCGGGCTGAGCACCGGACCGATGCGGAGTTTCACCAGCCGAATGCCGGCCTCGTGCGCACTCTGGGCGGCGGCTTCCCACTCGCGGCAGACCTCGGCGAGAAAACCGTTGCCGGAAGGGGCCAGTTCGTCAATTTCTTCGTCGCCGCGATTGCCGTAGTAGCCGGTGGCCGAGGCGCTGACCAGCACGCTCGGCTTCATTTCGAGGTTGGCGAGCGTGTGGGCGAGTAGCTTCGTGCCGCGAGTGCGGCTTTCGAGAATGCGGCGCTTGAAGTCTTGGTTCCAGCGGCGGCCGGCGATGTTCTCGCCCGCGAGATGCACCACCGCATCGACGCCATTGAGCTCGGCCGCGTCGATCTCTCCGGCGTCGGGATTCCAATAAACCTCGCGCTCGGCATCTTTCACGTCGTGCCGCACGAGCCGGCGGACCAAATGCCCTTGGCCCTCCAGCGCGGCCACCAACGCAGAACCCACCATACCTGTCGAACCAGTTACGGCAATAATCATGTTTTTAGCTGTTAGCCCTGAGAGCTTTGAGCCAGAGGCGGAATCGCAAATCTCTGGCGAATAGCGAATGGCTGACCGCCAACAGCTTCCCTCCTAACTCCGCCGCTTCTGATACTCGCGGCTGGCTTCTTCAAGGATACGTCGTTCTTGGTTGGTGAGGCTATCTTGGCCGTGCTCGCGAATTTTGCGGAGGATGTTATCGACCACGTCTTCGCTGGGGTCGTCGGTATCTTCGACCGGATCATGCACCCGCAGCGATGGCCGGCGGCCGAGCTTTGGCATTTTGAAACCCTCGGGTAAGCAACGGTTTAACCGCCAACCGGTCTTGAAATAAACCAGCGCAAAAATTACGCCGCCAATGTGGGCCGTATAGGCGATATTGCTTTGTTGACCGTTCGATGCGCCGATCAGGTCGAGCCCGACAAAGATCAATGCGAACACCCAGGCCGGCATCGGCAGCACGCCCCAAATAAAAACTTTCTGATGCGGAAAGTTGACGCAGAACAGAATCAACACGGCAGCAATCCCGCCGGAGGCCCCGAGCATTTGGGTACTCGTGAGCCCGCCGTTCAGGATCCACTCGCAGACTAACCAAGTGAGGCCAGCAAACGCCACCGCCGTCAGGAAGAACGCCAGAAACTCTTTCTTTCCGTAGCGCTGTTCGACCACGCGGCCAAACATCCAGAGGCCGAAGCAATTGAACAGGATGTGCTTGATATCGTAGGGGCTATGGAGAAAACCGTAGGAGATCAGTTGGAACGCCAGCCACGGCTGCCGCGGCAAATCGGCGTGGAGCGAAAGCAAATCGGTGAACCAGCCATCGCCAGGCCCGGGTTGGGCCGGTTTGGTGATGAGTTGGATGAGGTAGATGATCCCCATCAGGATCACGAGATTGGTGGTCCACGTCCGCTCGCCACCTAGGTGGTAGCCAGGGGAGTCGCCGTAGCTTTGGTCGCGTTCGTAGTCTCGGTCGTAGATCCCCATATTGGCTGCTCGCAGTTGGCGGCGCGGGTTGCCCCGCGCTGGCTTGGATGATGACGGCATTGTACGCTGCCGCCCAGACAAAGGCACCGCCAATTGGCGACAAAGAAATTCGCACTTCGGAAGGAAGCTTCCCGGCAACTGACGTTTTGCGGCGACTACGGGCTGACGGCCAGCGGGCTTCTCGCTGGAGCACGGCTGGAGCGCGGCTGGCCCTGGCGCAAGGCGAGTTCATCGGCCAGTCGGCGGTTTTCCGCAATCGTCTGCTGCAATTGTTGGCGGACGCGCGCCAGTTGCTGTTGGACTTTCGCCAGATGGCCTTCGATGATCGAACGTTCTTTCTTGATACCGGCCAGGTCGATTGAGAGCTTGCGAATTTCTTCCTCGCGGAAGGCTTGCAACTTCTCGGCGCTGGCCAGCGCCAGTTGGAGGCGTTCGTTGTCTTTGGCTACGGCTTCCATCCCCGCCCACAGCGCGACACGGCGGCGGTTCAGCTCTGCAAACTCGCTGGCATAATCGCGGAGGCGGCGCTGATAAACTTTTTTCGCTGCCTTGTCCATATCTTCGGGACCGACCGGGTTGTCCTCTTCATCGAGACCGAGGACATGCCACTGGTCATCGTCGGGGCCAGCCGGCGTGCCCTGGCGGAGATATTCCTCTACCGACTCCTCCGGCAGCAACTTGCGCAGCTCCTTTTCGGACAGGCCGGCGAACATCGAATTGCGGTCGATCGGCATGGTTTCGTGCAGCGACCACGGGCCGGGGCTGTTGGCCAATCGTTGCAGTTCGACTTCGTCGAGTTGGTTGACTGCGACGAGGGTCGCCTGCTGACCGACGGCTTCTTTAACACGGAATTCACCAAGGTATTGTGCCCCTTGTGTGGGATCGGGCGTCGAGGCCTGACCTTGCTCGAACAGGAACACGATGGTGTCGGCCGCGATGCCCGAGGGCTGCGGGGATTCGATCGTCAGGTTGAGGGTGCCGGTTTGCGGGTCGAAGCCAGCGGGCGCGATTTTACGCCACACACGACCGCGAAGCCTGGTTTCCAGGTGGAGCCGATGTTCGAGGTCGCTGAGGCTGGGAATCGAGTCGGCCTCCTCGGGGATCGCAACTTCATTAGCCGCGAGTTGATTGATGATTTGCGAATTTTTGGTGCCGCGCTCGAGACCATCTATGTTGGACTTCACTTGGGCAAGATCAACTTCAAGTTGATTAGCTTGCTTGCGGAGTACGGCGTTGATCCGCAGGACTTCCGAAGTGAGCACGAAGAAGCCGACCGCTGCCAGAAAGACGAACACGACCAGGGTGACATGGGCCCAGTGCCAATAGCGGGCACCGAAATAGGCGGCCGCGATCGACCCGATGAACAGCAAGAGGATGACAATCCAGATGATCAAGGCACGACTCGCGCGGAGGTTGTCTGGCAGGGGGGAGCACACGGCCTGGTCGACCGCGGCGGCGGGAGTTTGGCCGACCGGGAATGCCAGGCTGGATGGACTATTTCGATGATAAATGGGCCTCCGGGGCGGGTCAAGCAAATTGGCCCCGTCCGTCCGGCCATAACTCGTTGTTTTTCAAGGGTTTGTCGCTATAACCGCGACGCGACACTCTGGCCGTTGCGGTCGACCGTGACGTCGTGGCTGGCAGCGCGAAAACCTCGTATTTTTGCGAAGATGACGACTTTCTGCCGAAGGCGACAAGTTTTTCGCCCCCGCTAGGGCCATGTACCGACTGGCTATTTCGTCGACGAAATCGGCGCGCACCGCGAGCGCAGTCGGCGGCGTCGAGAACCTGGGAATGGAGTGGCGTCTGCACGTCTCCCAGTCTCCTTTTCTGTTTGATCTGCCGCCTTGCGGAGTATGTTCGAACGGGCCTCACGCGATGTCGGCAGGCGCTAGGCGCTAGGTGTCAGGCGCTAGTTCGATGGATTCAATCCTCAACTAGCGCCTCCAGCCTAGCGCCTGCGAACTTCTCTTTTACCAGATAGTGAACGGATATTTAAGAGGCCATTTTCGGCCAGTGCGGCCTTGACGGATTGGGTGTCAAATGTACATTATTGCTAGCGTTCTGTCGCAGTCGCATTGGCTGACGAGCGGCGACCTGCTACCCTTTCGCCCCCAAGGTGACGGACCACCACGTAAGGGCCAAGGATGGCAAAGCACGCGCTCGAATCGAAATACGGTTTGACGGCCACTGAATTGCTGGACGCGGTTAATGCGCGGTTTCGCCTTAAGGTTGCCCTTGAAGGCGCGGTCGCAGAGTTTCAGATGGCCAAGCATCTCGAATCTCTTGTCGGACCGATTGTCGACAGGTTTGAGATGCACGACTTGGACGGGAAACCAGATTTTTCGATTTGGCTGCCGCGGCGCGACAAGCCCTTGCTCGCGGAATGCAAGAACGTCCGCGAGAGCAGCAAGGCGGGCGGCGAGGCATACCGCAAGGGCGGAAGAATCGTCGCCTATAAAGTCGAGACGCAAAAGACACGGGCCGCCACAGGCGATCCGACCAGCCGGTATTATGGCTTCGAGCAATATCACATCTTGGGAGTGTGTCTGGGCAAAAAGACGGGAGATTGGAAGGACTTCGTATTCGCGCGGACGATCGATCTTACGCGGCACGCAAAGCATTCGCATAAGCTTGCCGTTTTTCAACGAGTTCCTTTGCCAGGTGCTGAGAGTCTTCAACCGTGGTATGCTGACCTGAGTGAGCTCTTGAAACATATCGATGATCCACCATGCAACATGAACCGCTCTACCAAACGGAATTAGGTGAAGCTTATTGCGCTGAAAGTCTTGAAATGCTGAGCTCCATGCCGGGTAGCAGCATTGACCTAATTTTCACTTCTCCTCCCTACGCGCTCCACTTCAAGAAAGAATACGGCAACGCAGACCAGTCAGAATACGTAGAATGGTTCTTGCCGTTTGCGAGGCAGTTTAGGCGCGTCTTGAAAGACGACGGCAGCTTTGTCCTCAACGTAGGCGGAGCTTGGACACCCGGTGCTCCGCTCCGTTCGCTGTATCATTATCGGCTGCTGCTCGCACTGTGTGACGAAGTCGGTTTCAATCTTTGCCAGGAGTTCTTCTGGTACAATCCAGCGAAGATGCCGGCACCCGCAGAATGGGTAAATGTTCGGCGGATTCGCGTCAAAGATTCGGTTGAGTATATTTTCTGGCTATCTGCCAGTCCGCATCCAAAGGCCGACAACATGCAGGTGCTGCAAGAATACAGCCCAGACATGCGCCGCCTGATCAAGCGTGGCGTGAAGAAAACCGTTCGGCCGTCGGGCCACAATATCAAGGGCTCGTTTGCCGCTGATAAAGGCGGTTCGATTCCTCCAAACCTAATCGAGTGCGGAAACAACGAAAGTAACAGCTTCTACATCAAGGAGTCCAAGCGGCGAGGGCATAAGATTCATCCGGCCCGATTCCCAGCGGCGTTACCGGCGTTCTTCATCAAATTTCTTACCGACCCGGGCGATCGAGTCGTCGATCCCTTCGCCGGTTCGAATACGACCGGTTGGGTGGCGGAATCGCTGGGGCGACGGTGGATCGCAATCGAAAAGGACCGCGGTTACGCCGACGATTCAGCATTGCGGTTTCAAGATGCGCAGGATGCAATCGCGAGTGGGCAAAGCCTGCTGTTTTGATTTCGATTAACGAGCCTGCATCCCCCGATCACGTGTCGCTTGATTGTCTTCATGTATCGGACCTCCTCCGGTCCCGCGAAAGTCCCGCTTGCTGAATTGCCCAGCCGCTCGACCAACTCCGCGAGCTGGACAATGCCGATGCTGCCAGCTCTGTCGCACCGGAGGCTACCGCGTTGGGCATTGATCTGTAGCGAGCATTCTTCAAGACGCGACGGGGCAGGACTTACCGGCTTCTGTTGGTGATCCAGAGGCGACGAAATTCGCATTCTGCGAGTTTGCGGACCCGGCCAGCGCCCTGTTACGCGATATGACTTGCCGGCAGAGAAAATCTAGCCGTCGGTAGCTTGACACTTTCCGGAAATCCTAGCCAGAGTTTCCAACAGCTCATCGATCATCGCCGGCGTGTGGTGGTAGCAGAGGCTCAGCCGTAGGAGCGACTCTCCTTCGGGGACGGTCGGCGGGCGGATGCCGGGGAGGAAGTAGCCGGCTTGTCGCAGGTCGGCGGCCAGTCGCATCGTGCGGTCCGGGTCGCCGACGTAGAGGGGAATGATCTGGCTCTGGCTATTGCCGGTGTCCCAGCCTTGTGCGCTAAGCCGCCAGCGGAGGTTGGCGGCGCGCTCGAGCAGTTCGCGGCGGCGGTGGGGTTCGCTGGCGACGACTTCGAGGGCAGCGATCGCGGCGGCACTGGTGGCGGCGGGTTGGGCCGTCGAGAAAACGTAGGGGCGCGCCACGTTGGCGAGCCAGTCGATGAGCGATTGCCGGCCGCAGACGAAACCGCCGCCCGTGCCGAGGGCTTTGCTCAACGTCCCGATGCGGATGTGGGCGCGGTGGTGCAGTCCAAAGTGTTCAACGGCTCCTGTTCCGTGCTCGCCGAACACGCCGGTGGCGTGGGCTTCGTCGACCAGGAGCATCGCGTTGTGCTCTTCGGCGAGCTTGGCGAGTCGCGGCAGTGGTGCGAGGTCGCCGTCCATGCTGAAGAGCGTGTCAGTGACGATCAGGCGGCGGCGGAAATGGCCGGCTTCGCGGAGCCTGGCAGCGAGCGTGTCGGTGTCGCCGTGGGGATAGATGTAGCGTGCGGCGCGGGAGAGTCGGCAGCCGTCAATGAGGCTGGCGTGGTTCTTGGCATCGGCGAAGACGGCATCGCCCTCGTCTGCCAGCGCGGGAATGATGCCGGCGTTGGCGGCAAAGCCCGAGGGGAACACCAGCGCTGCTTCGGTGCCTTCGAATTGAGCGAGGCGGCGTTCGAGTTCGACATGACTCGCTGAGCGGCCGCTCACCAGTGGGCTCGCGCCGCTGCCCCACCCTTCGCGGTCGATGGCCGAGCGGGCTGCCGCTGCGAGTCGTTCGTCGGCAGCCAAGCCCAGGTAATCGTTCGCGCCGAAGTTCACCACCTCCCGGCCGTCGAGCGAGACGGTAGCCGATTGGGCACTTTCGCGCACGGTGAGCCGTCGCCGCAAGCCGGCCTGTTCCAAGCCGGCGAGTTCGTCTTCAATCCAGGCCAGTGGGTCGTGATGATTTATCGGCATGGCAGAGCGGAGTTGGCCTGAACCGGCACATCGTTTGGGCCGTACCGCTATTGGAACCAAATTGCTGAGTTTGACAACTGCCCGCGAAATCCGGAACAATGGTTTCCAGCGGGAACTTAATGGAACAGTGCCGCATCTAATCGAACGAGACGCGCTTGAGCGACGACGCCCCACGGGATGGCTCCGCGGTTGCCGACTCCCAGTTGATCGGCCGCACATTGGCTGGCAACCCGGCCGCATTTGGCGAATTGGTACTGCGGCATCAGGACCGACTGTACAACAGCCTGGTGCGTGTGCTCGGCTCGGCCGAGGATGCGCGGGATGCCGTGCAGGACGCGTTCGTGCAAGCGTTTGTGAAGCTCGAGACGTTTCGCGGCTCCAGTGCATTCTACACTTGGTTGTACCGAATTGCGTTTAATCAGGCCATGAGTCATGTCCGCCGACAACGCCCGACACGATCGCTGGACGAAGCGCGCACAGATCGCGGCGGCGAGCCGGTCGATGGGCAGCCGCCGCCAGACGCGCGACTAGACGCGAGCGAGCGAGCGACGCAGGTACACCTCGCGTTGGCGGAGTTGAGCGTGGAGTATCGTGCAGTGGTTGTGCTGCGAGAAATGGACGGTTGTAAGTACGAAGAGATTGCCGAGATTTTGGAACTGCCGGTCGGCACGGTCCGCAGTCGGCTGTTCCGCGCGCGGCTGGAGCTGCGCGACCGCTTGGTGAACGTTATGAAAGATGAAGCCACTCCCATCATAGAGAACAGAACTTGAACGACGACGGCACGACGAGACAACGGAAAACCTGGCGTGCCGCCGTGATGGACTGAAAGAACTGAATTTAAATGGCCGGAGCCGACGAATCCCTGGAATTCGACGACGAGTTGCTGAGTGCGTATCTCGATGATGAGCTCGCACCGGAAGCACGTGCGCACGTCGAGGCGCGCCTGGCGGCAGATTCGCAGGCGCGGCAATTGTTGGAGGAACTGAAGGCGGTGTCGCGGGCGGTGCAGGGTCTGCCCGCGGCGACGTTGGATGCCGACTTGCGCGAGTCGGTGCTGCGAAGGGCGGAACGGGCGATGCTGGTTCCCGGAGAGCGGGTTTCAGCAAGCGGGCCCGATGAGAAAGCGTGGCGAATGCCCTTTGGCCGGTCGAAGCGTTCGTGGTTCTGGGCCGGTGCAGCACTCGCGGCTGGTTTGCTGCTGATGGTGTACGACCGCGCCGCGGAGCACGATCAGAACTTGCCGAACGAAGTTGCCTTGCGCGGCCGCGACGCGGTAATAGAGCGTGGGCCACTGGTGCTGCGATCTGTCGACGAAGTGAGAGAACCGTCGGTTGGCTTCGCGGACAAGGTACGATCGGCGCGGCCAGCAACGGTGGCCTCGGAGTCAGATGCCTTGGCACTACGCGAAGATGCCAGCGGCACCGAGGGCGGATCCGTCGTAGGAACGAATGCCGCGGCTTACAAGGAACGCGATTTGAATCCTGCGGGAGATCGTTTGGTAGTGGTGCATGTGAACGTGAATCCCGAGGCACTCAGGAACCGCACGTTCGACGCCGTGCTCTACAACAACGACATTGAAGTCGAAAGACCTGAAAGACCGGTCGGCTTTGAGGCGCAAGCGGCGACGTCTGGCGACATGGATTTGGTATTGGTGGAAGCGGCTCCGTTGCAGGTTTTTCGCTGCCTGGATGCGCTGGAAGCCGACCGAAAAAACTACTTGGACATCGAAGTGGAGGACCAGTCTACTTCGAATCATAAGTCTCGTGCGGAGGCCGAACCGGCTGAGTCCTTGCAGAAATACAATCGTGGCGTCGTGCCGCCGCGGCAGAAGATCGCTTTTGTGCCGAACCGCGACTATTACTTCTACTTCGAGTCGGCTCGCGGCCGGGTCGAGAGCGACCGCACTTTGACGGGCAAGCGGGAGGGGGTATTGAAGGCGCAAGACAAGCTGTCGCGGAGCGGCACCGCTTCGGGTCGGGCGAAGCGGATGGATGCCGAGTCGGGTGCTCCTCATTACGGCGGCGGTTCGGCAACTGCGGCACCGATGGGGGTTGGCGGGGCCCAGTTGTCGGCTACAGAGTCGTCGGCATCGTCGTCACCTGAATCGCCGCAAAACTACAGCGAGACGACTCAAAGCCACGCGCGCCGCGCGGTGCAGAAACTCGCCACCAAGGCCGACATGCTGCAAGTACTGTTTGTGTTTTCGTCCGAGCAGCCGCCAGAGTCGGGCCCCGCTTCCACCCTCCCCTCCGCTTCTTCCCAGCCAGCCACTTCTCCCCCGACGGACGATTCTGTACGGTAGTAGGGCCAACCAAGTTTTTTGACAGGATCCCAGTATCTTTTCAGGATCGACAAGATCGACCTCGATGCTGTAGATCCTGCCCATCCCGTGGATCCTGTCCTACTTTCTTAAGGAGTTGTTATGGCTGAGGTGAAGATACGCATGCGTCCGAACGGGCCGCTGGTCGTCGAGGGTCCGTTTGAATTGGTGGATTCACGCGGCCAGGCGTTTACGATACCGGCCGACAAGCCGGTGATCGCGCTGTGCCGCTGCGGCCACTCTGCCCGTCGCCCCTTCTGCGACGGCTCGCACAAGACTAGCGGCTTCGAATCGGACGAAGCGCCACCGCCACCAACGACAACCAGTTAGGTTGCGAGGCAATTTGCCACGAACTTCTGGCTGAGGTCTAGGTGTGGTGACTGTGAAGAACGGGCCAGTTGCCTAGGTGGTAGCGTGTGACTTTTCGTTTGCACGGGTAGATTCCTTGCAGTTGCTACAACCTGCGGAGTCGGGCCGAATTGACGGATGCTGCAGGCTCGGCATTGGCGGGGACGATATTGGCTGATGGCAAGAAGTTTTTGAGCCCACAAACTTCCCAAGACGGAGAGTGTGCCATGTGGCGATCGTTCTTCCTGGCGATTGGCGTGTATGTCTGCCTGGTCGGAGTGCAAGCACTCGCGGTCGAACGTGCGGTGATCAAGCCCGAGGTGGCCCGCGACACGGGGCTCAAATCGGAGGTCGTGCCGCCGGATTGGGCCCCCTGGAGCCTGCTTGGGGGTGGAGCGGTTGTGGTGCTGTACTCATTCACGATTCCCAAACGCGTGGGCGGCTAATCGAATCGGTCTGGCGAAGGTTGGGTCGAGTATTCCGAGTCCCTCCGATTGCCGGGATTCTTGATGGATATGGTGTCGTTCGACCTGCTCTACAACGATCCACCAGCGGCCAGGATATGCTTGAGTTTCGGGGACGCACCGCCTACGATAGATAGGTTTAGGGCCGGCTGGTAGGCGAACCGAGTTCTCTCGGTTGTGTCAGTTCTCGCGTCTGGCTGACTTTTGGCGAAAGCTTTTACTTTACCCCAACTCGAGTATTTCTGTGGCCACAGCGATTCAACCTAAGACAAAACGAGAGCTCCTCAGCGGAGCGGACATTCTGGTCCAAGCGCTGGTGAACCATGGCGTCGACACGATCTTTGCCTATCCGGGCGGCTGTAGCATGCCGCTGCATCAGGCGCTGACCCGCTTTACCGACCAGTTGCGGACGATTCTGCCGCGCCACGAACAAGGCGGAGCGTTCGCCGCCCAAGGGGTGGCCCGCAGCACAGGCAAGGTGGGCGTCGCCATGGCCACGAGCGGCCCCGGTGCGACGAACCTTGTTACCGCGATAGCCGATGCCAAGCTCGACAGCATCCCGCTGATCGCCATCACAGGTCAGGTGCCGACTTTCTGGATCGGTAATGATGCCTTCCAGGAGACGCCGATCGTCGAAGTTTGTCGCGGCATCACGAAGCACCATTATCTGGTAACCGACGTGAACGACATCGCTCGCGTCGTGAAAGAGGCGTTCATCATCGCCACGACCGGCCGGCCCGGCCCCGTGCTGATCGACATGCCGAAAGACGTGCAGCAAGCCAAGACCGTGCCCGACTACGACTGCCCGGTCGACCTGCCCGGCTTCAAGATGGAAAACCCGCAAGCACGGCCCGAACAGATCAAGCAGATTGCGGCGGCAATCAAGCTCGCCAAGCGGCCGATCATCTACGCAGGCGGCGGCATCGTCAGCGGCGAAGCGAGCGATGAGCTCCGCAAGCTGGTCAAGCAGACTGGCATCCCCGTCACGATGACTGTGATGGGCCTTGGCGCCTTTCCGGCCGACGACCCGCTGTGCCTCGACATGCTCGGGATGCATGGCTCGGTGTACGCGAATTACGCGGTCGAGCAAGCCGATTTGTTGATCGCGCTCGGGGTGCGGTTCGACGACCGTGTGACGGGCAAGGTCGAAGAGTTCTGTAAGCACGGCAAGATCGTGCATGTCGATATCGATGCCTCGGAACTCAACAAGAACAAGCCGGCCCATATCCCCGTGTGCAGCGATGTGAAGTACGCCCTCACGGAGCTGAACAAGATCGTCGAAGCGCCGGAGGACATTTCGGCCTGGAGCGAGCAGTGCCGCAAGTGGAAGCGGGAAGAACCGTTCCACTATAACCAAGATTTCCCCGGCATCACGCAGCAGCACGCGATCAGCGAGCTGTACAAGCTCACCAAGGCAATGGACCCGGTGATCTGTGTGGGTGTCGGCCAGCACCAGATGTGGGCTGCCCAGTATTACAAGTTTATCAAGCCGCGGACCTGGCTCTCGTCGAGTGGCCTGGGCACGATGGGCTTCGGGCTGCCGGCGGCAATGGGTGTGCAAAGCCAATTCCCGGGCCGGCTGGTGATCGACATCGACGGCGATGGTAGCTTTCAGATGAACATCCAAGAACTGGCCACCTGCTTCTGCGAGAGGCTACCGGTGAAGGTACTGCTCCTCAACAATCAGCACCTGGGTATGGTGGTGCAGTGGGAAGACCGCTTCATGCAAGGCAACCGGGCGCACACCTATCTCGGCCCGATCGACCATCCCGAAGCAGTCGGCAAAGGCGACGGCCTAGGCCCAAAGGACCGTTACCCGAACTTCGTCCAGATCGCCAAGGGCTACGGCTGTGGCGCGGCCTACGTCCGCAACAAGGCCGACCTGGTGCCGGCGCTGAAGGAAATGATCGAGTACGACGGCCCGTACGTCCTCGACGTCGAAGTTCCGTATCAGGAGCACGTGCTGCCGATGATCCCGACTGGCATGACGGTGCGGGATATCATCAAGGAGTAGGGAGCCAAGTTGGTTTATTCCTGGACGCTCAAGAGGATCTTGGGACGAGACGACATTGACGTACACTCTCGTTAGGCATTTTAGCAAGGTCGTGCCGTAATGCTCTTTCGTGAAATTGCCGCCAAACAACTCTTGTCTTTCGGGCAAACCGGAATTTCTATTGAGTTACGCAACCTCAATGTATTGATCGGTCCCAACGGCAGCGGAAAATCCAACCTTGTTGAAGCTTTAAGTCTCTTAAAATCCGCTCCCGGTATTTTAGCATCGCCGGTGCGGGATAGCGGCGGAATCGGTGACTGGCTCTGGAAGGGCAATCGAGATTCTACAGCCGAGTTGGAAGTCCTCGTCGACTTCCCAATGGGAAAAATGCCTCTGAGGCACACATTGGCATTCACAGAGAACGCACAAAGATTTGAGCTGGTCGATGAAAGAATAGAAAACGAAACTGCGTATCCGGGCCAACAGGACGCATACTTTTTCTATCGGTTCCAACACAATCGGCCTGTACTTAACGTAAACGGACAACGCCGTGAACTCCGACGAGAGGATGTTGATCCCGAAAAGTCCATCCTCGCGCAACGAAAGGACCCAGACCAATATCCCGAAATCACATATTTGGGAGAGCAATACGATAAGATACGTATCTATCGCGATTGGTCGTTTGGTCGCTATACGGCTCCTCGCCAACCTCAAAAGGCGGATAAGAGAAATGATTTTCTCGATGAAGACTGCGCCAATCTTGGTCTAGTCCTAAATCGACTTCGTCGTGATGCAGGTGCAAAGAAGAAGATTCTCAAGAATCTTCAATCACTGTATCCCACTGTGACAGACTACGACGTGATCATTGAAGGTGGTACAGTTCAGGTGTTTCTACAAGAGGGTACATTTACAATTCCAGCAACCCGTTTGTCTGATGGCACGCTTCGGTATATGTGTTTACTTGTGATCTTATGTCACCCAAGCCCTCCACCAGTTATTTGTATTGAAGAGCCGGAACTGGGGCTTCATCCCGATGTGTTGGTCGGACTCGGCGAACTCTTGAAAGATGCTTCTCAAAGAACTCAGCTTATCGTCACGACTCACTCCGAGACTCTAATCGACAGTCTGTCGGAGTCGCCCGAGGATGTGATAGTGTGTACGAAGCCCGCATTGGAGACGGAGATGTCCCGACTCAATTCCCAAGATTTGCAGGCGTGGTTAGCAGACTACTCATTGGGACAACTATGGCGTCGCGGTGAATTGGGAGGCAATCGCTGGTGAAAGTCAAAATATATGTAGAAGGCGGAGGCGACGGGCAGGCATTACGAACAAAGTGTCGTCAAGGGTTCTCGAAATTCTTTGAAAGTGCCGGCCTTCGCGGTCGAATGCCGAGCGTAGTTGCGTGTGGGAGGCGGCAGAATGCTTACGATAGTTTTTGCACGGCACTTCAAACCGCTGACGAAAACTGCTTTGTGATTCTGTTGGTTGATAGTGAGGAGCCAGCGACGCTATCGCCTTGGGCGCACCTGGAAGGAAGGGATAACTGGATTCGTCCCGACGCCGCTTCTGATGACAGTGCGCATTTGATGGTTCAGTGCATGGAGGCATGGTTTCTTACAGACCATCCCACACTGACTGCGTTCTATGGGCAGGGATTTAATTCGAGCTCGCTACCAGCTCATGCCAACGTCGAACAGGTGTCGAAGCAAGATATCTTTAAATCATTAGAATTGGCGACCCGGCACAGCCGCTCCAAGGGTCGATACGAGAAAAGCAATCACTCTTTCTCGATACTCGCGCAACTGGACTCTGCGAAAGTTTGAAAATCATCAGTACATGTGGACCGGTTGTTAGCGACGCTCGAGAGTTTTTAACGGCATGGTTAGGTTAGCGGCAAGTAGCACTAAAGACGTCGGCCCAATTGCTCGGCCGAAACCGCATCGTCCAGGCCCAGCCGTTGTTTCAGCCGGTCGAACTTGGTTACGCCTTGCTTTCGCTTGATCTCGGCGACGAACTCCTCGGCCTCTTTCATCTGTCGCTGAATCTCTTCCCGATGGTCCAAATAATACGCGAGCGCAGCGTATACATCTGACAGGGTGAGCTGCGGAAAATCGGCGATGATCTGTTCCGGCGACTGGCCGCGCAGGTGGTGCCAGACGTGGATGTCCCAGACGCGGATCCGGGTGCCAGCCACGCAGGCTTGCCGCCGCATTTGTCCGAATTAGTCTCGATATGCTGGATGGCTTCCATAGCGCTATTTTAGCATGGGCCCGGAGAAAGTGGACAGCGAAGAATTCGAACGCGAAGATTTGCCCTAAAGCATCGAGCCAGTTAAGCTCTAGCTTCTATGTCTGCATCGTCCCCGCCTAGTTCGAGTTCCGCCGCGCCCAAGCTCGTACGCACGATGGGCCTGTTCTCGCTCGTGGTCTATGGCGTGGGCGACATGGTGGGGTCGGGCATCTACGGTACGGTGGGCAAAGCGGCTGGCTCCATGGGCAACGCGGTGTGGCTCGCGTTTGTCGTGTCGATGGTGGCGGCGATCCTCACTGGTCTTTCTTATGCCTCGCTTTCTTCGCGCTATCCGCGGGCGGCGGGGGCGGCCTTTGTCACGAATCATGCCTACGGATTTCCGTATCTTTCGTACCTGATCGGACTGTTGGTTACGGCGTCGGGCCTCACGTCGATGGCCACATCGACCAACGTGTTTGCCAACACGCTGCAGTCACTTGTGGGCGGGCCGTGGATTGTGCTCGCCGTGGGGTTCCTCGGTTTCATGACCTTGGTGAACTTCTGGGGCCTCAAGCAGTCGATGTGGACCAACCTCGTCTGCACGACGGTCGAGGTGGGCGGGCTGCTGTTTATTGTGGCGATTGGGGCTCGCTATTGGGGCGGCATCGACTACTTAGAAACCCCCGCGGCCACGTTCGACGAGCAAGGTGCGCTCACCAGCTACGGGCTGGGTGTGCCGCTACTGCTCTCCGGCGCGGTGCTCACGTTCTTCTCGTTCATCGGCTTCGAAGACATGCTTAACGTTGCCGAGGAAGTGAAGGAGCCAGAGCGGACGATGCCGTGGGGGATCGTCTTCGCGCTCGCGGTGGCGACGCTGCTGTATATCAGCGTGGCGGTCACCGCCGTTTCGGTCGTCGACTACCGCGTGTTGGCCCAGGCCCCTGCCCCGCTCTCGGCGATCTGCGCCAAGGCCGCGCCGTGGCTGCCGCTGCGGACATTCGACTACATCACGATGTTCGCGGTCGCCAACACGGTGCTCATCAATTACATCATGGGCTCGCGGATGCTCTACGGCATGGCCTGCCAGGGGCTGCTACCGGCGGTGCTCGGCCGCATCCACGGCCAGCGCAAAACACCCCACGTGGCGATTCTCACGCTACTGGTGCTGGTGCTCATCCTCGCGCTTTCGGGTGGCGAAGACGCGGTCAAACAGCTCGCCTCCTCGACCGCGCTACTGCTACTGTTCTCGTTCATGGTCGTCAATTCGGCGCTGGTGGTGCTCAAGCTCCGCCCCGGCGAGCCGCATGGCCAATTCGAGATCCCGATCTTGGTGCCAGTGCTGGGGATCCTCGTCAACGCGACGCTCCTCGTCTCGCGGCTCACCAGCGGCGAAGGCGGCACGCGCGCCCCCATGATCGCCGGCGCAATCGTCGCCGGGGCCACCATGCTCTACTTCGTTCTTCGCCCGAAGAACATCACGGACGAGGTGTTGGCGACGCTGGAAGAGTAACGCCGCGGAAGTATGATTTGCCATGCGCACGAATTTTTAGACAATGGTGGTCGATGCGAGTATATTGCAATGAACGAGGCAGTCGGTAGTTCCGTTTCGAACACGAGGAGGAACAGCCATGTTGAGGTCATTTCAGCTGCTAGCGCTGGTCGCGGAGGGGCTCGCGCTCTGCGCGGTCACAAACTCGTCGTCGCTCACGGCAGAAGAAGTGTCGCCGCAGGCGCTGCTGCCGCTGCCCGTGCGATTGGTCGACGCGGGAGGGGAACCGGTGGCGGGTGCAAAGATCATTCCTTGGGCGCTGCGCAGTTCGCAGGGGCACGGCTCGTGGAGCAAAGACGGCCAAGGCGGCAGCGAACCGCCGGAGTTTACGACTGATACCGAAGGCCGCACGGAGATTGTCTATCCACGATATTCCTATGCCGACGAACGCGTGCGAGTGCTCTCCGTCACGCTGTCGATCGATCATCCCGATTTCGCGTACATTAGCCACGAAAACATCGACGTGCCGCGGCGGGAAACGGGCCCGCACGTCGTCAAGCTTGCGCGCGGCGCGACGGTGGAAGTCATGCCGGTCCAAGAGGGTCGACCGGCCAATTTGAATGGGTTGTACTTAAAGTGGTCGGACGACCGCTCTTGGAAACCCGGCGTGTCGCCTGTCGTAACGGCCACGGGCGGACTGCAAATTCCCACGATGGCGGCGGGACCGAACGAAGTCATGGCGGTGCGACTCGAAGGTGAGCGGGCAACCCATTTCAGCTCCATTGTGCCGCTCGATTTACAGGCTGGTAAGCCGGTGCGCGCGACGGTGGAATTGAAGCCTGCCGCGCGGATCGTGGGCAGGCTGAGCGATAACGTTCCTCGGCCGGTGAAGAATGGCCGCTTGTCCGCCCGCACGGTGCCGCGCCGGTGGGACGGAAAACATGTTCACTGGATCAACTGGGCCCCGATCGCGGAGGATGGCACGTTTGTGATCGAGGCCTGGCCGGCGAGCGAAGACGCGCAGATCATCGTGCTCTGCGACGGCTTCATTGCGGAGTCGGGCGCGGCGCCGTCGGTGGCAAAAGCTCCACCGGAGCGAGATTCATTTTCGCGACCACAAGTCTTTGCACCGGAGAGCTTTGCTCAGCCGATCGAGCTGCAAATGACGGCGCTCGTGCACTGCGAAGTAGAAGTCGTCGATCGGCAAGGGAAACCACTCGCGGGCGTCAAAGTTGTCTCATTTCCAAATGTTGGTTGGTGGAACGTTGGATCACAAATCTATTGCACTCCGCTGGTCCGCGGCGAGCGTCTGTTGAGGGAGCGCAAATTCGAAGCGGCCGTCGAGCGCGATGCTCCGATTTCCTTCGAGGCAGTGACTGATGCCGACGGTCGGGCGACGCTACAGTTGCCCGTCGGAAAGGAAGACCTTGTCGTCGAGAACGAAGACTACGAGCTGCCCGTCAATCGAGGCCGCCGGGAACAGGAAGTAGTGCTCGTTGCCGGCGAAACCGCCAACGCGCGGCTGGTGCTCCAGCCGAAAGGGACCGAATACCTCGGCGATTGGGACAAACTCGCCGGCGTGCTCTTCGGCTGCAGTGGGGAGGAATGCCGGCGGCTGCTCGAGGATACTGGTTTTCGCAAGAAGATGGTGAAAGTTGGCGCGCGGTTCAACAATTCTGCCGATCCGCACGATCCGGACATGCTCCGCAGCGCCTACTCCGAAATAGCCGCGGGCTTCGACGAACTAAATGATCAGCAAGAGGCAGCTATCTGGCGTCGAAAAGCTGCTGAGCAGGCGGGAAAGCTCCCTCCGCCGGCGAGTGCTAAAAGCGGCCCGACTTCCGATCCCGGACTGCATTCGCGCTGATCCTACGATGCTCAAAGTTCACTGTCCGGCTTCGAGCATTTTTGAAAAAAGTTTGCGGATTCGACAGGTGTTCTAGCGCGCAATTATGAGCATCTTCGACAGACCGGCTGAAAAACGCCAATCTTCCCAAAGTATGCATCTTATTGATCCGATGATAAACAATGCCTGGAACGCAGTTTGCGAAGTTGGCGCAGTAGCTAATGAATCCGGAAGGATTGCCGGCGAGATGCAGTCTTCCGTATCGGCTGCCAGCGACGTAACTTCCTCCCTCGCAAACTGTTACAGCCGATCCTGTTTCATGGACGAAAGTTGCCTGCCGTGAGTACCACCCTTTCCCTGCGTCGTCGTTCGACTGCCATCTCCCCGAGCCGCGGATCCGATCCGTCGCGGCTCGGTCGGATTTGCCAGCCGGCGTTTGCTCCACTTCTGGAAGAGACCGAGCTTGCCGGCTGGTCGTCGCAGCGGGATTTCTTGTCGGGCAGCTTCCACGATTGGCGGCTGCTCGAAGATGGCCGGGTGTTGGTGAGCGTGGCCCAGGTGACGGCGACGCTGTCGTGCGATCGACTGACCCTGGCGCTCGCGGCCCAAGCGGCCCAGACGGCGATTCGTGCTCACGCGCTGCATAACGACGACGCGGGCACGCTCTTGCAACTGGCGGGGCGGACGCTCGATGTGAACGGAACCGACGTACACGTTTCACTGGCGGTGGCCCTGGTGGATGGGGTGGGCGGTTCGGTGAATCTGGCGATCGCGGGTGACTGCCTGGTGTGGCGGGTGCGGGCTGCGCGCTGGAAACAGTTGCCCTGCGATCAGCCGCCATTGGGAGTGGAAACAAATTTTGTGTACGCCGCCCACGATTTTGCGCTTTCGCTACGGGAGCGACTGCTGTTGGTGGCTGACAACGCGGCCCACCGCTCGCCGCGATTTGCCGCGTCACTCGCCGCAAGGTTCTCGCGGCTCGATGCGGAGTCGCATCGCCGGATGACGGCGACCGATGCGCTGACGATCGTGCAGGGACTTTGCGAACAGGAAATGGTCGCTAACCCGCCAGCCTCGGCGAGCGTCGTGGCGGTGCGGAGGAGATAGTTCGCGGCAGCTCAATCAGTTGAACGAATGCCGCCAGCGCAGGCCCGGAATACGGGCATAATCGCGGTCCATCGAGATCAATTCGCAGCCCGATTCAATCGTGATAACACGCGTGGTCCAAGGAGTCCGTGTCTCGCAGGCGTAGATCAAAACATTAACGTCCAACTGAATCATCTTCCACTGCCAGGATGTCGATCAGTTCCGCCGTGTTGTCGAGATCGACTCCCAGAAGTGGGCCACCCAGTGAGAACACCGGCAGTTTTGACGGAGTGATTTTCGCGCCCCGATGCGCATTTGCCAACGCGAGACAAAGTGCATCCTCGATGATTGCGGTCAGAGTGCGGCCCGACTCCGCCGCTGCCTACTTGGCAGCGCACATAAGGTGGTCGTCCATATGCAAAGTGGTTCCTAGGCATAAAAGCACATCCCAAATGCGTAAATATGTCAAACGGAGGGCTTTGGTGAGATTGGCCGGAATTGTACCACAAATCCACGGTTAATTCGCCGCCTCGTGCAACTCCGCGTGGGCATGTTGCAGCACGCGGTCGAGGCCCTGGCCAGTGACGGATGAGAAGAGCAACACCTCGTGGCCAGTTTCAACTGCTAAGCGATGGCAGACTTCCTCCGCGCCGGGCAGTTCCGCTTTGCTGACGGCGATGATTTCGGGCCGCTCGCCCAGGCCGTGACCGTATTCTTCAAGCTCGCGACGGATGGTGCGATAGTTTTCGACCGGGTCGCTACCGTCGACTGGCATCGGCTCGACAAGATGCACGAGCACGCGGGTCCGCTCGACGTGCCGCAGAAATTCGTGGCCCAGGCCAACCCCCGCGTGGGCCCCTTCGATCAGTCCCGGAATGTCGGCCATCACAAACGAGCGATCGAGATCGACCTGCACGATGCCGAGGTGGGGAATTTTGGTGGTAAATGGATAGTCGGCGATTTCGGGTCGAGCTCGCGAGACGCGGCTCAGGAGGGTGCTCTTACCGGCGTTGGGCATGCCCACTAAGCCCACGTCAGCAATTACTTTCAGCTCGAATCGCAGGCGGCGGCTTTCGCCTTCTTCGCCGGGGGTGTAGTCGCGGGGGGCCTGGTTGGTGGCCGATTTGAATCGCGTATTTCCTTTGCCTCCCATGCCACCGCGGGCCGCCACGACGCGATCGCCCGGCTGCGCGAGGTCTTTGAGCAACAGATCGTGCGTATCGTCGAAGACCATCGTGCCGGGCGGAACGAGAATCACTAGATCGTCGGAGCTGGCGCCGTGGCACTTCGAGCTACCGCCGGCTTGGCCCGGCTTGGCTCGCCAGTGCTTGCGATGCACCAGCGCGGAAAGGCTATCGACGCCCCGTTCCGCGACGACGATCACACTGCCTCCGTCGCCTCCGTCGCCTCCATCGGGTCCTCCGCGTGGCACGAACTTCTCGCGGCGAAAGCTAACGCAGCCATCGCCCCCTTTGCCCGCTTCGACTTCGATGGTAATGCTGTCGACGAACATGAAAGAGTTGAGAGTGGTCTAGAGTCGAGAGCGAGACAAATAAAAAAGGGATGCCACGAGGGGCATCCCTGGAGCTATCGTCGCTTGGTGCCGGCTTCAGTTGGCCGACGGTATCACGTGGACGCGACGGCCTGCGCGATCAAAGGTTACTTCCCCATCAACCAGTGCGAACAGCGTATAATCCTTGCCACGGCCGACGCCCTTGCCGGGGTGAACTACGGTGCCAAGCTGGCGAACCAGAATGTTGCCGGCGACAACCTGCTGGCCCCCGTAGCGTTTGACGCCGCGACGTTGGCCATTGGAATCGCGACCGTTGCGGCTGGAACCTTGACCCTTTTTATGTGCCATGCTGGGATACCTTCGAATTCGGGGCTAAGCCGCCGGCAATGATAGCGGATTAGAAAAAAACCTGACGGATCGAACCGTAGCCCGTCAAGTCTAGCGGTACACCCAGCGGTAGGCAACCCCTTCGGAAACGTCGTACAATTCGCCTTTTCCGCGGGCAACCCCGAAGCGAACTTCCCGCTCGTCTTGCAGGTGCTCGTCGCCGGGACGCCAAAAATTGAGCTGCAGCGTTTTGCGGGTGAACTCGCGTCCGGTACCGGGCGGGTCGCCTATTTTATAAGCTCCGGCCGGATCAGTCCAACGGTAGGCATTCGAGAGCCCGCCGACGTACACAGAAAAGAAATCGATTCGCGGGTCGACATCGGTCCACGTGGCCACGCCCCAGACACGGTTGTCGGCGCGGCCGTCGCCAGGTTCGAGAATTTGTTCGGCCATTTGGGCGCTGTTGAGCAGCGTGAGGTTTCGGGCCTCACGAGCTTGAATCGCAGCGACGGCGGCAGGGATCAGCTGGTCGAGATATGATTTCTGGATGCGTTCGCCCGAAGCGGTGAGGTCATGCGACTCAAGAACGAAACTGGGCAGAAACCGCAGCGGTCCGCCTTTGCCGGGCTCCGCGGAGACGATGCCGTCGGCTTGATCGACGGGCTCGAGTGTTTCCCCTGTGTTGCGAACCGAGTACACCAGATACCATACGAGCTTGCGTTCGAGCTGGCCGTTGGGGCTGGGTACGTCGACCTGAATCATTCGCAGCGGCTTGAAGGCGAACTCGAGGCACGACACTTGGCGACGAAACTTCACGCCTTCGCTCATGCCGTAGAGCGTGCGGCTGTTGCTGGCTAGTTCTGGAGACCACTTGGCGGCGTCGTTCGCGCGAATTTCAACGAGGTCGTGGGTGCTGACCGTTTCTTCTGGCTCGAAGTCGGGAGGAATCGTAGTGACCACTCCGGGGGCGAACTCACGCGACTGGGCTTGCGCGCTCTCCAGATAAACCGCCGCCAGCGCTAGAAACCAACCAAGCGAGCACAGTTGCAGCAGCGATCGTCGCATAGGAGGGGCGGTTTGCTGAGAATGTCGGTGAGATCAACCTGTGCCTGGCAGCGAGCCAGCACGACAATTTCAGTATAGATGGGCCCGTACAGGTGGGCAAACAAATGCCGGAGACTGGGAGACGCGTGTAGTCCTAGGCCGCAAAATCCGGGCAATTGGCTACCTGAGAAAAGGAAGCCCGGCCTCGCGCCGGCTGGGAACCGTGACGCGCGAGACCGGGCGCTAACGGACGCCCGAAACGAACTTGCTAGATTGCGTCATCCGGACCATCGGCCGGCGGGGTCGGACCCTCAGGGCGGTTAGGCGGTCCGGGCGGCCCATCCGGGCGACGCGTTCGCCGGCCTTCACCTCCACCTCGGCGATCGAACTCACCGCGTGCAGGCGGACCGAATCCGCGACCCTCGCCACTACCGGGCCCACCGCGCATGCCCGTTGGCGGTCCTTGCGGACGATGTTCGCGCATGAACTTGGTGAAATTTAAGAACTCCTCTTTGCTGAGCGAGCCATCTTTGTCTTCATCAAAGCGATTGAAGAGTCGTTCCGGATTGGGCATGCGTGGCGGCGGACCATCGGGCCCACCCGGTCCACGGCGGCCTTCCGGGCCGCGTCTGTCAGGTCCCCGCCCCTCCGACCCACGGCTGCCATCCGGACCACGTGCTTCCGAACTGCCAGGACCACGCCCGCGCCGACCCTCGGGTCCGCGGCCTTCGCCCGGAGGCGGACCATCGGGACGACGGCGTCCTTCGGGGGCTCGATCGCCGGGACCGCGACCACGGCCGTCCGGCCCACCCCCAAAGTGTTCCATCATCGCGGCGCGCATTGCCTGGCGTTCCGAGCGGTCGAGCTGACCATCGTTGTTGGTATCGAACACAGCGAGGATCTTTTGTTTCATCGCCGAATCGCCAGCAGGCGGCTTGTCGGCTGGCTTTTCTGGCGGCTGGGCCACGGCCGGCATTGCCAGCAAGCCCGCACCGAGCAAGCTCAATAAACTCAACCGAAAACTCATGGTATTTCTCCTTAGTTAGCGCACCCAGTCGTAATTCACGCAGCGGGTGCTGTTAAACGCGAGTGCTCGAACATTGGTTGCCGGCGATTGGAGTTCGCTGGAAACAAAAGATTTCCGCTTGGAGCTGAAGCAACTTGAGGGGGTGAACGACATGCGACATGTCTCTCTACTTTCATACAACCCTGCAAATTGGCACGGGTATCGGCGAAATCTCGCTCGGAAAACGAAATTTCGTCGTAGCCGCGAAGATCGCAGTCGCATGAAACGGCTCTCTTGGCTTAAACTGCGCAGTCCTAATCTCGTCGGGCAAGGAGCTCTGCTAGCATTGAGTGTTCCCGTCGAATACACCTCACCACTCAGGCGACGGATAAGTACATTGTGTTAGATCAGCCCGCTATCTATTTGGCTGCCATTCTCGCGCTAGGGATCTTTGCACAATGGCTGGCCTGGCGGTTACATGTGCCATCGATCGTGCTGCTCTTGATCGGTGGCTTTTTGTGCCGCTTTGTGGCCGGGTCGCCGGATCAGATCATTCCAAGCAATTTGCTCTTTCCACTGGTTTCGCTGTCGGTGGGCATCATCTTGTTTGAAGGTGGGTTGACCCTGCGGTTTCGCGATATTCGCGATACGCACGGCGTGGCACTGAGGCTGGTGACGATCGGCCTGTTGGTAAGTTGGGCGATGGGAGCCTTCGCCGCTGAATATGTGCTCGGCCTAAGTGTCAAAATGGCAATTCTGGTGGGTGCCATGCTGACCGTTAGCGGCCCGACGGTGATTGTGCCTCTCGTCCGACAAGTGCGACTCAAGCGGCGTATAGGCTCGATTGTGAAATGGGAAGGCATTGTCAATGATCCGATTGGCGCGGTGCTAGCCGCGCTGGTGTTCAACGGGTTTTTTCAACAAACTGGCGTGGCTACCCCGGAAGGCTGGCTGCGCGAGTTGGGGATGACGGCCTTGGTGGGTGGAGTGCTGGGTGGGGCGTCGGCCTGGATCATCATTCTGATCCTCCGGCGTTACCTGATCCCCGATTATTTGCAGAGTCCGGCCATCTTGGCCACGGTGGTGGTGGTATTTGCATTGTCGAACTATCTGCAGCCTGAGGCGGGCCTGGTGACAGTGACACTGCTTGGCATCGTACTGGCCAATCAGCGGTCGGTGACGATGAAACATGTCATCCAGTTCAAAGAGAATTTGAGTGTTTTGTTGATTTCGACGTTATTCATTGTGCTGGCGGCGAGTATCGACATCAGTTTTCGACAATTCACGGCCATGGGCTGGCCGATGGTCGCCTTCCTAACGTGGATGATCGTTGTGGTTCGTCCCCTGGCGGTGCTCGCGGCTACTTTAGGAAGTGTGCTCAACTGGCGCGAGCGAATGCTGTTGGCGTGGGTTCACCCGCGCGGCATTGTGGCCGCAGCAGTGGCTTCGTTGTTGGCATTCGAATTAGCCGAGTCTACTTTCGCAAAGGAAGCCGAAGAGTTCGTGCTGGTGACATTCGTAACCGTCGTGGTGACGGTACTGGTGTATGGTCTGACATTGCCTGCGGTCGCCCGCTGTTTGATGCTGTCGTCGCCCAATCCCCAGGGGATTCTATTTGCCGGGGCATCGCCGCTGGTGCTGGAAATTGCCAAATTATTGCAGGAAGAAGGAGTCTCGGTGGTCGCCGTGGATACGAACCATGCGAATACCGCGGCGGCGCGAATGGCCGGCATCCCAGTCCAGTTTGCCAGCATCGGCAGCGAATTTATCCGCGAGGAGATGGATTTGAGCGAGATCGGTCGGCTTTTAGCGATGACTCCCAACGACGAAGTGAACACGTTGGCCGCCAGGGAATTTGCTGAACAATTTGGCCAGGCCGAGGTCTATCAATTGGCGGCTGCCGAGCCCGACCATCAACGCCGCGATCGCGCTCCCGCCTACCATCGCGGCCGCACACTGTTCCGGCGCGATGCGACCTACCAGATGCTCGCCGAGCGGCATGCGGCAGGAGCAGTTGTCAAGAAAACACAACTTTCCGGCAATTTTACACTGAAGAGTTTCTTAGAGCACCACGGTCCGAATGCAGTTGTATTGTTTCTTCTCGACTCGGCAGGAAAAGTTGTTGTGAAAACCACCGACGATGTGGCCACGACCAAAGCGTATCCGAAAGTGATTGCGCTAGTAGATCCGCTGCCGCTGGAGACAAGTGGCGTTGCCGCGAGCTAATAATTTGGCGTTGGTGCTCGGTAGGCATCCCATTCGATCGAACGGAACCACTCGATTGTCTTTGCCAGGCCTTTTTTGAGCGGAACTTGGGGTTCCCAGCCGAGTTTTTTGCGGGCTAAGGTGATGTCGGGTTGCCGACGCGTGGGGTCGTCTTGCGGGAGGGGGCGATGCACAATTTTCGAGCGGCTCGCCGTAAGTTCGATCACGAGTTCGGCTAACTCCATAATCGTGAACTCTGCCTGGTTGCCGAGGTTCACCGGCCCGTGGAAATCATCGGGGCCGTTCATCATGCGGAGGATGCCCTCGACGAGGTCGTCACGGTAGCAGAAAGAGCGCGTCTGATGGCCCTCGCCGAAGACAGTGAGTTCTTCTCCGCGCAAAGCTTGGCGGATGAAGTTCGACACCACGCGGCCGTCGTAAGGGTGCATGCGCGGGCCATAGGTATTAAAAATTCGCACGATTCTCACGTTGAGATGGTGCATGCGTTGGTAGTCCATGAACAGCGTTTCGGCGGCGCGCTTGCCTTCATCGTAGCAGGCACGGGGGCCAATGGGGTTTACCGCGCCGCGGTAGTCTTCCCGCTGCGGATGGACTTCGGGGTCGCCGTAAACCTCGCTGGTCGAGGCTTGAAGAATCTTCGCCCGGCAGCGCTTCGCCATGCCAAGCATGTTGATCGCGCCCAAGACCGAGGTCTTCATGGTCTTGATCGGGTTGTACTGGTAGTGACCCGGTGCGGCCGGGCAGGCCATGTTGTAAATCTCATCGACCTCGAGCGTCACGGGGTGCGTGACATCGTGCCGCACGAGTTCGAAGTTGTCGCGTTCTAAGAGATGGACGACGTTCGACTTTTGGCTGGTAAAGAAGTTGTCGAGGCAGATTACGTCGTGCCCCTCGTTCACTAATCGTTCGCAGAGATGTGAACCTAAGAACCCGGCCCCGCCGGTGACCAAAATGCGTTTGACTTGCGGCATAGCGAACTAACTTTCGAGAGGGAACGTGCTATTGACGGGATGAACAGATTGCGGAAGAGGCTGGGATTGCTATTCTTTTCCCGGCATCTTGTTGATTCTGCAAAACCATTATGCCTGACACATCTAAACTCTTCCATTGGCCGCAGTTTGCAGGGCATTCGCGGGCCGACAATCATTTGGGCCTGGCGGGCAAAGTCAGAACTTACGGCCGAGACTATCCTCGCGCCAACGCCGGTCGGCGGCCGTTTTGCGGGGGCGGTGGGGCGGTACGCTGCCCGCCGGGAATGAATTTGAAGTTGACCGGGCCGAGCAGGTCTTCGATGCGGCGACGCAATTCGGGGTCGATGGTGACGCTAAAGTTCGCGCAGTCGAACGTGGCGCTACTGCCGTCGGTGAGCACCAAATGCATTTTTAGCGGCTTGGCGCCTGGATAGCCGCGAACGATCTCGCGGAGCTTTTCGAGCGCGATGATGCCGTGCTCATCTTCGCGCACCCGAACGGAGATGCCGCTCGTGTAGCGAGTGGGGAGTTCTTCGAGTGGAATCAGTTCGTTGACGATCAAGTTGACTTCTTCGGCTCCCGGCCGACGGTCGACCGCGCCTTTGACCGCGACGATGGTATCTGGCCTGACCAGCTCGCCGAACTCGGCAAACTGTTCTGGCCACATAATGCAGCGCATGATGCCGTCGAGGTCTTCGAGATCCCACATGGCGTATTTGGTGTTGGTGCTGCCGGGCCTCGGGTTCTTCGTGTGCGAAAATTTGATCGCCGCCAGCATCCCGCCCAAGAGCACTTCGGTCCGGTGTTCCAGCTTGGCCAATTGTGGCGATGTGTGAGAACAATAAGTTCGGAGCGTCGCTTCATGTTCGGCGAGCGGGTGGCTGGTGAGGTAATAGCCCAGCACCTCTTTCTCCATCGTCAGCCGTTCTTTCTCAGGAAACTCGGGTACGTTTGGCAGGGCGGTCGAGGCGGCTGAGGCGGCTTCTTCTGCATCTTCAGCTTCATCGCCGAAGAGACCGCGCTGGCCGCTACGGCGATCCGCGGCTGCTGCGGCGCCACTTTGCAAAGCCCGATCGATGGCACCCATGAGTTGAGCCCGCTTGGCACCGAGCGAATCGAACGCCCCGGCTTTGATCAGCGCTTCGATGGTCGCGCGGTTGCACGACTGAGGGTCGACTCGTTCGCAAAACTCGAACAAGCTGCGAAACGGCCCGCCCAGCTTGCGGGCGGCGACGATGGCGTCGGCCGCACCGCTGCCGCACGCTTTGATGGCGCTCAGACCAAACGGAATGCGGCCCGCAACGACCGCGAAATCGGCATCCGAGGTATTCACATCCGGTGGTATCACCTCGACACCCATCCGCTGACAGTCTTCCAAATGCTCGACGAGCGAATCTTTACTTTTGAAATTGCGTCCCGGGATGTCGCCTGAGAGCAGCGCGGCCATGAACTCGACCGGATAGTGGGCTTTCAGGTATGCGGTTTGGTAAGCAATCAGTGCATACGCTGTACTGTGCGATTTATTGAAGCCGTAGCCCGCGAACTTTTCGATCATGCTGAACAGGTCTTCGGCCTTCTTTTTTTCGAGTCCTTTTTCCCGCGCCCCCTCGATGAATTGCTCGCGGAACTTGGCGATCATCGCGAGCTTTTTCTTGGAGATTGCCTTGATGCAGGTGTAGGCGTCGGCCAGCGGGATGCCGCCCAGCAGATTCAAGATCCGCATCACTTGCTCTTGGAAGACCATCACGCCGTGGGTTTCTTCGAGCACTTCGCGCATCACGGGGTGGGGATAGCTGGCCGGGCGGCGGCCGTGCTTGACCTCGATGTACTCGTCGACCATGCCGCCTTCGAGCGGGCCGGGGCGATACAGCGCGTTGGTGGCGACAATGTCGCGGAAGTGGTCGGGCTTCATCCGCTGCAGAAGATCGCGGATGCCGCCGCTTTCGAGCTGAAAAATGCCCTTCGTCTCGCCGCGGCACAGCAGCGCGAACGAATCGGCATCGTCGAGCGGAAAATTGTGAGGGTCGATGTGCTCACCGCGCGACTGCTGTACGAGTTCGATGCTCTTGGCGAGGATCGTCAGATTCCGCAGGCCCAAAAAGTCCATCTTCAATAGGCCCGCCCGTTCGACGTCGCCCATCGCCCACTGGGTGATGACTTCCGTTTTACCTTTCACATGCTGTAGCGGTACGTACTGCTCGACCGGCTTTTCAGCGATCACTACCGCGGCCGCATGGGTGCCGACGTTACGGGCGAGGCCTTCGATCTTACGGGCCAGATCGAGTAGTTCGCGGACTTCACCATTCGATTCGTAAGCCTGCTTAAGGTCGCTGCTTTGGGCCAGTGCTTCGTCGAGCGAAATGTTGAGCGTGTCGGGCACCATGGCCACGATCTGGTCGACACGAAAGATCGGCATGCCGAGCGTGCGGCCGACGTCGCGAATCGCGGCTCGGGCGGCCAGTGTGCCGAAGGTGCCGATCTGGGCGACGTTCGCTTCGCCGTACTTGTCTTTCACGTATTGGATTACGTCGGCCCGGCGATCTTTGCAAAAGTCGACGTCGATATCGGGCGCTTCGCGGCGGTTCTCGTCGAGGAATCGCTCGAACAGCAAATCATACTCGAGTGGGCACACGTGGCTGATCTTGAGTGCGTAGCAGACTAACGAACCAACACCCGAACCACGGGCCGTGCAGGGAATGCCCTGCTCGCCGGCATAGCGTACGAAGTCCCACACAATCAAGAAGTAGTCCACGAAGCCGAGCGTGTTAATGCAGTCGAGTTCGCGGGTGAGCCGTTGCTCGACGAGCTCGCTGAACTCGCCGCCGGCGGGGTCTTCGTTCCGCCAGCGGCGCGGGTCGCTGGCGTATCGCTGGCGCAAGCCCGCTTCGCACAACTCGCGCAGATAGTCGGCCGAGGTTCTCTCCGGTGGCAAGTTGAACGCCGGAAAGTGTCGTTTGCCAAGTTCCAGTTGAATATCGACCGAATCGGCAATCTGCTGCGACCGAGCGACGGCATCTTCCAGGCCCGTGAACGTGGCGTACATTTCCTGCTGACTGCGGAGATAGAACTGGTCGCCCTCCATCCGCATGCGGTTGGTGTCGGTGCGGAATTTGCCCGTATTGATGCAGAGCAGCACGTCCTGGGCGACGGCGTCTTCCTGTCGCACATAGTGAGCGTCGCAGGTGGCCACGGTCGGCAGGCCCATGCGTTTGGCGACTTCCACCGAGAGCTCGAGAGCCTGTTTCTGGATGTCGAGGCCGTTGTTCTGGATTTCGATGAAGTAGCGGTCGCCGAACACGCGGGCGAACCAGGCGGAGATTTCCAGACCCTTGGTAATGGCCTCGTCGGCCGTATTGCCGGCTAAGAGCGTCCGCGAGAGCTCGCCCGAAACGCAGCCACTCAAACAGATGATGCCCTCGTTGTGGGATTCAAGCAGCTCGCGGTCGATCCGCGGCTTGTGATAAAACCCTTCCAAAAACGCGCGGCTGGCGAGCTTGATCAGGTTGTTGAACCCGGTGCGATTCTGTGCGAGCAGCGTGAGATGGTAAGCGGCATCGCGGCTCGATTCGCCACTCTTTTCGAACCGGCTGTTGGGGGCGACGTAGGCCTCGTAGCCGACGATCGGATTGATGCTCGCCGCGCGACAGCCTTGATAGAACTCGAGCGCCCCGTAAAGGTTGCCGTGATCAGTAATCGCCAGCGCGTTCATCCCCAGCTCTTTGGCCCGGCCGATCATGCCTTCGATCGGGCTGGCGCCGTCGAGCAGGCTATAGTGGCTGTGACAATGCAGATGAACAAACGGCGGCGTGGTCACGGGTCCCTCCGGTGCATAGGAAAAGCAAGCTGGATTCTATTCTAGCGATGTCATGCGTGCCCTGTCACCCAGCCAGACTTTCCCGACATTCGCAATGACACAGGTCATGAAAAGGTGGTAAAAGTATGTTGTCGAGGGACGATATCGGTGTTCAGTGTGTCTCTGCCCGAGCGCTCTCAAGAAGAAGCGATTGAAGAGGATAAAAGACGTGAGCCGACTTTCCAAAATTCGCATTGACAATTCAGCGGGTTGTAGGAGTGTTCGATTCCTTCAAACATGCTGAAAACCCAGGATCGCTCCTACTGGCTCTCCAAGTCGCCACTCGAACGGCTCGCAGCATGCGAGCTCTTCCAGCAGTTTACCAATGGATACGATCCCACTACTGCCCGACTTTTGCGCTCTCTTGAGGTTCTTGAACGAGGAGCGAGTTGAGTATTCTGTGATTGGCAGCATGGCCGAAATTAACTACGGCTATCACCGTTCGACCGGCGACCTCGACGTTTGGGTGGCCAGCAGTCCCGGAAAAGCCGCTGGGAGTAATAATGTCCGCCGCGGCAAGCCTGGTAGAACTCGAGCGCCCCGTAGTGATTCCCGTGGTTGGCGATTGCCAGCGCGTTCATGCCAAGTTCATCGGTCCGGCCGATCATGCCTTCGATCGGGCTGGCGCCGTCGAGCAGGCTCTAGTGGCTGTGACAATGCAGATGAACAAACGGCGGCGCGGACACGGGTCCCTCCGGCACGGTTGAGATTAAGGGATTCAAACCCGGATCCGGAGGACACAATATGCACAGGAAAGCTTCTGCGGGGCCTCTGTGCGTTCTGGTTAATCCACGGCTGCAGACGAGTTAGCAGCTATTCTACCGCTTCGTCGAGGGGCCAGGCTCTACCCCACTTCTGGCTCGCCAATCCGGCGGAGATATTCCGCGAGCTGTGCTTGCAAGTCAAGTAACTCTTGCCACTGTTGCAGATCGAGCATTACCGTTTTGCTGTTCTCGGGCAGCGTGATCGACTGCACGAGGTTGCGGCTTTGCAGGTGGAGGTACTCCAGCATCTCGGAGAGCTGTGCCGCCTGCCCGGGGCTCAGTCCGTCGGGAAGTTCCGGCGGTGTGGGAATATGGAGCGTGCTGTGTAGGTTTTCCGACTCGCCCCAGCGGACTTCAAAATCCATCGAGGAGTCGGCTTCCCGAACGAGCTTGTTCGGATCGAGCTCGCCCGTCATCTTGAGGCCGTCATCGCGGAGCGAATCGAGCCGACCGGCGATTTGCTCGCGCGTGCCGTAAAGCAGCACGCTGCGGCCGAGCGAGATCACGTCGCCAAAGCGCAGGATCCGCAGTTGGGCGTCTTCACCGTTGACACGAGTGCCATTGGTGCTTTCCAGGTCGGTGAGTACCAGCTTGCCCTGGTCTTCTTGAATTTTGATGTGGAAGCGGCTGATCCGCTCATCGTTGAGTTGGACGGCGTTGCCTTCTTCGCGGCCGATCGTGATCGGGGTGGGCAGCCGCTCGTAGACGCGCCCGCGATCCGCCCCGTCCAACACTCGCAACGTCACGTCCATCATGTTTTGTGTCACACCAAGAGGCTACGTGCCGAATCGCGCACTGAGGCGTCGAGCCGCTCGCGCCGTGCAATCGGTCGGGAGAATCACGCCTACATGCGTGCGTGTCCGATGTTGCGATCTGTCCCTGCAACCGTCCCTGCTTCCATTATGCGCTGCGACCGGGTGAAAATCTACGCGGCAAGCTGCGTAACAGGGGACAGGCCAGAGGATACGGGGGGCAGGGCGAATGCTTCGCACGACTGAGCGGCTCGTGGCAACTCAACAAATTGGCCAGGAATTCGCGATTCTCTGTTCCCCGTCCCCTAACCTAGTGGCGAAAGTGCCGGTTGCCTGTGAAGATCATTGCCAAGCCGTGCTGGTTGCAGGCGGCGATGACTTCGGCGTCGCGGCGCGAGCCACCCGGTTGAATGAGGGCGGCGATACCGGCGGCCGCGGCGCGGTGGATCGAATCTTCGAAAGGGAAAAAGGCGTCGGAGGCCAGCACGGAGCCACTACTACGATCGGCTGCCTTCGAAATGGCAATTTCCACCGCATCAACTCGGCTCATCTGCCCGGCACCGACGCCGACCACGCTGCAATGTTTTGCCAAAACGATCGCGTTCGATTTCACGTGGCGGCACACGGCCCAGGCAAAGCGCAGATCGGCCAGTTGTAAGTCGGTCGGCCGTGAGTTGGTGACGGTTTGCCAAGTGGATTCGTCTTCGGGCATATCGTCGGCCGTCTGGCAGAGCATGCCGCCGGAAATCTGCCGCAACTCGCGTTCACCCTGGCCGGGCTCGATTGAGCCGACCGAGAGCAATCGCACGTTGGCTTTCCACTTCGGCTTGGTGGTGAGAATTTCGATCGCTTCCGGCATGAAAGATGGTGCCACGATGGCTTCGACAAATCGTCCCGGCTCGGCCAGGAACTCGGCACTTGCGGCATCGACGGGCGCATTGAATCCGAGCACTGAGCCGAACGCGCTCACGGGGTCGCCGTTCCATGCCCGCTCGGTCGCCACCCCCAGCGCGGCCGCCGTCGCCGCCCCGCAAGGATTGTTGTGTTTGAGCACTGCGACGCCCGGCACCGGCAGCGATTGTGCGATGGCCAGCGCGCTATCGAGATCGAGCAAGTTGTTGTAGGAAAGCTCTTTGCCGTGCAGTTGTCTCGCTCGTACCAGTGAATGGGGCGAAGCGTCGAGGGCAGCATAGACGGCCGCCGCTTGATGCGGATTCTCGCCATAGCGGAGCGACGCCGCACACCGCATCGTTACCTTCAGTTCCTTCGGAAACTCCTCGGCCGCCGCTGGAGCGGTGGAGCGCAACCGTGCGAAATACTCCCCAATCGTGGTGTCGTACCTTCCGGTATGAGCATAAGCCGCCCCCGCCAGTTCGCGGCGCAATTCTGGCGTGGTTGACCCACTCGTGCGGAATTCTTCCATAATCCTCCCATACTGCGCCGGTTCACAGGCGATCGTCACGAACGCATGGTTTTTCGCGGCGCTACGAACCAGCGTCGGTCCGCCAATGTCGATTTGCTCGATCGCTTCCTCGACCGTCACACCCTCGCGGGCAATCGTCGCTGCGAACGGATACAGATTCACCACCACCAGTTCAAACGGCATGATCCCCTGCTGAGCCAGCGAGGCCATGTCGTCGGGCCGGTCGCGGCGGGCCAGGATGCCGCCGTGGATCTTGGGGTGGAGAGTTTTCAACCGGCCGTCCATCATTTCAGGAAAACCGGTGTAGGAGGCGACTTCGCGGACCGGGATACCGGCCTCTTCGAGGTGTCGCCGGGTGCCACCGCTGGCGTAGAGTTCAACCCCTGCGGCCGAGAGTTCGCCTGCAAACTCGACCAGGCCTGTTTTATCGCTGACGCTAATAATCGCGTGTTCTAGCTTGGGGGAAGCCAATCGGTGCGGGTGGCTGTTCAAAATTCCTCCGCCGGTGAACCAACCGGAATCTGCTCACGTACCACAATTAGAGACTCGATGGCGACGTTGGCGGAAGCTTTCCTCCCACTCTGTCGGCGCGCCACGATAGCACCTCTCGCCGTCCCTTTCAACGTGCGACCCCGGGCCACCGTCCCCCCCTCCGCCCTCGGTCACCTGCACAAAAGGGGCGGCGATTTTTTTTGTGGCAGGCGAACGTGTTTAAGCAAGCGGGCAGCAAGGTCCATTTGCTCCACTGCCTGCAGAGAACCCTAATTCAAGCATCTCCGTAACTAACAGCACGGAACGCACAACGGCACGCACCACGCGAACCTCACCCCGCCGCTTCTGCTCCTGAATTACGACTAGCAAAACGGACTTTCATCGTCGCCGGTGGCAGGATTCGCCGGCACCTCTTACGGCACGACGCTGTTCCCTTTCTTTTCCAGGGAGCGTGGCACCAAGTTGGCCACGAAGCGGTTTTCCGCGTGTCGAGTCACCAAGCCCGATCGCTGCTGTTGAACGGCGCGATGGAGCCGGTTTTACCGAATGCGACGCCGCCCGCCCGTTGCCTCAGTCACAACCAGTATGTCCGGCATACATTTTTTCCGCAGGATTGTCGTAAACGCTGTTCGCCAACTGGGCGGCTCATTCGGTGTGGGTATTCGTGGGCGTCACGTCCGGCAAGCCCGTCACCAGTTTGTGGAGAAATCGGGCCTCGAAATCTTTGACGAGCCCAGGATCGCGACTTATATTCACGGAGGCAGGCGATATGGTGTGTCGCTGCAGCCAATTGTTGCCGGGCGAGGAGCCGCTCGGCGAGGCCAGGGATGCGCCGCAGACCCCCGACTCTTACCCCGACGGAACGCTGCGATGATAATCCGGGTCTCCCGCCCTTTTTGGTTGTTGAGCCTATTGGCTGCTCTGGCGTTGTTGGTAGCGCCAGCCTCGGCTCAATCGCTGGCCGTTCCGTCGCGTGAGCAAGTTTCGGCGGCGGTCGGCGCAGTGCCCAATGCCATCAGCAGCCTGATCGAAAAAGGGCGCTCGCTGGAAAGTTCGGGCCGCTGGGCTGAAGCCCTCTCGCACTACGAAGAAGCGCTCCGCGCCCATCCAGACGATGCCTCGCTAACCGGTCGGTTCGATACCGCCCGACTGCATTATAGCCTGGAGCAACGCTACGACGATCGCAGCTTCCGCAACTCAATCACCACGCTCCGCCAGCGCGAATCGCTGGCGCTTTATGGCGACCTGCTCGCCAAAATCGGCACCCACTATTACACCACCCCGCCGTGGCAAGACTTGTTCCAACGTGGGGCGCAAAGCCTCGACATCGCTCTGACGGAAGAAAAGTTCCTCAAGTCGAACAATATTCGCGCCACTTCAAATCAGATTGAGCAGCTTCGCGGCAGCTTGCGGCAGCTTGCTAGTCGCTATCGTATCGCCTCGCGCAACGAGGCAATGAATGTTGCCTCGCAAGCCGCCCAAATGGCCCGCCGCCAAATTGGTTTGGCCGAGTCGGCCACGATCCTCGAATTCACCGCCGCCGCCGCCAGCGGTTTGGACCATTATTCGGCCTTTTTGACAGCCGATCAGCTCCGTGATATTTACTCACAGATCGAAGGTAATTTTGTCGGCCTCGGCGTCGAGCTTAAAGCCGATAATGGCGCGTTATTGATCGTCCATGTGATTCCAAATAGCCCCGCCCAGCAGGCAGGCATCCTTGATGGCGACCGCATTGTGTCTGTCGCCGGACAATCAACCTCCGACCTCTCGACCGACGAAGCCGCTGCACTGCTTACGGGCGTCGAAGGCAGCATCTGCAAAGTTTCTGTGGTAACTCCCGACCAGCCGCCGCGCGAGCTCTCTGTCCGCCGTGCTCATGTGGAAGTACCCAGCCTCGAAGACGTGAGGATCGTCGACGCCGAGCATGGCGTGGCTTACATTCGCATTCCGGCGTTCCAGAAGACGACTGCCCGCGATTTGGAATCAGCCCTCTGGGATTTGCACGCGAAAGGCATGCGGAGCCTGGTACTCGACTTGCGCGGCAACCCGGGCGGCCTGCTCACCGCGAGTGTTGAAGTCGCCGACAAGTTCATCGCCGAGGGCCAGATCGTTTCGACACGTGGCCGCAGCGAACAAGAGAATTTCAATTACCGCGCCCATCGCCCCGGCACTTGGCGGGTGCCGCTGGTAGTGTTGATCGACGGCGATAGCGCCAGCGCGAGCGAGATTTTCGCCGCCGCCATCAAAGATAGCCGCCGTGGTGTGGTGGTAGGCGTACGCTCGTACGGCAAGGGTTCGGTGCAAGGTATTTTCCCGCTCGGCTACGCCGGCGCGGGTGCCCGCATCACCACAGCCAAGTTTTTCTCGCCCATGGGTCACCCAATCGCCAACGTCGGAGTAGCCCCCGATATCGACGCACGTCGTGGCACGCTGGTGGCCAATGGCGAGGAACAGCTGGCTGGTCCCGAACTCGCCCCCTCGGGCAACATGTACCAGGTCGGCTTCCGTGGCGCCAGCAGCACCCCCGCCGCCAATGGCACTACTTCCGGCGACGCTACGCTCGATCTGGCCATCCAAGTTGCCCAGAATGAGCCGGTGGCGCAGCTGTAAACCGTGTGCGACTTAGCGTGGCTTCACGGCGTACACCTTCACGCTCACCGCGAAGTCGTTCACATTGTAGCGCTTCAGCAGCTCCGCCAGTTCAGAGTGCAAATTGGGTGCGGAGCAGCAGTCGGAGACGACCGGCAATCCGCCCTCACCCATCGCCGGTGAGCAGCAGCCAGATTGATTCTCGACCTTCGCATACGCGTTGAGATCGGAACCGCTTTCCACGATCTCCACCGCGTCGAAGCCGGCGTCTGAGAGCCCCGCACGATACTCGTCCAGCGAGATCGCCCCCGCGATGCAGCCGATGTACGCCATCAGGCTCGCGCCAATCTCCGGCGGCAGCGGCTGTTTGAGTGCGATGTCGCTCACCGCCAGCCGCCCGCCTGGCCGCAGCACGCGCCCGATCTCGCGGAACACGGCCCGCTTGTCGGGCGCGAGGTTGATTACGCAGTTGCTGATCACGCAGTCGACCGAGGCGTCGGCGAGCGGCAATTTGTCGATCGTCGCCTGATGAAACTCCGCGTTGGCGACGCCCGACTGGGCCGCGTTACGCCGCGCGAGTTCGAGCATCTGAGGTGTCATGTCGATGCCGATTGCCCGTCCGGTGAGCCCGACCTTTTTCGCCGCGAGAAACACGTCGAGTCCGCCACCGCAGCCGAGGTCGACGACCGTCTCGCCCGGCCGCAGGCTGGCGAACGCCGTCGGGTTGCCGCAGGAGAGACCCATGTTGGCCTCGGCCGGAATCGCGGCCAGCTCGTCGGCCGAGTAGCCAAACGCCTCGGCTACCGCCCGCACGCCCTCGTGCGCGGTCGACAAGCCGCTCTCCGCAACCGCCCCGTACTTGGACCGCACTGCATTCACAATTGATTCGGACATTTCGCCTTCTCTTGTTTGTTAACCGCTTGTCGGCGGTTCGTCGCCAAAGTAATTCCGTTGAAAGTGCCGTGCGACACTTACCAGGCCGATCATCACCGGCACCTCGACGAGCGGGCCGATCACGGCTGCGAACGCCACGCCCGAGTTGATGCCGAACACCGCCACGGCCACGGCGATCGCCAGTTCAAAATTATTGCTGGCCGCAGTGAAGGCCAGCGTTGCCGTCTTCGAGTAGTCCGCCCCGATTTGCCGGCCCATGAAAAAGCTGACCAGGAACATCACGACGAAATAGATCAAGAGTGGCACCGCGATCAAGAGCGCATCGAACGGAATCCGCACGATCTGGTCGCCCTTCAGGCTGAACATCACCAGGATCATGAACAGCAGCGCGATGAGCGTGAGCGGGCTTATGCGCGGGATGAAACGCTGTTCGTACCAATCGCGGCCCTTGGCTCGCAGCAGCACTAGCCGCGTGAGCATGCCGGCCAGGAACGGGATGCCAAGATAGATGAACACACTCTGGGCAATTTGCCCCATGCTGACTTCCACGACGCTCCCAGCCAGGCCCAACAGCGGCGGCAGCCAGGTGATGAAAAACCAAGCGTACAGGCTGTAGAACAGCACTTGAAACACGCTGTTGAACGCCACCAGTCCGGCCGCGTACTCCGTGTCGCCGTGGACCAGCTCGTTCCACACGATCACCATCGCAATGCAGCGGGCGAGGCCGATCAGAATCAGGCCCGTCATGTATTCGGGATAACCGCGCAAGAAGATTACCGCCAGCGCGAACATCAGCGTCGGGCCGATCACCCAGTTTTGCACCAGCGACAGGCCGAGGATTTTCCAATTGCGGAAGACGTCGCCCAGCTCTTCGTACCGCACTTTTGCTAGCGGCGGGTACATCATAAAGATCAGGCCGACCGCGATCGGGATGTTGGTCGTGCCGACCTGGAACCGATTGATGAACGCTTCGACGCCAGGCACGAAGTAGCCGGCCGCCACGCCGACCGCCATCGCCAGGAAGATCCAGAGCGTCAAATAGCGATCGAGAAACGAGAGCCGACCCCGGAGACAGGCAGATTCCAGCGCAGGTTGGCTCATGGTTTGCCTCCTGGCGTGGCAGACAGCGTTGCGGGTAGAGACGCTACGAACGCACGAATCTCATCCCGCACGCGGCGATACGGTGCGAGCCGTTCTACTTCGTTTTTCGCCCCGGCCGCTAGATGCGGCGGATCGTCAAACGAATGGTGGACCACTTTGGCCTTGCCTGGAAAAATGGGACAGGTTTCACGCGCATGATCGCAGACAGTTACCACGTAATCGATCGACTGCCCCGCCAGATCGTCGACATGCTTGGCCCACTGCGGAGAAATATCAACGCCCGCCTCGGCCATCACCCTTACCGCGTCAGGATTCAACGGTGACGGCGCGACGCCTGCTGAACAGGCTTCGATCGTGTCGCCCTTCAAATGCCGCGCCCACCCCTCCGCCATCTGGCTGCGGCACGAATTGCCCGTGCAGAGAAACATGACAACCAGTTTGTCGTTCATCAAGGAGGCCCTTGGTCCGGATGTAATTCCCAAAATGTTACGAGCAACCATCGGGCGACTGCTTGAGCTTTTTCGCATCGCGCTCTAACTGCGGCACGTCCTTCAAGCAACAGGCCAAACAATCGAGCAACTTTGCGTGAAACGCATTCCGCGCCGGCGCGAGCCGGTAGTACATCCACAGCCCATCCCGGCGGGCCTCGACCAGCCCGGCTCGCCGCAAGTACGCCAGATGCCGCGACACCTTCGGCTGCGGCACCGCCAGCACGCTCACAATCTCGCACACACACAACTCGCCCTGCCCTGCTCCCGAACGATGCAGCATGCTCAAAATCCGCAGCCGCGTGCGATCCGAGAACGCGCGGAACATCTGATCGACAGTACTGACGGCCTTGGTTTTCATATATCTGCCTATGCAAATATAGTTTTGGGGCAGGGATCCGTCAAGGGATGTTGTTGGATCGGATTTCGTCGGGCGGATACAATTGGGGTGATGAAACTCCGCGACAGTGGCATGCCCGATGAGGCGTATTGGGAATCGCTCTTCGACGTGCCGTTGGTGCTGGCGCGGATGGGCATTGACGGCGCGCTCGGCGACGTGGTGGAACTGGGCTGCGGCTACGGAACGTTTTCGGTCCCCATCGCCCGATCAATCCGCGGCACGCTCCGCACGTTTGACGTCGACCCTGCGATGGTTGCCCGCACGATCGAACGCGGGGCAGACCTGCCGGCTGGTAAACTCGTCTGCCAACTCCGCGACGTCATGGCCGACGGTTTCGGCGTCACGGGCGCCGACGCCGCGCTCCTATTCAATATCCTCCACTGCGAGGAACCGGTCGCCTTGCTGCACCGTGCGGCCGACGCCGTCCGCCCCGGCGGCCACGTGCTCGTGATCCACTGGCGCTACGCCGACACACCGCGCGGCCCGAGCCTCGACATCCGCCCGCGACCGGATCAAATCGCCGCCTGGGCCAGCGAAACCGGCCGCCTCACTCCTGAAGGCGGCGCGATCGACCTCCCGCCCTGGCACTACGGCTGGCGGTTCCGCGTCCACGCGTGATAATGGACCGTCCATCCCGCTCGGCTCCGTGACCGCACGATGATCGGTCCCATCATGTCTGACAAGCGTATCCCCCGCGTCATCTGGATCCTCGGCCTGGCGAGCCTGTCGATGGATCTCTCGTCGGAGATGATCCATTCGCTGCTGCCGGTGTTTCTGGTGTCGGTGTTGGAGGCGAGTGCGGGGGCGCTGGGTTTGATCGAGGGCGTGGCCGAGGCGACCGCCTCGATCGCCAAGGTGTTTTCCGGCGTGTGGAGCGACCGTCTGGGTCGTCGCAAGCCGCTGGTGGTGTGCGGTTACGGACTGGCAGCACTCGTGAAGCCGCTGTTTCCATGGGCGACTGGTGTCGGCTCGGTGCTCGCGGCTCGGTTTGCTGACCGCCTGGGGAAAGGCATCCGTGGCGCGCCGCGCGACGCATTGGTCGCCGATGTCACGCCGCCCGAGCAGCGCGGCGCCGCTTACGGATTGCGACAAACGCTCGACACGGCTGGCGCGCTCCTGGGGCCGCTCGTGGCCATCGGTCTCATGGTCGTGCTGGCCGGCAACATCCGTGCGGTGTTTTGGATCGCCGTACTTCCGGCCTGGGTAGCGGTCGCGCTGTTGTTCTTTGGCATCGACGAGCCGGCGCAGCATGCCGACGGCCGCCCACCGCGCACGCTGCCCCATTGGCGCGATTTGCGGCAGTTCAGCCCCGCCTACTGGGGCGTCGTTGCGATCGGCGCGGTCTTCACGCTCGCCCGATTTAGTGAAGCGTTTCTCGTACTCCGTGCGCACGACGTTGGACTCGCGCTCGACTGGACGCCGCTCGCACTCGTGGTGCTCAACATCACCTACGTTGCATCGGCCTACCCGTCGGGAAAGCTTTCCGATCGCGTCGGCCGAATAGGGCTACTCGCACTCGGCTTGGTGCTGCTGATCGTAGCGGACGTGGTTCTCGCACTCGGTATCCATCTCGGCGCGACGCTTGCCGGCATCGCCATCTGGGGCCTTCACATGGGACTCACGCAAGGACTCCTCGCCGCGCTGGTCGCCGACACCGCGCCTGCCTCGCTCCGCGGTTCTGCCTTCGGCGTGTTCCATCTTGTCGGCGGAGTCGCCGCGTTGGTCGCCAGTCTCCTGGCCGGTGTGCTCTGGGAAACCTCCGGCCCGCCCACGACCTTTTTCGCCGGGGCAGTTTTCTCCGCGGTCGCCTTGGCCGGCTTGTGGTGGTGGCGGACCAGATTCATAGCGACGCCCTAAGTGCCGAAATACTGAGGAATTTGGTTGCGAGCCAAGGGCGTCCCCCTGAGTAGGTGGGTGTGCGCGGCTTTCCGATTCGTTTACGGTTGCTGGTCCTGCCCCAAATAATCGATGGCCCGTACGTTAGAGCTCCGCGGTCGTCGCTCACCCAGATTCGATGCGATCGCCCACACCAGGCATCGCATCGCCCACCTAAGAAACGACTCCTTCCTGAATAAACCCAATGGAGGTAATGATGCGCACAAATCACATCCTGGAAATGATGAACCCAAATCGCCCGACGCTGTGTGCGATGGGCTTGCTCAGCATGCTAGTTATCGCGCCGGTTTCGGCCCGCGCGATAGAACTCCCCACCCTCTCCCTGCGGCGTTTAGATTGCACCAACGTTGCCGGACTTCAGTGGCACACCGACTATGCGTCCGCGCGGGGCGAAGCCAAGCGGGAGAAAAAGCTGTTGCTGGTGAACTTTGTGCCCACCGGCAAAAGCACAGCTCAGAATGACCTCGATTCCTATCTACGCACCAACGAAGCTGTCCGCAAGGAACTCGAAAAGTACGTGCTCCTCCGCCTGCCACGCGACGAGCAGTTCGGTGGACTTAAAATCATCCAACGTAAGAACCGCGCCAAACTAATCGAGCAACCGGCCTTTCAACATCTTGGTGGCAGCGCGGGTCTGGCGATCATCGACTACAAGCACGCTCAGCAGTCGTACTATGGCCGTGTTGTCACTGCGCTGCCCTTCAACAGCGGGAAATACTACCACTGGCAGAACTCGCACCTGGCGGTTGCACTCAAGCTGCCGGCTGGCACGATCACGCAACGGACCATGGTGTGGGCCGTCCGCACGCATCCCGAAGCACCGCAAAGCACAGTCGGCGAGCAGCACCCGGCATTGGCCGAAGCCGCCCGCAATCAGTCGGCCTACCAGGCCTCAATCGGCGTACAAGGCCACCAAAACTGGGAGCGCCGCGTCCATTTGGTGCGGTCGCAAACTAGTGCCAGCGGCGCGAGTGAAGTGGTTGCCGAGAGTTGGCCAAACCAGGATCTGATCGATTCCTGTATCGACTGCGTGAGAAGCTGGCGGCACTCGTCCGGCCACTGGGGCGCCGTCCGCAGACAGCACCGCCTGTACGGCTACGACATCCGCCAAGGTCGCAATGGCATTTGGTACGGCACCGGCATTTTCGCCAATTGACGGGATGATCGAATGAGCGTGGAACGCCTCCCACAACGCCTTTTGTGGGAGGCGTCTCCGACGCCGATGGAAGACTCTACCCGGAACCGCCGCTACCGTGAATCGCGTCGTCCCTGACTGCGTTTGTTCGCTGCCGAGCGGTTTTTCTGGATTCGAATCAAGCCGCCCGCCTTCAAACGGTTCTGTTTGGCAGTAGTCGACGCGGACAGTTGCTGCTGTTTCGAAACCTTGAGTCCCTGTGCGGTGCGGCCCGCGACCAGCGGCGTGGCATCGGCCGCAATTGGCTTGCCAGGTCGGCGGACTTTTTTCGGCTTCTTGAGCGCAGCAGCCGGCTTCTTCATCGCTGCCACGATGGTAGTTTCAGTGGGCGCATTCGCCGCCGCTTTTACGGGTTTGACTGCTTTTGTCGGAGCCGCCTTCTGTAGAGCCGCCTTCGCCGCTACCTTGGCGGGTGCGAGTTTCTTTTTCTTCTTTGTCTTCAATTCGAGTTTTGCCTCTGCCAAGGCATCGCGAATTTCCGCCCGCTCGGCTCGGTGCCGCCGCGATCGTAACTCGCGTGTCGACGAGCGTCTTCCACTGCCAATCGTTTCCCCCGCGGTTTCCGCTTTGGCAAGCTTGGCCGTAAATCGCGCGAGCACTTCGGCAAACATCTCGGCCTTTTCGGCCGACCGCTTGTTCGCGGCGGTGTCGCGGGCACCTAACTTCGCTTGCGAGTCACGCCGTTGGCTTTCCGCCTGATCGCGCCACTTATCGCGCTGTTTGCGTGCCTGCGTCTCGAGTTGCCGAAGCTTCGTTCCCGAATGCTTCCCGATCTCTTGTCGCGTGCTGGCCTTCACCAGCTTGAGTTCGCTGGGATTGCAAAGTGCTTTGGCCCGTACTATCGAAATCGCCATCATTTCCTCCCGCCAGAGTTCATCTCAAGAATGTTCGGATGACGTGAAACCGTGTATTCTCCACATGCAGCCGGTTCGAGTTCGACAACTCGAGAGCGGCAACGTACGTTTCAGGGTAGGCACATCCTAACACAGCTGGACCACTTGTGTAAGCGATGCGGGTAATCCGTGCTGTCCCTCTCCGTATTCGAAGGCGTCACGTGACGCCTTTCGAACATTAATGACTCATGAGAAACAAACGAACCGCGCCACCCCAATTCGACTAGTTCAGCCAGTCGCCCAGCTACCAGTCCACTTGGACTTCTGCTCTACCCAAGCTCACCGCATCGCCCCACAATAAATTGAGCACTTCGGAAGAATCTTGAAAGAAATGCATTTTCGCCCGACGTTGCTCCCCGACCCCCGATCTTTCTCTCATGGATACTTTTCAATGCACCTGCGGCGGACGGTTGTTTTTCAACAACACGGTCTGCATTGGCTGCGAGAGCGAAGTCGGCTGGTGTGAGACTTGCCGCAATGTCGCGCCGATCGTGCCCGTCAACGGCCGTTACAGTTGTGGGAACCCAAAGTGCGGCTCGGCCGTGGCGAAGTGCACCAATTACTCTGTCGAGGCGGTTTGCAATCGCATGTTCGCCATGGATCCCTCGATCGAACAGCCGGTCGCCAATCCGCTCACGGGTGTCGGGCTCTGCAAAGCCTGCCGGCTGAACAACATCGTTCCGGACCTCAACGTCGAGGACAATCGTCGCCGTTGGGCCAAGCTGGAGCTCGCCAAGCGGCAGCTACTCTACCAACTCGATGACCTCGGCCTGCGGTACGCGCCGGAAGACGTCGGTGAGGAAAAACCGCTGCAATTCGACTTCAAGGCCAACACCAACGAAGAATCCGTTCTCACCGGTCATGCTGACGGCCTGATCACGATCAATCTGAATGAGGCCGACTCGGTCGAACGCGAGCGTGTCCGCAAGCAGATGCACGAGCCGCATCGTTCGCTAATAGGTCACTTTCGCCACGAAGTCGGCCATTACTATTGGATGACGCTCGTCGAAGGCAAAAGCGAAGCGGAGTGTAATGCCGTCTTCGGCGATTGCCGGGCCACACCCTATGCCGCAGCTCTTGAAAAGCATTACGTCAACGGTGCCGCGCCGGGCTGGCAGGGCCGCTATGTGAGCGCCTACGCTACCTCTCATCCATGGGAAGATTTCGCCGAGACCTGGGGCTTCTATCTGGACATGTGGGAAGTGCTTACTACGACGCATTACCATCTGCCGCGGCTGACGGCCGATGCGAAGACGCTCCCCATCGAGGCACTTGCCAAAACCTATCAACAGCTCGGAGTGTTTTTCAACGAAGTCAATCGGTCGATGGGGCTCAAAGACCTCGTGCCCGAGGTGATTTCCGACGAAGTCGTGAAAAAACTTGCCTTCCTACACCAACTCATGCGAGGGCAAGCGGGGGAGTGAGGTCGAGAGGCTGGTCTCGGCGAGAAATGGCCGACGGCTTCCGATGCTCTTCCACGCGCCGGCCCGGAAATACTTGCACCGGCGAACCATCGGCGACGAATGCCAGCACCGGCGGCGCGGCAAGATATTCGGCGAGCGGCGTAGGTTCGTAAGACGCGGCCAGATCGCAATTCCAGACGATGTCCTCGGCTGGCGCGACGCGCCACGGCCGATGGGCGACGCGATACTCCGACGTGCCGCCGTCGCGCGTGGGCGTGTACGCCCAATAATGCTCGACAATGAACTCGGTGAGCGATCCCGGCACCGGCAGTTGCGGCACGTCAGCCGCCCGGCCGGCCATGCGATTCCAAACTCGTTTGGCTCCGCAGTCGGTTCGCCATTCGTAGCCAATTCTGTCACCGGCATCCAGCGAACTACCGGCGAGCCGAACGCTGCTACGCATCCGCCGCGTGACGTAGCTTTCGTTGTAGATCCACCGCGCCGTCCAAGCCACCAGCGGCCGCGGCGCGATCTCGCGCACGAACACCACTCCGCGCCGCACCGAGTCGCCCACCTCACGCCGTATATAATAGCGCAAGTTCACTTCCTCAAAGCGGCCGTGGCCGGGAAAGCCGACGCCGAAGAACCGCGCGTCGCGGAACATGAAACCGACGATGCTGATATATGCTTCGCCGTCGAAGAAGTCGGGCTCGGTGCCGCGTGGCGCCAGCCGGGCGATGACGTGGCCCGGCACCGCGAAGTTCAGCATCAACAGCTCGGTCCAACTGGCGGTGAGGAAAGGGCGCTCGGTGGGCATGGCAGGTCGCTCCATCGCTGGACTGCGAATCAATCGTTGGGCTACAAAAAAATCGCTGGGGCGCGAAACAACAGGCATTCCGGGCTGCTAACCGCGACAATTTCGCCCCATTAACACCCCCACAGAATAGAAGGCCAAGCAGTTCATGGCAGCATCAGTTGACGCCCCGCCGTGAGCTTTCGATACTAAAAGGTCTCCCAAGCGCCGGGCGTGATCCGCCCGGCGCTGCGAGGACTCGTCAGGCGGGATCGTCTGGCACACATGGCAAAACTAGGAACCGCCACTAATGGCACGCGACGAAGACGAAGATGATTTGTACGACGACGAGTTCGACTTTGTCGACGAGGACGATGATGACATGGATGAGGTCGACGAAGAAAGCGACCTCGACGATGACGAATCAGACATCGACTCCGACTCTGCCGTCGGCGAAGACGCGGACGACATCGAACCCGAGCTCGACTCCAAGCCCGCGCTACGCGATACCGTTGCCAAGTGGGATGCGCGCGAGGCATACGACGACCGCGCGGAGAGTGTGGAGCAAAGTGACGAGGCGGATGCCAGGCTCGATGACGAGCAAGACGAAGAAAGCGTCGACGATTACCGTCGTCCTGAGCCGGCAGCCAATTTCCGCGTCCATATCTACGAGTATCAGCAATTCAAGCGGACGATCGACCGTCCCTTTACCGGCGAAGATGCCGAGGCCTTTGCATCGGAGTACAATCGCACTTCGAAATCCTACGGACGCTTTGCAGTTACCGGCAAAGACGATGTCAAACCTCGCAAGACGCTCGAATAGTCTGGCTCGATCAAGTCATCCGATGGTTAACAGCTATACGCAAACCCCGTGAGGGTCGCAGTTGGTCGGCTCGTGGCGACCGCGGCAACGTATTCGTCGCAAACGGAAAGTTCTTGCAGCCAACATTGCTTTGACAAAGGGCATTCGGTGCCGGGCAATTCGACAGGTTTCTGCGAGATTTGATCCGAGAGCACGTCGAAGCCTTGGAGCGGGTAGCCGATGCCAATGCCGAGCATCTTGATAACTGCTTCCTTCCGTGTCCAGCAGCGCAGAAATGTGGCGGTCCGCAATTGCTCGCGAGCGGCATGAATGATGTCCCTTTCTGCAGGATGGAAGTATCTGGCGGCGATTTCCAGCGAATAGTTGACAGGTCGCAGCAGTTCGACATCCATCCCGATTTCGCACCCGCGTGTGACGGCGATCAGCGCCAAATTGCGCGAATGGGCCAGATTGAATTGCAACTCACCGTCTTTAAGCTGTGGTTTACCGTTTGCAACCATGACAATCGAAACTTCCTTTTCCGCCAGCGATAGATAACGGCCGAGAATCGAGCGGAGAGCTACTCGGCTTGCGACAAACACTCGTCGCGGTTTGTCGTGAGTGAAACACGCTGCTCGCTCTCTTTCATCGATCGACAATTCCTCAGCGAGTTCGTCTAGTGAGTCTGGAAACCCATCCAGCGGCACAGCCCAGACATGGACTTCGCCCGCAGCAAGTTCAGGAAAATTGCGCGGTTTCGGCCAATTTAGCTGCACGGATCCGCGTCCTCTTGGGTGCCAAGATATCGTTCAAGTTGTCCGACGATCATCGGTACGGCGGCTGGCGGTTCGGGGGTCCCGCGCTCGCCTTTCTGGAACAGAAAGAAGTGCCCGCCGGGCAAGAGGCGATGCGAAAAGCGTTTTGACGAGTGACGGCGCCAATCGGAAAGTTCTGCTGCAGAAACGGCATTGTCGGCTGCGCCTCCGATTGCCAGGATGTCAGTTTCCAGAGGCCGTTCGTCACGGTACTGGTAAGTTTCGAGCAACTCGAGATCGGCCCGCATCGTGGGCAGAAACAGTTCGAGCAATTCCTTGTTCTCCCGGATCGCGGGGGGGATGCCGCCGAAGCGACGCTCAATTTCGGCGACAAACTGATCCTCAGCCAGCTTGTGCAAAGGCTCCGTCAAACGAGGTCGGTGCGGCGCGGAACTAGCCGCTGCAATCAGCAGGCAGGGCAATCGCTCGCCGCGTCGGCGTAGTTCACGCGCGAGCTCAAAAGCGATTAATGCCCCTAGACTGTGTCCCAGTAGCGCGAAAGGGCGATCGATAGTCGGCCGTAATTCGTCGGTTATTTCCCCAACTAATTGGTGCAGATTGGTGAGTGGTTGCTCCTGGGTTCTCGCTTCCCGACCTGGCAAGCTGAGGGGCACAATTTCTGTACGACTCGGCATCGCACGCCGCCATTGGTAGTACATGGCTGCCCCGCCGCCTGCATACGGTAGCGCGATGAGCCGAAGTGCCGCGTTGGGCGACAAAACAAGCGGTAAGTAGCGGTTGGACAGCATGGGTTTGGAGGGCAAGTTTGGCGGCTCGAAGGGTGTCGGATAGCCCGGATTACAGCAGGCTTGGCAAGCCCGGAAGTTCGTCACAAACTGTTTGCTGCGTTACAGATGGGATATATTCGCTGACGCTTGTGGGCGCTACGTTCGGCTCCGTCCGTATCCTCCACTACACCATGCAGTCTGGTAGCTTGCTCGACCGATAGGGACTACCGAAGGCAGTGGAAAATACCTAAACTACATTGTTCGCGGAAGGATTCCAGCGGGCCAAGCCGTGGCTGGGCCAAGGCTTTTTGCCGTGGGCATCTGCCTCACCGCCACAAGCTCCTTGTGGTATGCGGGCCTGGGTTCGTTTCGGAGATGTCTAATCCTAACTGGCGTCGTCGTAGTGCGAACCATCCTGCCTGCGCAGGCGTCAGCCAATACCTGCCCCTTTAATACTGTCTTACGGATCGCCTGTCGATGCGTTGTCAAATTGCTGCTAATACGATGTCGGATGTCCTCGCCCAGCAGGCGGCTGAGGATCCGACCCGTACCGCTTATCTATTCCTCGACGACCGCGAGGGCGCGGTCGAGATGTCGTATGGTGAACTGGATCGTCGCGCCCGCGTGATTGCAGCCCGCTTGCAACTGGAGTTGAAGCAGGGTGACCGGGCATTGCTAGTTTATCCGCCAGGGCTTGATTTTATCGCGGCATTTTTTGGCTGCTTGTACGCAGGTGTGGTTGCTGTGCCGGCGACATACCCCAAACCGCGGCGACCACTGCCGCGACTCAACCGCATCGCTGTCGATTGCGATGCCCACGTTGCCCTTTCGACCGCCGCCACGCTCACCACGCTAGATCCCGATTTACTCTCGGCCGATGCGGCCACCAGCCAGTGGATTGCCACCGACGAGCTCGTCGACGAGTTGGCCGAACACTTTGAAACGCCAACTGTTAGCATCCGTGATCTGGCCTTTCTGCAATACACTTCTGGTTCGACGAGCGACCCCAAAGGCGTGATGGTGTCACACGCTAATTTGCTCAACAACCTCGAGTGCATTCGCTACGCCTTCGGAATCGGCGAGATGGAAGAAGACCATGTTTCGGCGACAGGCGTGTTCTGGCTGCCGGCCTATCACGACATGGGGCTGATCGGAGGCGTGCTGATGCCACTTTACATGGGTGGCCGCAGTGTGCTGATGTCGCCGACTGCTTTCCTGCAGCGGCCACTACGTTGGCTCGAAGTGATCGACGAGTACAAGGCGACGATCAGTGGTGCGCCAAATTTTGCTTACGATTTTGTCGCCCGACGTACCAAGCCGAATGAGCGGGCCAAGCTCGACCTTGGCATGTGGCGACTGGCTTTTTGCGGTGCCGAGCCGATTCGCGCCGAAACTTTCGCACTGTTTGCCGATGCCTTGAAAACGACCGGCTTCCGCGCGAAGTCGCTCTATCCTTGTTACGGCATGGCCGAGACTACGTTGCTCGCCGCGGGGCCTGACTTTCACAACGAGCCGACGGTGCTAGTGGTTAATCGCCAGGCACTTTCCGCGCATCGTGTGGCGGTGGCTTGCGGCGAACCGGAGGAGATGACGCAGCGGCTGGTCGGCTGCGGTCAGGCGATGCCTGATCACACGCTGCTGTTGATCGATCCGGCGACGAATGCCGTCTGCGGATCGGACGAAGTGGGCGAGATTCTCATTCAAGGGCCATCGGTGGCGAGTGGATACTGGAATCGTGCGGTGGAAACCGCGGAACTCTTCGCGGCTAGCGTACCAGGTCATGAGGGCCACTTCCTGCGAACAGGCGATCTCGGCTTCCTCCACGAGGGCGAATTATATGTAACTGGCCGGCTCAAGGATGTAATCATTATTCGCGGCCGGAACCACTATCCGCAGGACATCGAGCAATCGGCCGAAGCGGCCCATCCATCGCTCTTGATGGGCGCCGCGTTCGCCATGGAAGACGAAGGTGCCGAGCGGCTCGTGATCGTCAACCAGGTCGACCGCCAATTCCGCGACGCCGCTTGGAATCAGGTCGTGCAGGCGATTCGCCGGGCGGTGGTCGAACATCATGAGATCGACCCGTATGCCGTGGTGCTGATCCGTCAGACTTCGCTGCCGATTACTTCCAGCGGTAAGGTGCAGCGGAGTTTGTGCCGTGAGCAATATCTGGCTGGCGAACTCAAGGTGGTTCATGCGTGGACCAATTCAGCTGCAAATGGCGTGGAAGCAAAGTCCAACGGTCAAACGGTGAAGATCATCGGCGAAGGGGTGTCTTGGACGCAACCATCGCCGCATGGTGCGAATGGCACGGCCCGCCGCCGTCGCCGACCGGTGGGAAGTGTCGAATTGGATCGCGCGACCGAACGGATCGAAGCTTGGATGCTCGATTGGCTAATGACACGGCTCGCACTTTCGCCGGAAGACGTCTCACGCGACCGACCATTTGCCGAGTACGGTGTCGACTCGCTGACCGCGGTCGAACTGAGCCATGAGCTGGAGCAGCAATTTTCGGTTCCGCTGCCGCCGATTGTGGCCTGGAATTATCCCACACCGGCCGCGCTGGCCCGCTTCCTGGCCGAAGAAACGCTGGGTGTGAAACGGGATTCGGCAGCCGAAGCGAATTTTACTTGTGTCAGTCCCAGCAAAACTGGCAAGATCGAGTTTCCGAGAGACTCGGCCACGAGTGCCGGCGAGCTTGTCATGGCCAGCGACGACGAGCTCGCTGCCCTGTTGGCCGAAGTCGAAAATCTCTCCGACGCTGAAGCGGCGCGGCTCTTGGCGGAAGAGCGGCTAGGCCGGTAGGGTGCGGTAGGTCTCACGCCAAGACCCTCAGGCCAGCCCTCTGAAGCTGGCTTTGAATTTCAGGCGAGCGCCAGTTGGATGATTTCCGGCGGATTGGCGGATTGGCGTGTTCAGTATGTTCGATACGTTTCACGCGCCCACGGTTCGGAGGGAATTCCAGTCAAGAAACTACTTGTTTTGCAGTTCTGGTGCGCGTTTTTCTAACCAGTTGCTATTATTTCGACTAAGGTTGGGACAGAGGTGGTCGCGGCCGTATACAAACCGCGTCATCCGTAAAACCGGAACTTAGAATAAATGCTCTTTTTGACCAACGGCCACCTTCGGCCTATATATCGTTGGGAAAATACCGCGAGGTTCGGCCCGGCCGAGTTGTGCTCCCAGCTTGCACAGCGGATCGGTGTGCGCTCGCGATATTCTGCCGCCCCGGCAGCGAATTGAAACCGAAGAGAGCATGGAAGACAAGTCGCCACTCCCGACCGATTCTCCGCCAGCAGAGCGGACTGCGCAGGCCCTGCGCGAACTGCACGATCGCGCGCAGAACTCAATTGCTGCCCAACGCGCGCGAATGGAGCAGCTCGAGGCCCAACTTACGCAGCAGCTCGACTCGATCGCCGACACCCTGGCAACACAGATCTCAACACAAGATAGCCAGGCCGATCAGGCGGAACAATCGATGCAGGAAGTCGATCAGCTCCGAACTGACCTAGAGGCGAAGCGGGCGGCTTGGGACGCTGAGCGCGACCAATGGCAAGCCGAGCACATGCAGCTTATTGCAGTACGCGACGAGCAAGCAAGCGAGCTGGAAAAAAAACGTGTCGATCTAGCGGAGCTAGAAGCGGTACTTCAGTTGGCAGAGGCGAAGTTGCAAGAGGAGCAGATCGAGCTCGCCGCCCGCGAACAGGCTTGCCAGGATAGCGATGTCGCACTTCGTGCGACTCAAGAGGCGCTGGAGACGGAGCGCGCCTCATTCGAGGCCACAAGCCAGGCACTCACCGCCGAACGCGATGCGGCGGTAGCCCAGCTAGAATCAGTAACGAGTAGCAGTCAGTCCCAAGATTGTGAACTGGCCGTTCAATTGGCGAGTGCCAAGCAGCAACTCGTTGAAGAACGCGCGAATTGGGAACGCGAACGGACCAGCTTAGAGGAACAGCGCCGCCTGCTGGCCAACGAGCGGGACAACCTGGCGACAGGACTCGACGCCGCACGGAGCGAGCTCACCGCGGCTCGTGAAGATCCGGCAGCGGCCGCCGAACGGGACGAGTTGCGGCAGAAGCTTGACCTGGCCCTGGAGGATTTGCAGCGGTTACGAGGTCGTGTGGGAGAACTGGAAGAAGAGCTCGCCAGACGACCTGCGCCAGATGACGCCGAATCGGTCGAATTAGTCCAACTGCGTGCCGAGCGTGATGCGCTGGCACAGCGGGTTGCGGAGCTTGAAAAGCGGCCGGCTGCCACCGAAGACAGCGACGCGTCTCAAGAACGCGCCGATTTTCAGCGGCGGTTTGAGTTGGCTGTCGAGGACGTGCGAGATCTCAAGAAAAAGAATGCTCAGCTCGAATCTCAATTGGCGGCGGCAGCGGCCAAGACCGCGCCCGCACCGACTTCCGGTGGCGGTAGCAACTGGGAGGCGATGAAGCTGCAAATGCTCGCGAATCTGGAAGGCGAGAGTGACGACGGCGGCCAAGAGCGGGCGGAAGAACGGGCCACGATCGAGAGCACGATTCGCATTACCGACGAAGCTCTGGCTCACAAAGACCAGGAAATCGCTGAGCTGAAGCAGCAACTGGCTGAGGGTGCGAACACCCCGCCGCATGAAGCGGGTGCGGTGCAGCAACTAATCGACGCAGATGCGGTGATTATTGAACACCGGGTGCGGATAGCAGAGGTCGAAAAAGAGATGAACGACAAACTGCGAGCCGCGGAGATCGAACTTTCGGTCGAACGGGCCAAGCTCGCCCGCGAGAAGGTTCAGCTCGCCGAATGGCAGGCGGAGATTGATGCGCATCGGCCGCCGCAAGAGCCAGGCAACCCCAGTGGAACACGGTCGCCAAAACGGCGCTGGCTCTCGAAACTGGGGTTGAGCGAAGACAAGGACGAGTAGCGGCGCGACGGACGTACCCGTCGGCATGCGGAGCAAGCCTACGCGCGGGCAACAAGCTCCGCCGCTCCATGTTGCTTGGCTGCTGCTACTTTGCTGTCTTAGCGTCGATGTGATAAATGGCCAGGTGGCGGCCATCAACGACAAACTCTCGGATGTTGAACGTACCGGTGACTGCCACGGGCCGGATCGTGTACTCGGCCGCCTCTCCTAACTGCATATCCACCAGTATGCAATCGAATAGCGCCGCTCCGGGGCCGAAGCAGCATTCCTGATTGTCGCGTACCAGCACAAACTGTTTGATACCGCGTTTTTGGGCCGTAGGCAAAATAAAGCCGCGTATGCGGATCGGTTGGCCGTCGAGCGCCGCGATCGTTTCCGTGAGCATTTCCCGACGAAATGGCGCGTCCATCTCGATGTCGAAACGGAGATCGTCAAAGGTTTTGTCGTAGGCAAGTTCTCCTGCGGCAGAGAGGACTTTGGTCTTGGCCCCCGGCCGTAAGACGGGCCGAGGCTTCCGCTGCGAGTCGGCTGCCGCGGCGTTGAGCGTCGCTTCCGACACCGCCTGGTTATTCACGACGACAGGCTTCGATTCGCAGCCGCTGTGGCATAACGCTCCACTAGCAAGGCACCATATCCAGACAGCAGCAGGGGGTGATTTCAACATCTCCTCGCGAGCCGCTCACTGTTTGGCGTAGTCGGCTTTGAGCGTATAAACGGGAGCACCAAGTCCGAGCGCGGCATTCTCTGGATTAATTTCGAGGATGCCGCCCATGCGAAGGATTCGCAGCGAATCGTCAACGCGGTGTGAACTCTTGATCTGCACGACCATTTGATCGTAAAACTTGACCTTCGACAAATCGCCGAAGCAGCACTGATTATTGTCGCGCACTAACAGGAAGCGGTCGATACCTGATCGTACGGGCGACGAGCCAGGCCGGATGTAACCCTTGATGAAAACTCGCTTGCCGTTGAGCGCCATGATCTCCGGCGGCACGAGTTTGCCGGCGCGTTCCTGCTGCTCGGATGGTCGCAGAGATTCGAACGAGATACGCGTATAGGGCGGTTCGGCCACAGGAACTTCGGTCGAATAGACGTAGTAACCGTAGCTCACGCCGCTCACGAGGAAGACCGCCGAGAGCACAAGGCCCGCAAGTGCGATCCAGACACCGGTGTACTGATCGCTGTCGCGACGAATTCGCGCCCAGGAGCGAAGTGATATAAACATGCCCACAATTGGAATCGGCGTCACGAGCAAACACGATTCGAACGAGGTCGCCGCCGAGACCAGCGTGAAGACTGACAGCAATCCGAGCACGAGCCCCACGATCGCGCCCGTGTGAATCGCCCGGTAATGGATCGATTCGTCGGCGACGGAGTGGGTGTAACGGTCGATGGTGGTGGTGGACATAGGATGAGGGGTCGGGGGCCAGCGGGCAGGGAAACGGATGACTACATGGCACCCCAGCGGAGAATCAGCCAGTAGATGGACATAAGCAACAGCGCCGCGGCAAGCGGTACGCCAATCACCAGTGACCGACTATACTCGGCAGGGGCCGGGGACGGTTCGAAATCGCCTGCAACGCTGTCAGCAGTTGCTGAGATAGGCTGAGCGTTCTCGCCGTCCACATTCTCGTCCGCGTTCTCGAGGGTGGCGGCGTTCGCGTCGGCAGCGCCATAAGCTGCCGGGTCGGGCAGATCACTGGGATCGGCTTCTTCCTCGGCTCGATCTGCAGCACTGGCGGCGAAGGCGGTTGTGTCCGACTCAATCGCAACAACTTGCTTGCCGTTGGTCGTGGTGGACCGCTGGGCGCCGGTGGCGGGGTCAGTGCCTCGCGCCCGGGCAAGAAAACCGAAGGCCATCAAGCTCTGAGCCCGCTTAACACCTTCTGGATCGAGTATGGTGAGCTCTGCCAGTGCCGCTTTCCCGCGCTCGCCCACTTCGCCCTGCTGTTCGCTGGCGACTGTCACGTAGGTCACCACCGGCTGGCGGATATAGCTTTTTTCGTCGCCCGACTTATACATCTCCACTAAGCGATCGAGCACGGACCAATCTTCCCAACGGGCGAGATCTGGAATGACTTGATCCGCGAACTCCGGGTTATCCAGCAGCAGCCGCATCGAGGCCAGTAGCCGCTCCTTGGGCAGCACATCGCTCTCTTCACCCATCACCCGCAAAGCCATAATCGTCATGTAGGCATGAGTATATTCGACCTTGGGATTGCGGAGAAAACGTTCGTCAATGAGATCGAGCCCCTCCGGCCCACGGAGCGAAAGATAACAACCGATCGTCGCGTCGAGGCCAAGTTTTTTCTGTCGCTCTTCCAGGTCGAGCATTTCGGTCCACATGCCCAGAGCAACCGGTCCGTTGAGGGCCTGACCAATCGCCACCATTTGTTCGACGAGCGGTTTCTTGGCCGAGTAGTCGGAGACGATCATCCCTTCGAGCATCGGCAGATCGCGCTCGCTGCCACACGCGCCGAGCATGGTCAGATACAGCCGACGACGACTTGGATTGATGTTCGTGCTTTGGATCCACTCGACGAGCCGATCGTAGTGCATGCGGTCTTTAAGGGCCTGCACGTCGTCATAGGGAGCGCGGGCGAATTCGTCGTAGGCGTCTTGGGCTAAGAGCGCGTCGTCGTTCTCAAAATACTCTTGAAAGAAGGCCAGCCGATCGGCGCCTGACTCTGGAACGTCGGAAAGTTTGCGGATGTAGTCGATCGCCGTAGCGGAGAGAGGCAGGGGAGTCGTCCACTCGAGGCCGCCATCCTCGACACCGATGCCGGAGATGAGAAATATCCGATCGCGTTCGTCTTCGCCAAAGTAGACGACTTTAATCTCCTGGCCGTCTTGCACGCGGTTCTCACCGCGTAGGACTTCGACGATTTGAAAAGCTGCCTTGCCGGCATTCGGATCGGTCGGGCCGAAGCCGCCTTCGTAATCGGCTTCTTCCTCAACAGGCGGCGCTTCGACCAATAGCTTCGCCAGCACGACTGCCTCCGAAGCGCTAATCTCTTCGGTCAGTGTCCGCGATTCGACCGTACAGAAAGGGCACGCCACGGCCACCGAGACAACGCTCAGTGCCAGTAGCACTGCCGCGCTCCAGCGACCGATTCGAGTTTGAGAGCGACTTCGTTCAAGCATGTCCGATCCGATCTAACGAGGCGACTAGAGTCTGATTTGTTTATTTTATCCACTGCCGCCCCGTGCGTCAGGCTGGAAAGCCGAGGAGCTTTTAGCGGCTGCCGGCCAGCGCCTTGGCGACATCGGTCCGATAGGCCGACACGGCCGGCAGGAAGCCCACCAGCGACGCTAGGGCTACCAGGGCGGGAATCAGCACAATCTCCTGCCAATCGAACTGAAAAAGGCCGAGCGTGACACCTGTGCGAGCTTCCACATAGGGGCTGGCTATGCCGATTAAGGCGTGGCCCAAAAACACGCCAGCAATCCCCCCCAGCAGCGAAATCAGGATCGACTCCACTAAAATGATCGTCATCACCGCCTGTCGGCTGGCTCCCAGGGCCCGCATGACCGCGATATCGTGGCTCCGCTCGCTCATCGAGTTATAAATGCTCACCAAAATACTGATCGCCGCAACGATCACGATCAGGATCGTGAGCACCAACAGAATCAGCCGGATAGGGCCAACAATGTTCTCCAGCAGTCGCGTCACCTCCCGCGATGGGGCCACGGCTTGGGCAATGCGATCCTGACCCTTGTTGACGGCGGTATCGAGCACCAGGGGGCCGAGTTCGTTGTTGCAGAGTACGAGGATTGAGGTTACCTCGCGCTGATCGAGCGGGAGCGGCAGGTGGTGGGTATGGTCGTGCTCTGCGTGGTTGTGAGCTTCATGTTCGTCCTCGGCGTGTGCTTCCTCCTCTGGCGAGAGGGCGTGGCCTTCGAGCAGGTAGAAGCCTTCGATGTTGATGAATACGGCCCGATCGTTCGCGGTACCTGTTGGCTTGAGGATACCAACCACCTTAAAGCCGCCGTGCTTGTGACCTTCAGCACCTATGCCGTGCGTAGGATTAATTTCATCGCCAACTTTGAGTCCCGACTGAGCGGCCACAACCGAACCGACAACGGCCTCGAAATAGTTCTCGCTCTTGAAATTCCTTCCACCCGGCTGGAATTCGTATGGCTTGGGTGTGCCGTCGGCGTACGCGCCGTAATGGATTTTGCTGAACAATTCGGGCGTCGTGCCGACCACGCGGAACATCCGCCCGCTGGGTGCTTCGTAGCTATCGCCCAGGCAGAGGGGAATCGCTGTTTCGGTATAATTGGCGAATTCGCCCTCGGTAAACTTCTGAAAGTAGGTGTAGGGAATCGGGTAGAGCGGCTGACCAAGGTGGTAGACCGTGCTCAGCACGAGCTGCAATTCGCCTCCCTTGCCCCCCACAATCAAATGGTAACCCTGGGCGTCCTGCGAAAACTGCCGCACGGCAACGCTGTGAATCACCAAGACGCAGATCATCACCGCCACGCCTAACGCCATCGATAGCCCAGTTAGCGACGAGGCGAGCGCTCGCTGCTGGATGTTTCGCCAGGCTATTTTCCAGAAGGGCATGGAGGGTTCGGGGTTCGGGGAAAAGCGAAATAGTCGCTTGCGTCTTCGCGTTGCTCCTCGGCTTCACCCTTGGGCGACGACGCGGTTGAGTTCTTCCAGGTGTTCGACACGTTCAAACTGATTGGCCACTTCGTCGGCATGTGTCACCAGCAGCATGGCCACTTGCTCCGCGCGGCAGGCCTCCCGCAACAAATCGATGACTTGTTGTTGATGTGCGGGATCGATGTTGGCCGTCGGTTCGTCGGCCAACAGTAGCACCGGCTGATTTACCAGGGCCCGAGCCACGGCAACACGTTGTTGCTCGCCGACTGAGAGGGCGGCTGGCTTGTGGGTCAGGCGGTGGGCAAGCCCGACACGCTGCAACAGTTCTTCTGCCCGCTGGGAGTCGCGACGTTGGCCCGTGAAGGTCATCCCCAGCAACACATTCTCGAGCGCGGTGAAGCCTGCTAGCAGATTGAAAGTTTGAAACACGAAGCCAATATTCCGGGCGCGAAACCGGTCGCGGCCGACTTCGGGAATCCGCGTAATATCGATACCGTTGAGCGCAATCTTGCCCTGGTCGACGGTTGTCAGCCCGGCGATGGAATTGAGCAGCGTGGTCTTGCCGCCGCCGCTGCGGCCGCGGACGACTACCTGTTCCCCGGCCGCCACCGACAACTGCGGAATGTCGAGGATTGCTAGCTGGCTGCCGTCCGGCTCGCGGTACGATTTCGTGACGTTCTCAACGAGCAGCATGTCAGCAATTCCGGCAGGCAGCCAAAAAACTCAAGGGAAAACGACATTGCTTAGCGGCGGGGCTTGCCCGCAGGCTGTCGTAAGGTGTTTCAATTTAACCCCTTACGATTTCGTGGCAAGGCGAAACGTGCCTGCCGATCCCGTCCCTAGCCCTACGCAAGCACCCACTTCACAGTTCGCTGAGATTGCCGAATGTACACGCTAGCAGGGAAAGAGTTACAAAAACGATGGTGCCAGCGAAGCCCAGCAGTCTGGCCATGTAGGCGGCGATTCTCGTGCTTGGCAGGATTTCCCACACGAGCCGTCGCATCGGTCAGCCATTGTTTTGTAGGGAACGTCAAATTTCAACAGTTTGGCACGCGAGATGCGGTAGACACGCGACGGTAGAAGAGTGGACGAGAAACCCGAGCCAACCGTACGCGGGTGCGTATTTCCGCGGTGGTTCGCGTGAGTCGTCCGGCAGATGAGTCCCGCCGAATTCTCGAACTGGAGCCAATTCCGCCGCTTGGCACGTGACGTCACCCGTTAACCGTACGCCACGCAAGCTGGGGAATTGGTTCTAAGGTCTCCCGCCTGAAAGGGCCGCCGAGGTTTCCCGCACCTCGGCGGCCCTTCTTTTTTCGCTCACGCGAACTGGAACTGAGCCACAGACTAATTGAACGGATCTTCGTCGTCGGTGCCAAAACCGTCCACATCCGCGGGCGGTGCGACGTCGTCGCTAAAGGGATCCTCGGCTGGCGGTTGAGCGTCTGGCACGGCGAAGGGAGCTTCTGCTGTCGACGGCTCTGCCGGAGGGGCGGTTGCCTGCGTCGGCCGGTATTCCTCCATCTCTTCTCCATCGCCGGCTGGCAACGGAGTGGGTAAAGTTTCTGTCGCACTCGGTCGGCCATCGTAATGCGTGGGCTTGTCGGCGCCGATTTCGTGCAGGCATTGCACCAGTCCCGCATCGGAAATCAAGTAGAGCCGATCCGTTTGGTCGTTCACCAGCGCTTCGAGCGTGCCACCGCTAGGTATCCGGCCCACGGGTGCGCCATCTTGGATGCCGAGAATATGAATCGTGCCGTAGCGGTCGACTCCGTACACATGGGCCTTAGTGACAGCGGCAAACTGCACGATGCCCCCTGCTTCCCATTGCCCCAGGCCAGTATCGGCATCGACACAGTGGAGCAGGGGCTCTTCCGACGTGACAAATAGCCGATGATCTACCGCGGCGGGAGCACGGTCGGTCGGATAGCCCATCGCATATTTCCAACGGAGCATGCCGAGGTTTTCATCGATAGCAAAGACCTCGCCCGAGAGCGAGGCCGCATAGATTAGTGGGTCGCGATAGGCGGGGCGGGCGTCGAACTGGCCCTTGGTTTCCATGCGGAAACGGATGCCTGGTTCGTCGGAACCGCCAACGTACAAATAGCCTAAGTCGGTTGTCCACGCGAGGCTTTTAGACGTGACCAGCGGCGGCACCATCGCTCGGCCAAATGATTTGTAGAACCAGCGGGAACCGACCGGTGCATCGGAGGCAAGCGGGTAGCCTTCGATCATTCCATTGACCATCGGCACAAACACAAAACTGTTGCTCAGTGCGGGGCCGGCACCCGGTGCGCCGCCAACGCGACGTTCGCTTTGAATGCGGCCGTTGTGCCGATCGATCAAATAGAGCGTCGAGCCATTGACCACGGCCACCAGCTCGTTGTTCGCCGCCGGTCCCAAGCTGGGATAGTTTGGATTGCCGAACTGGGTGACCCATAACGTCTTGCCGTTGTTGGCATCCATAGCGTGGATCACGCCGACATCGGTGACGAGCAGCAACACATCATTCGAGAGAATCCAATCCACGACCTTTGATCGCGCAGGATTGACTTCCGCACGGGCGAACCAGGCTCGCTTCAAGCCGACGCTCGTCGCCTGCTGCTGAGAAATGAGGCCGCTCGTAAGCTGCGCGAAGACGGGCAGCTCCTGTAGAGCACCCAACCCTCCAACTATTGTTCCAACAACACACCACTGCCTAAATACATTTGACATGAATATCAGCGACCTGATCATCGCCCGTTCTCTGCCGGGATAATTCTGTGAAACCAGGCGATCCATCGGCCAACGCCACCCTCCGCGACGGCAAGGTAGAGGGGGGTGAGCCCGCTCGCCACGGGCGTGTTCATTGTAACCTGCTGGAAAAGCCGGTGCATCTTATCGCCCAGAATCACCCGCTGGACCGTCCGCCCAGCCATGCCTTACATTGAACCCTCTTCCAGGAAGAGGCAAGGCGTCGACTCACAGCCGTCGGCGCGTAACGTTCTAGGAATTGTGGGAAGCCTCGCCAGTGCGGAGCTTGTGAAAGCTTTCCTCGCAAGCCTTGCTCTTCCTTGAAGTTACGGACAACAGGGCTCAACAGCCCTTCCCACCATCGGCCCAGACACCCGGAACGTTCACAGTAGTGGGATGAGAAACGCGCTAATTCAGCCCGATCTTCACGAACTGAGTCTCCTTGAGGAGATGATCGGCTACCTGAATTTTTCCAACGGCGCGAGCGACCCGTCGTTCCTGAAGAATCTCAATTTGCTCACAACCGGCATCGAACGGCGTTTGGCAGGCCAAGGCGACCTGGTGACAGTGCTGAGCGCTTGGCTCGAAAAGCGAATGGACGAGCTCGCCGGGCAGGGAGGCACTTTTGGCGATGTCGGTCAGGCCCGAGAGATTGTCGAAATCTTACAGAAACATTTGCTGCCCGCTTATCGGCAGTTTCATCGCGACCTGCTGTGGCACCAGTCCGATGCAGAGTTGTGGCGGCCTTTCTTTTTAGGTCGTGCGTTCGAAGCAATTCTGGCCCAAGGTGGGCCATGGGACGAGACGGCACGAATCGTTGACGGGGCGCTCGACGCGCTCAACAACTACATGGGCTACCGGCCCGTGGCCGCGCTCGAATCGCGGGATATCGAGCCGTATCAGCACGAACGGGTACGGCCCATTCCGCTCTATATCCGCGGAGTTGGCGTCGCCAGCGGGCCGTACGAAGAACTTATCACCGAGGCGCTAGCGATTCTCGATCAAACCGATTCAGAAATTCGGCGGCAAGCCTGGTTTGATCCCCAACTCTTGGACGAGTTGGCACTCGATCCGCGGGCCTATGAATTCGATCATCCGGCTGGCAAGCGGCCAAACTACCATTTTGGCCAGTGGGATCAAGACCTGGTTGATAATCGCGGCAATTATCGCCGCTTTGTGCTGCAACAGATTACGCTCGATGCGCTGCTCGAACGCGTTACGACTTTGGAGGCCACCAACCTAGGCAAAGCTGCGGTGGCGGCCGGCTCGCATGAGGAGTTGATGTTCGAAGCAGCCGCCGTGCTGGCGGGCACCATGCTGATGGCCTCAGGCACCACCGGCAGTGGGCCAGGCACCCATGGCTCTGATGTCTCGCTGGCCACTTTACTCCCCCACATCGCCAGTTATCGCGACGAGTTTTATCAAGAACTGCTAGCCCATTCAGTTGGTCCTCACGGCGATCGTCTCCGCGCCGAGGCACAGCGCTCGCGGCAACCGTTTGGCGGTGCGCGGCAACATCTGAATCACGAGTTGGCCCGCCGTCGCGCCACGCAGATGCAGCATGTTCACCTGGCGCAGCTTTACGCCCGCATGGGCTATCCGGATGCAGCCAACGCCCAAGCGCATGCGGTCCGCATTGCTTCGGCCCGCATGCTCTGTCAGATTTATTGCCGCCTCACCGCCGGACACCATGCCATCGACGCCGATCAACTGGCTCCCGTGGCCCGCGTTCTGCCGGAGATTGAAGAACTTCTACACCGCGGCATCGAATGCGGCGCGCTGGTTGATCCTTGGAACATCTTAGGGTTTGGCGGCAATTTCAGCTTGTTTCCTGCGGTTGAAAACTCAGTCCACGATTTCCGCGTGGACGACTTGATTGAGCTCGTCGAACAGATCCTCGATCTCTGCGCGCGGGCCTGGACCGGTGCCGCCGCCGTAGATGATGTGCAGTACGAGCAAATTTTTTCGGCCACGCTCGAACGGCTGGCGCGCTGGTGGGACCGCTACGCTACGGCCAGTGTCAGCGGTGTCAAACGGCTGTTGGCCAAAGAAATCGAGGTCTCGACCAACCTCGTGGCTGGCGCGCTTAGTGCCTGGCACAAAGCGGGGGCAGCGGCGGGAGATGTCAAGTTTTGGCGGATGTTCGTTGACCAGTTCGATTCGCCCAAAGCGTTTCAATTAGTCGTCGAGGCGCTGCTCGATCGCGGCGACCGGGTCGCATCGATGGCGCTCATGATGCAATGGTTGAGCCAATCGGAACGCACTCCGCTGGAAGATGGCGATGCATCGTTCCACCCCTTGGCACTCCGCTGGCTGCGGGCCGTTGAACGCGAAGAGCTGGCAACTGGCGCTGACCAGTGGCCGCTGGCTGCAAAATTCTTTGCCTTCCTCGAGTCGAATGCCGACGTGTATTGGATTGTGCCTGAGTTTGAACTCGCGCGCAACGAATCGGCGCATCCCACCGGCAAAAACGCCGCACCGCCCGTCGATCCTGAAGACTGGCCTGAGGACGAGCCAGAAAGCGCAGGGCTGTTTAGCGCGGCCTACGAAGACATGATCTATCGCGACAGCACCGACGACGGCGTCGAGGGGAGCCTGTTCGAAGATCGCACCGGCAGTGGTACCGATTTCGAGTTCGAAGAAGAAGCCCAGCGACTGGGTCATCGCCTGGCGTTTCTGATCACGGTCGCCAAGCTCTGGAAAGAAGCCGCCATCGCCTGGGATGCGATCCGCACCGGGCACGAACGCCGCGAGCTGTTCAGCCATTGGCAAGAGCAAGCATCAGCCGCCTATGCCAAGCTGCTCGACTTGATCGAAGCCGTTCACCAGTTTGTAATTCGGCCGCCCAGTGGTACACACGAATCGAACCTGGAGTACGACCGCCGCCGGATGATGAAAGATTCGCTGGTCGAGCAAATCATGGCGACGGCCGTCGAAATGGCCGATGCGGCACAGCTCCTTTCAGCCGCCGCGGGCCGCCACGAACCTCGTCCGGACAGCGCTGCGATTACCGATGACGGCGCGTCGATCCATGTCTTGCGGGCCGTGCTTGCTGGCGACGGCGCGGCGGTGCGAGAACATTGGCTCGAGTTCGTCGCTTGGCTTTCCCAGCAAGAGTTGCTTTACGTTCCCTTGGCCAAAGGAGGCCAGCCGCGACGCATCGTGCGGGCGCGGGCGCTAGTGCAATTGATTCATGATCTGCTCGAATGGCTACCGCGATTGGGCCTGGTCCGCGAGACCTGCCAATTGCTCGACATCGCCCAGACCATGGAGGCCGAGCACCCCGTCGGACCAGGCGCGGTGACCGAGTACGACCGCCTCTTCACTTGCGGCTACCAGGCGATTGTCCGCTGCCTAGTCACTTCGGCCGACGATTGGGACGGCGAGCGCGAACTGAGTGGGGCTTTGCAGTTTGAAGTCCGCGCCTCAGACCACATGCTCGTCGATGCACTGCAGGATCTCACGGAGACACAACTGCGCCGCTGGCTCACGCATAGCCGCACACTGAGGCTGAGTGTCTCCGAGCGGCTCACGGATCCGGCGGACTGGATCAATTTCGTTGCCTTCGTCGAGCGGTATGGGGCCGATCTGTTCACCCAGATGTTCCTCAATATGGGCAATCTGCGGGCAATTTTGCATCAGCGCGCGTCCGTCTGGCTCTCGAATCTCGAGCAGCACCCAGAGGCCGAAGACTTGAAGCTAGTGCAGGAATTGGGCCAGCAGATTTCGCGCGAAGATGCGGCGCGATGGTTGACCATCGCCATTGAGGCGGTCGTCGAGAACTACCGCGAGTACCGCGACTACAATACCACGACGACCCACTCCGACAATGGCGAAATGCTCTACACGCTGGTCGATTTCCTGCGCCTGCGGGCCGAATACGACCGCGTCGCCTGGAACTTGAAGCCAGTTGTCATGGCTCATGAAATTCTCGTCCGGCAGAACCGCCCCGCCGCTGCTGAGATGTGGCAACAGGCGCTCGCCGAAAGAACAGCAGAAGCGGCCGATGCCAATCTCGCCCGCTTCGATAAACTGTGCGACAAATATGGTATCCGGCTAGCCAGTATCGCCGAGCGACTGAACGAACGTTTCACGCGACCGCTGGCGATCGACCGGGTACGCGCGTTGGTCAAACCGGCCATGGAAGCGGCCGGTAGCGGCGACAACACTACGTTCGCCTCCCTCGAAGCAGAAATCGAAAGTCTCGCGTGCGAGCCCGCCGGTGCGGGGCTCGACGTGCCCGATTGGCTCTCTGCGTTGGAGGACGAAGTCTCCGTAGCCCGCTGCGCAAAGCGGCATCACGAAACTGGCGACGACGCCCTGCGGCGGATTGAGCAAGTGCGGCTCGGCTGGGACGAACTGCAAGAGCAGCTTGCAAGGGACGAAGAATAGGCGGATTATGCGGGGTCAGGATAAGCGATCCTACGAATGCGGCTTGCCGAACTGACGCCCGATCCGTCATATTGACGTTTGTACATGGCCGGTTGAGATGCATCTTCCGGGTCGGCCCTTTCCTGAAAAAGGATCTCCATCATGCCTGATCTGCTTGAGTCCGCCTCGGTCACAGCGAATCGAAACAGCAACGGCGATGGCGAGCTGCCCTACTCGCTGGAGTTGGAACTCGTCGTCCGCGACCGCGATGTAATCGCTGCGCTGGCCGAGTACACCGAAGGGCCGGAGCGGAACGAGTATGCCCTGGAAGCGATGAAAATCGGCGTACTGGCGCTGCGGCATGTCGGCGGCCAGGCCACGGCCGACCTCATCCAGCGCGAAAGTGCTCGGTTGGTGAAAGACATGCAGCAGACGCTCGAACAACACAAGCAGCTTGTGTCGTCGCAGTTGGGTAGTACGCTCAAGGATTATTTCGATCCGCAGGACGGCCGTTTCAGTGAGCGCGTGCAACGGCTGGTGGCCCATGACGGCGAGCTCTCGAAGCTCATCTGCGGGCTAATCGACGGCGAGAATTCGCTTTTTGCGCGGACGCTGATGGCCCACGTCGGCAAAGAAAGCCCACTGATGAAGCAGCTCGACCCGCAGCAGTCGCAAGGACTCTTGGCGGTGCTCAAACAAACGGTCGACACGCAACTGTGCCAGCAGCGCGACCAGGTGCTCAAAGAATTCTCGCTCGACAATAAGAACGGCGCGCTCGCTCGCCTGGTCGGCGAGCTTTCGACCAAGCACGGCGACTTAACGAAAGATCTGCAAAAGCGAATTGACGAGGTCGTAAAAGAGTTTTCGCTGAACGAAGAAGGCTCGGCACTGAGTCGACTCGTGCAAAATGTCGATCGCGCCCAGCGCACCATCACCAACGAGTTTTCACTCGATAACGAGACCTCCGCCCTCTCGCGGCTGAAGCGGGAACTGCTCGATCTGATGGCCGCTGCAGATAAGAAGAACCAAACCTTTCAAGAAGACGTGAAGGTCTCGCTAGCCAGCATCGTAACTACCCGTCGTGAAGTCGAACAGTCGACACGGCATGGAAAGATTTTCGAGGATGCACTGTTCGAATTTGTCGCCCGCGAGGCCCAGCATGCCGGCGATGTCGCCGCTCCCACCGGCAATACGACCGGACAAATCCGCAACTGCAAGGTGGGTGACTGCATCATTGAGTTAGGCCCCGATAGCGCGGCCCCCGGCTCGAAGATTGTCCTCGAGGCCAAGGAAGAAACTGGCGTCACGCTAGCCGCCGCCCGACAGGAAATCGAGCAAGCCCGTAAGAACCGCGGCGCCGATTGGGGCTTGTTCGTTTTTTCACGCAAGACGGCTCCCACAGGGCTTGATCCCTTCCAGCGCTACGGCACCGACTTTGTCGTCATTTGGGATGCAGAGGACTCAGCGACCGATGTATTCCTCAAAGCGGGCATCATCGCGGCCCGGGCGCTCTGTTTCCGCGCCCAACGTTCTACGGCTACCGCCGTTGCCGATTTCGACACGATCGACAAGGCCATCAACGAAATTGAAAAACGGGCTGGCAACCTGGACGAGGTACGCAAGTCAGCCGAAACGATCCAGTCGTCGAGCGCTAAAATTCTCGAGCGCGTGCGAATCGACCGCGAAGCACTCGAGAAGCAGGTGACCCAACTACGCGAGAAGGTCGGCGATCTCCGCGACGAGATGAACTCGCCGCAATAGCTAACACTAGTAGGCCAGCGTCGCCGTGGGCCAACTCATCTCGCGATGAACCTCGCGAACTAGCGAATCGCCTACGGAGATAACCCCCGCCGCCGTACCGGCAATGAGCGACAAATCGGCCAGCCGCATTACCCGGCGCGGCACACCACCGGTGAGCTCGTAAATCGCCCTGAGACCCTCTTTATCGAACACAGGATCGAAGCGGCCCGCTTCGACAAGCGATGTTTGCACGTAACCAGTGGTATCGGTTTCGTCCCACGGCGCGAGATCGATCCGCAGCTCGGTCAGCTCCCGGAGTGTTTCATTCCAGCGTGCTGCCGTTGCCGGTTCTGCAGCCAGCACCATCGTCCAGCGGGCGGCTGGCGACGAATCGATTCGCGTAAGTCGCATGAACTGGGTGAGGAGGTCAGGCCCGGCCTGCCCGGCATCGTCAACCAGCAACACCGTGTTCGTTTGCTGGAGTCGATTCTCGGCGACACGATCGGCCACCAGCCGCCACAATTGTAAGACATCGGCCGACTCGCGTGGCGCGGCGCCTAAGCCGGCCGCTACTTGCCAGAGGAACTCCCGCGTACCAATGCCCGTAGCAGAAACGACCACCACAGCGCATCCACGTCTCGTGAGACGCCGCGCCGCGATTTGCAGCACGAGCGACTTACCAATCCCCCCCTCGCCCAACAGCACCCCCATCCGCCGGCGGGCGTCTACGAGGTACTCCAACCGGGCAATCGCTTCTTCCAGCACGATGCTAGGATAGAAGCGATTCACGTCGACGACTGTTTGAAACGGCAATTCTGCCAGTTGCCAATGATCAAGTTGCATGAGTCGCTTTCCAAAGAGGTGGCGGATCAGGGAGGGTAATGCTCCCGCCGAGTCAGAACCATTCGAACCGCTCAGCAAGAGTTCCCTCCTCCCGTCGCGCTTTTGTCTTCATCGGCACTCGGAAGAGTGCGGCTTGATTGCTTGCGTTGCAAGCACGAAGATAGGGCGGAGATACCTATTGACGGCTGATAGCTAAGAACTGACGGCCTCCCAATGTCCGACCGCTACTTTTCATCGCAGCCGATCACAAGCGACCGCGTCACGCTCGACGGGCCGGAAGCGCATCACTTGCTGCACGTGATGCGGGCAAGAGTCGGTACGGAGATGACGCTTTTCGATGGCAGCGGTGTGGAATTTGCCGCCGAGATTACCAGGTGCGGTCGTGCGGAAGTCGAAGCCCGCATCGTGGAGCGACGCAATGTCGACCGCGAATTGCCGTTTGAGCTGGTCGTAGGCGTCTCGCTGCCCAAGGGCGACCGCCAGAAGTGGCTGGTCGAAAAGCTCACGGAATTGGGCGTGACCGAGCTGGTGCCGCTCGTGACTGACCGCGGCGTCGCCCAGCCGACCGAATCGGCGCTCGAGCGGCTCAAACGCAGCGTGATCGAGGCGGCCAAGCAGTGTGGGCGGAATCGGCTCCTGCGGATAGCTAAACCGCAAGCGTGGCTCGAGTGGGTGAGCGCCGAATCAAATCCCGCAGAAACTCGCTGCCTCATCGCTCATCCCGACGGCACTTCAACCGCGACACTCAACTTTTCCGCGCCGCTCCCCACGCGGATCGCCGTCGGCCCCGAAGGCGGCTTCACCGACGCCGAAGCGGCTGCCGCCGTTGCCGCCGGCTGGCAAAGCGTCCCTTTGGGTCCGCGCATCCTGCGTGTCGAAACGGCTGCTGTGGCACTAGCGGCGGTTGTCGCGCTGTCCGCCCGACCGTAGACTGAAATGAAATGTCTGCCAGTCCCCATAACGAAGAAGAGCTGTACCAGGACCACATCCTCGACCACTACGAGGACCCGTTCCATCGTGGCCAGTTGCCCACCGCCACCCACTCGCACGAAGACAAGAATCCACTCTGCGGCGATGTGGTGCGGATCGACCTACAACTGTCAGAGGATGGTAAAATTGCCGATGGTTACTTCTCCGGTGCGGGCTGCGTGATCAGCCAGGCTTCGGCCTCGATGCTGTTGGAAGAAATGCTTGGCAAGAGCGTTGATGAATTGAAGCAGTTTTCGGCCGCAGACATGCTCAAGCTGTACGGTGCTCGGCTGACCCCCAATCGGCAGAAGTGCTGCTTGCTCGCGTGGAAGGTGCTGCAGTCGGTGGTCCACTCGCCGGTGAATGGGAACACGTAATCAGTGTGCAACTGTGTTGACAGGATAACAGGATCTGCGGGATTTATCAGGATCAGGCAATTCAAAAAATAGATTTCAATTGGATTCGGTCAGCTCCTGTCGATTCTGAACATCCTGTTATCCTGTCAAAGAAATGATGATGGTCTCCACAACTTTAAGTCCTGAATTAGAAATCGACCGCGCGAAGCTGCTGCCGGCGAAGCTGCGTGAAGATTTTCCGATCCTGTCGCAGTTGGTGCATGGCGATCGGCCGTTGGTATTTCTCGATAACGCGGCCAGCACGCAGCGGCCACGGCAGGTGATCGACGTGCTGCGGCGGGTCTACGAGCACGACTACGCCAACGTCCACCGCGGCATTCACACACTCAGCGAACGGAGCACCGAGCAGTACGAAGAGGCCCGCGAGAAGGTGCGGGCCTTCCTCGGCGCGCGGCACGCCCACGAAATCATCTTTACGCAGGGCACTACAGCGAGCATCAACACCGTGGCCCGCAGTTGGGGCGATGCTAACATACGGTCCGGCGACGAGATCATTCTCACCACCATGGAGCACCACTCGAATCTCGTGCCCTGGCAGCAACTGGCCGAGCGAACTGGGGCGGTGCTGCGGCACATTCCCATCACCGACAATGGCTTGTTGATGCTCGAAAAATTCGATCGGCTACTCACGGCGAAAACGAAGCTCGTAGCCGTCGCGTCCGTGTCAAACGTGCTGGGTACGATCAATCCAGTGGCTGAAATTGCGCGGCGGGCGCACGCGGCCGGGGCGCTGCTGCTGGTCGATGCGGCCCAAAGCGTGCCGCATCTAGCGACCGACGTGATCGCCCTCGGTGCCGACTTTCTCGCCTTCAGCGGCCACAAAATGCTCGGGCCCACGGGCATTGGTCTCCTCTACGGCCGCGAGGAACTGCTCGACGCCATGCCGCCGTTTTTGGGCGGCGGCAGCATGATCAACCGCGTCTACCTCGACCATTTCACGCCGGCCGAACTGCCCGCGAAATTCGAAGCCGGCACGCCGCCAATCGCGCCGGCCATTGCGCTAGGCGCGGCAATCGATTATCTCCGGGCGATCGGTATCGACGCGGTCGCCCGGCACGAGCATGAATTGGTGCGCTATGCGTATGAGCGATTGCAGGAGATCGACGGCGTCAAAATTCTCGGCCCGTCGCCCGAACAACGTGCTGGTCTCGTGAGCTTCACCGTGGCCCAACCACACCCACACGATGTCGCCCAACTGCTCGACCAGCAGGGCATCGCCGTCCGCGCGGGGCACCATTGCACGCAGCCGCTGCACGATCGGCTCGGCATCACCGCCAGCACGCGGGCCAGCTTTTACCTTTACAACACCCCGGCTGAGATCGACTTGCTCGTGGCAACGGTCCGCCAAATCCAAGACCGCTTCAAGCCGCAAGGCCGGCATCGGCAACGGAAAGTCGATCAATAGCCTTAAAAAGGGGACATTCTTGCTCAGTAGAAAATCTTCGAGGTTAGGTGTACAAACGCTTTGCCAGTCATGTCGTAATTGCAGAAGTCCCGTGAATCAGTAGGTATTGACTTTCTGTAGCGGCGCGGGAGCGAAAGCTTTTCTACTGAGCAGGTCATTCTACTTTTTCAAAAAATCAGAATGTTCCCTCGGGGCAGTAGGGCTGAGCGGTAAGGCCCGGGTGCCACTGGTCTTTTGCCAGCGCTTCTTCAAGAATCCTCAGCCAAGAACGCTTCGCCAATTTATCCTGCCGATCCTTTCCCAGATCCTGTAATCCTGTCAAAAAAGTTGTGCCCCTTGCACACCAAAAGATGGGACCCCTATCGGCGCGGCAGTTTGCCATCCGCACCCGCCCCATGATTTCCGCTGCAAGGGCCTGTCGAACAGGCGTGGCAGGTTGCTTACTTTGGTAGGCGGGAACTTTCAACCGGCGGCAAGTCGCCGGTGAGCGCTTCCATAAACGCCACGAGATCGGCTTTCTCTTGATTGGTGAGGTGGAGCGGCTTGATCTTTTCGTCGAGATTCACATTAGGGTGGCCGCCCTTGTCGTACCACTCAACCACTTCGAGCAGCGTCTTCTGTGAGCCGTCGTGCATGTAGGGGGCCGTCTGGGCGACATTGCGGATTGTCGGTGTCTTGAAAGCACCACGATCCTTCTCGTCCTTGGTCACCTCGAAGCGGCCGACATCCGGTTCGGCCGCGTCCATGCCGACACCTAGATTGTGGTAGAGCTCGTCGGTAAAATTCGCACCCACGTGGCAGGCGGTGCAGCTGGCCTGATCGCTGAAAAACAGTTCGCCGCCGCGGATCGCACTTTTGCTGATCGGATGGGCGTCTGAGGCTGTCTTGAGTTCCAGGTACTCTTGGTACAGATCAGGATCGTCTTCCTGGAGTGCGTCGAGATCTTCCAGGTCGGCCTCATAGGCCTGCTCGAAAGTGCGGAGCTGCTCGTAATAGTCCCAAGGAGTGGGCCCTGTCACCAGTGCCCGCTCGAAGCTGGCGATCGCACCGGCGACATTATTGATCGTCACGCCATCGGGATAGAGCCGCTCGAACTGCAGTTTGTAGCCCGGGATTTTGGCTAGGTACGCCACGCACACATCATGCGTATTCGACATCTCGATCGGGTTGGCAATCGGTCCTTTGGCTTGTTCTTCGAGCGTGGCGGCCCGGCCATCCCAAAACTGGATCGCGCTTAAGATGCGATTGTAGGCGGTGGGCGAATTGCGGCCCCCGAGCTGCCCGCCGACACCTTCGCCGAATTGCGTATCCTTGGCGTAGCCAAAGTCGGGATGATGGCAACTGGCACAACTGATGGTTTCGTCCTGAGAAAGTCGCGGATCGAAGAACAACTGCCGGCCGAGCTCGATCTTGGCCCGCGTGAGCGGATTGGCATCGAGACCGGTGATCTGACCGGCTCCTGCAGCAAGCCCCAACGGCAACTGGGGCACAATCACCACGTGATTCTCAGGTTTTTCAAGCCAGGCCTGGAGCTCTTCCTCCGTGATGGTTCCCTCGCCAGGGATGCCCGCCGTAAGCTCTGGTGTACCCAGCAGCACTTCCTCGGTTTCGCTCGAAACGAGTGTTAACTTCACCAAATCTTCTTGCGGAACAGCAGGCTTGCTACAGGATACCTGGCTCAACAGTAAGGGGGAGCAAAACACAACCGCAATGCATAAAAATTGTCTACTCATCAGTTTCCTTTTCCAACACGACGTGGTGGTACAACTGTGCTGCCACAACGGCTCCAGCAATTGGAGCCATCCAATAACACCAATGCCAATCGAAGAATCCATAAACTAGCGCCGGACCAAAGGAACGGGCCGGATTCATGGAAGCACCAGTCACCGCGCCTGTTGCCAGGATGTCAAACGCCACGGTCAAACCGATGGCGAAGGCGCCGATCTTCACTGCCTTACCGCGCTCGTCGACCGCCGCCCCAAAAACGGCCGTCATCAGCAGAAAAGTCGTGATGAATTCCGTGAGCAAGAGCACTTCGGTGGTCACCCAATCTGCCGGTAGCGGAATGCCGAGCTTCGCCGAGTCGACTGCCATGGCTGGGAAGATCGCCTTGCAGGCAAGCGCGGCCACCGTGGCACCCACACATTGGCTCACGATGTACTGCACGGCCAGCGGTAGCGAAATCCGACCAGTCGAGAGCAGGCCGCAAGTAACCGCTGGATTCAAATGCCCACCACTTACACCACCGAAGATGGCCACGCCAATCGAAAGGCCCAAGCCGTGGGCCAGCGCAATGCCTACCAGTCCGGCACCGCTGTTGATCGGCGGCTGGGTGCTGAGAATCGCGGCAATGCCGGCGAAGCAGAGGAAAAATGTTCCGATCGCTTCGGCTACTAGTTTGCTAATGTGGTTCATGGAATTCCTTTGCCTGGAACTGTCATTCGATCCGTCAAGTTCAATTACAACTGCGTTTCGAGGGCTGCCAGCGCCGGCTCGTACTCCGGTTCGCTAGCTACCTCGGGCACATATTGGGCGTATACGACTTTGCCCGTTTTATCGAGCACAAACACGGCCCGGCACTCGATTTTCAGCTCCTCGATCAGTGTGCCCCATTGGATGCCAAAGTTGCGATCTTGGTAGTCGCTGCCGACGCGCATGTTCTTGATGCTCTCGGCACCGCAGAAGCGGTTCATGGCAAAGGGCAGGTCGAGGCTGACGGTGACGGCGTTCACTTTGTCGCCCAGTTTGGCGAGCGACTCGTTGAACTTCTTGGTTTGGGTTGCACACACCGGCGTATCGAGCGAGGGTACCACGCTGATGATGGTCGGCTTGCCTTGGAGATCGGCGCGCTTAAGCTCCTTCAGGCCACCTTCGAAATAGTGCAGCGTGAAATCTGGGGCGGCCTGGCCAACTTTCACTTCGTTACCGGCGAGGTGGAGTGGATTGCCCTTAAAAGTGACTCCGGGACGTGACATAGTGGTTCCTTTCTCTCTTGGTCGATTCAAGCGTTTCAAAATTCCAGGCCCCACCGCGTTGCCGGCTCAGAGCCTGGATTGGTTTCGCAATTTTTGCAGATTTGTCTTCCTATTTTCCCCTTTTGGGGGCCCGATGCAAGTGGGCGAAAGGTAGCTCGCATGCACCCTGGAGCACAATCAAGGCCCACTAAAGAGGATCGTGACGCCCATTGACACGCACCCATAGCCAGTGCCCAGAGGGCCTCCAGGCGGGAACAATCCCGAGCGGGATCGCACACCGGCCAGGAAGCAGCAGCAACGTTATCGATCGATGGCCGAGTGGTAGGAATAGTCAAACAATAGCTCCCACTCGACTTGTTGAATCTCGGCACACAGTTCGAGCAGGTCGCCACCCTGTACGGCCGACTGGCACAGATCAACCAAGGCGTAGGGATTCCAAGTGCCGTGGGGGGCGAGTCGCTCGAGGGCATCCTGCTGGCCACACTCGACTGCGAGTTCGGCCGCGCGCTGTGCAAGTTGCTCGAATACGGGATGCTCGCCCACATGACGGAACCAATATTTTGCATTCGAATAGTCGCCTTCGCGGCGATGCATGATGCCGTGCCAGAAACTTCCCGTATCTGTCTTGATGCTCTGACTAATCTGGTGCGAATCGTCGAGAAAGTCGTGCAACAGCCAGACGCCGCAAATCGCACAGGCCGCCATGTCGCGCTCCGTTACCGCGCGCGTCGCGTGGACAAAAGCTGCCTTGGCAGTGAGCCGGCAGAGCCTATCCCGCTCAATTTCATTCGGCATGCCCGCATCCAGAGTTCGACGACGCTCGACATCGACCAACGGCGCAAATTCGGGACCGTAGGCAAGTGGGTCGAATACGCGCATCGTACGACGTTCCTCAACGAAGATAGCATTCAACGACAGGAGCCCTGCCGCCGAGCCTTAAAATATCACAGTCTGCTACGTCGGTCACGAGAGCGGCAGTTGCGACGGCTGCCAAACAGCCTCGTGGCGATTACACATTCGTTTAGAAGACAACCACTTACAGTGAGTTGATCCTGTTGGCTGGCAGCAGATCTTCACGATATTTTAACAATCGCAAAGACGATTTGGCGCCGTTGGGCGGTGAATCAGCGAGCTAGCCGAAAGCGCACCTTCAGCACGGCGCTGGTCGAAGTGAGCGCGAGGCGGCGATTAGAATCTGCGGCCGCTGTCGGGTCGCTGGGCCGTCCGCTGGATGGGCGTAGAGTTGATATCGCTATTTCTCGGGCGGGGCTTCGTGGCCTGAGCCTGCATCCGTTGTTGATTTGGTCCCATCGCCACGCGCGGCCTGGGATTGGTGCTGCCGCGCTGGTTGGTAGTCGCCACGACCGGCCTCGACAGACCGCCGACCGATGTCGCTAGCGCTGAGTACTTGGCCGCATCTTCCTTCGAGCCGAGCTGCTCGTACATGGCGGCCAGATTACCATAGGGCACCGCCAGCGACTTCTTCGGCAAGATGCCACAATCGACTGCTTTGGCGACCATTTCAGCCCCGTTGAGTGTCAGGTCGATGGCGTGGTCTTTATCGCCAACTTGCCAGTAAGTGACACCCATGCTCACAAGTTCTTCGCCATCGTGCTGAGGAGCGAGTAGCTCGGATGTCGGCCGGGGAGCTGCCAGCAGCGGCAGTGCCTTGTCGTACCATTGGGCGGCGGTTTTGTGGTCTTGCTTCTGCACTGCGTAAACCACGCCGATGTGAAAGTACAACTCGCCTACTAACTGCTCCGAGTCGTAAACCGCCTGACGTTTGGCCGCACCATTGGCTAGGTTTTCGATCGCCAACTGCCCATAGCGGAGTGCTGCCGCCGGTTGCAGCCGAAGGTGCTCGATCCGCACGGCCTGAAAGTACGCCTGGCCCAGTTCCCATTGAATTCGCCGCTGCCAAAGATCATCGCTGCACTCTTCGGTGAGCGCCGCCGCCGCTTGTTCGGCTTCAGAGACCCACGGACCCGGATCCTTGCTCGGCTTGAGATTCGCCAGCGACCCCAGCGCTTCTTTGGCTACGAGCAGCCGCAGTTCCAAGCTGCCGCTATCGTCGGCAATCGCGGCTTCGGCCAGCCCCGACGCTCGGCCGATCCACTGCGATACGCTCTCGAGCTTATTGCCGTAGGCTTGGCCGGAAATCTGGCGAGCGACCGCCAAATGCGCCTCGATCAAGAGTTGCTTTGCCGCGCGACGTTCTTTGATATTCTTACTGGTGGCAAGCGAGTCGGCCACCGCGATGGACATATTCTCGAAAGCGATCGTCTTGGCGGATATTTCGGCATCGCCCAGCGCCGCAAGCTTCGCCATTTCGTGCAAGGCTTGCGCTTTGACGATCGGCGGAGTTGCCTCGCCGTCCAGTAGGCTGCGTACTTCTAAGGTAGCCTCATCGTAACGGCTCAAGGCAAAGCAGACCTGTGCTCGACGTAACCGATAGGCCGCATTTTCCGGCTCGAGGTCACAAGCTTCTTCAGCAGCCTCTTTGGCACGATCTGCCTGACCGGTCGCCAGATAAATCTCCGCCAGCAGCCAATGGGCATGTGCTAGCACTGGGTCCAGCAAGAGCGCGGTCTGGAGATCTTTGATATTCTTCTCATAAGGGCCGTGCAACTGGCATTCAGCCCGCAGGGCGAACGCGTCGGCATCGAGTGGCTGGATGACGACATGCGTCACCGCGGCGGCAGGCACATTGGTCGTCGCCGCAACGACGTCCGATGGCGGCGCAAACAGGAAGAGCACGCCCCGCTCGGGATAAACCTGCCCGAGCACAGTGCCTTCCATGTCGGTCACGGCCACCGATTCCAACATATCGAGCGACAACTGCTTGGCCAGCCGCTTTGGCGGCATGTTGCCCCGTAGTTCGATGTTAATGGCGGAAACGACTTCGTCTGAAAGCTCGACTTCGACGGACTTGAAAGGGTCGATGTTATAAGTGAGCACCGAACCGAACTCGGTGACTTCGGTGTTCGCTGGTTCTTTCCAGGCAGCGCGGACGTCCTTTTCCGTGGATTTTCCCGGTTGCAGGCCATTGAATTTTGCCGGTTGGGCGTCGATCGAGGACTCTTCCGACGCACCGCCAAGCGCTTTGCCGAAGTTGTCCCCGTCGCTATGAAACGCCTTGGTTTCCGCTGTCGTTGTGCTTTTGGAATCGGCTTCCAATTCGGCAGCAGCGAGATCGGCAAGTTCCGGGGACCGCTCAGAGATTTGCGAGATCGGTTCGAGGACCTCCTCCTTCGAATGGACGACAATCGCAACCGCAGCGGTCGATTTGTCCGCGGTCGCTTCGCGCGTGGCAACGAGCACCGAATCTTCTACCGAAGCCTGGACACTCACATCAGCGGCAAATGCCGTCGTCGGTACAGCGCTGGTAGGCAGCGCGGCGACGACAATCGCCACGCAAGCGCGCTCTCCCCATCCGGCAACTGACCGGCTGATCCGCTGGAAGAAGTCGTCGAATCGATTGCACATGGTGTGCTCCCTCAAAAACGCTGATCACTCGCCAAACTCGCAACTGGAAATCAACGGCTGCGATTCTCCAACAGGAAAGACAGCGACCATTAGAACTTCCGATTAATCGCTCTATCTCCACTGATGCTTGTCATCGGCATAATCGGAAACATTCAGCCAAGTTTTTCTCAAGCGAAACAAGCGAGGGGGGGACGCATCCACTAGCATTGCCTGCAATGCTGAGAGAGTGTCGTGCCAACAGCTACAAGACAAGCGGCTGCAAGCAGGAGCACACGGCGGCTGCGTCTTGCCGCTTGATGGCCGACTGAGCCAGCTCAAGCTGCACGATCTGCTCGACGGTAAACGGCACGGCCTCACCTCCAGCCGGCGGAGATGGCACCAAAGCGCGGCCAATGGCCGCCACCAAATCAGCGATGCCGGCACCTGTGATCGCGCTGATGCATACCTCCCAGCGGTGCCCGGTTGATTCCGGCATCACGGGCAGCAGATCAATTTTATTGAGTACGCGGATCAGCGGCGTGGCGATCTGCAAATCGCTGGCAGTGCCATCCAGCGAATCTTCCAGCAGCAGCACTAAGTCGGCGTTGGCGGCGACGGCGGTGGCCTTCGCTACTCCCTCCGATTCGACGGAGTCCTGGCTTTCCCGCAATCCCGCTGTGTCAGCCAGTTCGACGGGCCAGCCATCCATGGCCGTAATCGCCGTAACTACGTCGCGCGTTGTTCCCGGCAAATCGCAGACAATTGCCCGTTGATAGCCGACCAACGCGTTCATTAAACTGCTTTTGCCGACGTTGGGTCGTCCGGCGAGCACCACCCGCCAGGGCCTGGTGAGGTGCAGGCCGACGCCGCGCCGCAACAATACCGCCTCGAGCGTCGCAGCGGCTGAGGGCCAGTCGGCAGCCACCACAGCGCGCAGTGCATTGCGAATTGCCTCAGCAAGTGCGCCATGAAACTGATCGACCAGCACGGCCGCGGTCCGCGCGGTGGGCGCCTCGGCCAGCGCCACTTGCGCTGCCGCACGAATTGGATCGCTCGCCGTTTCTCCGAGCCAGTGTTGCCATGATAGCGATTCGCAGCCTAGTTGGCCGAGCAAGGCGATCACCGCGCGAACCGCTGCCAATCCACCATGGCAATGGATTTCCACGGTATCTTGAGAACGCCGACAGGCGATCACTTCTTCGCCGTCCGGCCCACCCCACCGGCCAAGGATGATCTCGTTAAGTGGCAGATCCACAAACCGCCGACCAGCGGTTCGCTGCAGGCACTTGTCGACGATGCGCACGGCCGCAGGCCCCGCAACCAACACCACCGCCACCGCGGCGCGTCCCGGTGGCGTGAGGTGAACCACGCGCGTCGGTGGTTGCGGCAGCTCCATGGTCAATTCCTGGCCGCGTCAACAATGGCCACTCCCGACAGCACTAAATGCGGCACGTAACGCACCACAAAATCCACTTCTGCGGCCAGCACTTCAGCCACAAGTTGCGAACTACCACCACAAACCAATATCTGGGGTGGGGTCGCAAGCTGCTTTGAATACTCGCGCACCAATTCGCGAACGGCACCGACCGCACCCCAAAAAATTCCCGCCTCGATCGCCGGCACCGTCGATTTGCCCAGTGGCAACGGTGGCTGTTGCCAGCGCTCGACATCGACGTGGGGCAGTGCGTCGGTCTGCTGATCGAGCGCTCGGGCAGACATCGCTAGCCCCGGCAATATCGCACCGCCCACGAACGCCCCGACATCCGTTAACAATCCGATCTTGATCGCGGTGCCCAGGTCGACCACGATGGCAGGCCGGTTGGACGCACGCAGCCGATCAGCTGCCACCGCGCTCATGAGCCGATCCATGCCAACTCGCTCCGGTGCATCGACTTCGACCACCAACGGCACGTCGGCAAAGGCGACCTGCCGCAATTTCCACTGCGCGCCAACTTGCACGCTGGCAACGGTTACCGCTTTAATCAAAAGCTCCTTAGCACCACGATGCACGCTTGAGAGGAGCCACTCTGCATCCCCTGAAATTTGTTCGTGGCACCAAACAAAAAGTTGCTGCGTGTCGAATTCACCGGCTTGGTTTGCGAGCGGAAGTTCGAGCGTTGCCTTGGGTTCAGGACAGGCCTGCGAATAGGCGGCCCGGTCGAATCGGCCCAGCTTGACCCGGCTGTTTCCGATATCGACGGCGATCAGCGTTGACGTAGTATGCAGCATGACTCCGCTATTTTAGTGCCAAATGCCGTCGCGCGACAGCATGCTACTGCCCAACGGGGTCGACGCGGAACAAAACCGTGCTCCCCGTAACTTCGCAGGCCACTGCCAACAGCGGCGCGCCCAGCGGACTCTGCTCGGCAGCCACAAAGCACAGTCCCTCGGGCGCAATCTGGGGCCCGCCTAGTGCTTTCTTGTCGCGCGACAGGGGAACAACATCGACAAGCCGGGTAGATACTGGCCGCGTCACATCGAAAATCGCCACGGCACTGGTCCGCTCTAACCCGACAAAGGCGTAGATCGAATCACCCACGCGACCCACGACAATGCCCTCCGGTTCGGGCCCTTTTTCCGGGCTGCGCTTGTCGATTTGGTCTTCGCCAACGGAGTTGATATTGAATCGCTCGGGCAGATGTTTGGCAACGAACTGCTCCAACGCGTCGCCGCTGTCATAAACGAGTTTGCCAGTTGTGTCCCAAATCGCCAGCGAACGTGCGCCGAAAGTAAGCAGTCGATCGACGGCCCCGTCGCCATTCGTGTCGCCACCGGCATTGCTCACCTTGAGACGCTTAATATCAGGCACCGCCGCCAGAGATTCGCTGAGCTGCAAATCCGCAACACGGGCTTCGTCGCTGAAACCGACGTAGTTGCGTGTATCCCCCTCGTTTGCCGTCGCCAAGAAAACTTCGCCATCGGTCTCAAAAACAGCGATACCATCCGGCTGGTACATGCCAAACACCGGCCAACGGCGAATGTGAATGCCGCCATCGCGGTCGTTCACGTCGAGACCATTGCCGGCAAGAGAATGATCCTTCAGGCCCAGGCCGACGACTCGCTCCACCCGGGCCGTTGCAATCTCGAGGACTGCCAGGGCATTGTTCTCTTGCAACGCGACCCAAGCTGTGCGGCCATCGGGCGCGACGGCAATGTACTCTGGCTCGAAGTCCTGGGCTGGCGTCGCCCGACCGTCCTCGGTGTGTGGATTCAAGGCGACGATTCGCACTCCTTGGCTTTCGAGAAGCTCCCGCTCCGAATTGAACCTCACAAAGTCGGCCGTGAGGGCAACAGCGTACTCTGCACCGCGACCGACATCGATCACACTAATCGAACCTTCCGGATCGACGGCAAAATCGTCGCTTGGCTCGCCTTCATTTGCGGAGAGCAAATAGCGCCCATCGGGGGTGAACGTCACCATATCTGGCAGTGCGCCAACGCGAACCACCGCGCTCGGCCGACCGTTGTTGCCATCGGCCGCCGTCGCGCTACGCGACGAAAACAGCACGATGTGACCAGCATCTGTTTTCCGTGGCGCGACGACCGCGACAGCAATCAGGCCGCGACTCGCTGCCACGCTGGTCGGGTCGCCATACTCAGAAACGTCGAATCGCCCTCTCTCTTTTCCGGTTCGCGGATCGAGCCGCATGACACACCGCTCCGTGCCGTTGACGACCAGGAACTCTGCGGCCAGAGCATCGTAAGCAACAATCTCCGCGTAGCCGCTTCCGCCCGCGCTGTGAGTCCACAACGGCGTAAGCTGGACAGCTTCGCTCGCAACAGACATTGCGGCGAGGGCAATCACCGGCCCCAGCCCGAGCAATAATAAATGTCGAACTGTTCGCATAATTTGTCCTCAAAACCAGTGTGTACCGAAACGCTTGTTGAGACCGAGAATCGCGACCCCACTTGCAATTTGGACTTCTACCATAGACCACACCCGCCACACCCGCCAGCAGCAGGCAACGGGCATCGCTTGACGCGCGCCCGGGAGTGGGTAGACTAGCGTATTCGCCACATTTTGGCGGAATCCTGCCTCTCCCGGGCTCGTGGCGAAATTGGCAGACGCGCAAGGTTGAGGGCCTTGTGCCCGAAAGGGCGTGCTGGTTCAAATCCAGTCGAGCCCACTCAGAAAGGGTGGAGGGTAGAGAGCTTAAGGTTGAGAGACAGAAGTCGAGCGCCGGGCACTCGCGCGGGTACTTGCCTTGAGTTCTCAACCCTCGACTCTCAACCCTCGACCCTTATTGAGACAGGGACTCGAAATTCGGATTGGTTTCGAGTCCCTGTTTCATTGTTTCGGTCGACACTCGCGCTCTGAGCGATCCTATAATATTTTGTGACGCCTTGCCGAGATCGTCCCTATCAACTGCCACCCGGAGAGGATTGCCATGCTTAGCCCAGCCATGCAAGATGCCGTCAACGAACAGATCAACAACGAGCTGTACTCTTCTTACAGCTATCTCTCGATGTCGGCCTACCTCGAGCACGAACAGTTTCGCGGCTGCGCCAAATGGATGCGGATGCAAAGCGGGGAAGAATATACCCACGCGATGCGGCTCTACGACTTCCTGATCGACCGGCAGTGTCGCGTCGTGCTGCGGCCGATTGCGGCCCCGCCAGTCGAGTTCGACTCGGTCACCCAAGTCTTCGAGAAAGCTCTGGCCCAAGAGCAGACCGTCACCCAGCAGATCAATTCGCTCTGGGAGCTGGCCTTTAACGAAAAACAATTTGCCGCACTCGTGGAACTGGAGTGGTTCATCCAAGAGCAGGTGGAAGAAGAGAAAACCGCCCGCGAGATCGTGCATAAATTCCAAATGGTGAAGAGCGATCCCGCCGCCATCTTGGACCTCGATCGCGAGTTGGGCGCCCGGCAATCCGCAGCAGCGGCGGAATAGCACCGCGGCCAAGTACGATTTTCAAGTTTGTATCTTGCCTCGAGCTGTGCGGACTGGTTTATGTGCCGAAGAGATTATGGCGGCGTCGGCCGCGCTGTTGCGGAAACAGTGCCCATGTTAGTGTTAGGACAATCTGAAAACCGTATTAGCCAAATTGCCGATCCAACCCCGCCAAGTAGGCGAATTGCGGCTCGGCTCTCGGCGTCGTCGCTCGCACCGTGCCTCGCACCGTGCCTCGCACGGTGCCTCGCACGGTGCCGAAGCCGCCGAACCGCTTGATCTCCAACCACATGAACAAGCAGCCAACCAACAGCGCAATCAGCGCCACCAGCAAGAGCAGCGTATAGATTGAGGTCTTTGGTTTGCGCCCCGCGGCGCCACCCATCGGCGGCATGCTGAAGTCGGGTTGGGCCATGAATTTCGAGACCGAGGCAAGAGAATTCTACAAAGGGAAACTCGCTACGGACGCTGGCTCCAAGGCGAGTTCCAGATCCAGTCGTACCGGTATAGCTCCAAAAACAAGAACAGCGCACCCAGCATCAGCGCAACAGCCGCGATGCCCAACAGCGCCGTGTAGATGTTACTCGACGGTTTGCGGACCAGGATGCCCGTTGGCTCAGTTGATTTTGAGTCGGGTTGCGACACGGTCCCCCTCCTGGATCTGTCCTTGTTGGAAGCGGCGATCGACGCGACCCACGGCCCGATCCGGCGAGGTCTTGATAATCTCCACACGCCCTAAGTAGCGGGCCCCTCGATAGACTTCCACCGTGTTGCCTTGCTTGATGCCGTCGTCAGAGCCAATCGTCAATTCGATTAATTGGTCACCCGCCGCACGCCGTACTCGGCTCACTAAACCGTCGACGGTCGGCACAATCGCGTCGGGTGCTGTGTTCGGATCGATGCCCTTAGCATCCATCACTTGGGTCATCCCAGAGACCTGGCTGGTAAGTTGACGATTGCGTTCGATCGCGTTTTCGTACTGCCCCTTGGTTTGGTGTAATTCCTCAGTCGCCTGGAGCGTCGTGGCGAACGCTTGATCGCGGGCCTGCTCGTTGGTGCGAATGTCTTCCCGCAAGCCGGTGACTTCCTCGGCCAACCGCTGATTATTCTGTTGCGTCGCAGCGACGGCGGCGGTCGCGTCGCGGCGTTCGGCCTTCAGTTGGTCGAGCTCGGTCTGTACGGCCGCATTGCGATCGACTAGAGCGACCCGCTCGGCTTCGAGCTTACGAATCTGCTGACGCTGCGATTCGCTCTCGCTTTTGAACTGGCTATCAGCCCGGTTGTACTCCTTCTTCAGTTGGTCGAACTCCGCGCGCGAAGTTTGCAACTGGGCGCGGAAGCCGGTCGGGCCTTCGACGATTTCTTTCCAGTTCTTATGTGTCGCGTAGACCGCCAGGGCCAGCGTCATGAACACCACGCTCATCACGGCGATCAACACGACGAAGATCTTGCCCAACAAATTCATGTTCGAGTTCCTTAGTTCCGTCGGCAGCGCACAAGCGATGCGCCAAGTCACAATCGAGAGGACAGCGGTGTGAGAGGCACTCCGTGCCGCGATGCTCCCGATGATCGGCCGAACTGCAGTAAAGCTTGCTGTAGCAAACGGTTCGAACGCCAGGAGGAAGTTCCTGAGACAACACTTGTAGTATAGTCAGGCCGCTGGAAAAGTGTCAATTTTCAGCCCAATTCGCACGGGAGGGTGAGGCTCCGGCCGAACTTTACTACACCGATTTTGGCTCGGCAGGAGCCTCGCCCTCCCAAATAACCGTCTCAGCCCGCAGGACCTCATCCTCGCGGATGGCATCCGCAGCTGGCCCCACAGGAACCGCCCGGCGGAGCGGGCAGACTACCGGCCGCGGTTTCGCGGCTCGGTGCGGCCACCACAGAGAGCAGTTTTGTTAGCTTCGAGCTGCCACAAACGGGACACTCTGGCGGCTGCGACCCATGTACCAACAACTCAGCCTGGGACTCACAATCTTGGCAGCTGTATTCGTAAAGCGGCATCTCGTCCTCTCTTCCATCGTGAAACAGTTCGGCCAGCCCCTGGTGCTCGTGGCGGTTACCAACGATCCACCGGTCGGCGGAGAATTTCGTTCATCAGGATCGCTTGCCGCACACCTTCGGGGCGGGCCAGCATGGCAGCAATCTGCCCCGCCGGCGAATCGGCTGCAGCGACCTTCGATTGCTCGCTTACGCCACGCGGACTTTGTTCGTCGAGCGACCCCAGTCGATGATCGAACCGATGCTGCAATTGTCGATCGAATTGCTCATCGGCCTGCTTTACATGTTCGCCCAAGTCGGCGACTTCCGCTTGGAATTCCTGCGTAACGGCACCCGCCCGGTCGGCAACGTACTGGGCAATCGACTTGCCACGCGGAGCATTATCTGGCTGCGGACGACGTTTTTCGGGACGCGGCCGCGGTGAAGTTTTTTCGGGTTTGCTTCGCGCGGGTGCGGCCGCATCGGCCTTCGATCGCAACGAATCCGCCAACGATTTCCGCGGCGGCTTGGCTGTCGGCTCTTCGAGCAACACGACTATTTCCTCGCGCGGTGCCGGCGGAGGCGGTGCAGAGGCTGGGGCGGGTGGTGGCGGCTGACCCGCCCGCCGCAAAAACTCGTCGATCTGCATTCGTAACGGATCAGGTGCCTCCCGCACCGGCTCTGGCTGCTGCTCCAGGGGCCTGTTTGGCCGCGGAGACGCCGCATCGGGCGCGGCGCTCGCTTCCTCCGCTAACTGACGTTGCTTCGCGTCGTGGAGCTGGTTGATTACCCAAAAGACGAGCACTACCAGCCCAACCAGAATGCTGATCAGCTCATTGAGGCCAGCAGCTAACAGTAGTGGCAGCGAGGGAGTCATCTTAATTAATTATCCGCAAAACCTATCTGCTAAGCACCACGGGACAAGGTGGCTAAGAGCCAAGAAGTTGAATCGCTGACTAAGTTTTGTCTCCCAAGCTCCCAGTCTCGTCTTACTTCCTGCCCGGTCCACTTGCCGTTGCAATGGCACCGCGCATGTCGGTATCGGCCTGCACGTTCTGCAACTTGTAGTAGTCAAGAATTCCAAGCTTACCCGTGTGGAAAGCCTCGGCCATCGCTTTGGGCACCTCGGCCTCGGCCGCTACTAGCTTGGCCCGGTTCTCTTCGATCGTGGCGAAATTTTCCTGTTCCTGCGATACCGCCATCGCACGCCGACCTTCCGCCTGGGCCCGAGCTACCCGCATATCCGCTTCTGCCTGGTCGGCCTGTAGTCGGGCGCCGATGTTGTCGCCCACGTCGACGTCGGCAATATCGATCGAAACGATTTCGAAAGCCGTCTGCGAATCGAGCTTGCGGGCCAGCACCGCCTTCGAGATCCGATCGGGATTCTCCAGCACATGGGCATGCGTTTCGGCTGAGCCAATCGCACTCACAATGCCTTCGCCCACGCGAGCAATGATGGTCTCTTCGGTGGCACCGCCGATCAACTGTTCCATGTTTGCCCGCACTGTCACACGGGCCTTCACCTTCAGCTGGATGCCGTTCTTTGCTACCGCATCGAGCGTCGGTCGCTTGTTGTTTTTTGCCGGGCAATCGATCACACGCGGATAGACGCTGGTCTGCACCGCTTCCAGCACATTCCGACCTGCCAAGTCGATGGCCGTCGCTCGTTTGAAGCTCAATTCGACGATCTTCGCTTTGCGGGCCGCGATCATCGAACGAATCACCAGCGGCACGTTCCCGCCCGCCAAATAGTGAGCCTCCAACGCTTTGGTTGTGATGCCCTCATTCTCGTAGAGCCCCGCCTGCACCGCCATGATCTTGCTGCGTGTGATTACGGTCGGGTTCACCTTGCGGAGCGTCATCCGAATCAAGTCAACAATGCCGATCCCTGCTCCGGTCGTCACCGATTGAATCCACAGGCGAAAATAGCGGGCAATGATCGCAAATAGCGCAAGACCCACGATCACGATGACGACTAAGCCGATGAGCATTATCATGCCGCCGTTCAAAGCGCCACCTTGAGCAATTAAAAACCACGATAATGTCGACTGCATGGCAACCACCTCGAAAAGTCTCGGAAAGCAGGCCTCGCTCAAAATGGCACTAAGTGCAATCCCGCCTTGCGCTTACATCAGTTGTAGACGTTCGGCAGCCACAATTCAAGCTGGCCAGGAAGCACTCCGACTCCCATCACGCCAAAAACCTCTAATCCACTCAAAATCGGCGTTCGTCCTGCTTCACGTCAGCGGATCTTCGAGCGATTCGATGCCCAACTCCTCAATGGGCCGATTCAGCAAATCGGCTGGCGAAATGGGCCGGCCAGGCCGCTCGTTTTCCCTCGCGGGCCGGACCACCACGCGATTGCCGCGCACTTCCGAAACCACCACATACTGGCCCGGTTCGATCGACTGGCCCTGGGTAATCGCATCGATCAATTGGCCGTCGATTTCCACGGCCCCGCTGGGCAGCATCTTCGACCGCGTGACCCCCACCCGCCCGACCAGTGCCCGGTGTGGATCATCGGGCAGCACATCCTCGTCGGTCGGCAGATTGCCCAAAAACGCCCTTCCGATCCGTGTTTTCGGCCAATAGTGAAACGCCAACACCAACACGGCCGGCACCAACACCGCGGCCGACATCACAAACGAGAAGCCAGTCACCGGGCCCCGCTGAAAAGCGATAATAATCGACCCCAAAAACGCCGCCGCCGACATCACCGATAGGATTCCACTCGAAGGAATAAACACCTCCAGCACCAGCACGACGCAACCGACGAGCATTAGCAAAATTGACCAGGCTAGGGGATCGAGTGCGTTCATTCATGGGGTCCATTGATGAGTCCTCAGGCTTGCGGGTTATTATTATACGCCAGTGAGTCAAACTCCACCTACGAAACGATCTTCTCGACGCTGCAACTCCAATCCTGCGTGAAGTTTGCGCACTCATGACTATCTGCTGAGGCGTGGCGAACATTCGCCAACTAGCGAAATGGTGGGGACTTAAGGCGGGTAAAGACCGCGACTGACGGTTTTATAGCAGGGCGGCCTGTTAGCTTGTCTGAGGAGTGTTCGTGGAACCATCGCAGGACTGCCCTACTGCGGGACCACGTCAACTCCATCCGACGAATTTTCAAAACTAACAAGATATGATCTCCCCGGTCGAACCTCATGAACACTAAAGGCCACGGCTCTCGACATTCACAAAGTAGCTGGAGTGTTCCATGAAACTCGTCGCGCTGCTTCACAAGCCACTGCTTCACGCGGCTACTATCCTGACTGTCCTGTGGCTTTCGCAATCGACCGAAGCCGCGACTCCTGAGGTCACTCACCTGCGCTCGTTGGCGCAAGCCATCCTCGATCGTGGCGAAGATTCAGACGCAATGGTTCGGGCCACCGAATATCTTGATCTCACACAAACTCGTATCTGGACATACAACTCGGTGTACGGAGAGCGTTCACATCAAGATGTTTTTCACAGTGTAGAAACTCGTAACGGTGAGCAGTGGGTCAAGTTCCGCAGCAACTATCTTGTGCCACTTCGTCGGCTAAGCGACAAGGATCAAGACTCGATTCAAGACCTGCTGAGACTCCAGTCGCAAATTGCACGCGACCATGAGGCAACGTTGCGGAGCATCCGCGCAGGAGAAACTGCTGCCAAAGCAATAGCCGAACAGCAGCGCCGCGCGCAAGAGGAAGAGATCAAGCGACTGTCGATCCGGCGCGTGCGCGTGTTGTCACAAACGTTTGCGCAAATCCAGTTAGGCGAAAAAATAATTGAGAAGGCCGTATTTCCAGGCGAGGAATTCGACTTACTCGCATCCACCAAGAGCTTCTACAAAATCGAAGTGGCGGGCCGGCCAGCGACCATTCCTAAACAGGCCGCCCGGGAGATTGCCGCGCGACCTGGCGATGTCGGCATGCAAGAAATTTCCGCCAACAAACCGATCCTCGGCAGCATACTGGCACCCGGCTATCTTGGCTCGTCTTCTCCCAAGTCAGATCGGCCGAGCGAGCCAATTGAACTCGATATCCGTTATGAATTCTTCTCCTATGCAAATCAGTACTATCTTGAAGTGCAAGAAGTCTTTGATGATGGTCTGGGTCAGCGAATCAAGCTCCGCCCTGGCGACAAAATAGAACTCCTCGATGGGGAACGCATTCGCAGCTTCGATCACTTCCGCAGCCGCTTGCTCGACGGACCACCACTCAAACTGCATGTCCGCAATCCGACGACAGGAAAACTCAGAATTGTCCGTATCGAATTGCCTGACAACAACAAACAAGTCGAGTTTGGCGCAATAGGCAGCACAAATAAAGAAGGTGAGTTTGTCGTCTCGTTTGTCTCTCCAGGCGACAGCATTGCGAGCCGTCTAGGATTGCGTCGGCAAGACAGAATACTCGCGCTCAACAATTTACCAATCCGTAGACCCCAAGACTTGGAACGGGCATTGAAGGGAGCGACTATTGTCGAAGCTGTGATTCTTCCGCGTGGCGCTCTCGATCCAGAGATTCGTTCCGCTCGACTCGATTAATGAGTCGCGGTGTTTTCTTCTCGTCAACTTCAAGCTCGAATGCTGCTATTCAAATTACAATTGTCGAAAGTTCTGCACAATTCCATTTGTCTTTCAAGGAGAAATCGATGAAGCGATGTCAGACTCGAATGGCACTTGAACTTTCGTAAGTCCCTACGCTGCATATCGTTTGTACTCGGCACGTGGTTTGAGGAGTAGGGCCTGGGGTTTGGGCCGCCGTTTGACACGTCGGGGCTCGAATCGATTGGGGCGATTTCCG
>JBGSUJ010000119.1:0-18509 GCA_041753435.1 Pirellulales bacterium | reverse complement strand
TCTTCGATCGACGAGAGTTTGCGGAAGTACGGGTGTAGCCGATGCCAGCGATTCATGTCGCGTAAGTAATGTGCCTCGGAGACAACCACGTCGCGTAGATCGCGATAGATGAAGTAATTGACCGCGTGACGACGAGCCAGTCGGCAGGAGGTATAACCGAAAGTTGACGCGACGGCAAAAAGTGCCGAGGTGGTGTTGCATGAAGCTGAGATGGCGCTAAATTCGGGAGATGCTAACACGACGCGATCATCGGAGCGGAGTTTTGTTCGATCCCTGGGAGTATCTCGGCCCGCAAAGACGTAAGCTGCTTGAGCAGAGCTGGGCGGGTGTATTTCGGGATTACCTGCTGCAGCACCTGCCGGTCGAGGAGCTAGCGAGCAGTTTTCGGGACGATTTCGGCCGACCCAGCAAAGACCTGTCAGTCGCGTTGGGGTCTCTGATATTACAGCAGCTGCACGATCTGACCGATCAGCAGACGACCGAAGCGGTCGCATTGAATATCGCCTGGCACTATGCTTTGGACATCCGTCACGAGCCCGACGCGTATCTTTGCGAGCGAACGCTCCGCAACTACCGATGCAGGATTTTGGAGCTGGGACTGGAAGAGGTGCTGTTTCGGACGTTGACGGACCGGCTGATTCAAGCAGTCGGCGCGGATACGACGAAGCAGCGACTCGACTCGACAACGGTGCAGTCGGCCATCCGCGGCCTCACCCGGTTGGGAATTCTGGTCGAGGCGGCCAGCAAGTTCCTGCGAGAACTCAAACGGACACAACTTGAGCGTTACGCCGAAGTCGACGCCGAAATCATACGCAAGTATGTTGCGCGACGAGGCGACGGTTGCTTTGCCGATATGCGGCCCAGCGAGTCGAAGCGGCGGTTGCCGGAAGCGGCTTGCGACGTGTATGAGCTGGTCGAACAGTTTCGACGGACCGCGGCAGCGACGCTGGAGAGCTTTGGGCTGCTGGAGCAGATTTTTCAGCAGCAATGCGAGCTCACCGGCAACGGCGAGTCGCCGGTAGAGATTCGGCCACCGCGGAAGGAGGCTTGCGACGGCATCATCAGTCCGGCCGATCCCGATGCCCACTACAACAAGCATCGTGGCACGGGATATCTCGTGCAAATCATGGAGACCTTTGCCGAAGACGACGCGCAAGGAAAAGATGATTCTCAGCCGACGAAGCCGGACCTGATCACCCACGTCGCGGTCGACAAGCTGACGATGCATGACCAGGACGCTTGGGAACCGGCGCTAGATGATGCCGATCGACGCGGCTTCAAGCCCAAAGAACTGCTCGCCGATTCTCACTACGGCTCCAACAATTGTTTGGCAAAAGGTCGAGAACGCGCCGTTGAGATTGTTTCGCCGGCGATGACTGCCAAGGGAAAGCTGCAAGGCAAGCTGACGCTGGAAGACTTTGAGTTGGACAGCGAGGGCCGCGTGCTGCGCTGTCCGGCTGGAAGAGAACCCATGGAAACGAGTGTCGCTGACGTGCGCATTCAAGTGCTGTTCGACCCAGTGGTGTGCGAAAGCTGTCCGCACAAAGACAATTGTCCAGCCGCTGCCGTCGGTCGTAACGAACCTCGCTGGCAATACACTCACGACCGTGTCAAGCAACGTGAGCGACGACGGAAGGATAGCCGTGACGAGTTTCGCGGTCGCTACCGCTGGCGAGCAGGCATCGAAGGGACCATGTCTCGCTTCAAGTACCAGATGGGTATGGCACGGCTGCGGGTGCGCGGTATGGCCAAGGTGACCTACGTGGCGATGCTCCGCGCGTTGGGACTGAACATCCAGCGCGTGGCAGCCTATCGAGCGGCGATCGGGTAAGCTGGAAAAGCTGGCGATGCGTTCGCGCCTGCGAACGTTACTGCATGGTTCAGGAGATTTCAGGACTCGCCCGGCTCCAACTGAAAACCATCCAACAAAATCAGGGCAAAAGGCCCGACGGACGCAGATTCATCACGGCTTTTTGCCGTCGCGTCAACTATTGACAATATCTCGCGCAAACGCGCCGTTTGTTGAGCATTTCCAAGTTCATGTCACCCGTTTCTCTGCACAGTAAAAGGCGAGTGCGAACTAGAAAATTGCCTTAGTTCAGACGGCGGCCAAATTCGTCGCCCGCGAAAAGATGGTAAGCGCCGGGGCGGACGGCCAGAGCCAGGCAATCGCCCGGCCGCGCGATGGTATCCGCACTCAGGCGGGCAACGTGCTGGCTGCCTGCCAATTCGAAGTGGACCATCGTTTCGTGGCCCATATGTTCGACAACCTCCAGTGTGACTTTCGCAAGTGGCAAGCCGTCGCCATTGGTTAATAAATCTTCGGGCCGGACACCTAGCACCGCTGGGCCAGCTGCGGGCGAATCCGTCAATGAGATCGTGCCGCCGCCGGTAAGTCGGAATTCTGGGCCGACAACGTCACCCGCAAAAAAATTCATCGCGGGGCTGCCAATAAAGGAACCGACGAAGCGGTTGACCGGTTGCTGGTAGATTCTCATCGGGCTGTCGACTTGCTGGACGACTCCCTGGTTCATGAGCACGATCCTCTGGCCGAGTGTCATCGCTTCCACCTGGTCGTGCGTAACGTAGACGATCGTCGTTTTGAGTCGTTGGTGGAGGCGGGCGATCTCAGCCCGCATCTGAACGCGAAGTTTGGCATCGAGATTAGAAAGCGGTTCGTCGAAGAGAAACACCTTAGGCTCGCGAACGATGGCTCGCCCCAGTGCGACGCGTTGCCGCTGGCCACCCGAGAGCTCGCGCGGCCGGCGGTCGAGAAGTTGCTCAATCGAGAGAATGTCGGCCGCTTCGCGGACCCGCTTTTCGATGTCCGCTCGCGGGGTGCCGCGCATTTTCAGTCCGAACGCCATGTTCTGGCGCACCGACATATGCGGGTACAGTGCATAGTTCTGGAAGACCATGGCGATGTCGCGGTCGCCAGGAGCGACCTCGTTTACCAGCCGGCCGCCAATGTAGATTTCACCGCCGCTAATCTCCTCAAGACCGGCAATCATGCGAAGTGTGGTCGACTTGCCGCAGCCGGAGGGACCGACCAGCACCATGAACTCACCGTCGGCGATCTCCAGCGAGACATCGCGGACGGCGTGGAAGCCGCTAGGGTATTTCTTATCAAGATGGCGGAGTAGAACGTTGGCCATGAAATTGAAGGACGAAGCTCGAAGGACGAAAGCCTAAATCAAATGACCAATAATTACATTCCAAAGACCAACAGTGAGTACATTATGATTCGTCGCCTCTCGGCAGGCTACTCCTTTACCGACCCGAGCGTCAGACCAGAGACAAGATATTTGCTTAGCAGCAAGAAAACAATCACAACGGGAATACTCACTAGGATCGACGCCGCAGCATAGAGGCCCCATTGCGAAGAAAGGCTAGCCTGGAAGCTCTTGATCCCCAGCGGGAGTGTGAACATTTCTTCGTCTTGCATTACTTGAGCAGCAACGATGTATTCGCTCCAGGCTGTCATGAAGCTGAACAGCGCCGTGATCACAAGCCCAGGCGTGGCAAGCGGCAGAATCACCGACCAAAAGGCCTGGCCCCGCCCGCAACCGTCAATGCGAGCCGCTTCTTCGAGCGACGCGGGAATCGTATCGTAAAACCCTTTCATCTGCCAAACGCAAAATGGCAGCGCCGTCGATGAGTAAAAGACCATCAGACCAAGGTATGTGTTCACGAGCCCCAACTTAGCGATGACAATATAGAGCGGCAGCAGCAGCATCGTTGCCGGAAACATTTGCGTCGTCAGGATGGCCAGCATGGTGGCTTTGCGGCCAACGAAGCGGAAGCGGCTGAACGCATAACCGCCAATGGCGGCCAGCGCGACGCCAGTGATCGTGACGAGCGTCGCCACCAGCAGCGAATTGCCTAGCCAACGAAGGAACGGCTGCTCCCTAAATAGCGCGATGTAGCTGGCTAATGTCCAATCGGCGGGGATGATCGAAAGGTCGGTCGAACGGAGTCGATTGCCGGGGCGGAGTGAAATCGAAAACACATTCAGCGCCGGGTAAACCGAAATCGCCACAAACAACAGCAGCACGGTGTGGCGGAGAACAGTCACTAGTTTTGGTTCACGCATATTTCGCCCTGCCCTTTCATCCCCCGTAAACGCTGTCGGTCGCCTTGCTCCGTTGGAGAAAAAACAGCGAGAATACTAGCAAAATGACGAACATCACCATCGAAAGGGCCGCACCGTAGCCGTAGCGATACAAATTGAACACCGCTTTGTAAACGTAGGAGACGAGAATGTGCGTCGAGTCTTGCGGCTCACCGCCATTCGACACCAACCAAATGACGTTGAGGTTGTTGAAAGTCCAGATTGCGCCGAGCGTCGCTGCAGGGAGCAGCACCGGCTTCAAGAGCGGCAGTGTGATGTGCCAAAACTGCTGCCAACGCGATGCACGATCGATGCGGGCCGCTTCGTACAGCTCGGCAGGAATGCCCTGCATGCCACCCAGCGCGATCACCATCATAAACGGAAATCCAAGCCAGACGTTGGTGATCACACAAGCTTCAAATGCGCGCAGCGGCTCACCCAGCCAGTTGATAGGCGCGAGGTGCAAGAACTTGCCTAGCATCAGGTTGATCGCACCGTACTCATAGTCGAACATACCGCGCCAAGTCAGCGCCGTGATGTAGGCCGGAACAGCCCAAGGAATGATCAGCAACAATCGATAGAGTCCCTTACCGCGCAGCGGGGCGTTGAGCGCCACCGCCAGCATCACGCCAAGTCCGACATGGAAAGCAACGTTGACGACCGTCCATACAAGCGTCTTCACAAACACTCCCCACGGCCCCCACAGCACTGGGTCGCGGAGTACTTCGACGTAGTTCTGCAGGCCGACGACACGCCAATCTTGAAATCGCACCAGCGACATATCGGAGAGCGAAAGCACCAGATTGAAAAAGAACGGGAAGACGATCACCGCAAAGATGACGACGACTGCCGGCATGGCGAATAAGTAGGCGATCCGATTCCGCTGCCAGTCGCGCCCAAACGCCACGAAGTTGGGCCACTGCCAGATCAAGGCGGCGGCAAGCGCGAGGCCGGCGAGCATTTGCAGTACTGCCACCGAACGGCCCGGCTCGATCTCGCGGTGCATCAAGGCTATTTTTTTCTCGACCTCTCGCTGGATTTGAGCAGCCGCAGCTTCAGGCGATAGCACACCTCCCAAAAGCGCTTGGTAACTTGGCCGCATGCCGTCCCAAACGGCCCGCAACTCCGTGGCCACCGGCATCAGCCGGCCATTTTCCAGTTGTTTCCGCGAGGCAGCCAGCGTCGGATCGGAGGCAAAGAGCGGGTCGTCCCAGGCCGAGCGTCGGCCGGGTAGCATGAGCAGTTGCTGGACAAGCCGCCGCTGAACCTCGTCGCTGGTCATGTAGCGAACAAATCTCATCGCTGCTTCGGCCGTTTCCCCGCGGGCATTCATGCTGAGCGAATAGCCTTTCGGTGCGACCATCGGCCGCATCGGCTCTCCGGTCGATGTCACGACTGGCAACACGGCAACCGCAGCATCGATTTCTGGGTTATCGAGATAGTCCGACCAACTCCAGTCGCCATTGATGATCATCGCCGCACGACCCGTTTTGAACAGCGAATCGGCTAGTTCGTAGTCGCAGTTCGCAGGCACAACCTGGTGCTCCTCCCGCAGCGACTTGACGAAGCGATAGGCGGCTACCGACTCGGGAGTATCGAGCGCGGGGACAGGCGGCTGCGACTCCGGTTCCTCGAACACCCATGCCCCGAAACCCGTGATGAACGGCACCGCAAAAAACGGCTCAGTAAAATTCCAGACCAGCCCATAACGGTCCTTGCGGCCATCGCCGTCTTCGTCCAGTGTGTTCTCGATCGCCAGCCTGACCAACTCGTCGGTCGTTTTCGGCGGCGTCTTAATAAAATGGCGATTGTAAACCAATGCCAAGTGATTGCCGAAACGGTCGCCCACCTGCATCAACTCGCGCTTCTCCGATCCCTTCGAGGCCGGCAAATAGGTGAGCGCGCCGTCGACAAATCCAGCAGCCTCTTCCGCAGGAAACCATGGCGAAAGATCTTGAATCAAACCCATCGTATGAAACGTGTCGATCACATCGGAGGGGCCGTAAACGAGCTCGGGCCCCGTACCCGCCAGCGCCGCCGCTTGAAAACCGCTCCGCAGTTCTTCGGTTTCCTTATAGAGCGGCCGGATGCGAACGTCTGGATGGGCTGCTTCGTACCGCGCGATTTCGTCGCGCAGCACGGCCCGCTCAGCGGGGCGGGTCTGATGCCAGATGGTGATCACACGCCGCTCGCCGCGTTCCTTCTCGCGCAACTGGCAACCGCTCACCAGTCCGCTAACCAACACTGCAACCGCAATGACGCAAGCGATGCGTGGCGCCATCCTCGTCGCTCACTTTGCCCGGTTGAGTTGCAGCACTACGCCGTCGCCGGCGGGCACCGTTACCACCGCCGCATTGGCTGTACGTTTGATCGGGAATCTGTTGATGTTCCCCGAAGCCGTGAATATCTGCTCGACCGACTCGCCCTTTCCGAGTGGCACCTCCCAGCGATACTTGGAGCCGCCGCGGTTAAGCCCAATGAACAAAGTATCTTGCTCATCAGCCCGCCGAAAGCCCAGAAACTTGGCCTTGTCATCGGCCTCTACAAAGTCGATCGAGCTGTGCCGCAACACAGGGAACATCTTACGCAGGTGGACCGCGGCCCGGTAGTAATTGAACAGAGACTGATCAAATTCGACTACATCTGCGGGTCGGCGGCGGCCGAGCGGATCAGTCTGTTGCGGCTGATACGTCATCTCCGGCCAAACCATCGGCATCCGATCACACGGGTCGTCCCCGCCCCACATGCCAGCTTCGGTCCCATAGTAAATCATCGGCGCGCCGATGTAGGTCATTTGCAGCAGGGCAACCAACCGTTGAACCTGCCGCTCAACTGCATTTGGCTTACGTACGTCATACCCCGAGTCATAACGCGGCGAAACACCGATATCGAAATCGAACCGACTTGGCTGCTCATAGGGTCGGTGCCCGGCATTGACAATCATCGAGGCCAGTCGATCGGTGTCGTGAGAGTCCATCAAGTTTTGCAACGCTCTCTGCACCGGTTCGGAGTAGATCGTGCGCCGTTGATTGAACTGTTGCACCGCTTCACTGGGCGTAAGCACATTGTCGATCAGAAAACCCTTCATCGGATATGAGAAGCCGTAGTAGTTCATCGTCGCGGTAAAACCAGCGTCGGCAAGAAACTCACTCGCATCGTCCCACACTTCAGCCACAGTATAGGCCTCGGGATTGATGCCGCGCACATGCTCGTGCCAATCAACCCAGAAACCCGCCGGCACCTCGTTCGCCACGTCGAGCCGCCAACCATCGATACCGTCGCTGGGATCGCCATTCCCATCCGGGTCCATCCAACGCGAGGTACTATCGAAGATGTATTGCTTCGGTTCGGAGTGCAGATCGTTGCCCGCTTCGTTGTCGGCAAACTCGGGCAACGTTTCCACGCCCCACCAGCCTCGATAACGAAACTCATTCTGCGGCGTCGACGGATCATCGAAAGTCTGCACGATATACCAATCTTTATACGGCGAGTCCGCCTGCTGCTCACGCAAATTGGCGAAGGCGAAGAAGTCGCGTCCCGTATGATTGAACACGCCATCAATGATCACACGGATACCACGCGAGTGGGCCGCGCTCAGTAATTTCAAAAACAGCTTGTCCGCGGCAGTCCAGTGCCACGACTGGGGATCACTTGTCTCTTGCTCCATCAAGGCCAGGTCGCCTGCCGGATCCGGACCGAAGTACGGGTCGATATGATGGAACGAGTTGCCGTCATACTTATGCAGCGAACGGGCATAGAACACGGGATTGAAGTAAATCGCGTTCACGCCCAGCTCCTGCAGATAGTCCAGCCGATCGATGACGCCTTGTAGGTCGCCTCCGTAACGACGATTAAACACGCCGTTGTCAAAAAAATCTGGCCCCGCTTCTCTTTCCCAATCGGTGCGGGCATACCAGTCGGAGGTCCAAGGCGAAATTGCCCACGCCTGGGAAACCAGCTTCGGCGACTCGAGCGACTCGCGCGTCGGGTCGTTGTGGGGATCGCCGTTAGCAAAACGCTCGGGGAAAATCTGGTAAAATACCGCGTCGGCGACCCAAGCGGGTACTACTGGCACGGCTTTCGCCGGCGGTGCATCCTCATCGGAATGCACCGCCGGACGAACCGCTTCGTCAACTCGGACGGCCGCCACCGCGGGCTCTTGGTGGGCGGCCGCCAACGAGTCACTCTCTTGCGCGCTCAATCCTCGTCCGCAGCCCGTCGCAGCCAAAGCCAAGACAGCCTGCAGACACCAACCTATCGATCGATTGCAAAAACTGAGCATCATTCACATTCTCAAACTCGAGTTACTTACCTACAGTGAAACCCGGCGTCGGCTTCCCGCCATGCAGACGAGCAGTCCCGCCAGTACGATTACCAACGAGCCTGGCTCCGGCACAGCAGTGGCTGCAGCGCCAGCGACATCCAAAAAGGCCCGCCAGCGACCATTCGGCAGATCGAGCTCGAAATGCCATAGTTCACCGGCTCCAACCGCTAACGAGTTATTGTTGGCGGAATTACCAAAATCGTCGCCGATCGAAGTGTTCCAGTCTCCCTGTTGGCGAAACTTGAACTGAATATTGCCGGCGCTGGCGAACGTGAAGTCCACGGTGTGCAGACCACCGCCCTGATCGATCATGGCCGCGAGTGGGTCGCTGCCCCAACCGGTGAAATCGCCGATCAACTCCCAGTCGAACAAATCGTGGTCCACATAACCAACGCGATGCGTATTGGCCGGAGACCAGCCATCGGTCCACGAACCCGATTCGAGTTCAAAGAAATTCAATTGGATCTCGCCATTAGCATCAGCGCGGACCTTCATATTGCTGCCTGGGACCGATGCGGAAAGATCGCTGCGAACGACCCTGAATTCAAAATCGGTTTCTGCCGCCAGACCGGTCATATTTAGCTCGAACTGGCCTCCGCCCAAATCGGTCAGGGTTTGATCGCCGAGTTGTGTGCTGCGGGCCAACCACTGGACGGCTTGGCCTTGGCCAAAGTTGGTTTTCCAGTTGTCGAACTGTTGCTGACCGATGACTCCGCCGACCGGATCGCCGGGCAACACATTGCTGGTCCCCAGATTGTCGCGCCACCGGGTATAGTCGGCAGCGTCCACGATGCCATTGCCGTTGTAGTCACCCACTTGGGCCGGAGGCGCCGCCTCAGTAAAGGCCCGCCACCGACCATTCGGCAGGTCGAGTTCAAAGATCCATTCATCTCCGTTCGTACCGACAGCAATCGTATTATTACCGGCCGTGTTGCCGAAATTATTGCCGATAGACGTGTCCCAGACGTCAACGGGTTCGGGCAGAACACCACGGAACTTAAAATCATAAATCCCGGCATCGAGCGCAAACACGCCGCGATGCAAGCCGTTGCCCATATCGGTCAGAAAGAAGTTCGGGTCATGTGCACCATTACCAAAGGCATTGAAATCGCCAGCAACTTCCCAATCGAATTGCTGATGGTCCTCGTAACCCACGCGGCGCACATCGTTCGGGAACCAGCCGTCGCTCCAACTGGTTTGATCCCAAAGATGGAAATTGATTTCACCGAGCGCGTCGCTGTGAACGCGGCCATCGGTGGTCGGCATACTGACTGACCAGTCTTCCACAGCGATTTTCCAATTAAAAGGCTCGTTGTCGAAGAGGCCGCTGACATTGGCCGTAAAATGGGTGGCGTCGTTCGGATCGACAATCATCGGATTGTCCGTGGTCCAGCCATTAAACTCGCCGCGGGCGAACCACGGCTGGGCTGCCGCGGGAACCGCTAGCAGCATCAAGAAAAGCACACCTGAAAGAAATCTCATCGCATTAACCCTCCAAAAGTTGAAAACGAACGACACATTTGGTTTCGGCCCAACGGTCGAAACATTGCCATCACAACCCCCGACAACAGGCACAAACCCAACCAGGAAGAAGGCTCGGGCACGGCACTCGCTCCTGAACCGCTGCCTGCTCCAGGGGTCAGCGGCTGGCTGACAAATCCAAACGCCGACCTCCAGACCTCGAAGTCGGCTCCATCCACCTGACCATCGAAGTTGCCATCCGCAACCAGCCCCGCTCCCGTCGTCCCCTGGCGATCGCGCCAGACCGTGAAGTCGGCGGCGTCGACCCGTCCATCGACGTTGAAATCGCCAGCCACACTACGGACCAACTCCGTGACAAACGTTTGCGCATCCAGGACGTCTACCACGCCATCGACGTTCAGGTCCAACAGCCATGTGGTCGGGCCAAAACTCGAGTACAACAATTCAAAGTCGGCCATGTCCGTGGTGCCCGACTCATCCAAGTCGCCGCGTTTCAGCAGTAACCCCGTGTAAGCGTCGAGAACAATCTGGCTGGCTCCATTGGCGACCAGCTCATGGCCCAACAGGAACAAATCGCGGTTATCGGTGAGGCCGTCCCCATTCACGTCGCTAGCCGAACTGAATTTACTGTTTTGGCTGTAGAGCACGTCTTCGAAGGAGCCGTTGTTCGGGACCGTCGCGCGGATGTCGGCCAGCACATAACCATTGCTGAAATTCATATCGCCAAAACCCCGGCCCCGATCGATTGTCTGCGTAAACAGCCCCGCAAACCGCTGGATATTCACGGTGCCGGTCACCTCGAACGTCACAATCGTCGCTACGTGGTTGCCAAAGTTCACGCCTTGGCCACGGATGAACTGGTCCCGGTCGTAGAAGCCCATCTGATTGCTGCCACTAACTAGGCCGAGGATCTGCGCGTCGGAGAGATTTGCCGGCAGATCGAGCAACAAGTGCATGCTGTCGGCCGTCTGATCCACCGAGCGCACAATCAGATCGCGATTGTTGGGGTTGTTCGGATTCGATGCAAAGGGATCGAAGCTGACAATGGCTGCTTCAGGCAACAGCCGGTCGACATAAATCGTCCGCTTGAAATCGCTAAACACCGCCGGCCCGCCATCGCCACCCGTGTCTGCATCGCGATGGCGGAAAGCCCGTACCGTGATGTAGTGCCGTCCTTCAGCAAGCTGCGTGGTATCGATCGTCTGGGCGAATGCTCCCGACCCCGTGCCGACATTCGCCCCGTTGCTCCAGAGGTAGCCGGGCGTGTTCTGCGTCGTAAAATTCTCAAAGCCGTAAGCGGCAGCGGTCAGCGACACATTATCAATCACTGAATTGCCGTTGAGGTCGATGCCATCGTCGATGCGGATCATCGCCAAGTCGCCGTCGGCATGCACGTCGCGCACCGGATTCGCCTCACCCATCGGCGCGGGCAGCGTCACCGGCGTCGTGTTCAACTGCACGCTGAACGTATCCGCAGTGATCACGTCGATGTCGGCCAGCCGCGCGGTGCCATTCGTGGCTTGCGTCGGTGTCGCGCCAGCCAGTACCTGCGATACGTTCGACAGCGAGAGCGTCCCCTGCGGCGTCGCCAAACCATATATCACATAACCCAAGCCATGCGTGGAATTCCGCGGCACGCGCATCGTGACTCTACCGCTGGCGTCGACGCGGATGGCTTCCGGAATGCTGCCACCCGGGTCGACCGTCGAGTTCGCCGCATTGCCGGTCAATTCCACGAGCACCGTGCCCGCGGCAAAATCGGTCTGCACCGGCGTCCGCTGATCAAAACCGCTATCGAGCCGGCTATTCAGCCCGACGATTGCCGAGTTGCTCCGTTCGTAGATGTAAAGATTCGAGAACCCGTTCGGGTTGAAGGCGTCGTCGATCCAACGTTCGCGGAAGTTGCCGCGGCCGTGCGTATTGCGAATATCCACCAGCTTGGCCACATCGTCGCCGTGGAAGCCCCCAAGAGCATCGTTGCTCATGGCAAACGAAGAGCCGCCAATGTCCTTCGGAAAATCGCGGCCTTCGCCGAACTCCTTCGCGTTCATGTAGACGATCGCGTTGCCCGGCATCATCAACGTATAGGCGTAGGCAACCTTGTACAATTGCGGACGCAACCCGCTCTGGTCGTCGTGGCTGTCGACGAAAGTCACGCCCTGGCTGCCGTTGTGCTGGCCGTCGTCGTTCACGTCCAAACTAGCGTTGCGGATGCGGTGCCAATTGTTTTGTGTGCCGTTACCCGATAAGTTTTCGACCATCTTCCAGAACAGCGGAAAATCCATCGCGTCGCGATTGCCCCCCACCGTCGTGTTGCTGGGGCTGATACTGAGATTGCTTGGCAAGTCGCGGCGGATGTAGGGCTGGATGTTGCCCGAGTTCCCGTCGGCGACCTCCGAGAACATGTAAACCGGCTGGATTGTGCCATCGTGGTTGAGACGCGGGTTCGCGCGAAACACGGCGTTGTCAAAAAAGTTCATCACCCAGGTCGGCATGTGACGGACTGCGTCGACACGGAACCCATCGACGCCAATCACCTGCACCATATACTGCAGGTTGCGCATCAACAGGCCGGTGGCGTTCTCTTTCGTCGGGTCGCCGGAGAGCGGATTGTCGAGATTGAAGTCGTAGCGCGTGAACGTCCCGCCGCCCAAAGCGGGATCGGTAAATTGCACGCCGCCTAAATCCTGATCCGGATAAAACCGTGCGTTGATTCGGATTCGGCGGTTGCGGAGCGTGCCGGCGGGGATGTTGTCTGGATGGCCCGCTTCGGTGGGATGGCGAATGAACTGCAGGTTCTTCTCGTGCGCAATATCGATCAAGCCGAACAGGCTGCCATTGATCGAATCCTGGTCGTAACTAATCGCCGGATTATGAAAGTCGCCAAACGTGTCTCCCGAGGTCGAGAGCACAAAGCCCGGGTAGCCGCCTTGCGCAGCAAAACCGGACGTGTTCTTGTTGCGGAAACCGTTGTGGTTCGGAACAAAGTCGGTATGTATCTTGACGCTCGCCTGATGAGCGCTCTCGATGCTCGCCTTGAGCGACGTCTCGGTGCCGTAAAGGGTCTCATTCCGCGGAGAGCCCAAGTCGAAGCGGTCGAACACGTCGTAGCCGACCGACTGGTTGCCGCTATCGGCGCGCTGCGGCGGCGGCAACCACATCTTGCCGTAACCAACTTGGAAGATGTCCGCCATCCGATCCTCGATCGTGTCCCAACGGGTCTCGAACATCTGCAAAATCGCTGGCTCCGAGCGATCCTGCGCCTGTATCTCGGCACAGCGCAGCGCAGCCACCACCGTCAACATCACGACGAGGCAGCGCCCGCCATACCAATCTTCCGCACGACACTTCATCAAAACGCTCTCCTCAATCTATTCCCAAAAACCTCAATCTATTCCCAAAAACCTCAACCTGCTCCCAACAACTCACCGCGGGTTCCGGCCCGCGGGAGGTTGCGATGTCAGCTCCAAGTTAATCTCATTGCGACCGCGCTCGACGTTAAATTTCAGTCCCGAGGTATCCTTCGAGCGATACCATATCGGCGTAATCGACTTGCCCGGCGGCAACGGTCGCCCGTCCTTCGACTGAAGATCCGCTGGAACTTCGTTGGCGGTCACGGTCACCTCGTACTCACCCGCTGGCAAACCCCCTTCCCGGCCAGTGCGTACGGTGTAAGAACCATTTTCCTGGATAGGTGCGTAAGCCGCCGGACCGCCCGACGTTGCATGGAACGTCACTGTGCCGCGGGGCACGGGAGTTCCGTCGAGTGTTACCAGGCCCGACACCGTCGCGTCATACACGCCTCCGCAGCCGCCTGCGAGCGCCATCAGCAGCGAGAACGCACCCCATCGAAAACAACGATCCTTCATTTTGCCGGGTTCTCCAAATTCTGCTCTACCGCGCTCTCACCCGCTGCCGGCTCGACTGCCGGAGCCGTTTCGGCGGGAGTTGATTGACCCGCTTCTGCTGCTCCTCGATCCGTGCCAGAACCAGCGTCGGCAGGCGCCGATGTTTGCTCTCCTGCGGCTATTTCCGAGGAGCCTTCCTCCGACGGTGTCGCTTCCGCACCTGCCAATTCCAAAATGATGAGCTGGTTCCCCGCATGGACGGTGTGTGTCAAATCGCTGGTCTCTTTGCGGGCGTACTTCGCCGCCACCAGCAACGGCCCAGGAATCGGCGGGCCACCTTCCGCGATCTGTGAACCTGGTTCAGGCGGTCCCGTGATGGAAACCGTCACGATGTACTCACCTGGCGCGACCGTACCGCCATCCACGCTCCGCAAATCGCCCTGTCCCGTGCGGAGCGAATAACTGCCGTCCGGATGAATGCGGCCAATCGCCAAATTACCTGCTTTCACCGGATGAAACGTCACGGTACCCGAGGTGGCGAGTTCCCCGTCGATCGTCACCGTGCCGGTCACGACCGCCCCATACTCCTGCACCGGTTCGCCACAGCCGATCACGACGACGAGCGCCATGGCCGCGCACATGTAATTGATGATGATGTGTCCCACCAAAAATCCCGCCTTTTCTCGCTTATTGCAGACCAGCCGTCTCGCCGCCGTTCCGCGTGGCCAAACCGCGGTAGATGTTATGGTCGATCGATTCGCTCACGAAGTGAACCGATCCGTCGGCCATCACGAACTGTGCCCCGCCGGGATGCATGCTCTTGAAACCGCGCGCGGCCTGCCAATTGGGCGGGCTCTTCACATCCGATTCTTCTGCCGGGACGATGAAGAAATTGAGCGGGTTACCGCAGGTCGCCCAGTCGCCGTCGGCGAAGAATGCGGCCGAATGGAAATCCTGTTCGACGACGCATTCGCCGACCATGAAGGTCTTGCTCGAGCCGTCCTCGATCTTGCGGTACGAAATTGGATTAAAGTAACTCACTCGCCACAGCAAGCCATTGCACTCGGCCGTATTGTGGCAATCCGGTGACGACCCGAGATTAGGAAACGGAGTATCTATCGAACCGGTTGCGCCTCCAGAGTTAATCTCCGAATCCCCCATCACGCCCTTGTAGGAAGTGGTGGCAGTGACAACCCGACCCGAAAAACTCCAGTACCATTGCTGTGTCGAAGGAACTGCCGATGAATCGGAGGGGCAGGAAAGCCAGGGGATCTGTTGTTCTAACATGGCGCGAATCGAGGGATGCCCCATCCCATTTCCGGCTGCCGGGCTGGTGATTGAAAATCGTCCCGAGAGGGACTTGGTCGATAAGCTTAACGCGTTCTTGATCGCATCGTACTTGACCGTCTCCTCCACCGCCGGCAGGATGTCGACAATCCAGCCCTTGCCGTTGTAGCCCGGGCCGCCATTGTTCGGATGCATTCTACCATCAGTCGGACCGATCCATGCTCCAGCGCGGTTTCGATCCTCGGCCCACTGGCTGATACTGTACGGCAAATGCTTGAGCGAATCATGCACATTGATGCACGCCAAGCCGATGTTATGCAGGTTGTTTGAGCAACTCATCCGGCGGGCCGCTTCGCGCGCCGCCTGGACCGCCGGCAACAGCAGTGCCACCAAAATTCCAATGATGGCGATCACCACCAACAGTTCCACCAGCGTAAACGCCTTTTTGCGGGAACAAGTCCTGTTTCGGAGAATAGCAACCGGCCGGCTCATAACATCCGCCCTTTCACATAAAACGAAAAGATTCTAAATCGAAAAAAGTAGCTCCGCCAAATCGCTCAACCCCCTCACCCAGCAACCTGAGGCTCACCACACTCACTTGAAAAGCTTGCCGCCAAACCTTCCGCCCATCATCCGATCCTAAAACCAACACGATCCCCACCGCTCGCAAAGGCCCCCCTTGCATCATACCTAGCTGCGAAAATCCGACAACAACAAGGTCTCCCGAGGATCACTCCCTCCTGCCGTGCGCCCGCTTCCGCCCACCTCCTCCAGCTTCACCATCCGCCGCATCAGCCGGTCCGGTCCCCGCGAGCGGCGCCCCGTCACCGCCAAAAACGTCGTCCCCACACGAATCTCGTCTACTTCATGCACTTTCGTGCCATTGAAGTTGCCCAGCCCAATCCGATCAAACGCAAAGTTGCCGAACAACACCGCATCGGCAACACACTGTTCTTCATGTACCAGCGACTTCGGATTGCGGAACACCGCGACACGATCGCGGTTTCCTAGGCCAAACGAGATCTTCACCACGATAAAATTCGTTTCGGTATTCTCCTTGCCCAGTGCGGGAAAGTTTTGCAGGCCATAGACATTCACGTTCGAGGTCACGCCGTAACCACATTGCTCGGACCCATTGCCGACACACAGTACACGATTGGCGTTGCCGTCGTTGCGATGCAGCTCCAAGCCGTAAAAAACATCATCCGTCTTGTCGACCCGCTGCAAGAAGCTGAGGTAAACCGTCGTGCCGTCGCGGCCCAAGAGCCGCGTGCCATCTTGAATCTCGACCAGCTCCGCTGCATCGAATACGCCCCCGATCGACGTGCTCAGCGAACGCCGCACACGGTTTTGCTGGCCCGACTGAATGGCCCGATTCGAGACCGGCGAAAGTCCCTCGTATTCCAGGCCACCCGCAACCACATGATTGGTGCGGCCCGCCGGGTCCGCCGATTCGACGTTGAACCACGGGCCGGCCCAGCCAAAACCACCGTTTTGTTCCGAAAGCGGCCCCTCCGGATAGCTGAAGTCTTCATAAGCGTAGAGTCCGTCGTGCGGACCGCTGACCACCGAAAGCGAACGCACGAAGTCGTCGTCACGGGCCGGAATCCGGGCCACCATCGACGAAGCCGGCGTGATCCGGGCCGCTTCCGACGTGTTTAATTCGACCGTCCGCACCTGTTGCCCGGCGGCATCGAGCACTCGGGCCACCACCAAGCCACGGAACACATGCACCTCGGTCTCGTCGGCCTCGGCCAACACGCCAAACTCGGTACCTAGATCGACGACATTCAGCCCGTTAGTAGAGATTTCGAATCCCCGCGCCCGCTCCGGCACGACGGCGGCAATCCGCCCGGCGTGCAATTCGGCCAAATGAGACGCCTTGACATTGAGCGTCGTCGGCCCTTCGAGCACCACTTGTGCGCCATCGATGAATGTTACCTCCACCAACCCGGCTTTCAGTTCGAGTTGCTGCCCTGCAAAAAGCGTCGCACCAAAGCCCACATCCTCGCTCAAATTGCCCCACAAACAATTCCGCGTAGCCGTGATTTTGGCCACCGGATCCGAGCGATCCACGTCGCCAGAGGCCACCACGGCACGCGACCCAGCCTGCTGGGCCCTCTGCGAGGCCAGGTACGTGAGCCAACTGCTGCCGACGGCAACACCCAGCAAGGTCGCGGCGAGGGCTAACCAAGTAAACCGTGGGGATCGCAGGGGGCTGACCCCAGTGACCGCGATTTCGACTTCACGCTCGGCGATTCTAGCCGCTAGTTCTTCGCAACTCACGTCCGCATGCTGCAAGTAAAGCTCGGCGTGCAGGAACATATAGTTATTGTAAAACGCTCGCGCCGCCGCGTCGCCTTCCAACGCGGCGTCCAAAACCGCAGCATCGGCCGCGGAAATCGTCCCCTGGCAGAATTCGCCCAGCAGGCGATGCTGTTCGTCGTTGGATATTTGCCCGCTCAAGAAATCCCCTCCGCCGAAAGCGTCCGCTCGATGCACTGGTACAGCGCACGACGAATGCGAATCAGCGCCTTATAGACCGTGTTCACCGGCCGGCCCAACTGATCGGCCACCAGCTTGAACGATTGCCGACTATCTCCAAAACACTGCTGCACCAGGTGCCGGTCAGTTTCGTTGAGCTTGTTCAAACATCCACGCAAGGCATCGCGGCGCGATTCGAGCAGGTCGACCCGCTCGACCGCATCATGCGACAGCAATTCGACCACCACATCGCTGAGCTGAGGCCCCAGGCGACGCCGCTCGCGCCGATACCGCTGCACTTGATGATGTGCGATCACGCTCACCCACTTCACAAAATCCGTGCCGAACGCAAACTTCTCGTGCTCGCGCCACAAAACAACACACACTTCTTGAAATACTTCCTCCGCCGCGGCAGAACCACCCAAAAGCGAGACCAGATACGCAAACAGCCAACGATCGTGCTGGGCAAACAGGCGGGCAAATGCATCTCGTCGCCCATCACCACCTGCCAGCAAGCCGTCGCCCTGGGTACCATCATTCGCCGGACCTTCGTCCAGCGAATCTGGATCGAAAGACCTTAATTCACCCGCCATGAGCACTTGTCCCCGGTGGAGACGCTCCCCTTAACATAAGTAAGGCGCGTCGCGGCCAATTCTGGTATTGAAAAGTTGCTGTCCCAGAAAGAAATACGGCCAGCATCGGGCTAACCTCCAAGACCTGCAGTATGCACCACAATATCTTGAAGGGCAACAGTTTAGCACAAAAACGGCGCAGATAACCCGCCTCGGCCCGTTGCCCACTGCGACAAAAAGTTGCCTGCGGGTCCAAAAAATAATTAGTCGTCCCTGATAAATCCTCTTTCGGCTGAGTCGGGGTAAATTCCGTCGACATGCTCCTGTCGATTACCGACTCAGCAGACGGCGTTGGAGGGGCGTTGGGAAGTTCAGTAGCGCTACCAGCCGCTCCAATCGTG
>JBGSUJ010000118.1:0-20416 GCA_041753435.1 Pirellulales bacterium | reverse complement strand
TCTTCGATCGACGAGAGTTTGCGGAAGTACGGGTGTAGCCGATGCCAGCGATTCATGTCGCGTAAGTAATGTGCCTCGGAGACAACCACGTCGCGTAGATCGCGATAGATGAAGTAATTGACCGCGTGACGACGAGCCAGTTCTTCCGCATACAGTGGTTCATAATAGAGATGCCCGCGGATGATTTCGCCCGGCACAAAGCCGCGGAGAAACCGACAGGTGCTTTCGAAAGTGCGTTCGCGGAACTGGAAGGAGCTGGTCGTCGAGGCCAGGAATGCGCCGTAGTTGACACGTTCTGGAAGTCCTTCCACAATTTGCACGAGCAGGTGCGTGCCACTTTTCGGGAACGAATTGGCAAGCACGGGAGGCTTTGCAGACAATTGCTCCAAGGTTGAACGTTTCGCTTGGATCCACTTCGGGACGGCCAAGAGCGCCCGGGCCCCCTTGCGGACGAAGCCGTTTGAATTAGACAGAGAGGTGCTTAGTGAGTACTTCATTTCTGCAGTTCATCAAGGATCAATGTCTCGGTGACCAATGTCTCGGTTGTTAGCAGCAGATAATGCGCCGGAGCTCGATACATTTTCAGAAATTTGCCCGTCACAAAAAATGTGATTCACAAAGTTATCAAGCGAACTTTGACCAATTCGAAGTAGTTCTTTAGCCTGTTCAATCGCTGCGTTGGAGACCCGACGATATTCGTCTTGATGAGTGATCCACCGCTCAATTTGCGATACAGCGCGGTCCACAAAAGGCTCTTTGGGATGGATGACAAGTCCGGCTTCTGCACCGACAACATTGGAAGTGCATCCACGATCAAATGTGATTACCGGTACGCCGGCTCCCATGGACTCGTTTAATACCAGTCCCCAGGACTCCGATTGAGTAGGAAATAGGAAGACGTCAATGTCAGCAAAAAAACGGGCCTTATCACTGTTTGCAACGGGGCCAATATGTTGGACGCGATCGGAATAAATCATGGTGGCTTGGCGAATGAGTTGACGCGACTTTGCATCTACTGCCGGACCTGCCAACGTCAGAGTCACGTCCTGCCCGGAGGTGCGAAGCGACTTGAAAACTTCAATAGTAAGGTCCAGCCCTTTTGCCAAAGAGAGATTGCTCAGCATACCTAATCGGATTGGGCGGCCTATTGATGGGCGAGGGAAGCCGATTTCAATCGGCAACACACTAGGTGCAACTACAAGAAAGTGATTTCTGGTGGAATAGAGCTTGTTAAAGTCCTCGGCCATTTTCTCGCTATGGACGATGTGAACTCCCTTTCCTCCAAGACAGCGGTCGATCCACGCCATCCGCCAATCGAATTTGTCGATATAGGAATACACGTGATGATGAAGATAGAGCGCGTAGCCAAGCTTCGTAGCGAGCCAAACAATCAATCCCGTCAAATAAAGGCCCGCTTTAGAGCTCCCGACGACATAAAGGTTTTCGTTCTCGACTCGACCATGTGCGCATATACGAACTAAGGAGGAAAGCACTTTTATTGTACGCAATAGTCGAAATATCACTCCACGATGGAAATGCTTTGGAGACCAGTTAAAGAGTTTGATCTCCCCGGCGGACTGAAGTCTATGAACCACTTGCTCAGTCAAAAGAGTCATCCCCGTGACTGGTGGAGGCAGTGGCGCTAATACAGTCACGCTGGCAGCCGCGCTCCGGCTTGCCGGAAGACGAAACTTATTGCTGCGTGAAGAATTGTTTAGGTTGCCGGATTCTGCCATTCGACTCTGCCCGATTGCTAAATCCTTTCGTCTATCGAGTTGGTAATTGGGATAGGTAGTGTTGGTGATTCGCTAAGATTGGGCGTGTCGATTGGCTGCGGTCGACTCCGAAGAGAAATCGCGTCCCAAGTCCCAAGGCGATAACGAAGAAAAAGCATTCAATGATCTCGATGCTCATGATTCCTAGATCACCTCTCGGCCAAGCGACGATGTGTGCACTCGCGGAGGCCATCATTCCGATCAAGAATGGATTGGTAGGTTGCCTTAGTAGCGGATCGTCAAATAGTCGCACGCAGAGTGCAGCAAGATAGGCGTAAAGCACAACGACAACTAAACCACCTTCATATGCAGCTTGACCGGCGATACCGCATCCCCAACGAATACCCTCATTTCTAGCGAACATGGGAACGACATCGGTACCCACGATTCGTCCCAAAGTTAACGGCTTGCCCGCCCAAAAGTAACGCGGAATGGGATATGTCGCCAGAAAGGCTAAGGTATTTAGAGGCTTCAGCGGAAGCTTATCGTCTTGAACGAGTTGATCGATCAGCATTCCGTAATGAACATTTTGCTGGGCCAAATTGAAGAGAACATTCGACGTAAATAATTGAACGGCGGAGACGACATCAACGTTCTTTACCTGTTCGACAATTGCACCTGCCGAGCGCTGCTGTCCCTCTCCCTTACGATCAAAATGGCGAAAGGTCGCGTACACTATTCCAACAACTAGTATTACAAGAGCGGCAAGACCAACCGCTGCCAGGCACTTCACAGGCTTCCAATAGCGCACCTGAAAATAGTAAAGGCTTAGTACTGGCGCAAAAAACACCGTTAGAAGTAATCGCCTACCACCGCCAGACTGGATCGCAAGTAGGCACATTACCAAAAAAACTATTACAAACATGCCAAGCCAAAGTAGATTTGTTCGCTGCCGATACCAGAGTAGGAAACTAAAGGTACAGGCAAACACAAATGACTTATGAGATACATTCACCAGCACGGGGCCGACTAATGGAATACTTGAAACGGTTGGCAGTAAGGGTGCAATTGCCAGAAGTAAACAAAACATCAATATGAAAAGGATGACGTTTGTGGTTAAAGGCGGCCATTTATTGAAGCATCTCGAAGCGATTGCTTTTGACGACGGATCGTAAGAGTAAATGGCAAATAAGCTTAGTAGAAATGCTGTCGAGTAGATTACGAAGCGTGCCACCTCCGAACGAGTCGGCTCGAACCAATCAAGACCGTGAAAACGCATGGGCAACAATGCCGCTTCTAAGCTCCCCACGCCGATGAAAATCGCAATCCCAACCAGGAGCATGTTCCATGCGCTAAGTAGCTCCGCACGCCCGCGCAAATATGGAACGATCACTAGCCAGCCGGTGCCGAAGAGTACCAGCCATCCGTACCACAATAAGGACTCACAGTTTTGCATATTACTGCGTCTCAAAACTCCTTGAGGATTCCAACGGTATGTCACTCATAGCCCAACTCTGCTGGCAGATTGCCTGCTAGCCTACTGAACGTTTCAGCGACTTTGCCGTCAAAGTATTTCACCCAATCGCCATGTTTGCCGCTGCGATATTTATGCTGTTTATTCTCGTCGCCTGGTTTTCGGCCGCCGCTCAGTCGTTCAAACGAGAGTCGCTTGAGAGTAGCATCGAGCGAATCGTCGGGAAGAGGAATGTCACAGTGATCGAGCAGCTTTCGAACCCACTGGGTTTGTTCGGAGCCAACTAGATCTTCAAAGCGGAAAATTTTGATCCTCTCATTCGAATCACTTTCCACGACCCACGATCGTAGTGCATCGAAAATGCCTTGTTCCGCCATTGATTCCATATTGAGAATCATTCCGTCTCGCTCTGAAGCATCCACCAGTTTTGACCGTTGTTCGACTACACCAGGATTTTCGACATGTGAATAACGAGTGGAAAAATAATGCGAAACCACAAGGTCTCGAGGGTCACGAACAACGAAGAAAGCGCGATAGGTTAGCGGCTTCGGCATGCGATTAAAGCTGTCATAATTGATGTAAAGTGGCGATATGATTCGCTGAGATGGGAATGGGCGATCGAAAGTGCGCACCTGGAGAGAACGGTAGTCGCGTCCTTCATGTTGCTCATAGGCATAGGTCAGCAGGCCCGAATACCGATAGACATCGGCAGCCGACATCACGTTGCGAATCCATTGACTGGCCGTCTTCCAAACGCAGCAGTGGTAGATGTTCTCAGCACACGACCGGTGCTTGACTGGGATGAAGCGCGACCACAACCAGCGCAACTGCTGTTCGCGGCGTACGTTCATCACTTTGCGGGCGAGACGATAAATCTGCGGCATAGAATGCTTTCGTGAAATATTGACAATGAGGCAATGTGGATCGGCCGCGCGTCTTTGTCTATTTCGAGTGGACCACGTAGCGTATGGCTGATTCCAGTCCATCCACCATGTTTGGTATAGTAAAGTTTTCAGCGACAGTTGCCCGTGCTGCTTGGGACATCATGTTTCGACGATCTGGCTGAGTAACGATTGCTCGTAAGGCGCTTGCCAAGGAATCTATATTGCCGTGTTGATACAGCGCACTATTAACGCCGGGCTTGAGTGCGACGACCTCCGGATTTTGGCTGCTCATATTGTCAGTTGTAACGACGGGCAATCCATACCACATTGCATGCAGCAGGCTTAAGCCAATATTGGCCGGATAGCAGAATACGTTGGACGTCAAAAACCAAGGCGCCAGTTTCTGCTCATCGTAGATGCCGTCCTGAAACACTACATTATCCGATACACCCAAGTTTTTGGCTAGCGACTCAAGATGTAGCTTCTCCACCGATCCATTGCCGATAATGACAGTTTTGAGGCCTGGAATCTCCCCGACCAACTTTGCTGTGGCCTGAATCAGGAGGTCAACACGATTTGCCGGTAGTAGGCGTGAAACGTAGAGAACAACGGGACCTGTACCGATCGAATGTTCACTACGAAAAGTCGACAAATGACCGGGGTGATCGTGCCACCATCGCTGCGCCGCGAGAATCTCCGCATTATCAAGGCTATTGGGTGCAACAAATAGTTTGGATGGATCCCATCCATCGCGCACGTAGCCGTCTCTTGTTCTGGAATCATAGAACACTATCGCTGAGGCAAAATTCGCCAGGAATTTACGCATTCCGTAACGCTGACCGCGAATGTCCTTCGAATACCCATGGCCCCAGAGAATGGTAGGAATCCCAAGAGCTTTAGCACGTACTAAAGCGGGCAAAAGAGATACGGATCGGGGGGACCAGCGAAACACGAGTACATCCGCGAGCTTTCGTGAGCAAGTATGCCATTCTGCAGCATGCCAAGTGATCAATGATCCGATTCGGAACTCCCGCAAAGGGGCTGGTTCGGCTACGAATCCGGTAGGCTGTTCATTAGGCAAATCTCGAACCGTTCCAAACACAACTCGCAGATCGATCCCTGGTCGCCGAGCCAACGCTTGGAACACGGGGATTCTGTATTTCGCTATCGCGGGTTGCACGAACGTAACTCGAATCGGTTGAGCTGAACCCTCCCGATCATTCTTGATCGCCATAATTATCAATCGCGTCGTTTATTGACACAAGTTACGAGAATGCATCGGATTGGTGGCAGTACGATAAAGAGACAAGTTGGGCGTCGATAACTTCTTAAGGATTGGAGTTCGCGGAGCCGAACTCCAACTTCTAATTAGATGGCAGCGGGCCGCTCTCGAATCAAGCCGAGCAAGAACAATTGGCAGGCCGCATTAATAAGCCCCATCTGCAAACAGCACGATCCGAATCGTCCGCAGCAGCAGGTACAGATCCAGCCAGGGCGACCAGTTGCGAACGTAGTAGGAATCGAGCTGCACGCGCTCCTCATAGGTTGTATTGTTGCGTCCCGAAACCTGCCAAACGCCCGTGATGCCGGGAGTCACCATCGTATAGAGGCCATAATAAGGGCCGTATTTTTCAATTTCGGCGGTAACGATGGGCCGAGGGCCGACCAGGCTCATGTCGCCGCGGATGACGTTCCAAATCTGCGGCAACTCGTCGAGGCTGGTTTTGCGAATGAAGCGGCCGATGCGGGTGACTCGCGGGTCGTAACGGAGTTTGTGGTCTTTTTCCCATTCCGCGCGCAGTTCTGGGTGCTGCTCGAGATAGTATTCGAGCAGGTCGTTCGAGTTCTGGAACATGGTGCGGAATTTCCAGGCTTTGAAATGCCGGCCATCTCTGCCGATGCGGTCGTGTCCGTAGAGAATCGGTCCGCGGGACGACAATTTGACAGCGACAGCAATGTAGAAAAACAGCGGCAAGAGCAGGAAGCCACCGACGAGCGACGCCGTCAAATCGAGGATACGCTTGGTGAACCGTGGGAACGGCAGCATCAGGTTCTGCTGGACTTGTACGCCCGCTAGCCCCTCGAACTGCTGATGACGGGCCCGGCCAGAGGATATGTCGGCAGAATCGGCCAGGATGTGGATATGTGGGATCGTGGTCAGGTGTTCGGCAATGGTTTCGGCAGTTGTGTTTGCTTGGTCCTCGGCCGGCACGACAACAGCCCAATAGGTTCCTTTCGACAAAGCTACATCTCGGGCTTGGGTCCAGGTACCCAAGTAACATGAGTGACTGTCGTTGCCGTCGAGCATGTCAGGTGGGGCGATTACTCCAACCGGCCGAAGGCCAAGCCGGCGATTATTCCTTAACCATTCAAAAACCATGAAGACGTTGCTGTCATTTCCGCAGACTAAGGTCGGAAAACCCCACCACGATTGGCTGGCAAGTGCGCGACGCAAGCCGCCGCGGACAATCGGCAAACTGACCATATAAAGTCCATAAGCCACTGCCAGGAAAACACAACGATATAGCGACAACCCGCCTGCCATCATCGCCATGGCCAAGATCCAGACGGCGAAAATCGATGTGACAGCCATCGACAATCGTCGAAGTTCCTCGACTGGACTGAAGCGGATTCCTGGATAAAGCCCCAGCTCAGTACTAATCAGCAAGAAACCAGTGGCAACGGGGATGAAGAGGGTGGTTAGGTCCAAACCAATCCATGCACCAGCCCAATGCATTAACTGCCGAGCAACAGCTAGCACAACGACCAGGAGAGCGAGATCGATGACAATCAAAGGCCCCGATGTGAGCAACTGCTGGAGCAGGTACTGAAATCCGACGTGCCGACCTTCTCTGGCGACAGCGTCGGTCTCGCTCGGTGGATCCAAGGGAAGCGCAGAGGCTCTCGCCACACCATGGTAGGTCGGCCGTATCGCACTGAGAGACATGAGCGATGGGCTGGCTGGCTCCCCCGTCATCTCCTCGGCTAACTCTAAGTCGGTAGCCGAATCGTCCTCCAATCCGGCCTTCCCTTCGGCACTTCCCAGGTCAAGTTGGCTCATCGTCGCTCACAAAGGTTGCTAGTTGCCTGGTGCTTGCTGCAAAGCGAATAACCGAGTTTGACGGCATATCCAATTTACGAATTATACGCCCTGGCTCGGCTTAAGTTTGGCAGGCAATTCGTCTACCTCAAATTTCCACCGAGAGCATCCCCGCTACAAGCATTCGGCGTACCATCGGGACATCCCCTGCCTCGGACGGGTGAGATCCGGGTGATTTGGGAATCTCCTCCCAATCTTCCCCTACTGATGCTGTGGGGGCCATCCCTCTGGAGGCGGAACGAAACTAGGAATCCAACGCGCCCGCGAATAGCCGGGCACCGACAAGGGCCAATCCACCTATTCAGTCCGACCCCTGCTGGCCGCCTGAAAGTGTTTTGTCTACTGGCCTAATTCAATCCTAGTAGTGCTGAAAAATGCTGTCAAGAAACAGGGGACAATGCGTTGTAAAGAATCGATGAAGGTCCATGAGTTTTTAACCGCAAACACGTGGTCTCGCCATCAGGCCTTCTTCAAGAAGCGATCGTGCCGATTGTAACGGTACACGGCCCGATCCTCCTGTCGAGTTGAGCTGGCCTTGGTAGAATAGTGGAGCAGTGCACTTGACCTATCTGCGTTGGGGCGAAAATGCTGACGGTATCCCTCAAGCAGCATCAAGAAGGAATGGGCAGCTTTGCGAATCTTGATCCACGATTATGCTGGCCATGCGTTCCAAGTCGATTTGAGTCGCGGTTTGGTGAAACGCGGGCATCAAGTTCTGCATGCCTATTGTTCGTCCACTCATACACCTCGGGGCGAGGTCGAGCGTCGTCCGGACGATCTCGCTGGATTCGACGTGCAGGCGCTCGATCTGGGCGAGATGATTCCTAAATCTGGCTACCTGCGTCGGTTGAGGATGGAGTCTGCCTATGGTCGTCTTGTTGTAGATTGCTGCCGCGACTTTCAACCCGAGGTTGTGCTTTCGGGCAATACGCCTTCGATCCCGCAGTATCAGTTGGCGAAATTCTGCAAGGCAGAGGGCGTTCGTCACGTGTTTTGGGTGCAGGATATCTATGGCCTGGCGGCCTACAAGCTGCTTAGCCGCAAATTACCGTTGATTGGCCACGCCATCGGCAAGTATTTCATTTCGCTTGATCGCCGAAGTGCACAACGGAGCGATTCGATCGTCGTCATTACAGAAGACTTCAAACCGGTCCTGGACCAGTGGGGGATCGACCTTTCGCGGGTGCATGTGGTTGAGAACTGGTCGGTACTAGCCGATTTGCCGTTGCGGCCACGGGAGAATGCGTGGTCGGTCGAACAGGGTTTGAGTTCGGGGCCACGGTTCCTTTACTCGGGCACCTTGGCGATGAAGCACAACCCCCGACTGCTGCTAGAGCTCGCCAAGGTGCTGGACCGGCAACAGGACGGGGAGATGATTGTGATTTCGGAAGGGGCGGGCATCGAGTGGCTGCAGCGGGAAGCGGCCGCGGCCAACATTCGTTCGTTGCGTTGTTTTCCCTTTCAGCCGTTCGAGCGGATGGCGGATGTGCTGGGCAGCGGCGACGTGCTCGTGGTGATTTTGGAAGCAGATGCCGGAGCCTTTAGCGTCCCGTCGAAAGCACTCAGTTACCTGTGTGCTGGGCGGGCCATCCTAGGGGCTGTGCCCAGGCAAAATTTGGTGGCTAAGCTAGTCGAGAATCATGGTGCTGGACTGGTGGTGGAACCGGATGACCTGGAGGGCTTCTGTCAGGCGGCAGGAAAAATGCTAGAATTTCCAGTTGAACGTGCCAAATACGGTGTCGCAGCGCGACAGTATGCGGAAGCGAATTTTGATCTCGAGCGGATAACCGACCGGTTCGAGAAAATCCTGCTTGCCCGTCCAGCAAGTTCGCCCACGATCAAACGCGAGCCGGTTGGGTCGAGTAGCACCAAAGTTGCCAACTGAAGACAGCTCGCTCTGGCCCGCATGGGCTGCGCGCGAACTACGGACTCTCCGATCGATATCTGCCGGGCGTGTGAGGTTAACAAACTGGTGCGATCCCCTGTCGAGGCACTCAGGGGCTCAGAACGGGAGAGTTGTTCGACAACTCGATCACGCTCAAAGCAGCGGCCGCGAGTAACTTGGTAGCTTGGGGTCGCCGTGATACAATAAGGTATGTTCAAATTTCTGGTAAGCGGCCAGGCTTCTCTACGTTGAGGGAATCTCAAGACATGAAGGATAAGTTAATCGTTGTGGCGGGTGGGGGCGGCTTTATTGGCGGCCATTTGGTGGCTCACTTGCGAGATCAAGGCTTCCAGCGGATCCGCAGCGTCGACATAAAACCGTTTGATCAATGGTATCAGGTGTTCGATGACGTGGAGAACGTCGCGGCCGACCTGAAGCTTCGCCAGGAATGCGAGGCCGTCTGCCACGGTGCGAGCGAAGTGTATAATCTGGCAGCCGACATGGGGGGAATGGGCTTTATTGAAAACAATAAGGCCTTATGCATGCTCTCCGTGCTAATCAATACACATCTCTTGCAGGCCGCGGAGGACGCCAAGGTAAGCCGCTACTTCTACGCTTCCAGTGCTTGCGTTTACAACGCCGACAAGCAGAAGAGCGAGGACATCATCCCGCTCAAAGAAGAAGATGCCTATCCCGCGATGCCAGAGGACGGATACGGCTGGGAGAAGCTCTTCTCGGAGCGGATGTGCCGTCACTTCCGAGAAGACTTTGGACTGACCACGCGAGTCGCCCGCTTTCACAATGTGTATGGTCCTTTGGGGACCTGGGACGGCGGCCGCGAAAAGGCGCCCGCCGCCATCTGTCGCAAGATCATCCACGCCAAGGAAACGGGCGCCAAGGAGATCGAGATTTGGGGCGACGGCAAGCAGACCCGCAGCTTCATGTACATCGACGACTGCGTCGAGGGCATTCTCAAGATTATGCACAGCAACATCGAAGAGCCGCTCAATCTGGGTTCCGACGAGCTCACGACGATCCATGGCCTGGCCCAGATGGTCGAGGACATCGCCGGGGTAAAGTTCGTGCATCGCCACAATCTCTCGGCGCCCAAGGGCGTCAACGGCCGCAACAGCGATAACACGCTCATTAAGAAGTATCTTGGTTGGGCCCCCGACATTCGTCTCCGCGACGGCATGGAACGCACTTACCACTGGATCCACGAAGAGTATCAGAAGGTGCATCGCGGTGAGGCCGTCCGGACTTAGGCTCTTGCCGACTAATCGTTAGCGAAGCAAACAATTACCGGGTCAACCTAGTAAACTCATGTCGAGGGTGTAATTTCGACCGCCGACTATAACAGTTAGCCCGCTCTATCGGTTGTCGCGTTAATGATCGATATTACTGCTCCCATCTTTGTCTCCGGTCATCGTGGCATGGTGGGTTCCGCCCTGGTCCGGCGGCTGCCGGCGGCCGGCTTTACGAACATTCAAACGGCCTCGCGGCAGGAAGTTGACTTGCGGGATCAGCGTGCGGTGGATGCGTGGTTCGACGCGCATCGCCCCAGGTATGTGGTCCATGTTGCCGGCACGGTGGGAGGCATTCACGCGAATGCCACTCGGCCGGCCGAGTTCATGTACGACAATCTGATGATCCAGGCAACGGTCTTGCATGCGGCCTGGCGATGCAACGTGACCAAGTTGCTCTATCTCGGCAGCAGTTGCATCTATCCGCGAGATTGCCCGCAACCAATTCGAGAAGAGTATCTGCTTACCGGGCCGCTCGAGCCAACGAACGAGGCCTACGCGATCGCCAAAATTGCCGGCCTGAAATCGTGCGAAGCCTATCGCCAGCAATACGGCTGCAACTTTATTTCCGCGATGCCGACCAACCTCTACGGCCCGCACGACAACTTCGACCTCACCAGCTCGCATGTGCTGCCGGCGATGATTCGCAAGTTTCACGAATGCCGCGTTGCCAACGGCACCGAAGTCAAGCTCTGGGGCACCGGCACGCCGCGGCGCGAATTCATGCACGTCGACGATCTGGCCGATGCCTGCCTGTTCCTGCTCGAGCATTACGACGAGGAGCAAACGATTAACATTGGGACGGGCGAGGACTTAACGATCCGCGAACTGGCCACGCTGGTCGGCAGCGTCGTCTACCCGGCGGCTAAGCTGAATTTCGACGCCAGCCTGCCCGACGGCACGCCCCGCAAACTGCTCGATGTTACGCGGTTGCACGCACTTGGTTGGCGGCATCGGATGGCATTGCGAGAAGGGGTCGCGTCGGCCTACGAGTGGTATCGCAGTCAGCCTGCCGAGGCGGCTCGAACTGCCAGCGCTTGATTCGTCCGCTATCGAACTCCTATCATGGAACAAGCATCGACAAATTTCCACCCATTGCCTTCCCCTGGCGTATTTATGTCTCCTGCTGCTTCAGCTCGCAAAGTTGCCCTGGTTACCGGGATCACGGGGCAAGATGGTTCGTACCTGGCGGAGCTACTGCTCGAAAAAGGCTACGAAGTGTGGGGCATCATTCGCCGCAGTTCGTCGTTCAACACCGAGCGGATCGATCACCTCTACCAAGACCCGCACAACGCCAACGTGCGGCTCAAGCTGTGCTACGGCGACTTGGGCGACGCCTCATCGATCAATCAAATTCTCAAGCGCACGCGCCCGGACGAAATCTACAACCTGGGAGCCCAGTCGCATGTGAAGGTGTCGTTCGACATTCCGGAATACACCGGCGATGTCACCGGATTGGGGGCCGTGCGCATCCTCGAAGCGATGCGCGAGCTCGGCCTGAACGCCAAGTTCTACCAGGCCTCGTCGTCGGAGCTCTATGGCAAAGTGGTGGAGACCCCGCAATCGGAAAAAACGCCGTTTCACCCGCGGAGTCCCTATGCGGCGGCAAAGGCTTATGCCTTCTACATCACCCAAAACTACCGCGAGGCATACGGCCTCTTTGCGGTCAACGGCATTCTGTTCAATCACGAATCGCCGCGACGTGGCGAGACGTTTGTGACCCGCAAAATCAGCCGCGCTGCCGCGCGGATCCAGCTCGGTCATCAAGACCGGCTGTACCTGGGCAATTTAGACGCCCGCCGCGACTGGGGTTTTGCCGGTGACTACGTCGATGCCATGTGGCGGATGATGCAGGCCGATGTGCCGGAAGACTTTGTGATTGCAACGGGTGAGACCCACTCGGTACGCGAGTTCTGCGAGCTGGCATTCGGCCAGCTCGGTTTGCCGCTTACCTGGCGAGGCCAGGGCCAGGACGAGCGCGGGGAAGGCCCCAACGGCAAGGTGCTCGTCGAGGTCGATCCGAACTACTTCCGCCCCGCGGAGGTCGACCTGCTGCTGGGCGACGCGACCAAAGCCCGCGAAACGCTGGGCTGGGAGCCGCGAGTTAAGTTTCGTGAACTGGCCCTGATGATGGTCGAGCACGATCTGCGGTTGGCTGAACGAGAAAAGTAAGAGGAGACCACTGCATGAACCCCGATCCGATGACCAGGACCAAGGACGAGTACGCGGCGATCGTCGAGCATATCAGCGTGGAGAACTCGCCGGTGGGGATCGACGCGCAACTGACGCACGCGATCATCATCACCTACCTGCAGCAGATTGCCGACCGGCTCGACCAGATCGAGCGGCAGTTGCCGCCGCGGGGGTAGGGAAACGTTGTCGATGCGAGTCTTGTTTTTTGAGCCTGATTTCACCGGACACCATTTTGCCTATTTGGGGCGAATGCTGCCTGGGTTTGTCGATCTGCCGATTGAAATCCTGCTGGCGACCACACCGCAGGCGCATGCGTCGGCAGAATTCGCGAAGTTGCTTGGCCCGTTCGGCCACCGGCTGCAGGTGGTGCCGTGCCTCACAAAGACGCCACGGCATCCGGTATTGAGCGGCCGCCACCGCCTGCGCGAATTGGCGACATCGATTTGCGAACTAAAGCCAGACCATGTCGCCGTTTGCTATGCGGATGGGCTGTGGGAACAGGCCTCCCTGCGCACACGCTTGGGCCGGCGGCCGTGGCCGCGGGAGTTGGTCGTGGAGGGCTGGATCTGCCGGAATGCCCCGCGGCAAAACGCTACGGTGAGGTGAAACGCTCGCTAGGGCCGAGTTTGGGGCAAGGCGGATTCAATTTTTGAAAGCTTCTCTGGTCCCTGGTGGCGCAATTGCCGGCTCAGTCGAAACACCCTTCGATTCACGGGCTTTCGCTGGCCAAATTCCTTCAAGATCATTCCCAGGCCAAACGCAACACCGCGCAGCGAAGCAAATAAGTAGCCGCTTTTCAGTCCGTAGAGTAACACGCGGATGATGCTGCCCGGCAGTTGGACCACCAGCTCAGGCCAAGGCACATTGTACCAGGCGAAAAGAATTCGATTGCGGGCATTATAAGTGAAGATGCGCGTTCGATCTCGCTTGGGTGACTCAAAGTGATGAATTGGACTCGAAGCACCAACTCGCGTGATGTAACCGAGATTCAACAGCCGTAAACAGAACTCGCCTTCTTCACTTTGGTGGAAAAAAGATTCTCGATAACCGTGAAGTGCAAGAAAGAGTTCGCGCCGAAGCGCATGCGAGGTACCACGGTAGGTGTCGGTTGCCCAAATCGAGTCGTCGGGAGGGGCCGGACGATAGAGCGGCCGTCCGGGCCGATTGATATCGATCGATGGTATCGCAACGGCACCAACGCGAGGGTGACTGAATTCGGCAAGCGTTTCCTGAACGACGAGCGGGCTGGAAAAGGCGGCGTCGTCGTCGAGGGAGAAAATAACTGGTGATGCGGCTAAGTTGGCAGCCCGATTGCGGTGGACGATATAGCCCTGAGATTGCTCGACGCGCTCCAGGCGAACCGTGGGGAATTCGTCGCAGATCATCTGGGAGGTGCCATCCGTCGAGCCGTCGTCGATCACCAGCACTTCCACACGGCCTTCTTGCTCGACCGCCGACGCGATCGCCTGTCGTAATTCTTCTTTGCGGTTCTTGGTGACGATGACGACGGTGGCATCGAACAGCTCCGATGGCACTGCCACGGAATCGCGCGACGGATGCTCTTCCATTCGCGCGCGGCTGGATGGACGTTTTCCAAAGAAGAGCGACTTTAATTTCATACGCCCCCCGTGGAGCGCACGATAGAGAACCGGCAGACGGCCCAATGTGCTAAATACGAAACGATCTGCAGGCCGCAGAAACTGCCAGGCGATATCGCAAATCCGCCGCTGGTCGTCGCGGTTTCCTTGCCGCAAAGCCGAGCTGATCGTTTCGCGAGCCGTGTGTTGCAGGATGTTCTCGAACGCGGGCGTATCGCGATAACGGTCACGATTGTTGAGAAAGCCTCGCATCAGAAAGTACTGACTTTCGGCCCGGCCCGATTGCGTGATGCCCCCAGGCCGCTGGGTCGCATGGAGGGCGGTCGCCACGGGGTCGTACGCCCACGTGCGGCCGTGGATTAATCGCAGCCACAACTCCACGTCGTGAGCCTTTTTTTGGGTAGTATCGAAGCCACCGACTTCCTGCAGCCGCGCTCGGCTGGCGACGATCGTAATCAGCGAATAGAAATTACGCTTAATTTGCCAGAAGTCGATACACTGTTGGTGCGTGAGACCGGCCGTCGGCTCGGCAATCGGCCAGGGGTTTCGAGCTTCGGTCAGTCGATCCTGCTCATCGACGAGGTCCATCAGACTTAAGTAAGCCACGTCGTGGCCGCCGTTAAGCAGCCGCGTGGCTCGCTCCAGATGGAACGGATACCAGCGATCGTCGGCATCGAGGAACGCGATCCAGTCGCCTTTGGCGGCGTCGATAGCCACGTTGCGAGCGGCGGCGGCGTTTACCCGCTCGGTATGCATCAGACGCACCGGTACCCCGCACGACTCGATTACTCGCACCGAATCGTCGGTCGATCCGTCGTCGACAACGATGATTTCGTGCGGCGGGCAAGTCTGCCCAGCCACACTATGAAGCGCATTGGCTACCCAACGTGCGGCGTTGTAGCAAGGGATGACGACGGAGATCCGCATGGTTGAGGTTTCATTGAGACGAGGTCAGTCAAATTGGGGACTATCGACTTCGCCGCTGCAGTTCCAGTCCCAGCGGCCGCAGTGCGACATTAGCGGCGTCTCGCAGGAGGTGCTTGACGTTGCGGCGCTTGCCACTTCGCGTGGTTGCTTGCAGCCGTTCGGCGATCTCGCCCTCCGAGAGTTCGTTGAGCCAGGGATAGGTGGAGATCTTCACTGGTTCACCTTTGAGCGCCACCAGAGTGACTCGATTGGCCGCCTTATTCGGTTCCAGGGGTGCTAAGCACTCAAGGACGGACGTAAACCCCAAATCTACCAGCAATTGAATCAGTGACTGGCGCGTGAACCAGAAGCTCTGCGTATTATCAATCGATTGCAGCAGGGCCTTCTGGCGCTGATCGGGCGTCGCATCTCCGCGGTGTTCCCATGCCCGCTTGCCCCCGTATTCTCGATCAGCGAAACGAACGCGCTCTACATCGACCAGGCTGATGTGGGTGTCGATGATCAACATGCGGCTGCACATGTCGTAGAGGTTCGCGAGCACCTGGAACGAAGCGGGCACGTCGAGGTGATATAGAATCCCCAGGAACAGGATGACGTCGAATTCGCCGTGCGAGTCCTTTGAAATGCTTCGCACATCTTCCTGGCGGAACGTTACGTTGGACAAATTGTTCTTCCGCGCGGAATCGATCCCAATCTGCATACGTTCGGTGCGCGCGTCTGTACCGAGGACTTCTGCGCCGCGCAACCCAATTTCGATCGAATATACGCCCTCTCCGCAGGCTAGGTCCAGCACGCGCGACTCTGAGACCGGTCGGCCAGCAAGGTCCTTAATTAACTGCACAACGCGCCGTACTTTGACCGCGTTTCCCGCACCCGTTTGGCCCAGCGAACGTTCGTCTTGGTGTCCCTTTTGCGCGAAATTTCGGAGCGACTCTTCATCGAGCGTGTAAACTTGTTCTTGGTCATTCATGGTGCCGGTTTTGCTGTAAGAGAAATGTCCGACTCGAGGCATAAAAGTGGCCACGCATTCCTTGCAAACGGTCGCCGGCGCTCACCACGGGTGGAGTCAGGTATCTCTCTCTAAGATACTAAAGGTTGGGTGAGAAATCGACCCCGGAGATTTAATACAGCCACTGAATATTTCATGAAGCGCCTCATCGCCCCGTGCCGTTCTAAGTAATACTTGGTAGGTTGGAACAGGCCGTTAGACTTAATGCCATGTAAATACACAAGGCTAGATTGCCGGCCAATGTCCAATGGTGGGGCTGAGTTATCTCCGTAAGCCAGCATGGCGACGTCGCCGGTACGTGGTAGAATGAAGGGTCTCTCAAAATCCGCGCTACCGACTGCCAATGATCGGACGTCCGCACGGGGAATTCGAGTATTCGATTCGTCAAGTCTAGCTTTTACGCGACCAGCAGTACCGCGACGCGCTCCATGATGGCCAAGAAAATCGACTATTTTTCCGACGAATCGATTTGTAGCGATCTGAAGCGGAAGACCGTGCGGGGCGGAATGTTCACCGCGGCCGCGCAAGCTGCCCAAGTGGGGATCCAGTTGGCGGCCCTTCCAATCCTGGCCCGACTGCTGGATCCCGCGGATTTTGGTTTGGTGGCCATGGTGACGGTGTTCACGCATTTTGCAGTGATGTTTGTTGATGTCGGGCTGGCGATGGCCACCGTTCAACGCCCGAAGATTACGCAATATCAAGTATCGAACTTATTCTGGCTGTCGCTCGCTTTAGGTAGTGCCATTTCCTTTTTGGTGGCCGCCCTTTCACCATTGATCGCTTGGATTTACAGCGAGCCGCGATTGATCGCGATTACGCTGGCGTTGTGTCCGTCATTCGTGTTTGCCGGGTTGACGTTGCAGCCGCAAGCACTGTTGCGTCGAGCCATGCGGTTCAAGGTGATCGCGACAGTGCAAGTCCTCAGTGTGTTGATGGGGTATACTGCTGCGATAGCCTGGGCGTGGTGCTACCGAGATTATTGGGCGATGGTGGTGTTTCCGGTAGTAACAGCCTTTGTTCGGATGAGCGGAACATGGGTGGCCTGTGGGTGGCGACCTAGCCGACCACGTCGCAACACGGGCGTTTGGCAGATGATCGCCTTCGGCGGGCACTTAACAGGTTTCAATTTGACCAATTACTTTTCACGCAACGCAGACAATATGCTGATTGGCTGGTATTGGGGAGCGATGCCACTTGGCCTTTATGCCCAGGCTTACAAATTGCTGCTGTTTCCATTGCAGCAGATAATGGGACCGCTGACCGGGGTCACGGTGGGCGCGCTGAGTCGATCGGTTGACGATCCGCCAAGATACCGACGTGCTTACGGGAAAATACTCGAATCGCTGCTGTTGGTCACAGTACCATTAATGGTATTTGTGTTGGCCACGCGCGATCTGTGCATCGAGGTGTTGTTGGGGGCCCAGTGGATGGAAGCGGTGCCAATTTTTGCTTGGTTGGGGGTGGCAGCGTTAGTTCAGCCGTTCACGGCCTCACTGGGTTGGTTGTTAATTAGCCAAGGTCGGGCCAAGGAAATGTTTGGGTGGAGCATTTTTGCGTCGATCGTAAGCGTGGCTTCATTTCTGGTGGGATTGCCCTGGGGGCCGGTCTATGTAGCGGCCTGTTATGTGGTTGCCAATATTGCGATCCACATGCCGACGCTGGTTTACTTGGCGACTCGCGAGGGGCCAGTGCGCTTACGCGACTTGTTGTTCAGTGTGCGGGTGCCGGCGCTCGTGGCAACGGCCGTACTCACGGAAACAGTGCTAATTCGCGGGTTCGTTGCGACCGGAAATAGCTATGCAGACCTTGCAATCTATTCAATCGCAGCTGCGGTAGTTTGGGTCGGCGTGATGCTGCTGACCTCTGCCGGCCGACATCGGCTGGTGTATTACAGTAGATCGCTGGTAGGCAAATAAATCGAAATCGAGTTCTCAAATGCTGCAGGATTTCCTAACCAGTGGAGTATCTTTCCTTTGGAACTCCTAGCGAGCTTTCTGAACATTCTGAGAGTCCCGATATGAACTGGAAACGACCAATTGCAAAGATCTTGCACCAACAGCGCGCGACCGACAAGCTGCTGGCCCTGCATGACCTGAGCAAACCCAAGAACTACTTGGAAAGCGTGGGTTGGTTCGCGAGTGTTTTTTCGGGCATGGCGGTAGATGGGGAGAATCGCCCGATTCCTTGGCTGACTTATCCCGCGATTGCCTTTCTCGAAGGTCGACTACGAAAGGAAATGTCGCTCTTTGAGTTTGGCAGCGGCAATTCAACGCTGTGGTGGGCCGGGCGGGTTCGTCGCGTGGTGTCGTGCGAACACGATCCAGCGTGGTACGAACGGATGGCACCGAAGATGCCTGAGAACGTCCAGTATCTACAGGCAGCGTTGGACAACGGTTACAGTGAAGCGATTGCTCAATACGAAAACGAGTTTGATGTCGTCGTGATTGACGGGCGGAAGCGAGTTGAGTGTGCGCAGAATTCTTTGGCCGCGCTCAAGGCCGACGGGGTGATCGTCTGGGATAATACCGATCGGGAAAAGTATCGGCCGGGCATGGAGTTCTTGCGAGACGCGGGCTTCCGGCAGTTGGACTTTGATGGCATGGTACCCATCTTGCCTGTGAAATCGCGTACGTCGATTTTCTATCGAGCGAGTAATTGCTTTGGGATTTAGCGATTGACAATGTAACTTGGTTGGATGGGTATCTTCTCAAGGGATGACGTATGAGCCGGCTGACTCGCAAGATTGTTCAAAAGCTTCCGCAATCCGTACGCTATACGTTTGCGAGAATCGCATTTTCCGGAAGCCGCTACTACTGCCCTGTGTGCACCATGAGTGCCAGACGATATTGTGCATATGGAAGTGATTGGCCGCGATCGAATGCTCGGTGTCCTTTTTGCGATTCATTTGAGAGGCACCGTTTGGTATGGCGATTTCTGGAAGAAAAAACGGATTTCTTCGAGTCATCGAACAAGAGGATGCTGCACATAGCGCCCGAGAAGTGCTTTGAACCCAGGTTTCGAAAGCAGATTGGAAGTGGTTACCTGACGGCAGACCTAATGCAGCCGGCGGACGTGAAGATGGATATCACTGATATCCAGTATCCCGACGACACCTTCGACATCGTTTATTGCTCTCATGTGCTAGAACACGTGCCCGATGACCGGAAGGCAATGCGTGAATTTTTTCGCGTGTTGAAACCCTCTGGGTGGGCGATTCTGATGGTGCCGATATCGGCCGAGAAAACAGTTGAAGATCCTTCGATCACCGATCCGCAGGAACGGTTGCGGCTATTTGGCCAGAATGACCATGTCCGGCGTTACGGGCCCGACTTCGTGGATCGATTGAAGGAAGCTGGCTTTAACGTAAAGTCAATCGGCCCCGAGGATTTCCTCTCGGCCGAAGAAATTGAGCGGATTGCTGCCTGGCGCAAATACACGGGCGAAATCTATTACTGCACGAAGGCGGCGGCATCGTAGTTTTCGTGGTTTGTCTATCCCCGGCACGAATGCGGCGTGTGATCGGCAGAAATCGGTGTCCCCGCTTATTGGCGGAACCGATACAATGCGGCTTGATTAACGAAGCCTGAACTCTCGCGACACGGATCGTCGAAATGGCTCTTGCCGCAGTCCCCAATCAGCCGCGGATTCTGATTGTTCGCCTTAGCGCGATTGGCGATGTGATTCATGGTGTGCCGGTGCTCTGTGCCCTGCGGGAGGCGCTGCCAGAGGCGTTTCTGGGGTGGGTGGTCGAAGGCCGGGCCGGGGATTTGCTCGAGGGGCATCCGGCGCTCGATGCCTTGATCCGCGTGCCGCGGGGCTGGCTGAAGTCGCCGCGGGAAGTTTGGCGCCTCAGGCAGCGGCTGCAGGCCCTGCAATTCGACGCGGCGATCGATCTGCAATGTCTCACCAAAAGCGCGATCGCGGCCTGGCTCAGCGGCGCGGGGCGGCGGATCGGTAAAGCGGGCGATGATGGACGCGAGCTGAGCCGCTGGTTCCACAATGAACTGGTCGAGTGCAGCGGGTCGCATGTGATCGAGCATTATCTGGAGCTGCTCAAGCCGCTGGGCATCAAGTCGCCGGAGGTACGGTTTGAGCTGCCGGAGCGGGACGTCGATGCGCAAGTGGCGGAGGAGTTCGTGCGGTCGAATGGCCTGGCGGGGCGGCGGGTGGCGATCTTGAATCCGGGGGCAGGTTGGCCCTCGAAGGTTTGGCCGGCCGAGCGATACGGCGAGCTGGCGCGGCATCTGGCGAAGGTGCATGGCTTGGCGAGCGTGGCCGTGTGGGGCGGGGCGAGTGAGTTGCCGTTGGCCGAGGCGATCGTGGCGGC
>JBGSUJ010000117.1:0-1504 GCA_041753435.1 Pirellulales bacterium | reverse complement strand
ACACGCCCCAGAAAAGCCCCGCGAGGCGCATGCAATTGAAAAATACGGTGAAAACAGTGACATCATACCCCTTGTTTTATAGACTCAACCTCCCCGAAACCGCCGAAATCTTCATCGAATTAAGGACTGCGGAAATCGGCGGTAAATGCTTGCGTCAAGCGAGCTCCCCGGCCATAATTCGTGGGTACGAATCAACCGTTGGCACCTTATCTCGCGAGGAAGAGGCAATGAAATTCTTAATTACAGCCACGATCGTAGTTGGTTGGCTCGTTCTGCACGCGAGCCCCACGGAATCCTTGGCCCAGCAAGTCACGGTTCTAAATACGATTAGCACGGGCTTCAATGTCGACCGCGGTGGGCCGATCGGCAACCAGGACGATACATTCGCCGTATCGGAGTGGGTGAGCGAAGCAACCGCGTTCGGGCCACGAACACGAGCCCGGTATTATATTAAGGCCACGCGGATCGACTTCCTGCCATTCGACTACCACTGGCCCGTGCATAACGGTGTGGTAGAGGGGCGGATGCCCCTCATAGGCGGCGTTCGATTATCGCCGATGGTTTGGAGTGTTGTGGGCTATGGGAGTCCCGGAATTGCAACTTCGACTGCGACGTTTGACGTGCTCAACTGTGGCGTTTTCGTTTGTGGTACTTTTTACACCGTCTCGGGCGATGCCGACTATCACGTGCCGCTGACACTGGCAGGTAACCCGGCCCCTGGCGATTCCGAAGTTAGCTCATTGGCGAACAGCGCCTTTAGCTCGGCTTCGACCTTTCAGCCGCTGCAAACTCGCTCGCTTGTGGAGTTCATTGACGAGAACGACCAAACCGAGGCGATTCTTGCCGAATTCGTCACTACCGTCGAACAGTTGCCCAGCGGCCTATACGAATATGTGTATGAAGCCATCAACGCCAGCGTCAATAGCGCCAATTTCAACTGGTTGCTCGCCGGGCTGGAGGGTGACTTGGCCGCGGGAGAGACGGCCACGCATTCGTTTGTCTCACCCCTGCCACCGATGGTCGGCAGTTCACAGGCTCACATTGAGTTTTTTGGCTTCGACGAGCTGCAACAATCGATGGTTGGCGGTCCGGTCGCCCTTCTGACCCCGGTTCCGGAGCCCTCTAGCTGTTTGCTCGCTCTGCTCGCCGCGAGCAGCATTGGTTTCGCGATGCAAGGCCGTCTCCGGCCCTCGTTGTGATGGGTTCTCGGCGCACCGAGGCTATTGCCTCGCAATCGTAGCTGTTCGGAGGCGTGGCCGAGCACGTATGTGTTTCAGCGCGAAGCGCCTTACCAGAAATGTTCACGCCCATCGCGAGATAGGGGAACGATTATTTCTACTGCTCAGGACAAATACCCTTAAAGGGGTATCCGGTTCACTCATGTTAAATTTGCGGGCCTTTTGCGACGTTTTCCCATGTGACCGGATCGACCTGCACAGCCTGCTGAACGAGTCGGTGGAACAGCTTCCCGCGACTTTTGGAAGTGCGGCGAAGCGAATCGGAA
>JBGSUJ010000116.1:0-32208 GCA_041753435.1 Pirellulales bacterium | reverse complement strand
GCGCCCGGACAGCGTCTCCTCTGCCAGCAGCCGTTCAACCTCCTCCAGAATCACTTGTACATCCAATCTGGCCATAACCCAATTCATAGCAGTTTCGCAAAAAAGTCAACTGCCAGGAGTGCTAGCGGTTGAGAAGATACCCCTAGACGATAGCAAAAACTTTACTAGGAGATGCCTAATGACCCCTACCATCAGTCGGGCCCTAATTGGGGCCGGCAGTCTTTGCTTTCTGTTCGCATCATCGCCGGTGGGAGCGATTGAACTGATCACCAACGGCGATTTCGAGACCGGCACCTTCGCCGGCTGGACGGTGACCGATCTGCCCGGCGGCTCGGGATCGTGGTTTATCGACGACGCCGATGGTCTCACGCCATTTGCCGGTTTGCCAACAGTCGGCCCCGCCGGCGGATTGTTCTACGCCGTCACGGATCAAGGCGGCCCCGGCACTCATGTGCTCGAACAATTCTTTATCGTCCCCGCCCCGGCCGCGTCCGTGATTCTGTCGTTCGACATGTTCGTCAACGATTCTGATAGTGGGCCCATCGTCAATCCCGCCGGTCTGGACCACAACGCCGGCGGAAATCAACACGCCCGGGTTGATATTTTGTCCCCCTTCGCACCGCCCTTCGACACGGGTGCCGGCGTACTGGCGAATTACTATTTGGGCGTCGATCCGCAGATAGGCAACCCGAATCCGTATACGTCCTATTCCTTCGACATCACCGGCCTCGTGGGCGGCGGCGGACTGTTCAAGATCCGTTTCGCCGAGGTCGACAACCAGCTGTTCCTCAACCAGGGCGTCGACAACGTCAGCATCGACTTCACGCGGGTGCCCGAGCCGGCCAGCATCGGGCTGGCCTTATTGGCTGCGGTAGCGCTGACATGGCTTCGTCGCCGCGCGGCTTAACCGCAAGTAAGCCGCCCTGGCGTTTGCAACTTCTCATTCTGAAACACCACCAGCGAGCTGCAATACGGCCCGCTGGCTTCGTTTATAGTTTATAGATGGCGTGTAGTCGCTCGTCGCTAGCCCCGCGCACAATCATGCTTGTGACCGCACGTTCTCTTGAATTTAGCCGCCCGTGGTTATATACACATGAACACACACTCAAACCGAGTATGACGGCTGAAAACTCACGCCAAGAGGCACGTAAAATGCCAGAACCCCCGTGTTTTCTTCGCGCCTTAGAGGGATGAAAGCTGCTGATTGGACAATTAAACGGACTGGGAGCTAGTGCCTGCCGTCTTGTGTCGAATAAAGTCCGGTTCCCGGGCATTTGAAATAGCGACATCGTAGCTAATATCACCCCGTTGATAGTGTTCCAAGAGTACTTGATCCATGGTCTGCATCTTGTGCTTTCTGCCCGTCTGCATGTCACTGTACAGCATGTGGACTTCTTGGTCGCGGATGCGATTGCGAACGGCGTGCGTTGCGATACACACTTCCGTCGCCAGCACACGCCCATCCCCGGAAGCCTTGGGCAGTAGTTTCTGAGCGAGAATCGCCTGTAAGCTGTTGGCCAGCTGGACGGTGATGGCGTTCTGCTGCGAAGAAGGAAAGACACTGTAGATGCGCTGGATCGTCTGCACGGAGTCGGGAGTGTGGAGCGTGGCAATCACCAAGTGGCCAGTTTCCGCGGCCACCAATGCGGTTTCGATTGTTTCGAGATCGCGCATTTCGCCGATGACGATCACATCCGGGTCCTGGCGTAGGACATTTCTTAGCGCCGCCTTGAATGACTGAACGTCGCCCAGGATTTCTTGCTGGATGATGATGCTGCGATTGTTCTCGTGGGCAAACTCGACTGGGTCTTCGATCGTGATAATTTTGGCCCGCCGCTCTTCGTTGATCGCGTTGATCATGTAGTTGAGCGTGGTCGTTTTCCCCTGACCGGTGGGGCCGGTCACCAGAATGAGTCCGCCCGGCAATCTGGTGAGCTCGTCGACTACCTTCGGCAACCCAAGTTCCTCGGCAGATCGAACGACAGTTTCGCACAGACGAATCGAAAACTCGGGACAACCGGCGTGTAGGTAGACAGCGACGCGAAAACGACCGATGCCGGAGAAATGCCGCGAGAAGCAAGCTTGCCACTCCTTCTCAAACTGAGTCTTCTGCGCGGCATTGAGCGTAGTTTCAAACAGAGACTGTAAATCGGCAGCTTCCAGCGGCGGACCTTCGATAGGGCGAATCTCGCCATTGATCCGCAACGCGGGAGCGACACCGCGCACCAGGTGCACATCGCTGGCGTGATGCGCGCGTGCGCCTTTCAAAATCCGTTCCAGTGTCCAAGTCATGAAATTGCTCTCTACCGTCCGAACCACCGCGCCACCACTCGCGCAAAAGGCCAACTTCCGCGTTCGAGCTCCGCGAGCTGCGACATGGCATCCGAATGACGCGGGCAAAGTTCGAGGCAGCGGTTAAAGCTGGCGATGGCCGGATTGGAGAATCCTATCTTCGCCTGCGACGCGCCGAGAATGTACCAGGCGTAATACGCATCCGGCGCCTTTTCGACGGCCATTTGCGCACGCTGCTGCGCTTTGCTGAACACGTTGTAGAAGCTGTAGATGATGGCCGACTCGAGGGGGACCAACCAATCGGGCTCCGCCAATTGTGCTTTGTCGAAGCAATGGCGATCGGTGCGTTCCTTACCGTTGACCATTAACTCGCCGCGAACCTGCCAGCGATAGGCGGACTCGCCGCGCTGCCGCAAGGCGCCGTCGCTCAGGGCATAGGCTTTCTTGACGTTGCCCATGCGGCACTCGGCCTGCGCCTGACCGGCCATCAAATCGCCCTGCGACGGGAACAACTCGAGCGCCTTCTGACTCCAGAGACTGGCTTGCGGATACTCGTGCAGTTGCACCAGCATCTGCACCTGCCCCACCCAAGCGGGAACCAGCGCCTTATTCACTTCCAAAGCCCGCGAAAAGAACCGCAGGGCGTTCTCGTAGTTCCCGGTTCGCCGGTTTTCGCCGGCCAGCCGCATCCAATGGTGCTCATCCTTGTCGACGCGCGCAGCCGCCGCGGGTCGATCGGGCGGTCGATCGTCGGACGGATCAAGCTCAAGTTTATCAAACCGCATCGTGAACGCCGGATTTAGTCGATGAACGAAATTCGCCGGAGCGGCGAGGAGCGGAAAAACAATCTTCCCATCACGTCGGAACGAGACACGACGCTCAGTCGCAGCCAGGCCTCACCGCCTAATTGCATGTCGTCCCGGATCAGTGTTCCCGGTGGAATGACGACCTTGCCCGCTGGAACGACAAACTCTTGTGCAAGCCCTTCCGGTGCGAGCGTTGAATTGCTCCCTGAGAAAAGCTCGCCATCCACGAGGAGTTTTCCATCTCGCCAGACAACCGACTGTCCCTCCACAGCCACAACGCGATTGATCCAACCATTTTGAAATACGAAGTTGGCAGCCTGACCGTTGGTCAGTCGACCGTTGACGGTCGTACGCGGTACTTCGTAGTACACCAAATCCCCGGGCTTGATTTCCGCAGAGCGGTCGTACCAGAGAACGTCACCCCGTTCGAAGCCGGGAACCAACTGGGTAATCTGAATCGGCGTGGCGACGCGCGTCGTCACGTACCCAACGGGCAGATAAACAAAGCCGAACAGCGCCATCGCGGCAAAAAGCGAGAAGGACACGCGGCCGGCGAAATCGCTGAATCGCCCCACCATCGCGTCGACCGCCGACATCACGTGGATGCCAAATGCGAGCCCGAGCAACGTGCTGCCGAGCATCGTACCCGTAAATAGCAGCGCCGGGAAAAAGGTGATCAAATACGCGGCTAGGAACAACAGCCCACGCTCGCGCTTGCCGCGATAAACTTGAGCCCAACCGGGAACGATCAAACGGAACACTGTCCCGGGGTCGAAGCGAACGTCGTCGAAGCGCGAGAACGTGGCAGCAAACGGCTGGCTGGCCGCCTGGACGAAATTCGCCCAGCCGCGACGAAAGCCCCAAAACTGCGGCAAGTTCCGCTGCAGCTTTCCTGCGCGCGGGGGAATGACGTCAATCGTCGCCGACGCCAAAGCCAACGACGCTCCGCAGCGGGCGCATCGCCCGCTTCCCGGCATGTTCTGAAACTCACAGCTGGGGCATTGCATCTCGGCCGCTATTCCCTCAAATCATTGACCATTGTTTCCGTGCCATCTTCGCCTACTTTGAAGATGCGCTTTCGCACCGCATCCATGACCGTCGCCCCCGTTGGAAACTGCAATTTGAACCGACTCTCGGGCACTTCCTCGTTGATGGCCAGATGTTGGACTTCCCAAACACAAGCGTTTGTCGGTCGGCCGAGCGACCGAATGGAATGCCGATTCATGTACTGGACGCTTTCCAATCGCCAAGGCAGCCAGACTCGCCCGCCCACCAATCGATAGTCTCTGATCGCTGTGCGGTGTAGCACAGGCCATTTGGTGTGAGGCATATTTTGAATGCGAAGTCGACTCCGCAGCGGACGAGAACATTGATCCTTAAAGCGAACTCCAAAATCGATTTTTGGATCGATCCAAAGTCGCTTTACATAGCGTGACTTCGATTGCAGAACGTGACAGGCCGCACCGTTAATGAACTCCAGTCGAGGCAGCACTTCCCAGTCCTGACTTTGATCAATTACCTCAAGCGTCCACGAACGGCTATAGCAGGAACCTTGACACGCGGCCCCCTGATCATCGAACGTGCCTATGGGAATTCCGGCGTTCGAGAGATAGATGTCCGAGTCCACCCAATCATTCTTGCTTGCATTAACATGGCTGCTGCTTCCGCCTGAATGGAAGTCCTGCTGTATTTCGCCATTCCAGCACCAAGCATCATGAGGGTATTTGTACGGAAAGTAGTGGGTGCCATCTGCTTGGGCCGGCAAAGTACTTGGGTAAGAGCGACCGCCACCTGACTGCAATTTCAGTCGCTTTTCACCTGAGAACGCGAAGTGCATCTGTCCATACGGAACGATATCTAAGTCACCTTCGAAACTGTGCGCATTAAAGATGTACTCGATGTCGAGAGCCTTGAGATGATCGTAGCGGCGCCGAAAACATGTGCGTAATTCCTCTGCCGTCAATGTTGCAGGCAACTCGGTGAGAGTCGGCAGAGCGATCTCCCCCGTCGGCGCTTGCCTGGGTCCATCATGACTCTCATCTACGGATTCGATTGCCGGCACGAAAGACACTTATCTTCTAACCTGTTTTGCGAACGGCTCACCGTCGCTGCTTCACATCGATATGCGACCGCGTGGTTTGCTCCACTTCGTAGTATTCGCTCGTAAGTTGCCGAGATTCTTCGCGGCCTAAGATTCGGGCCAGCGCTTCGGCATAGTCGAGGCAGCGGGCGCCTTTGATGCCGATGGTGCGGACCTGTACGCGGCCTTGCGCGTCGATCGTGATTTCGAGTTCTTCTTGGGCCATGCGAGGTTCCTTACCAGTTGCGGACGCGGATCTTGACCGTTTGGTCCTGGGTGATTTGTTCGTCGACGATGGTCATGTTGCGTTCTTTAAGTTCCGTAACAATGCGGTGGTACGCATACTGCTGCGTCACGCGGCCGATCAGCTCCTCGCCCAGCTTGCGGAGTTGCGATTTGCTGAGCCCGCCGCCCTCGATGCAAAGCTTCAGTTGGCCGCGGGCGTCGCGGCTGAAGATGGCTCGTATTCCGTCGCGTTCCACGACAATTTCTTCGCCGGTGCCGGCCGTCGTTTGGAGGATTTCGCTGTCTTCCAGGTCGATTTCCTCGCGGGCGGTGGCGGTCCCCACGCGGCTCGTCACCTCGGTTTCCTGCAGCGCGGCAAAGCCCATCGTTCCCACCGCTGCCGCCACGGCCGCAGTAATTGCCGGCCAATTCGCAATAATGATTGGCGTAATGACCATTACTGTGCTCATGCTTCACCTCGATTAGTTGCCGTTGATTTCAGCACGAATTCGACACGCTACAGTTCGATTTTTCGCCGCCCCTCGTCCAGAATCTGCGCAAACGCCCCCGATGCGGGCCGAGACCGGCCGGTGGCCCACGTTCTCAATCGATTGAGTTCTTCGCTCATCGTTTTGGAGAGGGGCACCGTTTCGTTAATCGCACCCTTGACGATTTCGGTGTTGAGTTCCTGTTGAGTGCTGAACGCATCGAACAAGCCGGCGATCACGGCTTCTTCGATTTCCGCGCCATTGAAGCCTTCGCTCACGCGGGCCAGGTCCTCCAGATCGAAGTTGGCGGCAGTCCGGCCACGCTTTTCGATGTGGATGCGGAAGATCTCTTGGCGCTCCAACGGACTGGGTAAATCGACGAAGAAGATCTCGTCGAGCCGCCCTTTGCGCAACAACTCGGGCGGCAGATTGCTGATGTCGTTGGCCGTGGCGATGACAAACACGGGCGACGTTTTCTCGGAGAGCCAGGTGAGCAGCGTGCCAAATACCCGGGCCGCCGTGCCGCCGTCGCTCCCCGCCGAATTCGCCGCGCCCGCCAAGGCCTTGTCGATTTCGTCGACCCATAGGATCACGGGCGCCACGCTCTCGGCGACTTGGATTGCCCGACGAATGTTCTCCTCGCTCGAACCCACGAGGCTGCTGAACATCCGACCGATGTCGAACCGCAGGAGCGGTAGTCCCCACAGGCCGGAGACCGCTTTCGCACACAAGCTCTTGCCGCAACCTTGCACGCCGAGCAGCAACACGCCGCGCGGCGACGGCAACCCGAAGCGATGGGCCTTGTCGGTAAACGCGATGGACCGCTTCTTGAGCCACTCCTTCAAGTTTTCGAGCCCTGCCACGTCACTGAACTTCTCTTGGGACTCGTAGTATTCCAAGAGTCCGCTCTTTTTGATGACCTGCTGCTTCTCGCTGAACACGACATTCACGTCGTTGCCGCAGAGTCGGCCGTCGGTGACGAGCGTTTTGGCAAATACATTCTCCGCTTCTTTCAGCGTCAGGCCGCGGGCGGCGTTGAGCAGACGCTCGCGCGATTCTGCGTCGAGATCGATCTTCACTTTGGGATTGTCTTTGACGTCTTCGACGATGCGATCGAGCAACTTGTTGAAGTCGTCGGTTCCGGGCAATCCGAAATCGATCACGGTGACGTCCTTGGTCAGTTCGGGCGCGATCCGCATCAGCGGCGACGTGATCACGATCGTTTTGTAGGTGTCGCGCAAATGGTGGGCCACGTCGCGCAGCCGGCGGATGACCGACAGGTTGCACCGCTCGTCGTCGGTAAACCGGTGAAAGTCTTTGAACAGGTAAATCGCCGGTTCTACTTGATGAATCACGGCGTCCAGCGCGGCGAGCGGGTCGGAAGTGTTGCCGCTGCCGGATTTGCTTTGCTGTGCGTCGGTGCCCGACTTGACGATGCCTTGCGTGATGGTCCAGACGAAGAGATTCTTGTTGCGGGCAGCACCGATCTCGCGCAAACAACGCTCGACGCGCTCTTCTTCCCAGGTAACCACGTAAATAATCGGATAGCGGGCCCGCACCAGCACGTCTAGCTCCTGCTGCGCGGACGGGCAGCGCGGCGCTCGCCGCGTCGGCTTGGCCACCGCCGTCGGCTTGGTCGCTGCGGTTGGAAGGACTCGCTTTTGCGGTGGCTGCGCTGTGCTATCGGCGAGTTCGCCCGGCACGTCCGTCATGCTGTTTCCCCTATGCGATTCGCTCGCGTCGCGACCGCAGCAACAGCAATTTGCTGCGCAGCGATGCGGCGGCTCACGATGTCGTCTTGCCCGCCTTGCAGTGCATCTAGCACGTCGAGCACTTCCAGCGATGTGCCGAACACGTAAATCCGGCCGTCAGGCATGAGTTCAATGTCCGTGATATTGACTTCGTCGTCGGCATTCATAGATAGTTCGCTCGGGTGAGGTGCGTTTATTTAGTGAACCACGTTGAGGCCGCGCAACGCAGCTAACTCGTAAGCTCGGGCCGCGATGGTCGCATCCAAGGGATGCGCCAACTCGCCGTAATGCTGGGCCTGCCATCGGGGCAGGTAGCCATCGCGGATGCTGAATTTCACTCCCGGCAGTTCGCGAGCCATATGATCCACCACAGGTTGGAAACAACAATCGAAATGGCCCGGCAGCAGCAAGTGACGGACAATCAGATCGCCTTGCTCCGCAGCCACGCGCAGGTTGCGGCCGATCGTCTCGACGTACCGGTCCACCTTAGCGATGCGTTTGGCACACTGGTCGTTGCCAAACTTAAAGTCGGCGACATACACTTCGACAACGTCGCGCAACAAAGCGAACGCCTCCGGTGTCCCATAGAAATCTGACTTCCAAATCACTGGCGGCAAGTCGCCACATTCGGCCATTACGCCGAGAATCGCCGGCAAGTGAATCGTCGGCTCGCCGCCCACCCATTGGATATTGCGTGCGCCGCGATCTCGTCCCCAGTCCACCGCCTTAGCCAGGAACTCGGCGGTCAGCTCGGTGCCCAGGAGCGGATTGAAGGCATTGGCTTCAGCAATGCAGAACGCACAGCGGAGATTACAGCCCGAAAGGTAAAACAGATGTGAAGGAATCAGTTCCAGTTCTTCGCCCAGCTTGACGCGGTGGCGGAAGACGCGGGCTTCGAGTCCCGCTTTGCAGGGTCCGCGATCACCCGATGTGCGATCGACGAGGCAACGATGCTCGCACAAAGTGCATGAACGTAAATGCCGCTCGGCACGAGCCAATCGCTCGTATTCAACGAAGTCCACCATTGTCGCGCACCTGAAAACACGAGGGCCGCGTGTCCCGGGCACTCAACCCCATTTCAAGCGAGGAATCGAACAATCATTTCTATTATAGAGCTGTTACCTTGACTCTGTCAAAATTCTGAAGATTGGGAAAAGAATGCAAGTAACGGTACCTAGGTTATTGCTTACATTGCTCCCAGTTCCATTTCCTTCGCTATTCAACGTCACTGCTCTCGAACAGACTAGCGAGAATCACTTGGATTTCTTGTCGAGGTCGATGATGGGGTGCTTGGTCCTATAGATATAGTGGCCGATGTTGATGTACTTCGAAGTGCAGATTCTGAAAAGTTCGACTTACGGTCTAAGCGCCTGCAACATGCCATTGGCTTTGTGCCAGGTTTCTTCGTATTCGTGTTGGGGGTCGGAGTCGGCCACGATGCCGCCGCCGACCGGAATCTGCCACCAGCCGCGCGCTTGCGTGATGGTGCGGATCAGGATGTTCGTGTCCATCTGGCCGCCAATGCCCAGATAGCCAAGCGAGCCGCAGTACGGGCCACGCACGGTCGGCTCGAGTTCGGCGATGATCTGCATGGCGCGGATTTTCGGCACGCCAGTCACCGAGCCACCGGGAAAAGCAAAACGCAACAGGTCGAACGGCTGCACACCGTCGCGGAGCATGCCCTCGACGACCGAAACGAGATGCTGTACCCAGGCGTACGTTTCGAGGCCGCAGAGTTGTATGACGCGAACGCTTGCAGGTTGGCAAGCACGCGAGAGATCGTTGCGCAGCAGGTCGACAATCATCACGTTTTCGGCGCGGTCTTTGGGGGAGATGGCGAGCTGGTGACCGGCAACGCGATCCAGATCGGCATTGCGAGTACGAGCGGCGGTGCCTTTGATCGGACGGGTCTCGACCTGCCGCTCGGCAATGCGCAGGAATCGCTCGGGAGAAGCGCTCACCACTTGCCAGTTGCCGCCGTCGAGGTAGCCAGCCATCGGGGCCGGGTTACGCTCGCGGAGGCGGCAGTAAAGGTCGACGGTCGAACCGTGAGCTGGGTGCAACAATCGCTGGGAGAGATTTACTTGGTAGACGTCGCCGGCGTAAATGTAGTCGATTACGCGACGGACCGTGCGGAGGTATTTATCGGCAGAGAAGTTACTGGTGAGGCTTTCATATGGCAGCAGGTACTGCGGGGCAAGCTCTTTGCGCGAGAGCCGTGTTACGACGGACTCGGCTGGCGCATGCGTTGACGCAATCTCGCTGGCCAGGCACTGGCGAAAGAGAGCGAGCCGGGCAGCGGGATCGTTGTCCGACCAATCCTGGCAAATCAGCCAGGCAGCGTTTTGGTCGTGATCGAACGCGACCACAACATCGTAGAGTCCTACGGCGAGTGCGGGCATTTCAAACTCGTCGATGCGCGCGACGGGCACACTCTCGAAACTCGGCGCTAGTTCGTAACCAAACATGCCGGCAAGTCCGCCTTGAAACGGCGGCAAGTCGGGTCGCACGTTGCCGCCGAGTTGCGCGGCGAGCATTGTCAGTTCCGCGAGCGCAGCGGCTGATTCCCACCAGCGAACCGGGTCTGCCGCCACAAAAGAATATCGCCCAGTAGCCCCGCCACGGATTGCACTGTCGAAAAAGACCACATGCGGCAAACGCGCCAGGCGTCGGAAGACATCCACGGCATCCAGATTGAACTCAAGCCGCTCGACAAGTGTCATGGGCAGATGGCGGGAACGAAAGTGAGGGAGGGGAAGGCGGCAAATGTTCTCAGTCATTCTAGGGGTCTGCGGTTTGCCGACAATCGGGTGACGAAACGGCCGCGATCGGCGACAATCTGTGCCATGAGCAATCTTCTCCTTAACGACTTGCCAGTCGCCGGTATTCTTGCAGAAGCCGTCGCCGCCTCGCGGGGTGGGGCCGTGGTTGTGACCGCGCCACCCGGCTCGGGAAAAACGATGCTTGTGCCGGCGGCGGTGCTCGACGATTTGCCGTCAGAAAAGCAAGTAGTCTTGTTGCAGCCCCGCCGGCTGGCGGCACGGGCCGTCGCACGGCAGATCGCCCAGCTCCGCGGTGTTCAGCTGGGTGAAGAGGTCGGTTATCAAGTGCGGTTCGATTCCTGCATCGGCCGCGACACACGGCTTGCCGTCATGACCACTGGCATCTTGCTGAGGCGGCTGCTCGATGATGTGGCACTTGAAGAGGTCGGTGCCGTGGTCCTCGACGAGTTCCATGAGCGGACCATCGAGATGGATCTTGTCCTCGGGCTACTGTTGCGAATTCGTCAGACCATGCGTCCCGACCTGCGGATCGTAGTGATGAGCGCCACTCTTGCCGCAGAGCCGGTTGCGCGGCTGCTGAGTGAGTGCCCGATCGTTCAAGCCGAGGGACGCCGATTCCCAGTGCAAGTTCGCTACGAGCGCCGCGGCGAACAACGGCCCGTAGTGGAGTTGGTCGCAGTGCGCATGCCAGATGCGCTTAAGGAAACAGCGGGGCATGTGCTGGTGTTTTTGCCGGGCGTGGGGGAGATTCTCCGCGCGCAGGAATCGCTGGCGGGGCTTGCTGAGCGTCACGGGCTCGCGCTACTGCCACTGTTTGGCGATTTGCCGCCGAAGCAGCAAGACCGCGTACTCGGCGACCTTGGGCAGCGAAAGATCATTCTGGCGACCAATGTGGCAGAAACTTCGCTCACCATCGACGGGGTAACGGCCGTGATTGATTCCGGGCAGGCGCGCCAACTGCACGTGGCGCCAGCCACAGGGCTGCCGCGGCTGGAGTTGGTGCCGATTTCACAAGCCTCTGCCGAACAACGCGCCGGACGGGCCGGCCGAACGGCACCGGGCGTTTGTTGGCGCTTGTGGGATGAATCGTCGCAGCGCGGGCGGCCGCCAGCTGACACACCGGAAATCTTGCGGAGCGATCTGGCGGAACCGTTGCTCGCGCTCGCCACGCTCGGGGAGCACGTTGATTTCCCTTGGCTCGATCCGCCGCCTCAAGAAGCTCTGCGGAATGCCCGGCAATTGTTGCAGTTGCTCGGTGCCATCGACGACCTCGGTCGTGTGACTCCGCTTGGCAGCGAACTCGCCCGTTTGCCCGCTCATCCGCGGTTGGGCCGATTGCTGCTGGCCGGGGCGCGGCATGGTGTGCTGCGCGAGACATCGGTTGCCGCGGCGCTCCTCTCGGAGCGCGACCCCTTTCGCGCAGCACAGCACGCCCGTCGCGGCCCCCGCGACTACGGCACCGTGCGTTCGCGCTCGGACGTGGTGGATCGGGTCGCCGCTTTGCAGGCATTTCATGCGGGCGAGTCGCGCGGCGACACCGATTTAGAGCTCCATCCCGGCGGTGCGCGGAACGTGTTGCGAGCAGCCGAGCAGTTGTTTCATCTGGCAGATTTCCCGCGTGCTCCCCGGGCCGAGCGACCAGATCTCGCTTTGATGCAGGCGCTCGTCGAAGCTTTTCCAGATCGGTTGGCGAAGTTGCGGGCCGGAACTCAGGATCGCGCATTGATGGTGGGTGGCAGGGGGGTGCGGATCGACACCCGCTCACGCGTCCGCGGCGAGCCGCTGCTGCTGGCCATCGAACTGAATGATGCCGGAGGCGAAGCGCGGGCCCAACTGGTATCAGCAGTCGAACGCTCGTGGCTGTCGGCCGAGTTTCTACAGAGTGGAGAGGAGCTGTTTTTCAATCCGACACGCGGCCAGGTCGAGGCACGCGCGCGGACGTACTGGGTCGATTTGCTGCTGGAAGAAACGCCCGTGGCGATTAGTGACAGCGCGGCTGCAGCTGCCCTGCTCGCCCTACAAGCACGGGGCCAACTGGAACGTGTACTGCCCGCAGAAGACACGACAGCAGGCAAGTTTCTGGCGAGAATTCGTTGGCTTTCGGACCTACGCCATGACCTCGATCTGCCGACGTTCGACCAAACCGGACTTGAGCAATTACTCCCGGATGTTTGCCAGGGTTTGAGGTCGCTCGACGAGTTGCGCGGTGCCGAATGGCTTGTCTGGCTGCAAGCGCGCGTCGGCTACGATCGGTTGGCAGAAATCGATCGACTCGCGCCCATCGATATCGAGTTGCCGAGTGGCAATCGGCACCCGATTGTGTACGAGGTCGGCAAGTTACCGGTGCTCGCAGTGCGGATCCAAGAAGTGTTCGGGCTTGCCGCCACGCCCACTGTCGCTGGCGGCCGCGTCCCATTGCTGCTACACCTCTTAGGCCCGAACTACCGGCCTCAGCAAGTGACGGCAGACCTCGCTAGTTTCTGGCAAAATGGCTATCCAGATGTCAAGAAGGAACTGCGCCGCCGCTACCCGAAGCACGCCTGGCCTGACGACCCGCTGAACACGCAGGCCACGCGTTCCGGTCTGAAACGCGACATGCGCTAAGCGGCTAGAAATCCCTGTCGTCAATCGCCCATTCATCTAGTTTCCCAGCTTCGTCAAGGCCAGCCTCCTCAGGGAACGACGCTGGCGGGGTCGGATCGACGTGCTTCAGGTCGTCGCGCGTGTACAGAATTTCGATCCGTTTACCGTTCTCGACAAGCTGGTAACGAATTTCGCCCGCGTGGCTATCCCACAAAATGTCTGCGATCGTTCCGGTTCGCAGTTCGTTCGTCAGCCCGCGCGACCGGACTTCGACCCAATCACCAATCTCGATTCCTTCTGGCTCAACTTCCTGCCACAGCTTAGGCCGTGCCCGTAGCGTCACACCGCCGTAGTGCAACAGTAGGTACTGGCCGTCGGCCCCGTCCCGACGGAAAATACGGCCGCTGGGAATCAGTGTCCGGGCCATGGCCACATCGTCTGGGTGCAGCCAGTTGTCGCCCTCTTCCGGCCACCAAGGGAAGTAGCCATATTTGGGACCGGGTTTTAGTGGCGGTAATTCCGGCATAATTGGCTCACCTTTCGCAGCAAGAGCCCCCAATTGCTCAGCCTTGTCACCTACAATTGTATACATAGACGAAATTTGGTGCGGTATGCCACCCAACTGCCGACCCCGGACCCCTGACCTTTTCCCTTCCCATGCGCGTTCAACAACTGCTCGAATATTACGGCATCGCCATCAATCCATTCGCAGAAGAGGATGCCCAGTCCGACCCCGTCTTCAAAGACCGTTGCCGCGATGCGACCTACCACCCTGTGTGGGACAAAGTTTACGGCGACCCGACTGAGCCGAGTACATCGATCGTATTTGGCGAAAAAGGTGCCGGCAAAACGGCCATGCGGATGCAGATGGCCGGCCGCATCGTTCTTCACAATGCCCAATCGAGCAGCGGCCGCTTGTACGTTATTCAGTACGATGATTTCAATCCGTTTCTCGATCACTTTGCCGATCGCCTCAGTGCCCGCAAACAGCGCGACCCGGCCCGCGTGCTTGCCGAGTGGAAGCTGTGGGACCACATGGACGCCATCCTCTCGCTTGGCGTAACCAGCCTCGTTGATCGTTTACTGGGCAGGCCGCTACCAAGCGGATCGACGGCAAACGACGTCAACGAGAGCCAGCTCAAGACGCTCGACCGGCAGCAAAAACGCGACCTGCTGTTGCTCGCCGCCTGTTACGACAATTCAATTGCCGAAAGCGCCCTCGTCCGCTGGAGAAGGCTGCGACGCAAACTCAGTTTCTTCACCTGGCTCAACGGCTGGGATCTTTGGCTCGGCTTGATAGTCTCAGCCGCCGTTGCCGCTACCATTTTGTATCAGCGCCAGTGGGCCTGGCTGGCCACCTGCTGGCCTTACTTGATCAGTTTTGCGGGTTGGCTTCCTCGGCTGGTGCGGTGCGCGAAATGGCAGCTCATCGCCCGGCGGATTGCGAAGAACGTCCGCGTTCTCAAGCCTGCGACCGGCTTGCTGCGGCGCATCCTACTGCGCTTTCCACCCCGCGAGCTCGACAATCAGCCGCTGCCCGATAACCAACGCACCGACGACCGTTACGAACTGCTGGCCAAATTCCAGGGCGTTCTGAAATCCCTCGGCAGCGACGGTGTAATCGTCCTGGTCGACCGTGTCGACGAGCCGCATCTGATCACCGGATCGGTCGAGCGGATGAAGGCCCTTGTTTGGCCCCTGCTCGATAACAAGTTCCTCAAGCAGCCCGGCTTCGGCCTGAAGTTGCTGCTCCCCAGCGAGTTGGTGGCCTACATAGAGAAGGAAGACCGCGACTTCTACCAGCGGGCCCGGCTCGACAAGCAGAATATGATTCCCTCGCTCGAATGGTCGGGTGAATCGCTCTACGACCTGGCCAATGCGCGGATCAAGAGTTGCGGGGCCGTAGATCAACAGCCCAAACTACGCGATCTGCTCGACGAGTCGATCAGCGACCAGCGCGTGCTCGACGCCTTTCGCACATTGCGTGTACCGCGGCATCTGTTCAAATTCCTTTACCGCCTGCTCGTCGCCCACTGCCACGCCCACACCGACGACAACCCGCGCTGGAAAATCGCCCCCGAAACCTTCGAAGCTACCCTCGCCGTTTACCGCCGCGACCAAGACGCCGCCGACCGCGGGTTGCAAGTGGGCTGAAGCGAGTGATCCTGACGAGACGTTCAATCGATCGTTCCTACAAACTCCCTGTCAAGCCACACACAACCCTTGGCAAAGTTGGGGGATGGCTTGGGAGCGTGCTTTTCACAACACACACATCTTCCTGTAGTTCCTATGAGGCATTTTTGCGGGCGACTGAGGATAGTGAATGCGGACGGTAAATTCGTGTGATTTCCTGTCGAATTGCTGGCGGTGTAGTCGTTGTGTTGCCCTTGGCGACCGCGTTGGCCATGTCTACAATCTCAAAAAGAAAGCGAGAATTCGAACTTCATTGAGTAGAATTGCCAAATGATCTCTGCCACTACCAATCGTCCCACATCGCTCTCGATCCGCATCCTGCGCCAGGATGCTCCGGCAAAACAACCGCATTGGGAGCGGCATCGCATTCCTTACGAGGCGAATCTCAACGTCATCAGCGTGCTGCAAAAGATTGCGGCCCAGGCTACGACGGAAGAGGGCCATCAGACCACGCCCGTCGCCTGGGACTGTAATTGCCTCGAAGAGGTCTGCGGCGCGTGTACGATGCTGGTGAACGGCCGCACTCGCCAGGCCTGTTCCACTTTGGTCGATCGCATTCTCGAAGACCAGCCAGGTGAGATCGAGTTGCGGCCGATGTCGAAGTTCCCGGTGCTGCGAGACCTTTGCGTCGATCGCGGTCGGATGTTCCGCACGCTTGAAAAAGTTAAGGCCTGGATCGCGGTGGACGACTATTCAGACCGCGGCCCCGGCCCGCGCGAGTCGCCCGAGTCGCAAGAGATGCGCTACCCGCTTTCCGAGTGCATGACCTGCGGCTGCTGCGTCGAGGCTTGCCCGCAGTACGAGAAGATTGAGTTCACGCGGGATGACGGCGAAAGCGACGCCGCGTTTGAGGCCCGCAAGAAGGCCGCCTACGACAGAGGCTTTGTCGGTGCTGCCGCAATCAGCCAGGTGATGCTCTTCAATGGTCACGGCACCGGCCAGATGAACGCCGGCGAACGGCTCGAAGCGCTGATGGCTCCCGGCGGCATCCAAGTCTGTGGCAACGCACAGAATTGTGTCGCCGTCTGCCCCAAAAACATCCCGCTCACCCGCTCGATCGCCCGCGCAGGCCGCGCAACCACCGTCCACTGGATCAAGAGTTGGTTCGACCGATAAACAATCGAGCCAAGCGGGCCGGGACGCCTTCGTCCAATTTCTCCCACTCTCGTGACCAAACTCTGCCTCACCCGTGATCAGTGCCGCCAAATCGACCGCCGTGCGATTGAAGACTATGGCATCCAGGGCCTGGTCTTGATGGAGAACGCCGGCCGCGGCACGGTCGACGCGTTAGAGCGCCTCGGCATCAACGGTCTCGTCGTGATTCTCTGCGGCAAAGGCAACAATGCCGGCGACGGTTTCGTGATCGCGCGACATCTCGAAATTCGCAATCACGCCTGCAAAGTGCTGCTGCTATTCCCGCCGAGCGAACTTTCTGGCGACGCCGCAGCCAACTTCGCGATTCTCGAAAAAACCAACGTCCCAATCGTTGAAACTCCGCACTCACTCCATCCACACGCCCCTGGTGCCGACTGGATAGTCGACGCGATGCTGGGTACCGGCGCCCGCGGCGAACCGCGCCCGCCACTTGACGCTGCGATCGATTGGATGAACGCCCAGCCATCCCGCAAGCTCGCAGTCGATGTCCCCAGCGGTCTCGACTGCGACACTGGAAAGCCAGCGGTTCACACGATCCGTGCTGATCACACTTGCACTTTCGCCGCCATGAAAAGCGGCTTCTCGCAACCGGCGGCTGCGCCTTTCGTTGGCACGATTCACATTTGCGACATCGGCGTTCCGCCGCGACTACTGCGTGAACTATAGCACGAACTATAGCACCAAGTGCAGTTCTACACGTTGAGCCTCACACTCGGATCATCGGCGACGTTGACCCACACATGCACGTGCGGCGCACCACGATAGTGCCAGACAAATGACGGGCCTTCAAGTCGCCAAATGTCCCAGACGCCATCGCGGCCAATGTCCTGCTGGGCAAAATAGGCGAGGTGGCAGACATCGAGGCCACCTTGCGCTTCGAGGCACTTCATCGCCTCGTCGCGGTCGACCGTGCGATAGGGCTCGACGAGCATCGCCATCACGTTCTTGAGGTGGTCCTTCTGATCGCTCGCGAGCTCGGAAACCGCGATGCCCTGGAACTTGCCTTCCTTGCCCTGGAAGTCGACGCGTGACTCGTTCGGCAGCCCGCGCCGTACAAGGGCCTCGTTGCGTTGGTGTTTGTCCAGCATTTGATAGAGTTTGTTCGCGGCCTGGGCCTGCGGCCAGAAGATATTGCCGGGGTGCGTCGGCCCTTCATCGAAACCTTCGGCGGCATGGCCGTAAAAGATCGGCCCGCCGAAGGCGACGTGCTTCGCCGTGTTGCCGTCGCAGCGAATGGTCATGTGCCGGCCAGTCATCACGAACTCGAACTGGTCACTCCCCGGCGTGCCAAAGATGGCGATGCTGTTTTGCTCGCCGTAGCCGCCCGCATCATCCTCGAGTTGCTTGTCGATCCGCGCGTGCCACTCAGGGTTGATGATCCCCTCGTAAATGCCGCGGATGATCCGCTTCTGGTCCTTGGTGTAGAAATTGTCGTCGACGATGTAGTAGTCGGTGATATCCCAATTCGCGGCGATTCGCGTCCGCAGCAGGCCGTAGTCTGAATGTTGATAGTTCCACGGAAAGCAAATTGCCTCGCGCTGTTTGGGCGAGAGCGCGTTGTAGAGCACCTTCACGAGCGACTCAGGCGAGGGCGGAGCCGCATCCGCTGCCGCCTTCGCTTCAGCCCATACCCGGTCGACCGGCAATCCGGCTGCGAGTGCTCCAGCACCAAGCACCGCGCCGCTGGCCGTCTTGAGGAAGTCCCGCCGCACGAGTCGCCGTTTGCTCGCGAACAGGTCTTGGCAACAATCACACGCCACAGGATGTTCCCGCCGAGATTCCATACCGCCTTCCTTTTTTCCCAGCTTCGTCCATTAGAGCGAATCGGCACTCGAAATGCAAAATCACCGGCATTGGCAAGTCGCACAGTAAAAAGTCGACCTTTGCGCCTGGACGATGCGGACAATCCGCGATTCACCGCCGCAACGCGGGCACATTTCGCCCGCTTTGTCATACACTCGATGGTGATTCTGATAGCTGCCGGCCTGGTTCAGGGCGTTGCGGTACGTGCCGTCGCCGAGCGTCGAGCCTTCGTAGCGGATGGCGGTTTCCAGGACGGCGTGCGTCGCGTCGGCGACCCGCTGCCATTGGGCGCGGGTGAGTTTTTCGCAGCGACGTGCTGGATGGACGCCAGCGGCGTGCAAGATCTCCGACGCGTACAGATTGCCGATGCCGGCGACCGCTCGCTGGTCCAAGAGCGCGACCTTCACCGCTCGCTTGCTACCGCCGAGCTGCGTGCGAAACAGATTGGCCGTCATCGCCAGGGCATCAGGGCCTAGTTTTTCCGGCCCAAAAGCCGCATCGAATTCCGTCCGCGAAAACAGGCGAACATTTCCCAGCCCCCGGCGGTCCCAATACAGGAGTTCGCGCGTGTCGCTGCCCGAAAGCCGGCAGCGGAACCGCAGATGCTCGCGGCTCGGCGGGTCGGCGACGAGTACGAGCCCGGTCATCCGCGGCTCGAGTACAATCGCTTCCGCCGAATCGAGCCGCAGTACGACCCGCTTGCCGACCCGGTCGACTTGGCGAATTGTGTGTCCGACCACGCGGCGGCGAAAGTAATCGATTCGTGGCGTGATTGAGATCGGTTTGCGACGACACGGTACGCGCTCGACTTGACGAATTCGACCGCCGACAACGCCCAACACGCCGCGTCGCATCGTTTCGACTTCAGGAAGTTCGGGCATGATACGGGGAGTACATTACTAAAGATGGGGTTTGGCGGCGGCTACGCCGAATCACGTTGGGTCGGCATGAACGTCCGGAAATTCGGCCTAGTCGCCGACGCCAGCGGTCGAACGCCCTTGATTCTGAGCCATCGGCAGTCGAGAATCAACGCGAGGAGTATTCTCAACTGATGACCAAGGCGACCATGACGAAGGCAACCACGTTTGCGACCCCCCGGGTTCCCGACGCTGCCGGCCGATTCGGTGCGTTTGGCGGCCGCTACGTGCCCGAGACGCTCATTCGCGCGCTCGATGAGTTGGCGGTCGACTACGACAGATCGCGGCTCGATCCGATATTTCAAAGCGAACTTGCGGATCTCTTGAAAAACTATGTTGGTCGGCCGTCGCCACTGTACTTTGCCAAACGGCTCACTCAGCAGTGTGGTGGAGCGCAAATTTGGCTCAAGCGCGAGGACCTCAACCACACCGGTGCCCACAAGATCAACAACACGCTCGGCCAGGCACTGCTCACTTTGCGCATGGGTAAAAAACGCGTCATCGCCGAGACCGGCGCGGGCCAGCACGGCGTCGCCACTGCCACAGCATGTGCTCACTTCGGTCTCGAGTGCGTCGTCTACATGGGCGAGGAGGACATCCGCCGCCAGGCACCCAATGTGTTCAGCATGAAATTACTCGGTGCCGAAGTGCGGCCGGTTTCCAGCGGTTCACGCACGTTGCGCGACGCGATCAACGAAGCGATGCGCGATTGGATGTCGAGCGTCGCCACGACGCACTACATCCTCGGCTCGGTCGTTGGCCCGCACCCTTTCCCGCAGATCGTCCGCGATTTTCAGTCGGTGATTGGCCGCGAGACGATCGAGCAGTCGTGCCAGCAGCTTGGCCGGCTGCCCGACACGGTGGTCGCTTGCGTGGGCGGCGGCAGCAATGCGGCCGGCATGTTCTATCCTCTCGTCGAGCACAATGAAGTCACCCTGGTCGGCGTCGAGGCCGGCGGACGCAGCGACCAGCCCGGCGACCATGCTGCCCCACTTACCTACGGCCAGCCGGGTGTTCTGCACGGCAGTTACAGCTACGTGATGCAAGACGTCGATGGCCAGACCTGCGATGTCCACTCGATGTCGGCGGGCCTCGACTACCCCGGAGTCGGCCCCGAGCACAGCTATTGGAAGGACAGCGGTCGCGTCACTTACACCAACTGCCGCGACGCTGCCGCGATGGCCGCCTTCGACGCGCTCGCCCGCAACGAGGGCATTCTCCCCGCCCTCGAAAGCTCCCACGCAGTCGCCCAAGCCATGCAACTCGCCTGCGGCAAGCCAAAAAATCACGTGATCGTCGTCTGCCTTTCCGGCCGCGGAGACAAGGATGCGGCGGAGATAGCTCGGTTGAAGGCTAGTTCCAGGATCTGAGAACGTTCCCAAAAAGTGGAGAATACGAGCATGTTTGGAATCGGCTTAGCGGAACTCGTCGTCGTCGCTGGTATTACTTTGTTGGTAGGGACTGTTTTCACGTTGCTTGTTGCGGCGGCAATTAAGATCTTGCGGAGTAAGCGCCTGGGCTGACAAAGGGCGACCCATTGAATGAATGCTATCGACGAACTATTCACGAAACTCCGCCTCGAAAAGCGCAAAGCGCTGATGCCGTTTGTCACGGCTGGCGATCCGGATTTGCAGTTCACCGCGGCCGTGATCAAGGAACTGGTCACCCGCGGCTGTCACCTCTGCGAAGTCGGCATTCCCTACAGCGATCCGATTGCCGACGGACCGGTGATTCAGGCTTCCTACACGCGGGCGCTCGCACACAAAATAAAACTCGCCGATATCCTGACGACGCTCGGCGAAGTCGCGCCGAAAGTCGCTGCGCCGCTCGTGACCATGATCAGCTACGCGATCGTCTATCGGCATGGACTGGAGAAGTACGTCGACGAAGCTCGCTCTCGAGGCATTGCCGGGCTGATCGTGCCAGACCTGCCGGTCGAAGAATCGGCCTCCTTGGCCACCATCTGTTCCGCCCGCGAAGCCAGTCTCATCCAACTCGTCACGCCCACCACTCCGCGTGAACGGGCGGTGCGAATCGCGAATACTTCGACCGGATTCCTATACTATGTCTCGGTGGCCGGCATCACGGGCGAGCGGACCGAACTGCCGCCCGAGCTGGTCGAGAATGTCGGCTGGCTTCGCACCCAGACTGATCTTCCTATTTGCATTGGCTTCGGCATCAGCACTCCAGAGCACGTGAAGCTACTGGCGCCGGTCGCCGACGGCTTGATCGTCGGTTCAGCAATCGTGCGGCGCATTGCCGTAGCTGCCGAGCGCCCGCGTAACGAGGTGCTCACCGACGTGGGGAAATATGCCGACGAGTTGCTTGCGGCGCTAAACGGCAGCTAAACCGCCAGCGAATGGCTGCCCGCAATTCGCGGCTTGCCAGTTTTCTTGGTCGCTGGCATCCTTGCGAACCGATACCAAAAGTACCGCCCTGGCCCGCACATTCGGTTTGACCCGAATCGCACGGCCAAGGTACAATTGAGAGGGTCGAGGCGGCCGGTGGACGGCTGGTTCGTCTCGACCGACCCCCGGTTTAGTTTGCTACAGGCGGCGGGTCGCACTCCATGCGAGCAGGACCCGCCGCTCACTCATTGTGCGGCGACTGAGGGACTCGTTCCTCCCCCGTAAGGGCAGCGCCCACAGGGAGGAAAATGTTGATGCGTGCTGACAATCGTGCTCAGGTTTTACGCCGTTTCTTTGCCGGGCTCACCGAATACGCCTTCCACGCGCGGCTTGGTGTCGCCGACCCGCCACTGGTAGACTACCTCTCGGAGCTCTTGGTCCGCTTCGTGCGCAACGACGAGATTTATCCCGTCCGTACTCCGCGAGGTGAGCGGCTGGTACAGGTGTCCGACATGCTCGTCGAGGCAGAGCACCGCGCCGGTTCGGCGCGGCAGCAGGTCCACCGTCACATCGGCGACTTCACACTCTTCTGGACCGGCGTCTATCCCGAGGTGGCCGATGGCATGCGCCGCAGCGGTAAAGACGCGCTGCTCGATTATCAGCAGCAGGGGAAACGAGCCTATTGGATCGCCAGTACGATCCCGGTCGAAAAGGAGGCCGCTCCCGCCGAAATTCTCAAGCGGCTCAGCGAACAGTTCGAACTCTGCGTCTACGGCCTCTCGGAAGTCCGCCGCCAGTGGGAAGAACGCGACGGCGAGGATGACGCGCCGCTGCTGTTGGGCTAGCATAGGGGGGAGCCAGGGTTTGGGAGTCGGGAGCCAGGTGGGAAATAAGGTTCGGCTTCGGTTTCTTCCTGACTCCTGACTCCCGACTCTTGGCTCCTTCCCCGTCATGCACATCATCCGCCAACTGAAGGACTTCCCCATCGAGGCCCGTGGCGGTGCCGTGGCGATCGGCAATTTCGATGGCGTGCATCGCGGGCACGTGGCAATCGTGCGGCGGCTGTTGGATCGGGCGAAGGCGGTCTGCGGACCGGCGATCGTGTTTACGTTCGATCCGCATCCAGTGCGACTGTTGCGTCCCGAACAGTGTCCGCCGCCGCTCACCTGGACAGAACGCAAGGCCGAACTGCTCAAAGCGAACGGCGTCGACTGGATCGTGGCCTATCCCACCGACGAAGCCCTGCTGAACCTCTCGGCCCGGGATTTTTTCGAGATCATCGTTTGCAACACGCTGGCGGCCAAGGCAATCGTCGAAGGCCCGAACTTTTATTTCGGCCACAATCGCGCAGGAACGATTACCCGCTTGCAGGAACTGACTTCAACGGCAGGTATCTCGCTCGATATCGTCCCCTCGGTAGAAATCGATGGCGCGCTCGTCTCAAGTTCGCGCGTGCGGCAACTGATCGCTTCTGGTGAAGTGGGACTGGCAAACCGACTGCTCTCCGGGCCGTATCGCATCCGTGGCCTGGTAACGCACGGTGCTGGTCGTGGGGCCAAGATCGGCTTTCCCACCGCCAACCTCGCAGGCATCGATACACTGCTGCCGGCGGTAGGAGTCTACGCTGGCCGGGCCTGGGTCGCTGGCAGAAAGTGGCCTGCCGCAGTTAATCTCGGCACTAGTCCCACGTTTGGCGACAACACGATCCGTGTCGAAGTCCATCTCCTGGGCCAGGATGAATCGCTCTACGGCCAACCGATGGAGGTTGACTTCCTGGCCCGATTACGGGACATTCGGCCATTCCCGTCCGTCGATGCGCTCGTCGAGCAGTTAAAGGCCGACATCGCCGAAGTCAAACGCATTGCCAACAATTGATTTTTTCCGTCCTCCGCACCCCGACCTCACCTTCCATGCCCATCGACTGGCGAACGTTTGCCGAAATCGTGCGCAAGAACAGTTCATTCGTGCTCACTAGCCACATGCGCGCCGATTGCGATGCGATCGGTAGCGAGTTGGCGCTGGCGCTGGCACTGCGGGCGCTCGGGAAAAAAGTCCAAATCGTCAACGGCGACGCGGTGCCACTGCATATCGCGTTTATCGATCCGCAGCACGATGTACTGGTGTTGGGACAAGACCTATCGCCGGACGAGCTGCAGCCCGATGTGTTAATGGTACTCGATACTAGTGCTTGGGCTCAGCTTGGCCCAATGGCTGATGTCGTGCGCGAGTTGTCGGCCGAGAAAATTGTTATCGATCACCATCTCAGCCAGGACGATATGGGGGCCGTCGTGTTCAAGGACACCGAGGCGGAAGCGACGGGCCGGCTCGTACTTGCTGCAATCGACGCGTTGGGCGTCTCGATAACTCCCGAGATGGCGGAGCCACTGTTCGCTGCGATCGCCACCGACACCGGTTGGTTCCGGTTCAATTCAGTCACTGCCCTCACTTATGCCGCCGTGGGCAGGCTCGTCCATTCTGGTGCGCGGCCATCGGCAATCTTCTCTGCACTCTATGAGCAGAACACGCTTGCCCGGCTTCACCTCCAGGGACGCATTTTGAGCGCCACCAAGACCGAACTCGCTGGCCGGCTCATCTATAGCTCCGCAACACCCCAGGATTTGGTCGAAACCGGGGCCGAAGCCACCGATACGGAAGATGTTGTCAATCGGCTTCTTGGGGTCGCGGGGGTCGAAGTCGGGCTGCTGTTCCTCGAGCTTGGCCCTCAGGAAACGAAAGTTAGCCTCCGCAGCCGTACGGGATTTGATGTCCGCAAAATCGCGGAGCAATTCGGCGGGGGTGGCCATGTCGCGGCCTCAGGGGTCCGATACCCCGGCCCGCTAGCAGACGCAGTAGCTGCGCTGACCGCGTCGATTCGCACAGCACTCTGACCGTCCAAGGGCTCAATTCGGTTAGAATACGCGATATGAAGCACGTTGTTGATTCTCCTTTGCCTCAACCGCCCGAACCCCAGGAGCGCCGCTCGTTTTTCGTGAAGACTGCGGCCATCGCGCTCGGCGCGATCTTGGCCTTTTTCCCCTTTGCTGCTGGGCTGGGCGTTCTCTTCGACCCACTCCGCCGCCGAGTAAACGGTGTAGCCGATGCGGCCCCCAAAGACGGCATCAAGTTCGTCCGGATTGGACCCATCGAAAAGCTTCCGGCCGACGGCATGCCACACCAATTTGTGCTCACCGACGACGTCGTCGATGCTTGGACCCGTACGTCGGCCCAACGCGTTGGCACTGCCTTCCTGATGCGAACCGATTCTGCCGACGGGCCTCAGGTCACCGCTCTATCGAGCGTTTGTCCTCACCTCGGTTGTGCCGTCGATTTCGATACACCGGCTGGCGAGTTTATTTGCCCTTGCCATACCAGCGCTTTTGCTCGGGACGGCGCGAAGCTCTACGGTCCCAGCCTGCGGGGACTCGATCCTCTGACCGTCAAGCTTGTCGAGAACGGCGGGCAGCAAGAGATTTGGGTCGAGTGCGCGAATTTTCAGGCAGGCATTGCGGAAAGGATTCTCGTCGGATGAGCCGCTTTCTCGCCTGGCTGGACGACCGCACCGGCTACCGCGGGCTCCTGCACGACGCACTCTTCGAGTGCATTCCCGGCGGAGCGCGGTGGCGCTACGTCTGGGGCAGCACGCTGGTGTTCGCGTTCGTGGTGCAAATCGTCACCGGCGTGATCCTCTGGTCCGCTTATAGTCCCAGTGCTCAGACGGCGTGGGAAAGTGTCTACTACATTCAGTACGAGATGACCGGCGGCTGGCTGCTCCGCGGCGTACACCATTTTATGGCGCACACGATGGTTGTGTTGCTGGCGGTCCATTTTGTGCAAGTAGTGGTCGACGGTGCGTACCGTGCGCCCCGCGAAATCAATTTCTGGATCGGCCTCGTGATGATGCAGCTCGTGCTGGGCCTCGCGCTCACTGGTTACCTACTGCCCTGGGACGAAAAGGGCTACTGGGCGACTAAGGTGGCGACGAACATGATGGCCCTCGTGCCGCTCATTGGGCCATCGTTACAGAAGCTGGTGGTTGGCGGCAGCGAATACGGGCACCAGACCCTTACACGGTTTTTCGCACTGCACGCGGGAGTGCTGCCGGCCTTACTGGCTGTTTGCACCATGGCCCATGTGGCGCTGTTCCGTCGGCACGGCCTGAAAGCGCTCGAGCCCTATACCAAGCCTGACACCACTTTCTGGCCCGACCAGGTGTTGCGTGATGCGATCGCTTGCCTGGCAGTAACGCTCGTAGTGCTGGCGCTGGTGTTTCGCAATTATTCGAGTGATCTAGTTGGCTTGCCGCCGGGTCAACTCTACGGTGCCGAGCTAACCGCGCCCGCCGACCCCGCCGAAAACTTTTCCGCGGCCCGACCGGAAAACTATTTCCTCTTCCTGTTCCAATTGCTTAAGTACTTGGATGTTTTCCCGCCGATTGTCGGCGCGATCCTGGTGCCGGGCTTGATCTTGTTGACGTTGTTCTTAATGCCGATCGTCGGCCGTTGGGAGTTTGGCCACCGCTTTAACGTGATGTGGACGTTGGCGTTGCTCCTCGGAGCGGGCATACTTACGGTGCTCGCCCTCCGTGCTGATCGCAACGGCCAATCCGAGCACTCGCGGCATTTTCTCGCCGCCGTGGCCGCTGCCCAAGTCAAGGCCGACCGGGCGGTGGAACTAGCTCGTTCGCCTATTGGCATCCCGCCTGCAGGCGCGCTCAAGATGCTTCGGGAAGATGCCAAAATTCAAGGTCCCAAGCTCTTCCGTCAGCATTGTGCATCCTGTCACAGTCATCACGTTGTGAATGGCACCCCCCCCGACCCGTCGCAAGAGATCGTCCTCGAGAATCCGACGGCGTCGAACCTGTGGGGATTCGGCACGCGCGATTGGGTGCTGGGCATTCTTGATCCGAAGAAAATCGTCGGCCCGCATTACTTCGGCAATACCAAGCTCAAAGAAGGCGACATGGCGATCTGGGTGACCGACACGCTCGGCCCCGATGCTACCGCAGAGCTCGATGAAGCCGAACTCAAGAAGTTCCGCGAGAACGTCAAGCTCGTGAGTTTTGCCCTCGCCGCCGAATCAGGCCTGCTCCGCGAACAGCATCCGCAGGAGTGGATCGCAGCCGGCCGTAATGTAATCGTCGAAGAATTCGCCTGCACCGATTGTCACAGGTTCCACGACGACGGCGAGCTGGGTATGGCGCCCGATCTGACCGGTTACGCATCGGCCGACTGGCTACGGGCATTCATCAGCAATCCGGAGCACGACCGCTTCTATCCCACGACCAACGATCGCATGCCCGCCTTCGCCGCCAGCGACGACCCCGCCGCCCACCGCCTCAGTTCCGAAGAACTCGACATCCTCGTAGGCTGGCTCCGCGGCGAATGGTACAAACCGGAAGCAGTGGCCAACGCGCCTGCTGCGAATGCCGACGAGTAGCAGTCTCGCGCGTTAAATCTCACCAAAACGCTACAGTCTCACACTCTGCCCTGCCGATGGAAGAATCGCGGCTCCGTGCCTCATGGGGTCGCCGTGCATGCTGGCAATGCCAGCGATTGCATGACTCATCGATTCACTCCTCTGCCGCCATTTACGTTGAAGTCGCCAATCCATGTGGTGTAACAACTGCCAACAAGACGTGCCCGCCATCGCTCGTGCGGGCACATCGAAGCTCGCCTGCACCCGCTGCCACAACACGCTCCGCCCGCCGCACGCGGTGGGATTTAGCGAAGCCGGCATCGCGCTCGATGACGACATCGCGCTGGAAGTGGTCGATAGCCGCCCACCGATTGTGTCCGACGATTGGCAACTCCGCCGCCGCACCCGCGAACTTGGCCGCAAATTGCGTCACGAGCCGGTTGGGTCACAACGCCGCGACGGTTCGCCCCAAAATCTGTTTTCCGAGTTGGCCGCACAAACCGCTTCCCCCATTGTCGACCCTGGCCGGTACGCCCAGCCGACGAGTACGACCAAGCCGCCCAGTCCTGAAATGGGCCAGGTTGTGGCTTGGTTCATCACCTTCACCGGTTTCACTTCGCTTGTGGCGGGCCTTGGCATGATTGCCTGGTCGATAGCCCACGGCGGCTCCGGGTACTGGGACCATGCCCTGGCGCTCACGCTCGCTGGTCAGGGCACGCTTATCTTCGGTTTGGTGCTCGTGGTGACAAAGCTGTGGCGAAATAGCCGCTATGCCAGCGGCAAGCTGCAAGAAGTCCACACCGAACTCGGCCAACTGCAGCGGACCGCCGAGACTTTGTCAGCGATGCGTAACGGTGGCGCGCCAGCTTTTTATGCCGAGCTCGTCCGTGGCGCGAGTCCGCAAATGCTGCTTACCAACCTCAAGGGTCAACTCGATCAATTAGCCACTCGGCTGGGCAGCCAATGGTGATGAACGAGTGGGCGCGATCAGCAGCACGATGCCCTACCCTGCCACCCGCCTCGTGATCTCTTCGACCACATCGGCACTCTTCACACGCCATTGCTTGAGCGAATCGCGGTCGCGGATCGTGACGGTGTTGTCGAGCAGCGTCTGGCCGTCAACGGTGATGCAGTACGGCGTGCCTGCTTCGTCCTGGCGGCGGTAGCGGCGGCCGACGGCGCCCTTCTCGTCGTAGAATACATTCAATCGCTTCTTGAGCGCGCTATAAAGCTCTTTGGCCGCTTCTGGCATGCCGTCTTTCTTCACCAGCGGGAACACGGCCGCTTTCAGCGGCGCGATCCGCGGATGGAACTTCATCACCGTGCGAGTTTGCATGTCACCCTTCTCATCCGGAGCCTGGTCCTCGCAATACGCTTCGCACAGGAACGCCAGGGTTGCGCGGTCGGCACCAGACGAGGGCTCGATTACGTGCGGAATGAACCGCTCGCCGGAAATGTCGTCCCGGTAGCTGAGATCGCGGCCGCTGCCCTTGTGCTTCGGCTTCCCGTCTTCGCCCAATTCGACTTCCAGGCAGCCCTCGGCGTTCTTGACGAGCTTGCCTTCCATGTGACTCCGCAAATCGAAGTCGCCGCGGTGAGCGATGCCTTCCAGCTCGCCGTATTCACCGGGCGGCAAGAACGGAAACGCGTACTCGATGTCGGCCGTGCCGACCGAGTAGTGGCTGAGCTCGTCCTTGTCGTGCTCGCGTAATTGCAACCGCTCGCCGGCCAGCCCCAGCGACTGATACCACGCCATCCGCCGGTCGCGCCAGTATTCGTACCACTTCCGCGAGGTGTCCGGGTGGCAGAAGAACTCGATCTCCATCTGCTCGAACTCGCGCGAGCGGAACGTGAAATTCCGCGGTGTGATTTCGTTGCGGAAACTCTTACCCATCTGTGCGATGCCGAAGGGAACGCCAACGCGGGTGCTATCGAGCACGTTCTTGAAATTAACGAAGATACCCTGGGCCGTTTCAGGCCGCAGGAACGCCTTGTTGTCGTCGTTTTGCAGCGCCCCGGTATACGTTTCAAACATTAAGTTGAAGTCGCGCGGTTCGGTCAAATCGCCACCGCAATGAGGACATGGCGTCTGCAACCCGGTGGCCGACTTCTGTTCCGTCGTCATGTATTGGAGTAGCGTCGTCAGACTTAATTGCATCTCCGAATTCTTGGCCAAATCCTCTTGAAGCCAGGAGATTGTCACTTCCGGATTTCGCACAACGGCCAATCCGGGAGCCGTTTTGCGGCCTTTGTTCTTTGCCCACTGGATCGTGCGGACGCTGTTGAACTTCAACAAATCGTCCCAATCTGTAAGTTCCATCGTTTCGGCAAACGACTTCGCCCAGTCAGACTCCTTAATCATTTCCCAAACGTGATCGGCGCGAACGAGTTTCTTGCACTGACGACATGTTTGCATTTTGTCTGCGAAAAGGTCGTAATGTCCGGAAACCTTCCACACCTGCGGGTGCATGATGATCGTGCAATCAAGGCCGACCATCTCGTAAGGCGACGGCGCTCCCGCCGGTGCGACCAGCTCGTTATGGCCGCTCACCATGTCGTGCCACCAGGCATCTTTGATATTCCGCTTCAGTTCGACGCCCAAGGGACCGTAATCCCAGAAGCCATTGAGGCCGCCGTAGATTTCGCTCGACTGAAACAGAAACCCTCTCCGTCGGCAAAGGGCGACTAACTTATCCATGTCCATGGTCACGACTCAAATAGAGAACCGAAAGTATTTTTCAACAGGATAACAGGATCAGCAGGATGCGATCTCCATTGATCGATCCAAAAATTCTCTTGATCCTGTCAAAAAATGCGTAGGTCATTTTAGCGGGAGCGGCGTTTGTGCGTCTATGGCACGGTAATTCGCCAAGCGGGGACGTCGAGTTCCGGCACGATTGTGAGTGCGTCGATGCGAGCGCAGTCCACGAGATCGTGATCCATGCCGATCGCCATCAGGTTGCTGCCACCGGGCGTCGAGCATAGTTCCACCGCCAAGTCATCGCCAAGCGCTTGCCACTCGTCGAGCGCTGCATGGGCCTTATCGTCGAGCTTCCAGGCCGCGCGATTGCGCGCTAGCAATGGCTCCACGATCGCGCCGGCCGCCAGGATGTCTTCCCGCGATTCGACACCGTCAGTGCCTGCGCAGAGGATGTCGACCCGCGGCTCGTCTTGGATAGACGCCGCCACAGCTGTAAGATTCAGCAGCGAGCCAACGATCACCCGCCGCGCTTGCCGGGCGTGATGGAGCGCTCGGGTGCCATTGGTCGTGGTCAGAAACACCCGCCGCCCGCCCACCGACAGCAGGGTGTACTCCGAAGGCGAATTGCCGAGGTCGAATCCTTCGATCCGTTGGCCGTGCCGTTCGCCGCCGAGCACGACATTGGTGCGGTCCTTTGCCGCAGCGGCCCGGGCCTCGTCGATTTCCAAAAACGGCACCACTTCGACCGCTCCGGCAGAGAGTGCCCGGCAAATTGTGGATGTCGCCCGTAGCATGTCGATCACCACGACCGTGCTGCCGGATAGTTCTTCCGCAGAAATATCCCTCGGCAAATGATGAACGCGGACTTCTTGCATGTGAACTGCTGCTCGTTTGTGCGGTTGAAATTGTGGCGGAAATGGGTCTATTGGAACAGTGGCAAACGAATCAACCATCACGAGTGAACCAGGATGCAGCATGCAAGATAAGGGGGGCGGAAAGGCAAATCACGGCGTTGAACCCATCTCCCCTGCATTCTGCATACCGCCTTCCCCCGTCGACAAATCGCCCGAACGTGTTCGCCGGATGTTTGGCCAGATTGCCGGACGATACGACTTCCTCAATCATTTGCTCTCGTTCGGCATCGACCGCTACTGGCGCTGGCGCACCGTGCGGCATGTGCGGCCGGAGGGAACTCTGCCGATTCTCGACGTCTGCACTGGCACCGGCGATTTGGCGCTAGCGTTCGACCGTGCTGCGGGCCGCCAGCTCCAAATCGTTGCCGCTGACTTCTGCCACGAGATGCTGGAGATTGGCTGCATGAAATCGGCGAAAGCGGGTGCCGATGGGCGAATCATGTTTCTCGAAGCCGACACACAATCGTTGCCGCTGCCGTCCAATGTATTTCAAATCGTCTCCGTCGCTTTCGGGCTGCGAAACGTCTCCGACACCGACCGCGGACTGGCAGAGATGGTCCGGGTTGCCGCCCCGGGAGGCCGTATCGCAGTGCTCGAGTTTTCATCACCTACGTGGCAACCGTTTAAGGCGGCCTACGGTTGGTATTTTCGTCATGTGCTGCCGCGGATCGGACAGTTCCTGGCCCGCAATTCGACCGCCGCTTACGAGTATTTGCCCGCAAGCGTCGGCCAATTCCCGCAGGGCGAAGCGCTCGCCGAGAGGATCCGCGCCGCCGGCCTCGAAAACGTTTGTTGCTACCCGTTCACTCTCGGCGTGGCTACACTTTATGTAGGAATCAAGCCGACAACATGAAACACCCCATCTGCATCGGCGTCACGGGGGCGAGTGGCGCGGTCTATGTCGTACGCCTGCTGGAGGTATTGTGCGCGAGCGGGCGTGACGTACATTTTTCGATCAGCCCATCAGGCCGCGACGTGATCCACCAGGAACTCGGCCTCACCGTTGACCTCGACAATATCCAATTGGAACAGTTGCTGCCGATATCGGCCGACGCCCGCGGCAATATCGAATATTATCACCACCAAGACTTCATGGCTCCGATGGCCAGCGGCTCCTTTCTTACCGCTGGCATGGTGATCTGTCCGTGCAGCGGCACCACGCTCAGCGCCGTGGCCGCGGGGGCAGCCGGCAATCTCATCCAGCGGGCCGCCGAAGTGCATCTGAAAGAACGCCGCAAGCTGATCGTTGTCCCGCGCGAAACGCCGCTGTCGCTGGCCCACATCGACAACATGCGCCGCGTCACCGAAGCAGGCGCGGTCGTGCTGCCCGCCTCGCCCGGTTGGTACCACGGCGTAAATGACGTGAGCGATTTAGTCGATTTCGTTGTGGCGCGGATTTGCGATCAATTTGAAGTGGAGCACAAACTTACTAAACGCTGGGGAGAAAAGTAACAAGCGGGCCGGGGCGTCCTCGCCCCCGACTAGACGCGCCGTAAACCCGGGGGCGAAGACGCCCCGGCTCGCTTGAATACAGGACGATATGCTCCGCACCCTCCGCCACTACCTCGAACTGATCCGCTTCTCCCACACGATCTTCGCGCTGCCGTTTGCGCTACTATCGGCGGTGATGGCGTGGCGGCTCGCGCCATTTCGCTGGCAAGAGCTCCTCGGCATCCTCCTGTGCATGGTCACCGCCCGCAGCTTCGCCATGGCCGCCAACCGGCTCGCCGACCGCCGGCTCGACGCCGCAAATC
>JBGSUJ010000115.1:0-5981 GCA_041753435.1 Pirellulales bacterium | reverse complement strand
ATTGCTCGCCGTTTTTGTTCCGCTCGTTCTTCCTTGGTCATCTTGCGTCCCTCCTTGGACTTACAACCACCGTGTCAGCCAGAATTACCGGACCCAAGTCTAGCCAATCCACCAAATCCTGCGAACCCGTTCTTACGCCCCGGAGGCACCTCGCACTACATTTGCGGTTGACGCCGCACTACCCTTGTCGTAACGCCTATAGAAGTCGCTTGCTGCCGATCGTTCCAGTCGCGATACTACTCTTCGCGATGAAGAAGTCCAGAAACTCAAACAGGACGGTGCGGTTGTGCGCGGTCGACTCCTCAAGTTTCTGAAAGATCGAACGGCGACGGACAGTCAAACGTCCCGCACGTGCGGTGTGCTTTTTCTAGTCATATCGCTAACAATCGTACTCCCGCCCGTGGTCATTGATCTTCTGATGGGCGGTAAAGCATTGAACATAATGGCCTATATTCTAACGGGCAGGGAAACTGGCATTGGGCTTGATTTATTGGGGCCAGTGCTTGTCACTTTCTTTTTGCCCGCAACCATCGCCTCGATTATGGGGGTGACACTGTTACTAGGAACATTTGAGCGTCGCCGCTGCGGTAAGCTGCTGCTTTGGTATTTCGGATTCTCTGTTTTCATGCTGGTATGGCCTCTTCTCCCCATTCCCTGGACAGCCTTGGGAATAGGCCAAACTTATGCGATGTGGTTAGGCAGGTTCTCATGGACGGCAATGATGGGCCTAACTTTTATGGAGGGGTGGGCTATTTTTCCGCATGCCCTGGCGATCGTTACGCTTTGGTCTTTGTTGTTATTCATCGGATGGAGTACGCTAGTACAGAGCGGCGAAGAGGCACTAGAGTGACCTAGTAGGTGACCTCGCTGACAAAGCAAGCGTTGCGGCAATGGTTTGGTGGATCAAAACGAAGGCATAAGTTGTTATTGGCAGATGAGTAAGGAGTAGTAGTCCGGGAGGGATTCGAACCCCCGACCAAGGGATTATGAGTCCCCTGCTCTAACCGCTGAGCTACCGGACCCTGGGCGGTGTCTGAGTCCAACTATTTTAGTCATGCGCGGTGGGCAGCGGCAGGGGAAGTTCGATTGATTAGCGGCCCGTTGGTCGGAGGGCTTGCAGGCTGGTGCCGTTGAGGTTGGCCTCCAGAATTTGGGCGTGATAGCGTTCGACCGAGGCTTTGACTTCGTCGATGGCCGCTTCGCGGGCGGCCCAGCCTTGCGGCTCGACGGTGACCCCTTCGAGTTGCTTATAGGTGGAGAAGAAGTGTTCGACTTCGCTCAGGTAGTGTGAGGGCACGTCTTCGAAGCTCTGGACCTCGGTGAACATCGGATCGGTGTTGGGCACGCCGAGCACTTTGTAGTCGTTTGCGCCGCGGTCGATCATGCGGAACAGGCCGATCACGCGAGCTTCGATCAGGCAGCCACTGAAGGTCGGCTCGCTGACCATGACAAGGCAATCGAGGGCGTCGCCATCCTCGGCCAGCGTTTGCGGGATGAAGCCGTAGTCGCCCGGGTAGTGGCTCGAACAGTAGAGATAGCGATCGAGCTTGATAAGGCCGGTGCGTTTGTCGATTTCGAATTTGCTGCGGCGGCCTTTGGGGATTTCGATGATCGTGTTGACGACGTGGGGGATGTCGGTGCCGGGAGGGACGTTGGCGTAGAAGTCGCGGGAAGTCACGGAGGGATTCCTTCTGAGGGCAGGGTGTGTTAAGCGCTTGGAGAGGTACGGTTGGGATTGCGATAGAGGATGCTGGCTAAGAGTGCAGGCGAACCTGGCGGGCCGCTGCGGTCAAAATGCCAGTCGCGGTCGGTAGGGACAAACGCGGGATCGAACGGCCAATGGTCGAGCGGCTCGTCGCCCAGGGCTTCGGCTAGTGCAGAAGAGTTCATGCAGACGTCGCCGGCACGGGGTGGGATCGGGCCGGCTTCGTTGCGGGGGCAGCCGATAAGCAGATGCGGATCGTAGCCGCCCACGCGATTGACGATCTGGGCGATTTCGTAGAGCGAGAGGGGCTGCGGTCCGCCGGCGTGGAAGAGGCCGGTGAGGTCGCTGGCCAGAACGCGTTCGTAGAGCCGGTTGAGGCAATCGGTATAAGCGGGGGTGCGGACTTCATCAAAATAGAGGGTGGCCAGACGGCCTTTCTTAAAGCGCGATTGAATCCAGTCGATCGCACCGGCGTGGCCGTTGAAACTCACCCCCATCGGCAGCGAGATGCGGAGCATGCAAGCTTGTGGCATCCAATCGTGGATGAGCTGCTCGGCAGCGACCATGGTCTTGCCGTAAACGGTAACGGGGTCGGTGGGGTCGGATTCGGTGTAACCAGACAAGGTATCAGGAACCTTTTTTATGATTCCACAACGGTTATCGACACTGATGGGCAGCAAAGGTTCCTGACACCTTTGCTGGCCGGAATAGACGAGGTCGACGGAGAGGTGGAGGAGTCGGACCTCGCGTTCGACGATGATCGAGAGCAGGTTGATCAAACCTTCCACATTGGTCCGCCAGGCGAGGCGGGAATCGAGTTCGCATGCGCGCAGGGCGCAGTTGCCGGCGCAATTGAGGACCGAGCGGAATTGATATTCCTCAAACAGGGCACGAAGGCGTGGGTGATTTTCGGCATCGCAGGCAACGACTCCTGGGCCCACGAGGCGCCAATTGTCTGCTTGACGAATGGCGATGACCTGACCGGGGTAGCGGGCGCGGAAGTAGTCGAAGGCGTTGTAGCCGGCCACACCGGCGACGCCGGTGATCAACAGGGGCAGAGGGACGGGTTCGTGGATGCGGGTAATCACGGGGATGATTGTAGTCGAAAAATCCCCAGGCGCGGAGCCAATCCACCTGTGGGCCAGTTGGCCGGGCTTGAAGTCGATTTGGCGTGGCCGCCGACGCCAGCTACCCAGCTTTGCGTCGGCGGGCGACGAAGGCGGCGTAATCTTCGACGGTGTCGATACCGGAGGAGGCATGTTCAACAACATCGATGAGGATTTCGTTGCCGGATTGCAGCACGCGGAGTTGTTCAAGTTTTTCGCACTGTTCGAGCGACGAGGCGGGAAGCGTGGCGAAATTCAGGAGCACGTCGCGGCGGTAGGCGTAAAGGCCCAGGTGTTGAAAGTAAACGGGCGGCTGGTTGAACTGTTGGGTGGGATCGGCGTCGCGGACAAAGGGGATTGAGCTGCGGCTGAAGTATAGCGCGCGGCCACGGGCGTTGAACACGACCTTCACACAGGCCGGATTGGTTAGTTGATCGGGAGTACGGATTGGTGTGCAGAGCGTGGACATGCCAGCGGCCGGGTTGTGCTCCATCAAGGCGACGAGGCGGTCGATGGAAACGGGTGAAATCTCCGGTTCGTCGCCTTGAACGTTGATGAAGACGTCGGCCTGGGTGAGGCGATGGGCTACTTCGGCGACACGGTCGGTGCCACTTTGGCAATCGGGACTGGTCATCAGGAAGTCGCCGCCAAAGTTAGCCACTTCGTGGGCAATTTCGGCATGGTCGGTAGCGATGACGACGCCGGCCGGCCGCTTCGCCTGGCAGGCGGCCTCGTAGGTGTGTTGCAGCAGCGACTTGCCGGTTTCGCGTAGTAGCATCTTATGTGGCAGGCGAGTCGAGGCGTAGCGAGCGGGAATGACGACAATACATTGGGGCGGAATGACGCGTGAATGCGATGGCGACATGGTGCGGCCTCTCTCCAAGCTGAAGATGTTTTTCCGTTGGCTTGACTTCACCAGCGATTGGCGATGGCGGTGATAGCGAAATCCACAGAATGCCGATAGATTGAAATCGATTGGGCGGCGGGGTTGGGCGTAAGAACGGGTTCGCAGGATTTGGTGGATTGGCTAGACTTGGGTCCGGTAATTCTGGCTGACACGGTGGTTGTAAGTCCAAGGAGGGACGCAAGATGACCAAGGAAGAACGAGCGGAACAAAAACGGCGAGCAATCGAAGAGTTGGCGCGGGGGTGGGGAAAATTGTTGGCCGAGCAGGCGTTTCCCGAAGGAGTTGGGTTGGACGTCGACATGTTCATGATGGAAGAGATCGCTTGCACTGCTGCCAAAGCATTGGTGGGTGGAGCGGTCGAGACCCTGACCTGCCAGCAGGCAGCCACGCTGGAGGCGGAGCATCCCTGTCCGGGCTGCGGCAGGCTCTGCGAGTTGGAGCACCGAGAGCGTCCGATTCAAGTTCGCGGCGGCGAGCTCAATCTAGCTCAGCCGGTGGGCCACTGCTCGACTTGCCGTCGAGATTTTTCCCCCTCTTCGCCCTCACTTGAAACTGGGCGGTCATCCCTATAGTCCTGCGCTCGTCGAGCGGATCGTGTTGATGGCTGGCGTTGCGCACTTCGTCGGAAGAGGCGGCGACGGCCCGGCACGTGGTGGGTGAGTTGCGGATTTCTGGCCGGACCGTCACCAATCTGGCTGCGGAGATCGGCGGAGAAATGGCGGCTGATCGTGATGCGCGTGTCGCGCAGTACGTGAAACGACCGTTGCCGCGTAAGGCCACCCAGGTCAGTCCGGTTCCGCCATTGGCGGCCGTGTTCTGCGACGGCGGCCGGATGCGTACGCGGGCCGAAGGAGGCGGGCACGGAGGGCATCAGCCGCATTGGCGCGAAACCAAGAACGCCGCCTTTCACCGCATGCAGAGCGAATCACGCGCGGTGGACCCGCAACCCGACTTGCCCGCGTGTTTTCGCAATCAGGCGTCTGTCGAGAAGCTCGTGTTGGGCCTGAAAAAGGCGAAGCAGGCCCATCAGGAACTGGTTTTGTCCTCCTCTCCCGGCGAACCGCCCGCGCCGCCGCCTCCCGCGGAAGCTCCCGCGGAGTGGCAGCCCCAAACGCTCCTCCGCACTTGCATCAGTTCGCTGGCGACCAGCGACCAGTTCGGTCCGCAGATGGCCGCCGAGGCCGATGCGCGGGGCTTCTACGCCGCCGACAAACGGGCGTTTGTTGGCGATGGCCAGGCCTACAATTGGACGATCCAGCGGCAGTGGTTTGCCAACCAGCGGCAGTGGTTTGCCAACTTCACGCCGATCACCGATTTCATTCATGTCGTGGAATACCTTTACGAGGCAGCCCAGGCGATTGAGGACGATGCCGTCTTGCGTTGGCAGCAGTGCGTGAGCTGGGCGAATGCTTGTTGGCAGGGTAGCGTGGATCGGGTCCTCGAAGACTTGCCGCGTCACTGTCGGCAGTCCACGGACGACGCTGGCGCCACCGAGCAAGTCGCGACGGAGACCGAGGCGGTCGTCCGTCGCACGTGGAACTACCTCACGAACAATCGCTCCCGAATGGACTACGCGCGTTATCGCCGCGACGGCTTGCCCGTCACCAGTTCGTTGGCCGAGTCGTTAGTCAAACAGATCAGCAAGCGTGTGAAGGGCACCGAGAAATTCTGGGACGACGGTGCCAGCGGTGAAGCGATCCTTCAAGTGCGGGCGGCCGTTATTTCTCAGGACGGCCGACTGGCTCGATTCTGTCGTGACCGCCCAATCTCTCCCTACTCCCCCCGCTGCCAAAACCCCACCATCGTGATCGCAGCGTAAAACGCGAACCCGTTCTTACACCCGTGCCTCCGCCGGACACCTAGAAAAGGCCGGTCGGGGCGACCTGTTTTGAGGTCGCCCCGGCCAAGCCAAGCTGACTTAAGCGGCAAACTCCGCAAGGTCCGGATGAACGAGCAGTACCTTGGGCGTTTTTTCGCGGCATAGCCGCGATTTTTCCCAGGCTTCAACGTCTGAGACGCGTGCGTAGCGGATTCGCCCGCGCTGCTCGAAGGGGAGTTCGCCAGCAAGCATCGCGGCCACTACTGCCTCTCGACGCATTCTCTGCTGTTTACGGATGTCCTCTAACTGGTCCAGCCCTCGCGGTCGTGCCACAGGATCTTGGCCAGATGGCCTCCCTTGTTGTGGAATACAAACAGGTGGCTGCTCTGCGGGGCGTGCTTGAGGAAGTTTTCAACGACCGAAGCCAGCGCGTCGAAACTCTTT
>JBGSUJ010000114.1:0-39871 GCA_041753435.1 Pirellulales bacterium | reverse complement strand
ACACGGCGGCGTCTGCTTTTTCGGTTTCATTTTTTGCCAGCTTTCGGGGACTACCGGATCAATACCTGGCAAATTCTAGCGCCCTCAAACGGCCGTTGCACCCCAAAATCCAAGGACTTCTGAGCTTTGTCAGGGACGACTATCATAGCGGTATGACAAACTGCGAGATTGCTGCCGCATTCGACGAAGTGGCCGATTTACTGGAGTTTCAAAACGCAAATCCCTTCCGGGTACGCGCGTATCGCCATGCGGCCCGGCAGATCGGCGACTTCACCGAATCGCTTGCCAGCGTTGTTGCCGAACCAGACCGCAACGTGACCGACATTGAGGGCATCGGCCAAGACTTGGCAGAAAAAATTGCCGAGTTGGTGAAGCACCGCAAACTCACGATGCTCGAAGAGCTGCGTGCGCAGGTTCCGCCCAGCGTGATGGCGCTCTTGCGGATCCCGGGCTTGGGACCCAAGAAAGCGGCCACGCTCCACAAAGATCTTGGTATCAATTCGCTCGACATGCTCCGGGCTGCGTGTGAGGCCGATGAGGTCAGCAAACTCAAGGGCTTCGGCGCTAAGACACAAGAAAAAATACTGGCTGGGATCGATTTTGCAGCAAAAGCCAACGAGCAGATGTACTGGGCCGACGCCCACCTGATTGTGCAGGAGTTGATCACTCACATGAAGCAGCTCGATGGCATTCGGCAAATTGAAGTGGCGGGCAGTTACCGTCGCGGCAAGGAAACCATTGGCGATCTCGACCTGCTAGTGGATGCCAAGGACGCAGACTCCGTCATGGATCATCTGACAAAGTTTGATAGTGTAGCGGCAGTGATTGGTCGCGGCGAGACAAAACTCTCGATCCGTCTGGAGCGTGGATTGCAGATCGACTTGCGGGTTGTGCCTGCGAAGTCGTTTGGCGCGGCACTGCAATACTTCACGGGGTCGAAGGATCACAACGTCATCTTGCGGGGCATGGCAAAGGATCGCGGATTGAAAATCAACGAATACGGTGTGTTTCGCCTCGACAAGCAGGCGAATGCAGACAAGGAGCAAGGAGAGTACCTCGCTGGAAAGCAGGAATGCGATGTGTACGCGACGATTGATCTGCCCTGCTTTCCGCCGGAGATACGCGAAGCACGGCAGGAGTTTCAGTGGGCCGCCGCGGGCAAGCTACCGAAGCTTATCGAGCTGGCCGATTTGCAAGGCGACCTCCACATGCACACCACGGCGAGCGATGGTAAAGCGACGTTATCCGAGATGGCTGCCGCTGCCCAAGCGCGGGGGCTTAAATATATCGCCATCACCGACCATTCGAAGCGTGTAAGCATGGCTAACGGGCTCGATGCCAAGCGGCTCCGCCAGCAGTGGCAGGAAATCGACCGCTTTAATCGCGAGTCGATCGACTTTGTCGTGCTCAAAGGCATCGAGTGCGACATTCTCGAAAAAGGCGGCATGGACCTGCCCGATGATGTGCTTGCCGAGGCCGATTGGGTAGTGGCAAGTGTCCATTACGGGCAGCATCAATCGATGGAGCAGATTACCGAACGCATTCTAGGTGCGCTCGAAAACCCGCATGTGTCGATAATTGCTCACCCGACGGGGCGGCTGATCAATCGGCGTGAACCCTACGCAGTCGACCTCGAACAAGTTTATAGGGCTGCAAAGCAGAACAAGAAAATGTTGGAGCTCAACGCCAACCCGGCCCGGCTCGACCTGGATGACGTGAATTGTGCAGCGGCGAAGCATCACGGCATTCCGATCGTGATTTCCAGCGATGCCCACAGCACCGCGGGGATCGAGGTGCTTCGGTACGGCGTGATTCAAGCTCGTCGCGGAGGACTTACGGCCGCTGATGTACTGAATACCCGCCCGTGGCCCGAAATAAAGAAGTTGATCAGAAAAAAACAGTGATCGCCCGCTTACCGAGCAGACGCAACGCAAGCATTATTCATACATCGACCAATCGCTGAGCGTTACCGTCTTAGTGAGTTTCTCGTCACCGCGCAGCAACGAGACCTTGATTTTATCTCCCGGTTGATATTGTGCAATTCTCGCTGTGAGTCGATCGAAATCTTTGACCGGTTCGCCGTCGAGGGAAGTGACTACATCACCGGCGAGAATACCCCCGGCGGCAGCGCCCATGTTCGCCCGCGCGTCGGTTACTAAGACTCCCTTCTCGTGCGTTGCACCCCCGATTCCCAACAGCGCTCGATTACGCACATAAACCGTGGCCTGTGGTTGATTGGCCTTGATCGCATCAACTGCGGCCGGAGTGACTTGCGTTTTCCAAATTTGCAACAGCACCAGTTCGTCCATGTTTTCGAACAATTTGATCTCAGCATCACCCACTTTCTGCCCTTCCATCTTGAAGAATCGATGGTCGCGCAATTCGGCCAGGCAGGCGAGGTCATTGAGCCCGCCGTGCCAATCGTCTGTCAGTTCAATCGTAACCAGACGAATTGGTCCATGCTCGGCGACGACCGAATCGACCACTATCATCCTCGCGCCAAGTTTAGCGAGTGCTTCCTGGCAGGCGGTTTCGTACATCCGAGCCCGTGCGAGCGCAGCGTCCCGAACCACTGCCGGCCGTTTTTTCACTTGTACTAATCGGTCGAGTGCCGCGAGAGCGATTGCGCGATCTTTCGATTCACCAAGTTTCTTGAGAACCCACACAGCTCGATCGGCTGGCTCTGGCTGATCGCCATTTGCCGCTTCCAGCAACGGATCGAGCGCGGCGCTACCTGCAGCAAGCAACGCCTGCGATGCCTGTTCTCGGACTAAGTATCGATTGCTATTCAGCTCATCAATCAGTTTGGCAATGGGAGGGTCAGCAACTGCTGGCTGAGAACCATCAGTCGTCGCAGTCGCTGGACTAGTCGCTTCGATAGCGCGGGCCGGAGTGACGCTCGCCATAAGCAGCAGTGCGAGGAATAGCAGCGAGAATGTAGGAATGCGATTCATAGGTCTGCTAACATCTTACATCAAAGGTTGCCGACTGACATAATCTAATTTCTTCCCAGCCTTTTGCAGATCTGCACCTGAAACCCACCCTTCGGCTCGATCGTCGTCATGAAACTTGCAGCACTAGGCACCGATTCGGATGTTCTTGCCCTGTTGGAAGCGGCACAGCAGGCGAGGCACGAAGTGGTGTGGCTGGGCGACGTGCGGCCGGAGGACATGCCAGGAGTTCAGCGTCTGTTTCCAGGCCTGGAAGTGTCGGCAGATTGGGAATCATTACTTGACCACGGATTGGTCGACGCAGTACTCGTCGGTCGAGGTACGACGGATGATGTGCTGCAAGCAGAGCAACTCAAGCGATTAGTGGCCGGCTTGATGCCGGTGCTTGCGATCCATCCTGTAGGGGCGTCGGTGCTCTTTTACTACGAACTCGACATGGCGCGGCACGAGGTTCACGGCGTGCTTTGTCACTACACGCCGCTCGCAGGTTCGCCAGCGGTAAATGAGCTTGCGAAGTGGGTCGGGTGCGGCAATGGACCGATCGGAACTGTCCACCAGGTGATTTGCCTGCGAAATCTGGCGGATTGTGGCCGAGAATCGGTGATTCGTTATTTAGCCCGCGACGTTGAGTTACTAAATAATGTGGCTGGTGGCGTGCAGACCGTTAACGCTGTGGGGCCGCGTGTCGCCGATGCAACTTATGCTTCGCTCCAGGTGCAAATGACTTGTCCTGGCGCGGCGACACTGAGATGGGCGGTTACACCAACAACCGTCGAAACACCGCCTGCAACGCTTACGCTTGTCGGCGAGCGAGGTTCTGCGACACTGGAACTACTGACGAACCAATCGCAGCTTACCACATGTATTGGCGGCAAGATTGAAGCGATCGATTTGTTGGCCTTCAACTCGCCGCGCGCGGCGATAGATCAATTGGCCGCTTCTCTGTCAGCCAACGGAACGGATCAAAGCGCAGCTGCCTGCACCTGGCAGGCGGCTACCGCGGCGATGGAGATTGTCGATACGATCGAACTGAGTTTGCAAAAAGGCCGCACCATCGAAGTGCATCAGCAGCGGCTTACCGAGCGACTCGCGTTTCGGGGCACGATGGCGGCATTTGGTTGCGGATTACTGCTGTTCGTTTTCTTTGCGTTGATTGGTGCCGGGCTGCTCGGCGATGTGCTGGGAGTGCCCCTCAAGAATTACTGGCCGCTGGCAATGCTTGCGGTGCTCACGCTGTTTTTGGCATTTCAGGCACTGCCTTGGCTTGTAACCCGGCGTCGGCCTGTCCCAATCCCGCCGGAGACCGTGCGACGTAGATTGGGTTGACTTTGCCGATTAGGCGAAAGTTCCGTCCCAGCTCTGGTCGATGAACCGCTCTGTGAAGCACTGCGCACCTCCAGTTTGGATCGCTCCTTGGCGGTATCGCGCGCTGGCGTTCCTCGGCGCCGCGTTCGCCGGGCTCTTTGCGCCTGCTGGCTGCGTGATTGGGCCTGGTGGATCGCACCCAAGCCGCGGCGCTATCGAGAACATGCTCACTGGCACGGATCGTATTTGCAATTGCGCTGCTTGTGAGGCGTCGTGCGGCGCACCGTACGACGACTGCGATTTATCAAACTGCGACTCAGAAGATCCGGCTGCCTGTCTGACGCAAGCTTCACGTAAGAAACCGTGGCACCATTTGCCGAAGTTCAGACTTTATGAGCCGGAAGCGGGAATCTTTAACTTCTGCATGCCGCCGTCGTACATTCATCCACCTCCGCCTTTGCCTCCCGGGCGATTTTTTCCGGTACCGGTTCGTCCGGCTTTTGCGCCGTAGCAAAATTGCAGCCGACAGTGGCTCTCGGAACTGGGGACTAAGCCAACGGCAACTTGAGCCCCCAATGAATTGCCTGCAAGCAGTTCAGCACGAATGCTAGCGATCCAGAGAACTTGGGCAAACCGCGAATGCTCAAGCTTACTCGCTCTCTCCGCGCGAAATGCCCAGAAAACCACTGTCAATCTGGGCCAACTGTGACGGCCAGGGATTGTGCTGTTGAAGCCGCTCTTAGCGTTGGACCGATCTTGCCTGCGTGCGTCATTGCGATCGCATCGTGCCACGGTCACGGCCCGCACCGTTCACCGCACCCAGCTTGAGCCGGCTACTGATGACCAACCGACCGCGCGCCCGCAGATGCTCGTTGTCCGCCGCCAGTGTGGCTCTCGTTCCTTGTTTGCTGGCAGTCATAAGTTTGGGCGCGGTCGATTCTGCGATCGCCAAAGAAATATCATCGCGGCGGACGACTTACGTTGTTCGCGCGGTGCGTGCAGCCCGGCCGGCGGTCGTCAACATTCAGGGGCAGAAAATTGTTGCTCCTGCTGTGCAGACGGCCGCCGGCGCGGAACCGCCACGGCAAGTGAATGGCATGGGCACCGGCGTCGTCGTCGACGAGCGCGGTTACATTCTGACGAATTATCATGTGGTGGCCGATGTCCGCCGTATCCAGGTGACGCTCTTTGATCACCGCGAATTTACCGCCGAGCTGGTGGCCCGCGATGTCACGACCGACCTCGCTGTGATCAAAATCCCTGTTACCGAGCCCTTGTCGCTAATTTCCATCGGAACGTCCTCTGATCTCATGGAAGGCGAGCCGGTGATCGCGCTGGGCAACGCCTTTGGCTACGAACATACTGTTACTCGCGGCATCATCAGCGCGCTGGGCCGCGATGTGCAGGTTAGCGACACTCAGACATACGACGACCTGATTCAGACGGACGCGAGCATCAACCCGGGCAATTCGGGTGGGCCGCTACTGAACGTCGAGGGCGAAATGATCGGCCTCAACGTCGCCGTGCGAGCTGGAGCCCAAGGCATTGGTTTCGCAATTCCAGTCGACCAAGTCATGAAGGTCGCTGCCCAGCTGCTGAGTGTCGAACAACTGGAAAACAAAAGACATGGCTTGGTAACCCGTGCTGCGAACGAGACGGGCGTCGCGCTGCTGGTCGACGAAGTGTTGCACGATAGTCCGGCTGCGGCGGTAGGAATTAAGGCTGGTGACGAGATCTGCGAAGTTGGGCAGTTGTCCGTCGTCCGCCCGCTCGATCTCGAACGTGCACTTTTAGATCACTCGGCTGGTGAGAGAATTGAGGTGACAGTGCTAAGAAGTGGCCAGCGGATGACGTTCGACCTGGAACTGGTCAACTGCTCAAAGGCCTGGGAAGTTCTGGGTCTTGAGCTTGCCGAGGAGCCGAAGAACGCTTTTCAGAAACGGGCCTCGCGTTATCGTGGTGGAATGCGGGTTGTCGAAGTACGGCCAGCGAGCCCGGCCGCCAAAGAGGGCATTCGCCCGGGCGATATTTTGGTCGGCATGCATGGCTGGGAAACCGCGTCGAGCCAAGACATCGACTACATCGTCACCCGGCCAAACCTCGCCGAAATGGGCTCAATGAAGTTCTATGTGCTTCGCGGCAAGACCATGCTCTATGGCCACCTCGACATGACCAACTCAAGAGCATTTGCGACGGCCGCCGTTGATACCGACAAGAAAGTGCGTTGATTCGCATTAAGATTGGCCTGTTCCGGCTCATCTACCGCTATCCGCCCCACACCATTGCTGGTTAAAGTGAGTGGATGGAGGTCGAGTTTCATCGTTGGTTGCGCGAGCATGTACCGGCTCATCCGAGCTTGCCGCTGGGGCTCGGCGATGATGCGGCTGTGTGGTCCGGCGTCCGTCCTGAAATAGTGATCACGACGGACTTGCTCAGTGACGGCGTCGACTTTCGATTGCCGTGTGATGATCTGCGGCTTATCGGCCGCAAATCGCTCGCCGTCAACTTGAGCGATCTCGCAGCGATGGCGGCGGTTCCAACGGGAGCTGTCGTGTCGATTGCCTTGCCGCGAGCCGGAGTCGGTCCGCATTCGCCTCTCGACACGGCCATCATGCTGTATGAAGGACTGTTGTCGCTGACGGCCGAGTTTGGAATTATGATTGCTGGTGGAGACACGAATACGCAAGACGGCCCGCTGGTGATATCGGTCACGGCGTTCGGGCTTGTTACCGAACGTGGACCGCTCACGCGCCGCGGTGGGAGGGTGGGCGACAAACTGCTGGTCACCGGTTCGCTCGGCGGAAGCATTTTCGGCCATCATTTCGATTTCACGCCGCGCGTGCGCGAGGCGCTGTTGTTGCACGAACGGTACGATCTACATGCGGGCATGGACATCAGCGATGGTTTGACTCTCGACCTTTCTCGGCTGGCATCGGAATGTGATTGCGGTGCGTTAGTCTACACCAGCGACGTACCGATCGCCAAAGCTGCCAAACATCTGCCTGACGCGCTCCAGCATGCGCTTGGCGATGGCGAGGATTTTGAGCTCTTACTCGCCGTATCTCCGGAAGTCGCGATTGCAATCTTGCGCGATCAGCCGCTCGCTTGCTCGATCACATGTATCGGTGAATTGACGAACGAGAACGGGCTCTGGCAGCAAACAAGCGATGGGACCCGCACACCATTGGAAATACGTGGTTGGCTCCACTAGCGGACAATGTTGACGCTTAACCTTCAGAATGAAAATGATACGGATCGGCTCGGTATTGCCCTGGCCACCGCGTTGCCGCCGGGCACAGTTGTCGCGCTGATCGGTACGCTTGGCGCTGGCAAGACGCGTCTCGTGCAAGCGGTGGCGACGGCACTTGGCGTGCCGGAGGGCAGTGTCACGAGCCCAACATTCGTGCTGGTGAACGAATATCGTCAAGGCCGCTTACCGGTGTTCCACTTCGACACCTATCGTCTCAAAGACGAAGGCGAGTTTCTTGACCTCGGGCCCGATGAGTATTTCGATGCAGGCGGAATTGCATTTGTCGAATGGGCTGACCGCGTCGAGCATTTGCTGCCTGCAGAGCGAGTGGAAATCGAACTTGAAGTCACAGGCGACTCGTCGCGCCGTGTAACGCTTGTTGGCACCACAGGCCAGCTCGATGCGGTGCTTGAAGCCATTCGATGTCGCTTTTAGAGGACCGAACACCCCGCAATCATTCAGCGATGATTCGCTGCTGTTGTTCGCCAAGTTTGTCGACGCCGAGGCGAACGGTTTGGCCTGCGTGCAAGAAGACGGGCGGCTTACGACTCATGCCAACGCCGCTGGGGGTGCCGGTGGTAATGACGTCGCCGGGGTGGAGCGTGAAGAACTGGCTAAGGTAGCTCACGAGGAACTTCACCGGGAAGATCATTGTGCTGGTGCTGCCATCTTGCATTCGCTGGCCGTCCACCTCGAGCCAGAGTCGCAGCGATTGCGGATCGGGCACTTCGTCTTTCGTGACCAGCCAGGGGCCGAGCGGGCCGAAGGTGTCGCAGCCCTTGCCCTTGTCCCACAGACCGCCGCGATCCTTCTGGAAATGTCGCTCGGAGACATCGTTCACCACGCAGTAGCCGGCGACGTAGTCAAGGGCCGTTTCCTCACTCACGTACTTCGCTTTTTCACCGATGACGACGCCAAGCTCGACTTCCCAATCAGTTTGCTGGGACTCGCGGGGGATGACGACATCGTCGTAGGGTCCGATAATCGAACTGGTAGCTTTCATGAACAGGACCGGCTCCTTGGGAATCTTGGCGTCTTGTTCGGCGGCGTGCTCGGCATAGTTGAGGCCGATGCCCATCAACTTGCCGACACGGCCCACGCAGGGCCCGACGCGGATGGGAGGCTTGACCAGCGGCAGCGAGGTCGGATCGATGTCGCGCAAATGTTGGAGTGATTCAACAGAAAGTGCTGCCTCGGCCACATCGTTAATCGCGCCGACGAGGCTGCGAATCTGACCTTTGGAGTCGACCAGTCCCGGCTGTTCGTGGCCGAGAGCTCCGTAGCGAAGTAGTTTCATGGCATAAGACTCCTGCAGGGAGTTCTATCGTAGCAGGGCGGAATGGCGTGTTACCAGGAGCCAAGTTTGCACGGCGAATGTCTCGGGGCTATGATTAGAGGGGTTGTTTTTGGCTGATTAAAGCTCTTTAACCATCGATTTCTTTGGGGCGACTTTCATGAAACGGCAACTATCTTGTCTGTTCGTTGTATGCGAGATCTGGATTGTGCTTGCGGCGTGTGTTGGGCAAGCGGCGGAACTGAAACATAATCCGAAATCACTCGGGTTTATCAAGGGGTATTCGTGGGGCTGGACCGGCTGGCGTGGGTCGTATGCGTCGCCCGCGGCCGAGAGTTCGCTTGAGAAGCTGGCAGACACGGGGGCGGAGTGGGCGTGTATCGCCTTTGCACCGAACATGAAGTCGTTCGACACACCGGAGATTCTGTTTGGCGACGCGAACCCGCAGATGATTACCGACGAGGAGTTGCAGCAGGCGATCGACATGGCACGGTCGAAGGGGCTGAAGGTGATCCTGAAACCGGTCGTGAATTCGGCCGACGAAGTGTGGCGGGCGTGGATCCGCTTCTTCCGGCCGGTCACTGAAGCGGAACGGTCCCAGGGAGTCACTGGCGAGTTCGACCCCTACGGCGACAAGCCCGGCATGCGCGAGGGCGAGGTAAAGGACTTGGCCAAGTGGGACCAATGGTGGGACGACTACGCGAACTATGTCGTTCACTACGCAAAGATTGCGGAAGGGAAGCAGGTGCCGATCTTGTGTCTCGGCTGTGAGATGAACTCGACCGAGGAGTTCGAAGACAAATGGCGGAATCTCATCGGCAAGGTGCGCGAGGTGTACACAGGCCAAATTACTTATAATGTGAACCACGGCAATGAGGAAAAAGTGAAATGGCTCGACGCGCTCGATTTTATCAGCCTGAGCGCGTATTACCCGATCCCGGGACCCGACGGTCGGATTGTGGAAACGCCGTCGGCTGAGACAACCAGCGTGGAAGAAATCCGTACCGCGATGCTGCCGGTCCGCAACCATCTCGCCAAGGTGAGCGCCAAATGGGGCAAGCCGATTCTGTTCATCGAGGCGGGCGTGACGCCGGTCCGCGGTTGTGCTCGAACTCCGTGGGTACATGTCGACGAACGGACGGAATGGCCGACTGACCAGCAAGAACAGGCCAACTACTATCAGGCGATGTTCGAAACATTTTCGGATGAGCCGTGGTTCATGGGCTGGTGTTGGTGGGACTGGCCGGCCCGGCTGTATCCGGAGTCGGCGGCGGCGACGAATCGAAGTTTTTGCGTGTATGGTAAGCAGGCGGAGGAGATGCTGCGGGAGTGGTATGCTAAGCCGCGAGCAGTGGCGACGGACGCAAACTGAGGGCGGCTCGGGCTTTCCACGGTGTCCCTTGTTTCCCTTTTGGTACCGACGAGTAGAGGGTGTGTTATCGGCGGGCGGAAGAAGATGGCGAGGCCCTATTTTTCGGCATTGACGCGTGTCAATGCGGTGACGAGGTCCGCTTGCGCCGGGCAGTCGCGGAGTAATACGTCGCGGCGGCCATCCTCGAAGTCCGCATAGTCGAAGCCCGGCGCAACGGTGCAGCCCATCAAGGCCCAGCGTCCGCCCGATTTCAAGCGGCAGCCTTGCCAGACGCCGCCTGGCACTACCAGTTGCGGCAGTTGTCCCGCTGCAAGGTCGTTGCCGATGGTGACGACGCTCGCCTCGCCGTCGGGCCATAATTGCAGCATCTCGACGGGGTCGCCGGCGTAGAAGTGAAACACCTCGTCGCTCTTGACACGGTGAATTGCGGAGAAAGTATCGGGTGTGAGCAAATAATAGATCGCCGTCGATGCATTCCGTTCGCCGCCATATTCGGGCGGCAGCGCGTGCGGCCCGTGCCGGAGGGGCGACCGATAGGTTTCGCGAAAATAGCCGCCTTCGATGGTGAGCGGCAGAAGTTGCAGACGGTGAATGATCTCTTGTGCAGTGAGCATGCAATTGTTTTGTCCGAAATAGGATTTGGGGGGAAGTACCGATGGAGACCGGGGAAGAGTGCTAATCAACCTTAACCGGTGAGTATGGACCAACCAACTTAGACCAATCTGCCGGGGTCATTTCGGGCGGCCCCTGAGGTCACATCCAATGATCGAAATGGCTCCATTTTCGAATTCGTTTTGCTGGAAATGAGTACCTGAGATTTGACACCGCCCTTAGCAGCATGGTTCTCGGAGTGATTCCAGATTGCCTATTTTGGCGGCCCGCAAGGTCGTAAGCCCTTCGCGGGCCCCCTGTTTTTGTCAATCGATTAACCCATTCGGCTGGAATTGGTCTGGACATATGGTGAGCATTTCTCATAATTATGAATGGTTGGTTCGATGATTTTGTAAGCGTCACCGATGGATCCATCGGCTCCCTGATGCGCAGTCAGCCGTCCCTCCTGGTAGGCCGCCATTCCGGCCGCTTTCTCTTCAGCCCAGAAAGTAATGTGGCGGGCTGAGATTTCTTCCATGCACAGGAGATTTTACGGTGGGGAAGAAACTGTATTGTGGTAATCTGAGCTTCAACGTTACGAGCTCGGACCTTGACCAACTGTTTTCTCAATTTGGGACGGTTCAGAGTGCAGAAGTGATCAACGATCGCGATACTGGCCGGAGCAAGGGCTTCGGTTTTGTCGAGATGGGTAGCGATGCGGAAGCGCAAGCGGCCATCTCGGGCGTCAACGGCACGGAACACGACGGCCGTACGCTCACAGTCAACGAAGCTCGTCCGCGTGAAGATCGTCGCGGTGGCGGTGGCGGTGGCGGTGGACGGGGTGGCTACGGTGGCGGTGGCGGTGGCGGTGGACGGGGTGGCTACGGTGGCGGTGGTGGTGGCGGTCGCGGCCGCTACTAATCCAGCTGGCCAGCGCCGATCGCTGATCGACGATGGGCCAATAGGCATTCGTGCACTGCCATGCGTGTCGCGTGGCAGTGCTTTTTTGTGCGCAGCCGTAGATTCTGTCGCGTTGGTCGGAGTTTTGCGCGCTGTTCGAATAATTAATTATCCTAATCATTAGAGGAGCCAACGATTGGCAAAGAATCAAAATACGTTCGAGAAGCGGCGTCGCGAAGTTGAAAAGCGTCAGCGGGCCGAGGACAAACGCAAACGCCGGGAGCAACGGAAAATCGACGGTCCCGAGCCAGAAGCCCGCGAAGCCGAGCCGCCGCAGGACGAAAACTCGTAGAGCCAGCCAGTGCCGTTGTTCGTTTTGTGAGAATCATTCGATCGCATCAAGATTGGTCATGGACTTTCGGACCCCTGCCCCCCATAATGTGGCCGGTTGGTTCGACGAACGTGTATCTGCTGCCGCCCCTTGTCTAGTCGGTCGCCGGACGCTCTTTCAGCCGTCCCTCCTGGCGGGCCTCCATTCCTGGCCCCTTTCGTTTCAGCCCGGAAAGAGAAACCTTGGGCTGAGCCATTTTCCAGATCCAGGAGATGAATCATGGGAAAGAAGTTGTACTGTGGTAATTTGAGTTTTAACACTTCGAGCAGCGACCTCGACTCGTTGTTTTCCGAGTACGGCACCGTGAAGAGCGCTGAAGTCATCAACGACCGCGACACTGGCCGCAGTAAGGGTTTTGGCTTTGTCGAAATGTCAAACGACAGCGAAGCCATGGCCGCGATCAGCGGTGTCAACGGCAAAGAACACGATGGTCGTACGCTCACCGTGAACGAAGCTCGCCCGAAGGAAGAGCGTCGTGGCGGTGGGGGTGGGGGCGGTGGTGGCCGTGGCTACGGCGGTGGCGGCGGACGGCGGTATTAAGCCTTTCCGAGCCTGAGACTTTGCAAACTGAGCACCGCCACACGAAATGCGCGTGGCGGTGCTTTTGTTTGCGCGAGGTTCGTTCAGCGGCGAATGGTCGTAAGTCGTTCATGTTTCGAAGGCGTCACGTGACGCCTTCGAAGGGGACAGGGTTTTTTGGGGGGTGCTTTTGACAGTTGTGAGGTGGCATTTCGGTGTGAAAGGCGGTGCGTGGCGACTTGCCGGTTGCGTCGAGGAAGCTGCCTGATTGTCTTGGTTGCCTCCCCTCTCGCGTCGCAAGCGACGTGGCTAAAACGTGAGTCCATTTAGAAGGACAAGTATTGGTAAATTACGAGTAAAAGAAAAGTGAGGAGCGCTCCTCCGGGTAAACTGCCGGAGCTCCGCGCCCGATCGCGCAGGTCTGAATGGCGCGCACCGTGAGGGACTGGCTGTCGGTCTCTAGAGGAAACGCTCGGTTGCGGCAACCGGGTCAGGGGCTGCAGCCGAAGCGCGGGCCCACCGACAACGATCGGCGACGCGCCGCCGGAGGACCAGCGATCGTGCGTATCCTACCTTATGAAATAACCCTTGCAAATTCAACAACTATTTTTGGCCACCCATCTGCGAGGTAGTGGCCAGAAATTAGGGGTTGCCAGCTGGGATGTCGTAGCGGCGCACCACGAGCAACAAGGCGACGCCGATTGCCAGAGGCACTAGACCCAACAGCACCAAAGAGCGTGCGTAGGCGAGGCTGGCGTAGAACATGTAGAGGCAGGCGGCGCAGAAGATGAGCGGCGGCAGCGGATAGAGTGGCACGGCGAAGGGGCGTTCGGCGTGGGGATCGCGCCGGCGCTGCACCATTACAGCGGAACCGGTCAGCAGGAAGAAGGCCCAGAACACAGGTGCCGTGCCGGCAATGAGCATTTCGAAGCCGCCTAAGAATTCGTGCCAAGGCAATGCCGCGAGGCCGACACCGCGGAGTGCCGCGTCGCAAAGATCTCGCCCGGCGGGCGTGCCGACTAGTACGATCAAGAAAATGGCCACGCTGGCTTGCACCGCGATCGCCGTCACGGGCGCAGTGACGCGTCGATTCCAGTGGCTCAGCCAAGAGAGGGCTGGGTAATCGGCACCCCAGGTGGCGTAGATTCGCGGGGCGGTGAGGATCATGCCGTTGATCGCGCCCAGAGCCGAAAGCATCACCAGAGCGCTGATCGCGCGTCCGCCCCAGGCCCCGCAGGCCCGTTCTAACACATCGGCCGCCGGCGTGGGCGTTGCCTGCGCGGCTGCGATGCCCAGTGCCGCGAGATAGGCGGCGTTCACGGCCAGATAAATAAGCGTCACCGAGGCGATCCCCAGCAGTAGTGCCCGCGGCAGATTGCGGCGCGGGTCGCGGATTTCGGCCGCGACGTAGGCCGCGTGGTTCCAGCCGCCGTAGGCGTAGAGGACAAATACCAGTGCGAGGCCGAAGTCGGGTCGGAACCTTTGGTAAGTCCCGGTTTTCGTAGGCGACGTTGCGCCCGACGTCCACAATGCGGCGAGTACGATGCCGGCAAGCCCCACGACCTTCAGCAAGGTGAGCAAGTTCTGTGTCGACTTTCCCGCTACCACGCCGAGCGCGTTGAGGATCGACAGAGCCACCACGGCAGACACGGCCAGCCAGACTGCGTACTCTTCCAGGCCGGGCCAGAGTCGCAGGCCATAGTCGGCGAAGGCGTAGGCCATGATGCCGATGTTGCCACTAATCACTGTGGTGAGTTGCGCCCAGCCAAAGAGGAATCCGCAGCAGGGGCCAAAGGCGCGGTTGAGATACTCGTAGTCGCCGCCGTCGCGCGGATAGGTAGTGGCGAGCTCGGCGTAGCAAACCGCGCCGCACCACGAAAGCGCGCCGCCTAAAAGCCAGACCCCCATCGCCGCCCACGGCCCCGCGACATTCTGAAATACCACGGTCGACGAGCGAAAGATCGCCGTGCCGACGACGATACCGACGATAATACTGACCGCATCCCACAGGCCGAGGCGGGGTGCGACGGGCGGTGGTGGGATGTGTTGGTTCATGGCGGAGTGACGTTCAGTCGGGTGGCGCGCCATGAGCGGCCAACGAAGGGCCTAGCGAATGGGTGACGCAAACCGACCACGCCCTGCGCCGGAGGCTTGGGGTGTGCCACCCATAGCTTCCACTACAAAATAAACTTACTCAAATCCTCGTCCTTGGTCACTTCTTCGAGCCGCTCGCGGACGTAGGCGGCGTTGATTTCGACGTGGCCTTTGCCCATGTCGGGGGCTTCGAAGGAGAGTTCCTCCAGCAGGCGTTCGAGGATTGTGTAGAGCCGGCGGGCGCCGATGTTTTGGGTTTTTTGGTTGACTTCGTAGGCGTAGCTAGCCAGGGCTTCGATCGCGTCCGGCAAGAAATTTAGCTCGACGCCTTCGGTTTTAAGCAGCGCCATGTACTGCTTGGTGAGCGAGCTCTTCGGCTCGGTAAGGATGCGGACGAAATCGTCCTTGTTGAGGTCGGTGAGCTCGACGCGGATGGGGAAGCGGCCTTGCAACTCGGGCATCAGGTCGCTCGGCTTCACTTTGTGGAAGGCTCCGGCCGCGACGAACAGCACGTGGTCCGTGCGGACATAGCCATAGCGGGTATTGACGACGGTACCTTCGACGATGGGTAGCAGGTCGCGTTGCACACCTTGGCGGGAAACGTCGGCCCCTTTGCCTCCTTCGCTGGCCACGATCTTGTCCATTTCGTCGAGGAAAATGATGCCGAGGTTCTCGGCCAGGTCGATTGCCTGGGCGTTGACCTTTTCCTGGTTGATCATCGCCTCGCATTCCTGCTCGAAGATCACGCGGCGGGCGTCGGCGACGGTCATCTCGCGGCGGCTGACGTTTTTGGGGAGGATCTTTTCGATCATGCCCTGGAAGTCGAAATCCATCGAGTCGCCACCCGGGCCGCCCATGCCGGGGATCATCATTGCATGGGCTTTTTGTTCGATGGAGATTTCGACCTTGCGCTGCTCCATTTCGCCACCCAACAGCATCGCCCGCATCTTTTCGCGGGTGCGTTCGTAGCGGTCGGGCGAATCGGGCGAGTCGACGCCGACGTCGAAGTGTTGCGGCGGGGGAGCCAGCAGATCGAGCAGACGCTCTTCGACCCGCTTGTTGGCGGCGGGCTCGACGCGTTCCAGCTCTTGCGTACGCACCAAGCCGATGGCGTTCTCGACCAGCTCGCGAACCATGCTCTCGACGTCTCGGCCGTAGTAGCCGACTTCGGTGTATTTGGTCGCTTCGACTTTGATGAAGGGGGCCCCGGTGAGTGTGGCTAAGCGGCGGGCAATTTCGGTTTTGCCGACGCCGGTGGGGCCGATCATGAGAATGTTTTTTGGCGCGACCTCTTTTCGCAGCTCATCGTCGAGCTGCTGCCGTCGCCAGCGATTGCGAATGGCGATGGCGACAGCTCGCTTGGCGTCGTTTTGGCCGACGATGTGGCGATCGAGTGCGGTAACAATTTGGCGTGGGGTGAGGTCTTTCACGAATGGACTCGTTAATGTGTTTCTTGAGAGGATAACTGGATTGTCAGGATTTACAGGATAAAGAATTAAAACTTTCGATGGACGAGTTCTCGTAAAGCGGACCAAGCAAAAGTACACGGCACGAAATCGATTCCTTCAAGGCCTTCATCCTGTCGATCCTGCAAATCCTGAAAACTGTCAAACGTACTTATGCGAACGTAGCTCAAGAAGTTGGCAATTCTTCGATGACGATATTGCGGTTGGTGTAAACGCAGATATCGGCGGCGATTTCGAGGGCGGCGCGGACGATTTCTTTGGCGGAGAGATTTGAGTGGGCCAGGAGTGCTTTGGCGGCGGCTTGAGCAAAGTTGCCGCCGGAGCCGATGCCGAGAATGCCGTCGGAGGGTTGAATCACGTCGCCTGTACCAGAGACGAGTAGCGTGTGCTGGGCATCGACCACGGCGATCATCGCTTCGAGGCGGCGGAGCACGCGGTCGGTCCGCCATTCCTTGGCCAATTCGGTAGCGGCGCGGGGCATATTGGCGGGGTAGTCTTTGAGCTTGGCTTCGAAGCGTTCGAGCAAGGCGAAGGCGTCGGCGGCGCCGCCGGCGAACCCGGCCAGCACGCGGCCATCGGCGAGCGGGCGAATTTTGACGGCGTCGGCCTTCATCACGGTTTGGCCGAGGCTCACTTGGCCATCGCCGCCGATAGCGACGCGACCGTCGCGGCGGACGGTGAGGATCGTGGTGGCGCGGAGTTTTTGATTTTTGGGCATACGAATTATGCGGAGCGAGACAGCGTGGAGCAAAGCGTGGAGCAGGCTCCGCCGCCAAATGGTGAAGCGCTCATTTTGATGCATGGAGAGCAATGCATCCAGGGGCCGATTTTTGGCGTGACAATGGTCAATCTGCTGTTTTTTCGTTAAGTTGCAGGGATGAACGATGAAGCTGCCGAGAATTCTGGCATTGGTCCCCTGCCCCGTTCTCTAGAACTGATGAACGCCCATGAAACGGGCTTGCTGGTCGTCGACGTCCAAGAGAAGCTGCTGGAAGTAATTCCGCGGCAAGTGGAGATTGTGTGGAACATCGGCCGGCTATTGGATGCGGCTGAGGTGCTGGGCGTATTTCGGACGGCGACGGAGCAGAATCCAGAGAAGCTCGGGCCGACCTCGCCAGAGCTATCAAAACGACTTGATACGCCGGTTGCTAAGCTGGCATTTAGTAGCGGGGCCACTTGTAGCCCGAGCTTGGAAGTATGGAAGTCAGACGGTCGCTACCGGGTATTGGTGTGCGGCATCGAGACCCACGTCTGCATCGCCCAGACGGCTTTCGACTTACTAGCCGATGGTTGGATGGTCTATGTGGCAGTCGATGCCGTTGGGTCGCGGTACGATATCGATCATGCGACGGCACTTCGGCGGATGGAGTCGGCAGGTGTGGTGCTGACATCGACTGAGGCCGCTTTGTTCGAGTGGTGCCGGGTCGCAGGGACGCCGGAGTTCAGGAAGGTTAGCGCGCTGGCGAAGGAGTTGCCTCCTGCGATTTAAGTGCATGGGAGGCAGCACGCCTGGAACTGGGAGTTACTTGGTCTTTGTCTGCGGTTTGATTTTCGCGCCTGGCCGACGTGCGGTGCGGGGAAGCACTACCAACTCGCTGCGGACGTCGACCGAAGCGGGGCCATCGATTGAATCTAACTGGCCTGGACCCGCGGCGTATTCGAGTAGCCGTTGGCGCTTGGCGTCGAACGGCGATTCAGCAGCATCCTGCTCGCTGCCGGGCGCAGCGCCCCAGACGATCCGAGTACCACCGCTGGTGACGATTTCGAACGCGTAGAAGCTGGCATCGCCGCGCACTTGTGCATGCATCGAGGGTACGATTTCCACCAGCCGCAGCTGGGTCCAAATATCTGCCAGCTTGGCGGCGAGCTCCGCAGCGCTGGTGACGCGCAGATCGGCCCAACGCTCACCAATTGAAGGCCGGCCGGTGACGCCCGTAATTCGTGGCAGCGAGCGACGTTCGAAATCTCTGAAGTCGGACTCGGGCAGTCGGATTCCGGTGGCATCGATAGGCAAATAAGCTACCGTATGGCTGTCGACCGCTTCTACGGCGGCAATGGGCTGGCGATAGCGCAGCTCGACATCCACAGCGGCCGGCAAATCAAGCTTGATTTGTCCCACCGCGGCGACCCAAGGATGGAGTGCAAACGCATCGCGGATGCGTTGCTGGAGCAACGCGCGTTCGTCCATTACCGAAAGATTGCCCAACAGCCCCGAGTCGCGCAGAACCTCGTACTTAACATCGGCGCGGATCCAGGGCGGCGGCTGCGTGACGCGTACGTTCTCGGCGGTGATTTGGAACTGCGGGTGGCGGGCGATAGTGGGCAGGTAATGCCTCCAGGCTAAGTGCCCGCCGAAGCCGACGGCCAGCACAAGGACGAGGCCTCCCCAGACATTGGGCGGCCAAAGCATGCGTGATGCATGAGCAGTTGACGCGGCGGGAGGAATCTTGGTTTTATTGCGTGGGGAGCCCATGGGGTCACCTCCGTGTGACTTGGGTTCGACGGTTTAGTTCTTATGTTCTGAAGGTGTTCTGGTGCGCTCACGGGCAGAAGCCCGTGCGCCGTCACCAGATTTCGAGTTCTGTTTCGAGTTCGACGCCCATGCGTTCGGCGACGCGGCTACGGACCAGATCGATCAATTTCAGTACATCGCGGGTGGTGGCTTTGGGGTGGGCAATGATAAAGTTTGCATGCCGCTGGCTGACTTCCGCACCGCCGATGATCTCGCCCTTGAGGCCGGCCTGGTCGATGAGCATGCCCGCGCTCATGCCGCGCGGGTTGCGGAAGATGCAGCCGGTGTTCTCGTGGGCCATTGGCAAGTTGGCCTTCTTGAAAATCCACTGTTTCTGCATTCGCTTGGTGATTTCGTCGGGATTTTCTTCTTCGAGTTCGAATTGGGCGTCGACGATCACCAACTCGTCGAGGCTGCTATGTCGATAGGCGAACACGAGGTCGTTGCGTTCACGCGAGATAAATTCGGCGGAGCGGGTCATGACGGTCGCCCGACGCGTCCACTGTCCGATGTCGCCCGCTTGGGTACCCGCGTTGCCATGCAGGGCGCCGCCGATCGAGCCGGGAATGCCGACCAGCGGCTCCAGCCCGGCCAGGCCGGCGCCGACAGTTGCGGTAATGACGTTAGCGAGCTGAGCACCCCCGCCGACGGTGACTAGGTTGCCTTGGATGTCGATGTTGCTGAAGCCGGGGCCGGCGAGGCCGATGACCATGCCCGAGGCGCCTTCTTCGCGGACCAATACATTCGAGCCGCCGCCCAGAAGTCGAATCTGCAGGCCTTCATCGCGGGAGCGCTCGACGACCGCTTGTAGTTCTTCGAGGGTCTTCGGCTCGGCGAAGAACTGGGCCGGCCCGCCCAACTTGAACCAGGTGCGGTCTGCGAGCGGAACTTTTTCTTTCACACATTCGATGTCGGTCAAAGCAGCCATAAAAAAACGCCTACCCCATTCGGTCAAAATATCCTCTCCAATGTTGACGGGAAGGCCGCAGAGCGTCAATCGAGATTATCCGCTTTGCCCCGCTTGCCATTGCCGCAAAGCTTCGTAAATGGCCACGGCCACGCAATTTGAGAGGTTCAGGCTGCGGACGTCGTCGCTGGTGGGGATGCGAAGCAGCGTGTCGGCGTGTTCTGCCTGGAGAGACTCGGGCAAGCCGGCCGACTCGGAGCCGAAGACGAGTGCGTCGCCGGGTAGATAGTCGGCCTGCCAAAACGAGCGAGCAGCCCGCTTGGTGAACAGCCAGCGTCGGCTGGCGGGCAAGGCCGCGGTGAGGGCGGCCCAATCGTTGACTGCTTCCCAGCCGAGCCGCTCCCAATAATCGAGCCCGGCTCGGCGGAGGTAGTAGTCGTCCACGCGAAACCCCAGCGGACGCACCAGCCACAGTTTGGCGTGGGCAGCGACGCAGGTGCGGCCGACGCTGCCCGTGTTGTAAGCGATCTCCGGCTGATGGAGCACGACGTGCAGTTGGGGTTCGTAATTTGGCTTTGAGTCCGACATAGCCGGTTGGGGCGGGGGGAGATGTCTGACTATAATAGCCGCTTCCCATCATGCGGGCGAGTAAGTGAGAAGGTGAAAACTGCCCAAAAACCTCGCCTCGCTTCCACCTACTCACCACCCATCCCGAGGTTTTCCCATGGCATTTGGTTTCGGCATTGTCGGTTGTGGCATGATCAGTCAGTTTCACGCCAAGGCGATCGCCGACGTGCGGGGCGCAAAGTTGGTGGCTTGTTGCGATACGCGGGCCGAGTCTGCCGACCGCTTCGCCGCGGCCAATGGATGCCAGTCGTACCACTCGCTCGACGATATGTTGGCCGACAAGCAGGTCGATGTCGTCACGATTGCCACGCCGAGCGGGCTGCACATGGTGCCGGCGTTGGCGGCGGCCAAAGCAGGAAAGCACGTGATCGTTGAAAAGCCGCTCGAAGTGACGCTCAAGAAGTGCGACCGCATCATCCGCGAGTGCGAAAAGAGTGGCGTCCAGTTAGCGACCGTGTTTCCCTCGCGGTTCCACGATTCGAGCGTGAAGCTCAAGAAGGCGATCGACGGCGGGCGGTTCGGGCGCCTGACGGTGGGCGATGCCTACGTGAAGTGGTTCCGCACACAGCAGTACTACGATAGCGGCGCATGGCGGGGTACCTGGGCGCTCGACGGTGGCGGGGCGCTCATGAACCAGGCGGTTCACAGCGTCGACTTGCTCACTTGGCTGATGGGACCGGTGAAGGAGCTCTGCGCCCAGACGGCGCTGCTGGCCCATGAGCGGATCGAAGTCGAAGATACAGCTGTGGCGACGTTACGATTTGCCAACGGGGCGCTGGGCGTGATCGAGGCGACGACCGCCGCATTCCCCGGGTATCTCAAAAGAATCGAGATTCACGGTTCGGAAGGCACCGCGGTGCTCGAAGAGGAGGATCTCCAGGCTTGGGACTTCGCGAAGCCGGCGAAGGAGGACAAGGCGATTCTCGCCGAGATGAAAAAGTCCAAGAGCCGTGGTGGCGGGGCGAGTGATCCGGCCGCGATCAGCCACCATGGGCATACCAAGCAGTTTGCGGACATGCTTGAAGCGATTCGCAAGCAGCGAATACCTTCGATCGATGGGCACGAGGGGCGACGATCCGTCGAGATAATCCAGGCGATTTACAAGTCGGCGGAGTCAGGTGGTAAAATGGTGAAGCTGCCGCTGCGGGGTGAGCCAGCGCATCGATCGAAGAGCGGACGCCGGAAGGGCTAGCCGGCGTCAACCGCTCTTCGTGGTTGGCCGCGTTTCTGCGACAATCCCACCTCGCTAAGCGAGCCAGGCCATTGCCGGCCCCGGTAGCAACTCGAAAAGGAATTCCCGTGTTACGCCAAGGATTGGATCTCGCCGTCTACGTTCTCGTACGCGTCCTCATTGGGCTGGTACAGGCCGTGCCGCTTTCGCTGTGCGAGCGAGGGGCGGAGGCTTTGGCGACGCTGGCGGCCCGTGTGCTACGCATTCGGCAGAACGTCGTCGACGAGAATTTGCGGATTGCGTTTCCGAAACTTACGGAGCCCGCACGTGCGGAAATCGCCTGGCGGATGTGGCGGCACCTGTTTTTGATGTGTGCCGAGATTGCCCACACGCCGCGCAAAGTGCATCGCACCAATTGGCGCGAGCACTCGCGAATCGTGGATCTTGAATCGTTCGTACGGACGCTGCTCTCCGGCCGGCCGTTGGTGGTGATTTCGGCTCACTATGGCAACTTCGAACTGGGCGGCTACTTGATGGGGCTGTTTGGTTTTCCGACTTACACCGTGGCCCGGCAGCTCGACAATCCGTATCTCGATCGCTGGGTAAATCAGTTTCGGGGTCGTACGGGGCAGTACATCCTACCCAAACGCGGTAGCGGGGCAGAGATCAAGCAAGTGCTCGATGCGGGCGGCATCCTCACGCTGTTGGGCGACCAGTCGGCGGGGAAAAAAGGGTGCTGGGTGACATTCTTCGGTCGGCCCGCCTCGACCCACAAGGCTGTGTCGCTGTTTTCCCTGAGCAGCGAAGCGCCCACCATGGTCAGCTATGCTCGGCGGATTGGCCAGCCCTTGGCGTACGAGGTTGGGCCGCAGGCGATTATCGACCCGCGTGAGCCGGGCTTCGAGCTGCGGACCGTGCCGCTGTTGGCGCAATGGTATACAGACCATCTAGAAAGTCTGATTCGCGAAGCTCCCGAACAATATTGGTGGCTTCATCGCCGCTGGAAGGGACAGCCCACGGCACGGGCCAAGAAGCAGTCACTGCCGAAGGCCACGGCGGCTTGAAAGCAGATCGTGGTGGAATTCCCGCTTGGTGAAGGACGCTCGTCTGCCCCGCCTTCACCGCGTGCGAGTTCACGGTTAGGATAGCGGTTTACCCGCCGGGCATCCCGCCTATCCCCGAATTGCGCTCCATTGTGTATCAATTTCGGCCGTTTCTAAATACCGACCCACCCCACCTGGCCAGAATCTGGCGCAGCCAACCGCCGCAACGGGGCGTGATGCAGCCGATGTCGGCCATGCTGCTCGAGCAGTTCGTCTTCGCAAAGCCTTATTTTGATCCGGCCGGCCTGATCGTGGCGACCCAGGAAGGTCAACCAGTCGGTTTCGTGCAGGCAGGTTTTGGTCCGAATGACGAAGGTACTGCGATTGAAACCTCCATGGGGACAACTTACCAACTAATGCTTGAGAGCAGCCTCCAGGATCCCACGCTTGCCGACGAATTGCTCCGTCGATCAGAAGCCTATCTGCGCGAGCGAGGGGCTACGGTCCTGTATGGAGGCGGCATTCGGCCGTTCGACGGTTATTATCTTGGTCTGTACGGCGGAAGTGAACTACCGGGGATCCTCGATACCGAAGTAGTCTTCCGCGATACTTGCCTACGTCAAGGCTATCGGGAGATTGACCGCGTACTGATTTTGCATCGCGACCTCAGCAATTTCCGTCCGGCGGTGACACGCGAACAGCGGCAATTGCGCCGCACGGTGGCCAGCGGCGAAAGCTATTGCCCGTCAGCCAGCAATTGGTGGGAAGCAAACACAACCGGTGCCTTCGAGCGGCTCGATTTTTATGTGCAGACCATCGATGCCAGCTTGCTGCTCGGCAAAGTTTCGTTTTGGGATGTCGAGCCGCTTTCGACCAGTTGGGGCATCGCTACGGCAGGCATGTTTGATCTCGAAGTAGCGATCGACGCGCGGCGGACGGGGATTGCGACGTTTCTGTTAGGAGAAGCTTTTAATCGTTTGCGGAATCGCGGCATCGTGATGGTCGAAGCCCAGACGATGCAAGGCAACACCCCTGCCCTGGCCATGTATAGCAAGCTTGGCTTCGAAACGGTTGGCTACGGCACGGTGTTTCGCAAGGGCGATTGACCAGACCTGTTGCCGAGGCTTTGGCAAGGACTTGGCTACGGCCGTTGCCGCGATTTTTGCTGCGCCGTAACGACTTAGCGCTTTCGCAAAGTCGTGGCCGACGCCGCCAACCTCTTCGACAAATCAAGCGTGCTGCCCCCTGCGCGATAATCTGGAAAGATGTTCTTTCAGCCCGACCGCTCGCTCTTCAAGGTCAACAGATATTCCGTGAGCGTGCGCTGCGGTTGGATTTGCTGCGAGGCAAGTCGGGCAGAAAGTGGTTTCGCTTTGCCATACTGACGAAGATCCATCAAATATTCGGTCAACAGCTCGCGTCGCTGGGGGGTCGAGTTCAAGAGAAAATAGACCCAGGCCCAGGCTTCGGCGTAGTGTTCTTGCTGCATTTCGCCGGCAGTCGAGAGCGCTTCGAGACGCTGTAGGTTGGGCAGCCAACGATTGTGTTCAATTAAATCGGCAAGCAACAACAAGTGGGGTCGATTGAGGCCTTCATGGCCGTGCGGTACCTCAAAATACTCGGCAAGTCCTTCATCGATCCAGAGCGGGATGGCGGGCACTGACGCATGCAGATAGCCATGGGCTACTTCGTGCCGCATGTCTTCCGCGATGCGGTCGCTCCAATGGGCGTAAACATGCAGCTCGGTGTCGGTCTCGACAAAGAAGGCCCGCCGGTTCGGCACCATGGGAAATTTGTGGGTGAGAATCTCGTTGTAGGCTTCTGCGTTGTTGAACAGGTGAACGAAGATCTTTTCGTCACTCGGTGGGATGCCTATCGTGGAATAAACCTCATCACGTTCGGCCATCAAGGCGCGCACGAGGCGGTGATCGGGTGGCAAATCGAAGTTGCAGACAAACTCAAGCTGTGGTCCCGGCTGTTCTGCGGCGGCGGGCAATGGCTGAGTGAAGCGCGCAAGAGGCAGGCCACGGCAACTCATGGTAGCTGCGAGCACCGAGAATAAGAGGATCGAATGGATGAGAGCAGACGTGCGCCGCATGGGCGGTGTCCCCAAAAAGCGGGGATTCTAGCGGAAGCGGCGAGCAAGCCGAAGAGCAGATAGCCGCTTGCATCCAGGCCTAAAAATGCGGTCCTGAGAGGGTTGGGTGAGGTGGGTCGGGGCGGGACGTCCGGCTGGCCTGCCCGCGCGCTGAAGCTCGTTCGCCTTGGGGGGAGCGCTGTTGAAGGCCACTTTTTCGCTGGCGGCCGAGTCTCCGCAGCGCCTTACGCCGCAAGGCGACAAGGCAGACTTCTTGTCCGCCGCTCGCCAATTGCCGCATCCGCACGTCGCGGTAGCCCCAGCTGTAAACGCGGGCCGCGTACTCGCTGAGTCGATCGGCATGGCTCCAGTCGGCGAGCTTGAGCGTCAGCACCAAGCCTCGAATTGATACGTCGGGATGCGTAACGATCGCCTCAACCGCATCGAGCGTGTAGCTGGGGGCGAGATTCATGTCGGCTGCCAACCAGCGCACGCCTTGGTACTCGCAGCGACGAACTTCTTTGCTCCGCTTGCGGAGGTGGCGGAAGTGTGGATGCTCAAGCAAAGTCGGATCGACTTCGGCTGGGTCGATGCCGGTGACGAATAGGCCGCGATCGAGCAGCGCTTGGCTAGCCCCGCCCGGGGCGCAGCCGAGTTCGACGCACTCGTCGTCTCTTTCGATAGGCAGGCCGCTCCAGGCAATCGCTTCGGCCATTTTGGTGTAAGCCCGCGAGACGGCCTGTTCAGGAGTGCGCACCGGTATCGCGCCGCCGGGCCAACGCTGGGGCGGAGTCTGCACTTGATGCGAGCCGATCCACCATTGGTTAGGCTCGACCACAACGACATCCAAAACACGGGCATTGCGCGGGGCAGGCCGGCGTTTGGCGCCTCGCGGCTCGCGCAGGTTGTCGCACGATGCGGGCGCAGCGGTACGAACCGCGGCTTCGATCTCGGCTGCGAGCGGAGAGACAAGGGGTAAGTTGGTTTCGTCGTCGTTTGGTTGGCTGTCGCGCTGCCAAACATGGACATCTCCGAGTGGGCTTGCGGCCACAAACGCTGCAACGCCGGGGAGTTGCCATGCTTGCTGAGCGAGGTTTGCCAGATCGTCGCCAGTCACTTTACCTAGCGAGATGCCGTGGGTTCGTGCGAGGACCCAACTCCGAGACGCGAGTACCTTGTCATCAAGCGGTTCAGCACTCGCACGCTTGAAGGTCACGAAGCCCGGACGCGAAAATGCCAGTCGCCACTTGGGATCGCTTCGTGCGACTTCCTGCTTGAGCGCAGTTTCTGCCCCAGGGCGACAGGTCATGAACAGGAATTGAGAAGTTTCGTGCGGCATCTGATCGAAATTGACATTGTGACACGACTCTTCTACCTTAGCTGGTAACTATGGCCAGCAACATCCATAAAACCGACGACGAGTGGCGCGAAAAGCTCACGCCTGAGCAGTATCATGTCACCCGCGAGAAAGGCACCGAAATGCCCTTCAGCGGCGAGTTGTGGAATCACACGGCGGCTGGAACCTATCGCTGCGTGTGTTGCGAGGCCGAATTGTTTGCCTCCGAGTCAAAGTTTGACGCCGGCTGTGGTTGGCCAAGTTTCTACAAGGCCGCGAACGACAAGATCGTGGCTACCCAAACCGATACGAGCCACGGCATGGTGCGGGACGAAATCGTCTGTAACCAATGTGGTGCCCACCTGGGGCATGTCTTCCCCGATGGCCCCCATCCCACTGGGTTGCGGTACTGCGTCAATTCGGCGTCGCTCAAGTTCGATTCCAAGCTGGAAAAGTAGGGTGGGTCTAGTTACGCGAGACCCACCAAAATTGCTGTGGAAGTCTTGGCTATTGGTGGGTCTCGTGCTTCGACCTAGCCTATGGCTTGCCGGCTTGAACTGGCCCGGCTAGAATCAATAAGCGATCAACCAAACGTCGTAACAAGCGATTCCGCTTAAGTTTCTGACTTTTGTACTCGGTCGGTTTAGTCTCAATAAGCGTCGATTCCAGCATCCCCGAGAGCCAAAGAGGTTTCGAGGCGACGTTGCCAGCCAGTTTTTAGGGTGTCTCCATGTCGAACGATTTTTCCCTTGGCGAAGTGCAAGTTGCCCTCTCGCCGCAGGAACGTTTCGATGAGTATCTGCAGAGCCGTGGCAAACGGATCACGCAGCAGCGGCGGGTGTTGCTCGACCATGTGTTTGAGCGGCACGACCATTTCGATGCCGACGAGCTGATTGCCAGCTTGACCAGCAAACGCGAGATCGGTCACGTGAGCCGACCGACCGTCTATCGCACACTCAATGAGCTGGTGGAAGCAGGCCTATTACGCAAGATGACGCTCGGCAGCCGAGCCGTATACGAACACGACTACGGCTATCCGCAGCACGATCACCTCTATTGCCAGATGTGCGAGAAGCTGATCGAGTTTCACAGCGATGAATTGGCGGAATTGCGCGACGCCGTTGCGCGAGAACACAATTTCCGCATCGCGTCGCACCGGTTGACGATCTACGGCGTCTGCCGGGAGTGCAGTCGGACGCGGCATCGTCGGCAGTCGCCGATGGATCTCATTTAGCCGCCTGGAGCTTTGCGCGTCAGTAAGAGAGCCCGCCGCGGACCATCAAGGTGTCGTCGAGGTCGATTTCTTCGCCATTGCTTTGATATTCGAGCTTGCGTGAAAAAACGTAACCTAGTTCTGCGCGACGTGAGAGGCCACCGACGATGCGGCGTTCGAGGCCGAGAAAAATTCGCCAATCGGTGATGTCGAGCCGGTCGTCGGTGCCGTCGTCTCGGGTCACCGCCCAGGCGCCGCCGCCGAATTCGCCGCCAATGTAGAACCAGCGATCGTCGCTGCCAGGTACGTCTGACCACGGCAACCGCCACGCGAGCTTCGGCACAGGAAAGACCAGGTTGTATTCGGCGTCGTCGTTGGGTGTGTAAATGAAGCCGGCGACCGGCAAGATTTGAGTACTCGCACGATTGACATACGATGCCCCGAGAACCCACTTCCAGTGGTCGCTGGAGCGATAGACGCCCGCCCCGCCACCCGTGATGCGGAATGCTTCGCTGGAGTCGAAGCTTGCATCGTCGGCGTATTGACCCAGGGTCAGGTCGAGCATAGCGAGCCAACGGTCGTTGAGCGGTCGGATGTGCTGAAAGGCGACTGCGGCGTCGTGCAGCCTGGGCGGTACGTCCGGCGAATCGGGGCCATCCGTGAAATGCACAGCGTAAAACGGTGTGATCAAGAGCGGCGTTTCGACCGTGATGAACGGCACGCCGAAGACCACGTCGAGCTGCAGATCGCTCATGCCGAGTGAATCGTCGCTGAACCGCGGCAAATAGGCGCCCGTGAGCTTCACCTTTTGGAAAACGCTCTGGCGCCCGCCGGGCGGAAACCAAGGTTTCATGCCAGTCGGCGAAGCAGACGGCTGTGGGAATGAAACGTCGCCAGCTTGCGGGATTGTCACGATGGGTGTGTCAGCCGGCGGTGGTATCGGGCGGATTTGCCACGGCTCGATCTCCGGCAGCGCGGTCTGGCAGGACGACTCGAGCATGGGTTGGTAGGGCACCGGTTCCGGTAAGGCGTACCCTCCCCAAGCTGAGGCCGCATCGGAAGTTGTTGGATAAGGCCCGGGAGTTTGGGCCTGCACCCTGAAACAGAGGGCCGCCACGATCCATACCGCGATCGTCCTAGAAACAACTTGCGGCATTCGGGCGCACCTTAGAAATCAATTCCTGCTCGAAGCATGATTGTGTCGTCGAGCCTGAATGGGCCAGGTTGGCCGGAGCGGAACAGAATTTCTCGATCCCAGACGTAGCCGACCTCGAAGTGCCCACGCATTTGCGTCTGAGATTCCCATTCGACGCCGCCGATTACGCGAATATCGTTAATGTCGATTTGGTCGCCCAGCCCAGGATTGGGGCCGGCCGCTGGGCGATCAACGGTCCAGGAGCCGCCGCCGTATTCGCCCGCCGCGTACCAATACCACTTCGTGTTGCCGATGTTGGCCCAGAACTTGCGCACCTTCGGGTTGGGAAATACCAGGTAGGCGTCCCACTCGGGCGTCGGGCGCCAGTACACGCCGCCGGCCGGCAGGATCTTCACGTCGAGTCGGTCGAGATAGACGGCACCAAACAGGATGTCGAGTTGCGGGGTGAGCGTCACCGACGCGAGGCCACGGCCAAGGATGCGAACGGAGTCGGTGGTGACGTGATCGAAATCGCTGTACACGCCGGTCCGGATGCCAAGCTCGGCGCCGAGCCACTGATTCACACGCGGATACCAGGCGAAATCGAGATAGGCGTCGTAGAGCTGCGGTGGCAGGTCGGGGCCGCGCGGTACCGCCGCCGGATCGCTCAACGGCCCGTCGAGCCAATTGAAGGCGAAACCTGGCGTGACGAGCAGTGGCGTCTCGATGTTATAGAACATCGGCAGGGCAAGTGTGCTGGTAAGCTCGACTCGCGTAATTCCGAGGTCGCTGGGATTGGTTTGGTCGCCGTAGAGCCAGGTGAACTCGAGGCTGAGTTCTTGCAGCAGTTTTTGGGTGGCGGCGTAGTAACCGTTGGTCGCGGGGGCCTGAAATTGATAAGGCAATCCGTCGGGATAGAGGGGCGTTGTTTGGGGAGCAGCAACGGGTGGCGGAGTGTAATTGTAAGGCACGGCGGGTGGCGGCGCGCCCAAGGGTGAGGCTGACGTTGCATAGGGATCAAAAGCGGGCGGCGGGCTGGCGGTTCCGGGGGCTTGTGTAAGTGGGGCCGTTAGCGATGGGGCCGGAGGAGTTGAATAGGGCGATGGCACCGCAGGTGTTGGCGACGTGAGCGGGGCGGAGTAGGTCGGCGGCGCTGTGTACGGCGCGGGGGTTGTGATCGGTGCGCTGTAAGCGGGTGTCGATGGGAAGAGCGGCTGCGTGACCGGTGGCGCGGCGAACGCCGAATTGACTGGCGGCGGAGCGGCGAACGTGGTAGGTGGCGGAGCCGAAAGCGGCTGGGTCGCGGTGGGGAATTGCACCGTCTGCGCTCTCGCGCCAAGCGCGATTAAGATAAACATTGCCGCAGCGGTTAGTCTTACGAGCAAATTCAACGGACAGACCGTGTCGGGGGCGCGAGAATAGACTGGGATTCCGACCAGCGCGCGGTACGGGCGCCAAGAACGTTAATTACCAACCCTCAGAAAACACGTCAACCGCAGGGCCGGGCCGAGGCCGAGCTGGCGTCGGTGGCTAAGCCGAATCAACGACTTACTCACTCACGTAGTCAAATCAGCAGATAGCGTGCCGAGGTGATAGCAGCATCTGGTTCAGTCGGTACGCGATGCTATCAATCCATCAAGCTCCGACTTGAGCTTCCCCATGATCGCGTCGTACGGAAACTGCCCCACTGCCTCGCCGCCGCGTTTAAGATTCACGAAGTTCGGGCCGCACCAGAGGCCCAGGTCCGCATCATCCGTCTCGCCCGGGCCGTTCACGCGGCAGCCCATCACGGCGATCGTGATTTTGTGATCGCGGGCGTATTCGGTCATCCGTTTCACATCTTCAGCCAGCTCAACAAAGGCCTCGTTCTCGACCCGCGAGCAGCTGGGGCAACTGATGATGTTGAGCGTCGACAGGCCGTAATCGACGACCGAACGGACGCGCCCCTGTGCGATGTCGTTGAGAATCGTCCGACCGGCGGCGATTTCTTCCGGCTTGCGGTCGTTTGGCACGGTGAGCGAGACGCGAATCGTATCGCCAATGCCACGGCTGATGAGTTGCTCGAAGGCGATCCGCGTTTTGATCACGCCGTCGGGCGGCAGGCCAGCCTCAGTCACGCCCAAGTGCAGCGGCACGTCCGGCCGCACCTCGGCGAAGCGGCGATTCACTTCGATCACGTCGAACGGATTCGAATCTTTGAGCGAGACGCAATAGCGCGTGAAACTCAGCTTGTCGAGCAGTCGGCAGTGCTCCAGCGCGCTGTCGAGCATCGGTGAGAGTTTGTCGCTTTTGTCGTATTTCGATTGCTGCGCGGGATCGACGCTGCCGCAATTGACGCCGACGCGAATCGCACAGTCATGATCGCGGGCGACGCCCACCAGGTAGCGGACCTTTTCCTGCCACGGCTTCTCGCGCTCGTGATGGTACAGGTGGCCCGGGTTATAACGCAGCTTGTCGACGTACGGAGCGATCCGTTCGGCAAGCCGATAGTTTTCTTGCAAGTCGACGGAGAGATTCGCGGTCGTCTGCTGGCGAATTTCGACGATCGCCTCAGCCTCGGTTGGATTGTCAACTGCAATCCGCACGAGATCAGCCCCTGCGGCTGTGAGCGCGTTCACTTGCGAGACGGTGGCGTCGATGTCGCGAGTTTGCGTGGCCGTCATGCTTTGCACGGCGATCCGCTCGCCGCCACCAATAGTGACCCGGCCGATGCGGACGCCGCGAGTTGGATTACGGTCGATTTGCATTTGGGACACTGTTTTTCGACAGGATAACAGGATTGAAAAAAGGATCGACAAGATCGGCAGTTCAATTCCTATTTAGAACGACCGCAATCTGGGATGAAGCATTCACTTTGATGCGGCCGCCACTGGTTTGTTGATCCTGTCGATCCTGAGAAATCCTGTGATTCTGTCAATATCTTCACTGTGTTCAGCCATTCAGAGGCTGTATTCTTTTATCTTACGGTACAACGTCCGTTCGCCGATGCCGAGCATTTCGGCGGCTTCTTCGCGGTTGCCGCCGGTGACTTTGAGGGTCTCAGTGATGAAGAGTTGCTCGAGCTCCGAGAGCGACTTGCCGACCAGGTCGTGGAGGCCGTCTTGCCCGCCGGCAGAAGCCGTCTCGCCGGCCACCGGTGCGAGTTCCGTCGGCAGGTCGTCGAGGTCCAGCACGCCGTCGAAGTCGACCACGACCATGCTTTCGATGACGTTGCGAAGCTGGCGGACGTTGCCGGGCCAATCGTAAGCCAAGAGCCTCCGTCGGGCCGCCGTCGAGATGCTTTGGATCGTCTTGTTGTGGCGCTTGGTGTGTTCTTTCAAAAAATGATCGATCAGCAGCGGGATGTCTTCCCGCCGCTCGGCGAGACTTGGCAGATAGAGCGTGACAACTTTCAGACGGTGATACAAATCTTCGCGAAAAGTGCCACTGGCGATCGCCCCTTCGAGGTCGCGGTTGGTTGCCGAGAGGATGCGGACGTCGACATGCACCGGCTCATTGGAGCCGACGCGAGTGATCTCGCCACTTTCCAGCACGCGTAGCAGCTTGATCTGCGTAGGCACCGGCATGTCGCCAACTTCGTCGAGAAACAGTGTACCGCCGTTAGCGTACTCGAATTTTCCCTGTCGGTCGCTCGAGGCATCGGTGAAGGCCCCGCGGATATGGCCGAACAACTCGCTTTCGAGAATATGCTCGGAGAGCGCTGCACAATTAAGTGGCACAAAGGGCCGTTTTTTGCGTGGGCTGTTTTGATGAATCGCCTTAGCAACGAGTTCCTTGCCCGTGCCCGTCTCGCCTTGGATCAGTACAGTGACATCGGTCGGTGCGATCCGCTGCATTCGCTTGACGACCTCGACCATCTGCGGGCTGTTGCCGATCACGCCCTCGAAGCCGAACCGCTCGTCGAGCCGGCGATGGAGCTCGGCGTTCGCGCGGCGAAGGTACTGGCTGCGGGCCGCGTTCTCGACGACCGCGCGGAGCTGTTTCAAGTCGAGCGGCTTAAGCAGGTAGTTGAATGCGCCGCGCTGCATGGCCTGAACGGCAGTCTCGATCGTGCCGTGGCCTGTGACGAGTATTACCTCCGCGTCGGGTTGCACCTCTTTGCACTTAGCGAGAACTTCAAGCCCGCCGAATTCCGGCATTTTGAGGTCGGTGATCACGATCTCATAGGCGCCAATATCCAGCAGTGCCACGCCTTCGCGGCCGCTCGTGGCGACGATGCACTCGAAGCCGATGCTCCGCAAGCTATCGGCCATCGCCTCGGCATGGCCGGGATCATTATCGACGACGAGCACTTTAATCGGCGGCCCGGCGGTGGCAGTAGTAGTTTTGGGTTTGGTCGGCATGATTCGATGATACGGTCCCAGGCGGGTAATGGCCAAGGGGAGCTAAACAGCAAGCGTCGCTCTATCACCGCCCGCCAACCGCGCCGGCACCGGCAGTTCCACTGTGAACTGAGTGCCCCGGCCGACTTCGCTTTCGACGCTGATCCGGCCGTGGTGGCCGGCAATGATTTTTTGCGTCGTGGGCAGACCGAGACCCGAGCCGCCGGGCTTCGTGGAAAAGAATGCTTCGAACATTTTCGAGGCGGTGCGGTCGTCCATGCCGCTGCCGGTATCGATCAGGTGGATCGCCACGGTATCGCCCTGCGGCACGGTTCGCACGGTGAGTAGCCCGCCGTCGGGCATCGCTTGCTTCGCATTGAGGATCAGGTTCAATAGTGCCCGGCGAAAGGCCTCGCGGTCGAGCATCACGGAGGGAAGCTCGGGATCGAGATACCGCACGACTTCGACGCCAGCTGCCTGGGCTTCCGGGGCGAAGAACTCCAGCACGTCTTCGATCTGGTGGTTGAGATCGGAAGGCTCAAGTTGCAAGTGGCGTACTTTGGCGTAGTTGAGGAAATCATCGAGCAAGTCTTGCAACCGCAGACACTCGCGGCGAACGACTTCCACGCGTTTGAGTGCCCGCCGCTGGGCCGGCGTTTGCGGTTCTTCAAGATCCTCGGCCAGCAACTCCATGTTGAGCCGGATCGTGGAGAGCGGATTCTTGATTTCGTGCGCCAGCCCGCCGGCGAGTCGAGCGATCTCCGTGTACTGATCCAACAGGCGCTGAACCGTGGCAGCGGAATCTTCTTCGCGGAGCTCGGCAGTGTGGTTCGCGGCGGCCATGCTACGATCATACGGCAGAACCGCGCAGAAAAAAACGCCTGGCGGTTCAGCGTATTGCGCCAGGCGTTTCTTTTCTCAGCGGCGTTTCAGCCGATCACGCGGTGCCATTGCCTTCGCCCTTGGCGGCCAACTCCAGCATGGCGGCCTTGCGGCTCAGCTTCACACGGTCTTGTTCGTCGACGGCGATCACTTTGACGTGCATCTCGTCGCCCACGCGGCATACCTCACCGACGCTGTTGACATACTCGTTCGACAACTCGCTGATGTGGCAAAGGCCGTCTTTGCCGGGAAGAATTTCGACAAATGCACCAAAATCCTTGACGCTGGTCACCGTCCCATGGTAGATGCGGCCGACTTGCACCGAAGCCGTCATCGCTTCCACACGGTCGAGTGCCTTTTGCACCGAAGCTTGATCTTCACCAGCGATGGTGACCGTGCCGTCTTCTTCCACGTCGATTGTCACGCCGCAATCTTCCTGGATGCCGCGAATGTTCTTGCCGCCCGGACCAATCAGCAGGCCGATCTTTTCCGGATCGATCTTGGTGCGAACCAGTCGCGGTGCGCTGTCAGCCGTCTTTGGCCGCGGCCGCGAGATGGCCGAGAGCATCGATCGCAAAATTTCCATGCGGGCTTCGCGCGATTGGGTGAGCGTGGCCCGGATGATTTCCTCGCTAATACCGTTGATCTTCAGATCGAGTTGAATACCGGTGATGCCGTTCTGTGTGCCAGCAATCTTGAAATCCATGTCACCGTAGTGATCCTCGTCGCCGATGATATCAGTGAGCAAAGTCCACTGGTCGCCTTCCTTCACCAGACCGGTCGAGATACCAGCGACGGGATTGGTGATTGGCACACCGGCAGCCATCAGGCCGAGCGTGGCACCGCAAACGCTTGCCATCGAACTGGAGCCATTCGACTCGAGAATGTCGGAGATGACGCGGATTGTGTAAGGAAACTCATCGTGGTCCGGGAGCACTGGGTTGACGCTTCTCTCGGCGAGCATGCCGTGACCAATTTCGCGGCGGCCGGGGCCACGAATGGGCCGCACTTCGCCGACCGAGAATGACGGGAAGTTGTAGTCGAGCATGAACCGCTTCGAGTATTCCTCGAACAGTCCGTCGACCCGTTGTTCGTCACGGCCGGTGCCGAGTGTCACAGTAACGAGTGCTTGCGTTTCACCGCGTTGGAACAATGCGGAGCCGTGGACGCGAGGGAGCAAATCGACCGCGCAAGAAATGTTTCGCAGTGTTTTGCTGTCGCGACCGTCGGGGCGAGTGCCAGCGAGAATCAACTCCCGGATAATCTGCTGCTTCAGATCGTGCCAAGCCGTCCCGAATGCGGCCGCGTCTGGTGCGCCTTCGGCTTTGGGGTCTGGAATCAACTCGGCGAGTGCCCGCAATTTCAATTGGTTTACTGCCTCGGCCCGAGCCTGTTTGCCCTCAGTTTGCAGGGCCGACTTGAGCTCGCCATAGAACCGCTCGCGCAAGTGGCCTGGCAGTCCGTTGTCCGCCGGTGGCACAAACTCCTGCTTCTTGGTGCCCACTTTGTCGATCAGTTCCTGCTGCAAGTCGCAGATTTGTCGTACCAACCGATGCCCTTCCAACAACGCCTCGGCCATGCGATCTTCGGGCATTTCGCGGGCGAAACCTTCGATCATCAACACGGCATCGCGGGTGCCTGAGATGATCAGGTCGAGTTCGCTGGTTTCCAGTTCATCGTGAGTGGGAAAGGGGACGAACTCGCCGTCTACCAGTCCCAGCCGCACGGAAGCCAGCGGGCCCTGAAACGGCAAGGGCGAAACGCCGAGCGCCGCCGCGGCCCCGTTCATCGCCAAAACGTCGCCATCGTTCTGGCGGTCGCTGGCCATGACGAAATTTTGAATTTGCACTTCGTCGTTGTAGCCGGTCGGCCACATCGGGCGGATGGGTCGGTCGATGAGCCGCGCGGTGAGCGTTTCTTTGGTGGTGGGACGGCCTTCGCGCTTGAGGAAGCCGCCGGGGAACTTACCTGCGGCGGCATGCCGCTCGCGGTAGTCGCAAGAGAGTGGGAAGAAATCAATCCCTGGGCGGGGCGTGCCCGTCGCCGCCGCACTGAGCACGACCGTTTCACCGTAGGAGGTCAGTACGGCACCAGCCGCTTGTTTAGCCAGCAGGCCCGTTTCAAATTTGAGGAGGCTCTTGCCGATTTGTCGTTCAACACTGATTTGAGTCAACTTTATTTTCCTTCTTGATACTTAAGACAGCTATGCCAACGCAGGAGTGGATCGAGAGCGAAAGCGAGCAAGCCTGGCAATTTTATTCACCTCGGGCAGGGAGCAGTCGCAGACAACTCCCCAGAACACTCGCTCGACCCGGGCAAGGCTACGCGCGCAGGAGCGACGCTCAAACTCGCCACGCTATATTTCCACGCACAGTGCGAACGCAACACGTAGCCTGAGGTCGAAGGCACAAGAGAGGCATTTGGCTCCGCTTCAGCGAAGCCCATGTTCATCCTACGATGGATCCAATCCGGAGAGAGCCTGCCAAAAATCTCAGGCAAACGAAACTCGCGAGCACTTTGAATGCAACCGCGATTACTTGCGAATCTCCAGACGTCGCAACAGTTCGAGATACTTTTCGGGGTTATGCTGCTTCACGTAATCCAACAGCCGCCGCCGCCGGCTGACCATTCCAAGCAAACCACGCCGGCTGGAGTAGTCTTTGGAATGCAACCTGAGGTGATCGGTCATCTGGCTGATGCGATTGGTGAGCAGCGATATTTGAACTTCTGGCGAACCCGTGTCAGATCCACCGCGTCCAAATTCACCCACCAGCTGTTGTTTCCGCTCTTTGGTAAGTGACATTACAGTTCCCGAATGATCTCTTTCTGATGCGCCATGCACTCTTAGTCGACTTCTGGCGACGAATACGTCGCTGTGCTCGGCAAACACCAACTCCTACATCTTGGCAATAACTTGACCTGGGTAGCCGTCTTCAAACTGGGTCGGCTACCCGCTAAACTCACACAACACAATATTCAACAATTCGCTGCTAAGTTCCTAAGTGTACCGATGCCGCGACCGATTGCAACCGCAAACGTGGGGCGGTTTTCGGGCGAAATAAGAGATTTGTTGGGTCGAACGGGCAAGACGGTCCATCACCGCGAATCTTGTGGTTCGTAAAGTCCGGCAGACGGATCGAGCTGTTCAACCAAGCCGGCCTACGCCGGCTTGGTCCCTTGAGGAATATCCCGCAAGCGCACCACGTCCCAGGCCAGGCCCAGTTTTTCCATCAGCCAAATGGCGTAGTAGGTGACGTCGACTTCGTACCACTTGTGGCCTTGCGCTGCGACCCGCTGATAAGCGTGGTGATTGTTGTGCCAACCTTCGCCGAACGCCAAGATGCCGACCCACCAGAGGTTCTTGCTGTCGTCGGTGGTTTCGTAACGGCGATAGCCCCAGATGTGGGTCGCCGAGTTTACCAGCCAGGTGACATGCAGCACATACACCATTCGCACGCCCAGGCCCCAGAACACCAGCGAAAGTCCCCACCAGGCGCTGCCCATGCCCAGGGCCGTGCCAAAGTAGCCGATGAGGAACAGCACCACGCCCGTGGCCAGATGCGACGGCAGGAACGAGTAGTGGAGCGCGACCATCACCTTGTCTTTGAGGATATCCGGGGCGTACCTTTCTGCCACCGCGCGATGCCAGCGCTGGCCGAAGTTCGGCATGAACCAGAGCATGTGGCTCCACCATTTGCCGTGGCGCGGCGAATGTGGATCGCCTTCCTTGTCGCTAAACGCATGGTGCTTGCGATGATTCGACACCCAGGTGAGTACCGAGCCCTCGCCGGAAAGCCCGCCGAGAAACGCGAGCAACCAACGAATTGGCCGATAGGTTTGAAACGCCCCATGCGTCAGGCAGCGGTGGTAACCCATGCAAACACCAAACGAGCCGGTGATAAAAATCAGCGTTAGGCAGGCGATCAGTCCATGCCAGCTAAAGTAGAAGGGAGCGATCAGCGCGAGCACATGGACGGCCGTGATCCAAATTACGCACGGCCAATCGACGCCGCGGGCCCATAGTTCGTCCGAATTTGCACTGGGCATCGACAAAGCCGCCGCAACGGGGTCGGCCGGGTGGCGCGAGTGTCGCTTCTGAGCAGGGTTCGATGCGGTTTGAGGCGGGGCCGATAAGCCGATGCCAGTTGTCGAATCACTACCCGTGGAGAAATGATGGCGTGTTGTCATATTGTCACTCTGCCCAGATCCATTCCGTGTCGAGTTTTTGGTTTAGCTTGGTCCGCTGCTGACCAGGCTGCGAGCATGGGATTCAATTGAGATTGCATCTCAATGAAAGGCTGCAATTGATCATACGGCGGAAGCAGCCCGTCTGCTAGCCCATTCCTAGGGTGCCTCGTCGCTCAAAGGCCAGTCGAAACGAGTCAGTTTATGCATGGGACGGGAACCCTGCGAGGGGGAAACCTGGTCAGGCCTGGCCAACTTGTTGAAGAAGCCGATTGCGGGCATACGGAATCAGGCCACCAGCGTCGATCAAGGCCTGACGGGCTGGGGCATGCGGCACAATCGGAAAGGTTCCGCCCCGCGTGAGGTTGACGATCCCAGTGGGCCGGATCTCGAATTCGTCCCCCTCGACGCCCTCGATCTTTGGGCAGACGACAGTCTGGAGCCCAAGGTTGACGGCGTTCTGCAAGAAGATGCGAGCGATGCTCTGGGCCACGATAATCAGCCCGTAGCCCTTCAGGCACGACGCGGCTTGCTCGCGCGACGAGCCGCAACCGAAGTTGTTGCCCGCCAAAAGCACGCTGCCTGGTGCCACTTTGCCCGATTTGAGCAATGTGTTGAAACCCAAATCGTCGGCAAACGCGAACTGCGGCGTTTCGGTCGGCAGCACCGTGGCCATGAACCGGCCGGGGTAGATCACGTCGGTCGATATATCGTCGCCGAGTTTGTGGACGAGCATCGCTTTCATAGCGAGTCTCCTTTGCGAGGATCCGTGATGCAGCCGGTCAGCGCGGACGCCGCCGCTGTCGCGGGCGAGCAGAGATAGACCGCGGCGTTCGGATTGCCCATGCGGCCTTGGAAGTTGCGGTTGGTGGTCGAGAGCGCGGTTTCGCCGTCACCCAACGCGCCCTGGTGAATGCCGAGGCAGCAGCCGCAGCCCGAGTTCATCACCACGGCCCCCGCGTCCATGAACGTCTTGAGAAACCCGCGGTCGAGCGCCTCGCGGTAAATCCGTCCGGAAGCGGGGAACACCAGCATCCGGGTCGAGCGTGCAACCTTCTTCCCCTGCAAAATGCCGGCAGCGACTTCGAGGTCGTCCAGCCGCCCGTTGGTGCACGAGCCGATTACGATCTGCTGGACCGGCGTGCCTTCGACCTGGGAGACCGGCTTCACGTTGTCGACCGTGTGTGGGCAGGCGATTTGCGGCTCGAGCCGGGCCACGTCGATCTCGCAGGCCTTTTCGTAAGCAGCGTCGGAGTCGGGCAGCATGGCTGGCGCCGGGTTCGTGACGCCAGCCACGTCGCGCAGATAGCGGAACGTCTCCTTGTCGGCCGGAAAGATGCCGGCGGTTGCGCCCGCCTCGACCGCCATGTTCGCCAGCACCAGGCGCCCCGAGGTGGACATCGCCCGGGACGTCTCGCCGTGGAATTCCAGCACGCGGAAGTTCGCGCCCTGGGCTCCGATCTTGCCGATCAGGTGCAGGACGACGTCTTTCGGGTAAACTCCCCGCGGCAGCGCGCCGTCGAGGACGACCTTGATTGTCAGTGGCACTTCGACGTTCGGAACCAAACCGAGCGCCCAGACGGCTGCCATTTCCGTGGCCCCGATCCCCCAGGCCAGCGCGCCGAGTGCCCCGTGGGTCGTCGTGTGGGAATCGGTGCCAACGACGATTTGCCCGGGTTGGACATAACCATTCTCGGGCAGAATTTGGTGGCAAATGCCACCTTCGTCGCCGCGGATTTCGTGAAACTTGGTAATCCCCTGCGCGGCGATGAACTCACGAATTTTCTTCTGATTCGTGGCCGTCTTCGAGCTCTCCGCCGGGACGCGGTGGTCGAATACGATGACGATGTTCGCGGGCGCCCAGACCTTTGCTTCCAGGCCGGTGCCCTGATAGATCTCGCGGAACTGGTTGATCACCAGCGCAGCGTTTTCGTGGGACAGCGCGACGTCGACCGCCGGCTCCACAATATCGCCCGGCCGGACGCTCGGGCGTCCGGACGCTCGGGCCAGAATTTTTTCTGCGAGGGTGGCGCCCATCGAATGTTCTCCTTCCAGCAATCCTGACGGACGAGCCTTCTCCTGACAGACTCTCAATGCGCGACAAGTACGTGCCGGTTGCGCGTGAACCCAACTATGCCGAAGAGCGCCAAACCGACGAGCGTCACACTTGCCGGCTCGGGCACAGTGGCCACACTCCCGCTGCCGGCCGTCTGGCCCAGATGGTCGCGCCAATTCGTGTAGTCAGCCGCATCGACGACCCCATTGCCATTGCCATTCGCGTCAACCAGGGTCGTACCGAAGTTGTTTTTCCAAACGTTGAAGTCACCG
>JBGSUJ010000113.1:0-143526 GCA_041753435.1 Pirellulales bacterium | reverse complement strand
AGCACCGCCATGATTCAAGTCAGCCAAACGCATCTCATGCTCCGGCGGCTCGCGCCGGCCGACGAGCGACAATTCCGCTACCGAGCCCGAGCGGCTTAAAACCTCACAAAAACCTGCAAATCTTTTTCGGATAGACTCTGAGTACGTGAACGTCTATGCGTTTTTCGTCGAGCACTGGTGGTACTCGATCGTGTTCCACCTGGCTTGCTACATGCCGATGTGGCTCACGAAGGCCGGCCGCTGGTCGGAGTGGTGGGACGGACGGTAAGTGTTAGATTCACGCGTGAGAGGGTGCGGCGGCAAGGACTCGGTGCGTTGCCGAGTCAAGTTTCGATGGTTCGTGATAGGAGTCGATTTCCATGATGAAATTGGCAAAGAAGTGTTGGGATGGTTGCCGCAGCATGGGCCGGACTGTGATTCGCACGGTGACGGCCAGCGTGAAGACCGTTGTAGTGACGGTCGCCGGCTGGTTCGGCGTGTCGAGTGTCGCGTGGGCGACGGACCCGCCGCCGATCACGTTGCCCGACTCGGGTGTTGATCTGCCGGGTCATATCACGGCGGCGATCACGGCCATGGGGTCGGTGGTCATCGTGGTGGTTGGTGGCTACTTCGCGTTTCTGATCATCCGCAAGGGTCTTCAGTGGGCGCGAGGTGCGCTGCGTGGCTAAAGCGCGGGAGACGCGCCGACGCCGCCCCTCAGGGGTCGGGGCCGAAAGGCCCTGGCCCCGTGAGGGGATTTTTCAAAGTCGAATGGTAGGGACAGCGCGATGACTGAAATCCAATGGCTCGAACAGATTTACAACGGCCTGGGTGCGATTCACGCGCTGTTGAGCGCGTGGACTGTCCTGCTGGATCGGCTTGCGTTTTGTGCGCAAGTGATCGCTTTTGGAGTCTGCTGGATTGCGGGCTGCCAGTCGCTGAAATACTTCCTGTACGTGAAGAATCACAAGGACATTTGGTGATGTTCTATGTTCCGTTTGCTGTTAGCACTCTGTGTTTTGTGCTCATCGCCGTACTGGTGCTATGCGACAGTTGATTGCTGTTGGTCGAAAGAAGTGCATCCTGCGAATGATGAAGCCAGTTTTCCGGATGTACAAGGTCGGCGGACCACGGACGGGGTGTGGGTGTATCTGTCAGGCCAGCCGTCAGCCTGCGTCGGCACTTCGTCGCCGGCACCCGTGGGATACGACGCATTCCGATTGCACTGGCCTGGTGGAACCCTCTTCGCAGGCGATTGGACGTTCACTACGGGGTGTGCTGGGCATTTTCGCACAAAAATCGTCGATTGGCCGAATCGACCGATTGGCTCGGGAGAATTTAACAAGTCGTTTGATTTGTTTTGCCCAGGTGGCGGCTGCGATTGTGAAACCTGGGCGGAGGAGGATCACGATTGCGACGGCACGCCCGATGAGTGCGATCCGCAATACGAAGATTGCGATAATAACGACATCGAATGCGACCGCTGCGAGGACGGCAATGGCAATAATCTCTGCGATCCACCGCATACCAACCCCGAGACCGGCCAGCCGTGCGAAGACTGCGGGGACAATTCGGATGATCTCGATTGCGATGGTATCCCCAACGACCAGGACCCGGACATTGATGGTGATGGTATCCCCAACGGCGAGGATCCCGACATGGATGGGGATGGGATTCCCAACGAGGATGACCCGGACATGGACGGGGACGGAGAACCGAACGAAGACGATGAAGAGCCGTGCGGAGTCGGCAGTGATCCATGCGAGTGCTTGAATCCACCACCCGACGGTTGCGACGAGCCGTGCGAGAACTCCTTTATTGACCATGATTGCGACGGGATTCCCAACGGCTGTGACAAGCAATATGTCGGTAGTTGCGCGGACACAAACAGCAACGGCGTGTGCGATCACTGCGAATGCGATCCCTCCGATCCAGATTACCCCGATTGCGAAGACGAACCCTGCTCTGATCCGCCGGCGAACGATCACGACTGCGACGGCGTGCCGAACGAGTGCGATAAGGATTACGACGCACCCGGTTGCCTTGACGCAAATAGCGACAAGATTTGTGACCACTGCCAAGGGGAACTGCCGCCGACCGGACCTGATCCGGACTTCGAATTGCCGACAGCGCCACAAGTGGAATGGGAAGTTCCCGGCCTCGACCTCGACGGCCAGGCGTTCGCGTACGACATCAATCTTCCCTGGGTCGATGACAGCAGCAAGCAGCTGCATGTGAGCACGGACCCGAGCGATTGGGGCACGAGCGGCCTCGTCGGGCAGCTTCCGATGCCGTCGTTGTTGTGGTACTCGATGAACCAGCTGCGCCAGCTCGTGCGGTTGATGCTGTTGGTAATGGTGATCTGGGCGTATGGTGCGCGCTTCTTGAGACTGTTTCACACAACGTAGGTGCGGCATGGATACCGTGATGGGTTGGCTTCAATGGCTGGTGGCGCAGATTGCTTTGATCTTCAAGCAGTTCTTCGCTTGGGTCTGGCACAAGCTGCTGGAAATCGCAAATTACTTTCTCGCGGATGTCATCGACACGTCCTACCTGGCATGGCCCGACTTAAGTCCTCTTATGCCGTACTTCAACGCGGCGAATTTGTGGTTGCCACTGCAGGAATCATGGGACCTGGCAGTGATTTATGTGGGGGTGTGGCTGGTCGGGATCGCCAGTCGTTGGGTGCTAAAGCTCGTCGGGCTGATCACAACGGGTGGGTGGTGAAAGGAAGCACTGCGATGTTGTATTGGTGGATTGGATTCGTCGTCTTATTTGCGTGCCGCCTGTGGCTGTGCATTCAATTGCTGTCGACGCATCAGGTCGAAGCGGTCGGGTTGGTGTTGATTGAAAGCACTTCGATGCTACTCGGCTGCGCGAATGCACTGGTTGCCAATCGCCGCGACGATCGCCTGATCGGTCTCGCCGTACCCGCAGCGTACGCGACCGGAATCTGGCTGCTGCCGTCGTCCGGGTCATTACTTATCGGCGCGCGGTGGACGGTATTCGTCGTCGCGGTGGGTCTGTCGGCCTGGGGACTTGTCTCACTACGCGAACGATTTTCTATCGCGGCCAGTAGCTGGGTGTCGCTCTGCGACTGGGGCCCCTACCGCTGGATTCGTCACCCGCAGCTCGCCGGCCGATTGCTCATTGTGATGGCCGTAGCGATTTCGGGTGTCGACAGTGTGAACCTCTTGCGACTCGCCGGTTGCGTCGTACTGACGCTCACGGTCATCGAAATCGAGGAATCGATGCTGCGTAGCATCGATGCGTGGAGTGAGTACGCACGTCGCGTGCGGTGGCAACTGTGCCCAGGAGTGATGTGATGTTGGTCGTGAAATGTGCGGAGAAATCAGACAGTCCGCTGCTTGCGCAGATGGGCGACGTCGACGATTTCGTTTACGGACATTTGATTCTTGAAGAATACGCGGGCGTCGTTGAGTCGTGGAGCGGCCAGGGCGATCGCGGTCGACGAACCGTGTCGATCGCGCTGGCGGTTCCGCTGCTCGACGATCCGCGGGGCTTCGTCCGCGCGGAACTTGGAATCGGCGAAGTCGGCACCCTGTTGCGATGGTGTGCCGAGCGCCGCAAGGACATTTCAATAAATCGCGGGGCATCCCTGCCCCGCGACGGAACTTAGAAGAGTCGGGGACCCTTGTCGGCGGGTTTGGAATCGGAGTCATCGACGGAGATCAAGTCGCAGACGCGGCGGTAAGTCTCTTCGATGAGCACGGCCAGGGCCGGCAGGTCGCCGAGATTGTAGCTTTGGAGGTTGTGCCATTTATCGTCGGTGCCGCGAAACGTCTTCTGGAAGCTGGCCGAGAAGAACGTCCGGCCAGAATCGGCTTCGTTGGCCCAGATGGCGGCTGCCAGGCTGCCGCGGCGGATACGTTCGACGGGTTGTGAGTTGGTCTTCATGAGAGTTCCCTTTCTGAAAAACGGTGATGGTTGCTGCCCCTCACTCGTAGCTGGGGGCAGTGACTGTCGCCGCCTGAAAGGAACGACGAAGCGGTAGCGAAAGCAGCGAAACGGGTGACGGAAGCAACGCGAACGGCGACTGATTCGCGCCCAAGCGGACGCGGAGCCAAGAAGACGAACTCAATGCTCGAATTGCCGCGGCGGAATGGCTGCAAAATGACAACGAAGAAGGTGGCGGGAGATACGACGGCCAGGCGTCAACGGATTAAGGCACCTACATGAAAACCACCCATCAAAGCTTCTCGATTTCGTTCGTCTGCGGACCGCCGGGATCGGGGAAGTCATACTTGCTGACGCGGGACATCCTCGATCGCCTCCAAACCTCCGCCGGCAAAGTCATCACGAATCTTCCGCTCGCGGTGGAGAAGGTGGCCGCGTACGTGGCCGGCAAGCTCGGCGTGGAACCGCCAGAAGTTGCTGAACGGATTGTGCTGCTTCAGCGTGAGCAGCTCGTCGCCTGGCAAGATGGCCGCGGCGGACCGTGGGAGCTAAAGGAACTGGCGGACGGCAACGACTTCATTCTCGACGAGTGTCACCTGTTCTGCTCGAAGCGCCGCAAGAACAACATCGCGGAGTGGGAACGCTGGCTGGGCGAGGTCCGACATGAGGGATGGAGGCGGATCGTCTTTGTCACCCAGGACGAGTCGAAAGTTGGGCAACCGATCACGGCCCATGCGGAACTGCGATTCGAGCTCACCAACAGCGAGCGGCTGCGGGATCCATTTCTCAAGATCCCGCTGTCCTATTGGTACGAGCTGGTGGCCAGCTTCACACGCGAATATTCGTCGTCCGTGGTGCTCACTGAGTATCGTCGAGTGAAGGGACGGCTGTGGGAGCAGCACGCCGAGCGATTCCGAATTGATCCGGCTTGGTTCGAGTTCTATCGATCCTATGAAGCGGCCGGTGGTGGCGCCGGAACTGGTGAAGGCGGGTCCAAGATTGTCCGTGAGTTTGAGCGCCGACCGGTGCTGTTGCCGCGACGAATCGAAAGCCGTCTGACGCTGCCGGTCTGGCTCTGGATCATGCGCGTCCATTGGTGGCGCTTCGTCGTGGCCGGCAGCATTGTCGGCGGCATGACTTGGCTGTGCTTCGCCGGCGGCGGTCGGCAACTACTTGTGAAGTGGCTTGAAATCAGCCGCACGATGGCGGCCTCGCAGTCGACTGAGAAGGCACCCGCTGGGGAACGCGGCAAGCCTCATGGTGGCTCGTTGTCAGAGCCGGTCAAACCAGAACAAGTCCTGCCCTCCCCCGCGGGAAAAGTCACCAAGCCACCAAGCGCCCGTGCCGCCGCGATGGAATTGCAGGAGGCGTTGGCATTGGTTCCGTATGTCGACGCGCGCGCTCGCTTGATTCACGAACTGGAGCATGTCGCGGAACTGTATCGCCAACGGGATGAAGAAGCCCGCAAGCTCGCGGAACAGATCGACACGCAAGTCGAGGGTGTGCGCTGCATCGGGATGACCAAGGAAGAAGTCTGGTTCGACGGGGGTATCGTTACTCGCGTAGGAGAGGTGATCTATGAAGGGCCATTGGCAGGACGCCGGGTGCAATCGATCGACTACGAGCGTCGTATCTGTTACCTGGGCGACGGGACTATTGTGCGGTTCGCTGGCGGCGCTCTGCGGCTGCCGGAGTCTAGTCGCACCGGCGGCGGTATCCTCGGTCGGGCCGAAGTCTCCCACGTTCGCGGGAGTGTACCAGCAGTGGGTTCCGCAAGACCTGGCGGGCAAGAAAGAAAGTCCGGAGGAGCGGATCAGCCTCTCGGCGGACACGATGCCGCTGGGAGTGCTAATGCGGACCCTGGCCGACCGCGCGGGAATCAGCGTGATCGTGGAAGACGGCTTGGAAGCAAAGCTCGTGACGATGGAGGTGCGGGACCAGCCGATTAGCGAAGTCCTGAACCTCGTGGCGCGGCGGATCGGCGTCAACGTGAAGCGGCGTGCTTCGCTGTATTACGTCGGTGCGTTGCGGCCGGAAGATCGGGGCGTCCTCGTCCGTCGCGTCCGTCGGTTGAATCAAGCGCAGTTGGCCGAAGTCTTGCAGGTGTTCGCCGGTCAAAACGGCCGCGCGGCGCAATTTGCCGATGGCCTGGTCGTGGTTGGCGACACGGTGGAAGGCCTCGATCGGATCAATGAAATGATCGACCAGGTGGAAGCCGCGGAAACCAGTGTCTGGGTCGTACAACTTCACCTCATCAGTTATTCAAGGAATGCGGTCGATGAACTGGGAATCAATATCGAGCCGGCAGCGAAAGCCGGCCTCGCGTTCGCGTCGGGGTCGGCATTGGGTGCGGCTGGCACCAGTTGGGAACTGGCGACAAGCCTGGACGCGGTGCTACAAGTCGCTTACGGCCGCGACGACGTCGCGGTTACGGCGGCTCCGATGTTCATTGTCTCAGACGGTGAAAAAGCGTCCTTCGTTCAAGGCGATCGCGTCCCGATTCCGCGGCGCACGGTCAGCCCGGAAGGAACCGTGACGACGGCCGGCTTCGACTACGTGCAAACGGGCGTCAACGTTGAGCTGACGCTAAGGGAAACGGAACCCCGCGGGGCGCGGGTCGATGTCGCGGTGAACATGTCCGACGTGAAGCGGTTCGTGGAAGAAGCGCCGGTCACGGGAGAGGAAAGATTTCAGACGGGCGCGGTGGTGAAAGCCGGCGGCGTGTATCTCCTCGGAACTCTCGTGAAAGACCGCAGCCGCGGCCGTCGTGCCCTCGGCTGGCAAACGCAGGATTATAGGACTTGGGAAGCACAGGTTGTCCAAGTCTGGGCGCAAGCTTACCGGATCGGCGGGGCCGTCGAATCGTCGGCCGTGTCATTGGGTGATGGAGTGCAAGGTGCCGAAGTGGGCCCTGCCGGTCCGGAAGCTCCTGTAATGGCCGTAGACGGAGGTTGGGTGAGCGCAAACAGTGACTCGTCTGCTCTGCAATGACTATCGACGAACGCCTAGATCGCATCGAAGCCATGCTCCACACGCTCATCGAGCAACGGACGGTGAAGGACCTCTATACGACCGCCGAGGTGGCGGATATCCTGCGCCGCGCGGAGTGGACGGTGAGGGAATGGTGCCGCCTCGGTCGTGTGAACGCCGGAAAACGCCCGTGCGGCCGGGGCACGTCGCAGGAGTGGATCATCTCCCACGCGGAGCTGCAACGAATCCGCAACGAGGGCTTGTTGCCCGATCCGAGAGTTATCCGAAGACCGACACGACGGATGCTTTGATCTTGTTCGGCAGGAGGTGACGATACCGCCGCCGCTGCTGTTCGGTGCAGTGGCCGACCAGCTCGTCGATGATTCTCTGGTCGACGCCCTGGCAGGCCAGGCAGGAAATAAAGGAGTGACGGAACACGTGCCAGCCCCGCAAGTCCTTCCATTTGCTGTCTTTCAGCGGGTATTCAAAGCAATGGTGCAATGCCTTGGGTGTGAACGGCTCGCCGTCGACCGAGAAGAGTGGGCCGGTGCGTCCCTTGACCCAATCTCGCATTACTCGTTTGAACAGTCCGGACATGGGCACCCGCCGCGTGGTCTTCGTTTCACGCGACTTCTTTCGTTCCCGCAGCGTCACGAATCCATCGCGGAAATCCAAGTCGCTGACCTGAGCGCGGGCCATTTCCGACCGCCTCGCGCCGGTATGGCCGCAGAAAACGAACATCGGATAGATAAATGGATGACGGCCAATGCCTTTTACGTAGTCCAATAGCGCGGCGAGCTCTTCTCGGGTTAGAAAGGCGCATTCCCAAAGTTCCGCCGCCTCGTCGTCGTCCATTCGTTTCGTGCGTCGCAGCAGGTCCTGGAATGGCATGTACGGCGGTTTTTCGTCGCCCTTGGGATATTTGAGTCCGCGTGTCGGAAAATCGCCGTGCACGAGTTTGCTATGCTTCGCCCAATTCCAGACCGTTCGCAGGGTGACGACTTCTTTCCGGATCGTGGTCGGCGAGAGGAGTCCGCTACGCCCGGGGTCGTTGGACCGCTTGTCGATGTAACCTTGGAGTGCCACCAGGTCGATCGATTCGACCAGTTTTGATTTGCCGAAGTAGCCTTCGAGCGACTTGCGGTGAACCTTCATGGTGTAGATGGTGGTCTCTTCGAGGCTGCCCGTTGGCAGGGCGTCAAAGTACAGGCCGAACAGCGCTTGCAAGTTCAAGTGATCGGGGGCCGCCAAGGGCTCCGCGACTTTTCCATTGGAAAGCAGGAAGGTGGCCACGTCCGCAGATTTGGGAATCGTAATGTCTCCCCGCGCGAGCTTGCGCAGGTTTATTTCGACCTGCTGGACGTCCAAGTCCGCGTCGTCTTTGCAGCTCGTTTTGAGCGAGCGGCGAAATCGCTTGTCGCCGACACGGAAGCACAGGACGTAATTGCCGTTCACGCATTCATGCCAAGCCATACAACTCCTCCGTCGAAATCGTTGCGGAGGAAAGGCTTGAGCACCATCGACGCAAAGCCAACGCGACGCCAACACTGGCATCAAATTGGCATCATTTTCGGCGTCGATTTCTCCCAGAGACAGGAAATCAAGAGGTTTTGAAGCTGGGGAACTAGGATTTGAACCTAGACTAAAGGAGTCAGAATCCTTCGTGCTACCGTTACACCATTCCCCAGTATTTGCGTTGCAGATAGGCAGCAAACTCGCGTGAAAACTGCATTATACCCAGCGGTTACCCTACGGCGACACTGGCCGGGGGTCAAGCCCGGCCGTCGGTGCGGACAGCTCTCGACGGGAGGAAGGATGGACAAACGTGTCGGTTGCTTGGTTCGGCAGGTCGGCTTGTTGAGCTGAGATCCGAGTGCTCGCCTTTGCGAAACAAAAAACAGCTCCGACTGTTCAGGCGACACGGAGGATTGTGCTTTCTAAGTTCTCAAAGCCTTGGGTGTCTTAGCGGATGGGGCGTTGACGTTGGCGTAGGGCGCGGCCAAAATGACGCTACGGCGCGGTTTAGCGCAGGGATTTTTGGGCTGAGATGCCCTTCGCGGCGCGAAAGGTCACGCCACCTGAGCATTGCGAGCGACGCGTCGTCTGTGTTTATCGCTCGTAACTTCTTAGTATCGGTCGAGCGATGGCATTTCTGGAACTATTGCGTCAAAGTACCCCAGCGACTCGATTTGCAATCGAGCGTGATCGGGTGATCATCGGCCGGAATAGTGATTGTGATGTCCCGCTGGAAGTGCCGGCGGTCAGTCGAAAGCATGCGGCCATTGTGCGCGAAGGTAGCGAATTCTTCCTCGAGGATCTCGAGAGCCGCAACGGAACGTTTCTTAACGACGAACGAGTGGTGAATCGCTCTCTCTTGCGAGATGGCGATCAACTGCTCATTTGCGGACAGACGCTGCGATTTGTGGGAGACCATCGCGCGGGAGCCACGATCGCCGATCGAGGTCTGTTGGACCTGATGGACGACGACACGACAGAGGTAGCCCGCGCGAGCGTGATGGCGACATTCGACGTGGGGGGCGGTGGCTCGGCCAGTTGGCGACTTTCGGCTAAGCCCGAAGTGAAGCTCACAGCACTGCTCGAAATCACGAATAACTTGGGCAAGGCGATGTCAGTCGACGAAATTCTGCCGAAGTTGCTCGATAGCCTATTCAAGATATTTGTGCAGGCTGATCGCGGTTTTGTCGTGATGCGACCCAAGCCGGATGGGCCCTTGGTACCAGTGGCGGTGAAAAATCGTCGTGAAAGTGACGAGCAAAGAACGCGAATTAGCCGGACCATTGTTGAAGAGGCGATGAATTCACGCAAGGCGATCTTATCAGCCGATGCTACGAGCGACGAGCGGTTCAGTATGGCGCAGAGCATTGCCGATTTTGCGATACGGTCGATGATCTGTGCCCCCATGGTCGCCAGCGAGGGCGAACCGCTGGGCGTGATTCAGATCGATACGATGAATCAGAAGAGCCGCTTTTCGGATGAGGATTTGGAAGTGCTCGCTGGGGTAGCGAGTCAAGCGGCGTTGTCGCTAGAAAATGCCCGGATGCATGAGCAGGTGCTGGCCCAGAAGGGTTTGGAACGCGACTTGGAACTCGCGCGGCGGATGCAGCGGGCACTGCTGCCAGCGCGGCCACCCCAGGTTCCCGGGTACGTATTCTTCGACTATTACCAATCGGCCCGGCAGGTCGGGGGCGACTATTACGACTATGTCGAACTGCCGGATGGTCGATTCGCGGTGATCGTGGGCGACGTTGCCGGCAAGGGTGTTTCGGCTGCATTGTTGATGGCCCGGCTTTCGGCGGATGTGCGATTCATGTTAGCGAGCGAAGCCGATCCCGCCGTGGCGGTCGAGAAAATCAACAACGGCTTCGCCAACGCCGACTGGCAGGACAAATTCGTGACGATGATTGTCGCGGTGGTGGACCCAATGTCTCACAAGCTGTCGCTAGTTAACGCTGGCCACATGGCCCCATTGTTGCGTCGCAAGGGAGGGACGGTTGAGGAGGTTGGCGAGGAAGAAGCTGGTTTACCGCTCGGAGTGGCAAGCGACATGAGCTACGAAGCGGTCCATCGCGAGTTGGAGCCGGGCGATTTTGTGACGGTCTTCACCGACGGCTTTAGCGAAGCGATGAACGAATCACGTGACCTGTACGGACTTGAGCGATTGATGGAGCAAGTAAGCTCCTCGGCTGTGAGCGTTGGCGATTTGGGGCAGCACATTCTCGACGATGTCAACAAATTCGTCGACGGCTACGCCCAGAGCGACGACATGTGCTTGGCATGTTTTGGCAGAGTGGAGTAGGGAAGCTGTTAGCTGTTAGCCAACCAAATGTATCGCAAGTCCAAACGGATTGTCCGCCTGTTGGATAAGATCCGAAAGCTATCGGCTAATAGCTTTCCATCACGCCCAAGTGACTTCCAGCAAATTATCGATATCCCGCACGCCGTCGACTCGGCGGATTGCTTCCTGGGCCATCTGCTTCTGGAAGAATGTGCCGACATTGCCCTTGAGGACCACGCGGCCTTCCGCTGTCTCGACACGCACGTGCCGACTGGGGACAAACGGGTTCGTCGAAAGGGCGGAGTGAATCCGATCGAACAGCGGCGCTGGGGCTTGAGTTGCGTTCATATTGGCTGGGCTTTTCTTAGGCGGTTAGGTTATTCAAAGAAGGATACGCTCGATAGCTTGGAAAGAAAACGACGACAAGTTGACGCCGGATTTGGGCATTGTTCGATTGGCACAAGAAGGGTATTTGTGAAGCCGATCAAGGGTAGCTCAGGGTTTGACCCGAGGTAGCATGCGACTATGGATTCGTCGCACGTTTTCTACTAGTGGGGGTTCGGCAGCCTAAGATGCCTCTAACTCGCTCCGTAGCCAGCCCGGAGAAGCTCTCCGGGAGCCGCTGCCCGACGTGCTGCGGTCCGGAGGGCGATCTTTTCAGACAGCAATCGTTGTGCCAGCGGCGAGCCGAGCGGGGCGAACAGGACTTTAAATCGGCAATCGCTGCGGGTTGGGTAAAGCGTAAGTCCGCTAGCAGCCGGCATCGAACAGCTTAGCCGCGTCGCGATGTAGCGAGTTTGCCGCCTTTAAGCCGGGCAGATGGGGGCAAAAGTTGCTTCACCCTTGCACCCAACGGGGCAAGACGCCAGCTGGCGGAAGCTGAACGACAATTGCCGAGGTAATGGCCGGCAGGTTGCGGACGGCCTCCAAGGCGGCAGCGGGGGGCTCTCCATCCAGGTTCAAAACCCCGATCGCCTGTCCCCCAGGGCTGGCGCGGCCGACCGCCATTTGGGCAATATTTACATTGTGCTGCCCAAAAACTGTGCCAACACTGCCAATAATCCCGGGCACATCTTTGTGACTGAACACCAACAACCAGCCGTCGAGATAGGCTTCCAAGCGATAGTCACCCAGCGAGATCAGCCGGGGCATGTTCTGGCCGAAAACCGTGCCCATGGCTCGGCGAGAGAATTGTTCCGACACCACCTCGGCAGACATCGACGATCGGAAAGCCCCCATATCGCTGCGGGATTCTTCGATCAGTTCGACCCCCCTCTGCTTGAGGGCAAGTTCGGCATTGACAAGGTTGACTTCTTCGTCGAGAGCTCGCTCGAGCAGTCCCGCAGCGAAGACGGCTGTAAGGACCTTGGTCTCTCGTTCTGCAATCTCGCCCCGATAGAGCAGCCGACACTTTTTCAATCCACCCGGTTGCAAGCTAGCTAAAAGCAGCCCAAGGCGATAGGCGACGTCCAAGTAGCCGCGCAGCGAAGCAAGGGTCTTGGGATCGAGTGATGCTACGTTGACAGCATGGCGAATTGCACCGGTAGTTAGGTATGCGGTGAGCAACTCGACAGCTTCCGTCGCAACTTGAGTTTGGGCTTCTTCGGTGCTCGCGCCCAGGTGTGGTGTGCAGACGACACCGGGCATGCCGAACAGCGGGCTGTCGGTGCATGGCTCAGTTGCGAAGACATCGAGCGCCACGCCAGCGAGCTTGCCCGAATTGAGCCCCTCGATCAAAGCCGCCTCGTCATAGATGCCGCCACGGGCGGCGTTCACAAGCCTGGCGCCGGGCTTCATCTGGGCAATCTGTGCGGACCCAATGAGACCGCGGGTTTCGTCGTTGAGCGGGGTGTGGACGGTGAGGTAATCGATCTTGGAGATCATCTCGGCTACTGTCGCTACGGGTTCGATGCCGAATTCCTGTGCCCGCGATGGCGCCATAAACGGATCGTATCCGAGCACATTCATTTCAAGCGCGATCGCGCGCTTGGCCACGGCTAGTCCGATGCGGCCGAGGCCCACGATGCCGAGTGTTTTGCCAGCGACTTGGGTGCCCATGTATTTGTTACGCTCCCACTTGCCCTGGACGAGGCTCTGGTGAGCTGGAGCAATGTTGCGCGAAAGCGCCAGCAGCAGAGCGATCGTATGTTCGGCGGTGCTGAGCGTGTTGCCCGCTGGCGTGTTCATGACCACGATGCCCCAGCGGGTCGCGGCGGTTTTGTCGATGTTGTCAGTGCCGACGCCGGCCCGCACGATCGCTTTGAGCCGGCGATTGCCCTCCAGAGCATCGGCAGTGATTTTCACGCCGCTGCGGCAGATCGCGCCGTCGAACTGGGCGAGGGCTTCGCGGAGGTCGTCGCCTTTGAGGCCGGTGCGGACCTCGTATTCGATGTTCGGCGCGGCCTCGAGCATATCGAGGCCTTCTTGAGCAAGCGTATCGAGAACAATTACACGGGGCATAGTGCGAGAAACCAGAATTCAGGGTTCAAAGCGATTTGGCATTGGCGGCCACGACGAATTCTCTTCCACAACGGTATCATTTCTAGCTATCCGTTCGACTTCGCAAATTCGTCCATGAACTGTCGCAGTTTCTCCACGCCCGCGACCGGCATCGCATTGTAGATCGAGGCTCGGATGCCGCCAACGCTACGATGGCCCTTGAGGTCTGAGAGGCCCTGCTCCTTAGCGCCTTTGACGAACTTCTCGGTGAGTTCGTCGCTCGGGAGGCGATACGTGACATTCATTTGCGAGCGGCAATCAGGCTGGGCGTGCCCGGTATAAAATCCGCCGCTCGCATCGATCGCATCGTAGAGCAGGCTGGCCTTGTAATGGTTTCGTTGCCGCATCTTATCGAGGCCGCCGATGTCGGTGAGCAGCCATTTGGTGACCAGCATCAACACGTAGATTGGAAAGGTTGGAGCCGTGTTCCAGAGCGAGCGTTCATCGGCATGAATTTTGAAGTTGAGATAGCCCGGGAGCGAATCGCGGCTTCTGGCCAACAGGTCCTTCCGCAGTATCACAATCGTCACGCCCGCAGGGCCGGCATTTTTTTGGGCACAGGCGTAGTACAGGCCGTACTTCTTGATCTCGACAGGCCGGCTGAGAAAGTCACTGGCCGCATCGCAGACCAGCGGCACGCTACCCGTATCAGGCGGTTCAGAAAATTGCACGCCCTGAATGGTCTCATTGGAAACGTAATAAGCGTATGCGGCTTGCGAATTGAGCTTGAGGTCGGCTTGCTTCGGCAGCCGATCGTAGTTCGTCGTCTTGCCGTCCCACACGGTGTGCACCTCACCGAACTTGGCCGCTTCTTGGGCAGCGTACTTGCCCCACGAGCCCGTGAGGATGTAATCAAAATCGTTGCCGGCCTCAGCGCCAAAGTTCATTGGTATCATCGAGAACACCAGCCGCGACCCACCTTGCAGAAACAGCACTGCGTAGTCGTCTGGAATCGCCAGTAGCGTCCGCAGATTGAGCTCCGCCTGCTTAATGATGTCGTCAAAAGCCTTGCTGCGATGGCTGATTTCAAGAATCGAAGCCCCGACTCCCGGCAAAGCCATCAGATCGCGTTGTACTTCGGCGAGCACTGGCTCGGGCAATACGGCCGGCCCGGCCGAAAAATTGAAAATTCGCGTGGTCATGGAACTCTTGGCGGCTCCTGCCGCGGTAACTTGCGGAAAAAACGCATTGTATCGTTGCCGGAATCGCTTGACGATGGGCCTTTTTCGCCGGTTGTACCGACAAACGGCCGGTTGTCGATGTATCTTCCCAGTAATTAAAATAGAAGCTTGGCACAGGTGTTCCGTCGGCGCGAAGGTATTTCCTTGGGTCGCCTCGCTCAGACTTCTTTCGCGGTGTCGACGTTCGCCGCGTCGCAGCGTTTTCGATCGTTCGAGATAACTCGGACGCAATACAGGACGGGAAAGGCCTCTTCCGACGGTGATCGCCACCATCTTCCATCGTCTGCGGCACCACTTGCGTTCGATTTTTGATACCCAATCGTCCGGCCGGCTGATTCTTTACAGCCTGCTGGTCGGGATAGCGGCCGGACTGGGGGCGGTGGCGTTTTTCTATCTGTTGATGGCATTCCAATCGTTCGCATTGGGACACATCGAGGGTTACTATCCTCCGCAAGCGGGTAGCGAGCGGATCGAACACGCGCCGCAGATGCCAACGCGGCCTTGGCTGGTCGTCGCGGTACCCACGATCGGCGGATTGATTTGCGGTATCCTCGTATTCGGCCTGGCTCCGGAAGCCGAAGGTCACGGCACCGATGCACTGGTCCGCGCCTTTCATCGACTGCGCGGCACAATCCGCGCTCGCGTGCCATTTGTGAAGTCCGCGGCGTCGATCATCACCATCGGCACCGGTGGTTCTGCGGGGCGTGAAGGGCCGATTGCACAGATTGGGGCCGGCTTCGGCTCGTACCTGGCGACCAAACTGGGAATGAGCGTACGCGACCGCCGAATGTTGATGCTCGCTGGAGCGGCCGGAGGCATCGGCGCAATCTTCCGTGCGCCACTAGGCGGGGCGCTGTTTGTCAGCGAGGTGCTCTACAGCTCGACGGCGCTCGAAACCGCCGCAGTCATTCCGTGCTTCATTTCCTCGATCGCCGCCTACACGGTTTTCTCGCTGGTTTATGGAACAGGCTTGGCATTCAAGACTCCGGCTGGATTAACCTTCGGCGGCGCGGCCGAACTGCCGTTCTATCTGGCGTTCGCTGTGCTCCTGGCCCTGGTTGGCTATATATACGTGCTGGTTTTCTACGGCATGCGGGACCGGTTCTTTCATAAGCTACCAATTCCGCGGTTTGTGAAGCCGGCTGTCGGTGGATTCTTGCTCGGTTGCCTCGCACTGGCTTATCCTCAGCTGATGTCGGGCGGATACGGTTGGGTGCAAGAAGCGATCGACGGCAAATTGGCACTGCAACTCATGCTGATCCTCTGCTTTGGCAAGATCGTGGCGACTTCATGCACGATTTCTTCTGGTGGCAGCGGCGGTGTTTTCGCGCCATCGCTCTACATTGGCGCGATGCTTGGTGGTGCATACGGTCTTGCCTGTCAACAATTTTTTCCGAATGTCATCTTACATCCGGAGGCGTTCGTCCTGGTCGGCATGGGCGGCTTTTTCGCTGGAGTGGCCCGCGTGCCGCTCACCGCGATGCTGATGGTTTGCGAAATGAGCGGCAACTATGGTCTGCTCGTGCCCTTGATGCTGGTGTGCATCGTGAACGTCGCCATCCTCTCGCCGCGTTGGACCCTCTACGAAGAGCAAGTTTTTGCCCTGGTCGACAGCCCGGCGCATCAGGGCGATTTCGTCGTCGATGTGCTGGAGAGAATTCGCGTTCGTGAAGTGATGCGCCTCGATCGCCAGTATGAGACCGTTGCCGAGGGCACGCCGCTGTCGGAAATCCTCCGCATTGCGTCTCACGCTACTTGCACCTATTTTCCGGTCATCGACGTGAAAGAAAACCTGGTAGGCATCTTTTCGCTCCGCGATTTGCGGGCCGTGCTCACAGGGAACGGTTCGGGCCGGCTCGTCGTGGCGGCCGACATCGCCTCAAACCCCGTGCTCACCGTCGATCCGGACGACGACCTCCATACGGCCCTCCGCCGCTTCACCGAGAAAAACATCGACTACATCCCGATCGTCGATCCCGACCAACGGAGTCACGTCCTCGGCATGCTCAGCCGTCATGACGTGATTGCGGCCTACCACGATAAGGTTACCGAATTGCGGCGCGTGGACGAGGAGCACACGCTGCATCCGGAGCAGTCGGAGTGAGCGATACCGGCCACGGAGCCGCCAACCGGCCACGCGACAGCGTCTGGTTAACTGCCTGAACTGTTACGCGGCAACAGCCTGTGATGAGCGAGGCGTTGTCGCACACCTCGACAGCGCCTCAGGAGGCCGACTTTTGCAACGATTCGCCCACTAATCGACTGACGCCTTCATGATCGAATAGCGTTGGCGTGCCGTCGGAGGCAACATAAATGCCCGTCCCCGAGCGATAAACCATCGCCTCGGGGTGATCGATTTGAAAGCGATACCCGCTGACCAACTCCACCGTGAACGGTTGAAATGGCGTGCGACGCTGGAAGGCCCGAAGGGTTCGATCGAAAGTTTCTGCTGTCATATCTGCATTATACCCCGAATACCGCTGGTCGCCGAACACCAAAGCTCTGTTGCCCGCCCTCGAAATGAAAGCGGTCTGCACGCAGTATAGCACGTCAGACAGGAAAACGACAAACCGACTGTAGGGCCGGCGGGGCAACTGCAGCGCCTTGTTCAAAGATTGGAGTTCGGCTCCCCGAACTCCAATCCTTAAGAAGTTAGCCGGGTGACGAAGGATTGCGTCGTGTTCCCGGCAGAATCTCAAAGTACGACCCAACAACGGCAATAGCCAGTGCGCCCAGACCAATATAGGGACGGTACAGGCCGACCACGCTCGCCCCGGCGTGAGCACCCACGGCAGCTGCGTCCTGCCCCGGCTGAAGATTCGCTGATGCGATTCCACCGGCGATGGCGCCGATCACGACGCATGCCCCGAAGTAAAGCACAACGCACCAGACTATCGCGAAGACAATGCGCTTCACCATGGCATGCCGCTTAACTTGTTATTCGACAGAAAAGACTCTGCCTAAACCGCTCGCGATTCTGTTTAATCCAAGCCAATCTGTCAACCAGCCGCCTGCTTCAACCAATGGCGTGAAATATGTATAGCACCACTTCGCGAATTGCCCCGCCGTCTGCTGCAGCGTCTGGTTCGACGGTGCTATTCTTTACCAGCCCCATGCACGACTCCCGTCCGGGTGTCGATGACTAGTGTTGGACCACCTTGCGCGGACGTGCCGATGACTAGGTGGTCCTTCTGTCGGTCAAATTGGACGTATCGTCCACTCTGAGAGAATTGCCACCCGATGAAGAGCGACCCGGCTACAAAAACGGCCAACAGAACCAGCTTGCAAAGTCGATAACGCTCCTCGCTCATGGACTTCTCCTTCCGTGCCGTCTAACGATAAAGCTCTGTTGCCCGCCCTCTAGTGAGCGGGTGACACGCAGTATACACGCGGCGAATGAAAAACGCCAAATTGACTGTAGGGCCGGCGGGGCAGCTGTCGCAGACCGGCCGTGGCGCGACAGCGCCTGGTTAGCTTCCTACAGCGTTTTTACCTTTTTCGTAATCGATGCCGCTGAGCGATCGCAGTGGCGTGGCCGCCACCGCCAACGGCCGGATGCTGGGGCAGTATCTTTCGGCTACGGAATTTGGTGAATTGCTCTAAACTGCTGCACGGCAACCGCCTCCCGCTAGAACGGCGGAAACGATAGAATTGGTTCGATCGTGGAACCCCCCATCTTGTTTTGCGCGTCGCCCGCCAGTCGATTGAAAGGACGCCAGCTTTGAGTACCGTCAACGTGAAGACCGATCCGTTTTCCGCCCGCGACACGTTTAAGACCGGCAGCGGCACGGCAGGCATTTATCGCCTAGCGAAGCTTGAGGAGGCCGGGCTCGGCAACGTGGCCGCCCTGCCCTACTCGATCCGAGTGCTGCTCGAATCGCTGCTGCGAAATTGCGACGGTTATGAAGTCACCGAAGAAGACGTGCAGGCGCTGGCCGGTTGGCAGGCGATGGCCCCGGCGCAGGTCGAGATTCCGTTCAAACCAGCCCGCGTCGTGCTCCAAGATTTTACCGGAGTGCCCTGCGTGGTTGACCTCGCTGCCATGCGGGGCGCGATGGAGCGGCTCGGCGGCGACCCCAAGAAGATCAATCCGCTCGTGCCGGTCGACCTGGTGATTGACCACTCGGTACAGGTCGATTATTTCAACTCGGCCGACGCCTTGGACCTCAACATCGACATGGAGTTTTCGCGCAACCGCGAGCGGTACGAGTTCTTGCGCTGGGGCCAAAAGGCGTTCAACAATTTCCGGGTTGTCCCGCCGGGCACCGGGATCGTGCATCAGGTGAATCTCGAGTACTTGGCGAAGGTCGTATTCCTTGGCAAGGACCATGCCGGCACGGTGGCTTTCCCCGATTCGCTGGTCGGCACCGATAGCCACACGACGATGATCGATGGTTTGGGCGTCGTGGGCTGGGGCGTGGGCGGCATCGAGGCTGAGGGCGTCATGTTGGGTCAGCCGATTTACATGCTGCTGCCGGAAGTGGTCGGCATGGAGCTCACGGGCCAGCTCGGGCCTGGGGCCACCGCGACCGACTTGGTGCTCACGGTTACGGAAATTCTCCGCAAGGAAAAAGTCGTCGGCAAGTTCGTCGAGTTCTTCGGGCCGGGCGTGTCGACGATGTCGCTCGCCGACCGGGCGACGATCGGTAACATGGCCCCCGAATACGGCGCGACGATGGGCTTCTTCCCCGTCGACGATCAGACGCTCAAGTATCTTCGCCAAACTGGCCGCACCCAGGACGAAGTTGAGCTCGTGGAGCGGTACACGAAGGAACAAGGCCTGTTCCGCACCGACAAGGCAATCATCCCGAAGTTTACGAAGATCGTGCGGCTCGATCTTTCCACGGTCGAACCGAGCCTTGCCGGGCCAAAGCGGCCGCAGGATCGAGTGTCCCTCTCGAACATGAAGCCAGCCTGGTGCCAGGCACTCACGGAAGTGTACGGAAAAGTTTGTCCGTCGAAGGGCACGCCCGAAGGCCGCTGGGAGGGCGAAGGCGGACAGGAGATTGTCCTCTCGGCGGCCGCCGATCCGTCGCCCGCCGCAGCACCCGACGACCCAGGGTTCGCGGGCGTCGACGTCGCTTGGAACGGCAAGAAGTTCGATCTCAAGCATGGCGACGTCGTGATCGCCGCCATTACCAGCTGCACCAACACCAGCAACCCCAGCGTGATGATCGCGGCTGGTCTCTTGGCCAAGAAGGCCGTCGAAAAGGGACTCAAAGTGCCGCCGCACGTGAAGACCAGCCTTGCCCCTGGTTCGCGCGTGGTTACCGACTACTTTGACAAAGCCGACCTCACCAAGTATCTCGAAGGCGTCGGCTTCTACACAGTCGGTTACGGCTGCACCACCTGTATCGGCAACAGCGGCCCGCTGCCAGAACCGATTTCGCAGGCAATCAAGGGGAACGACCTCGTGGTTTCAGGCGTCCTCTCAGGTAATCGCAACTTTGAAGGCCGCATCAACCCGGATGTGAAGGCCAACTACCTTGCCAGCCCGCCGCTGGTGGTGGCCTATGCCCTGGCCGGCTCGACCGACATCGACTTCGAAAAGGAACCGATCGGTGCCGGCAAAAACGGCGCCCCGGTTTACCTCCGCGAAATCTGGCCGACGCATGGCGAGGTGCAAGCGGTGGTCGAGCAGTGTGTGTTGCCCGAGATGTTCGAGAAGCAATACGATGACGTGTGGGACAAGAACCCTAAGTGGAACGCAATCAAGACCAGCGAAAGCGAGCTTTACGAGTGGGATCCCGCGAGCACATACATTCAGGAACCGCCATTCCTTGTGGACCTCACACCACAGCCAGGGTTGATCGAGCCAATCCACGGTGCCCGATGCCTGGCGGCGCTCGGCGACTCGGTGACGACCGACCATATCTCGCCGGCTGGCTCGATTGCTCAAGACGGCCCCGCGGGTAAGTACCTCATTTCGCTCGGCGTCGAGCCAATCGATTTCAATAGCTACGGTGCCCGCCGCGGCAACGACCGTGTGATGACCCGCGGCACGTTCGCCAACATCCGCATCCGCAATCAACTCGCCCCCGGCACTGAAGGCGGTGTCACGCGGCATCTGCCGGACGATATCGTGATGCCGATTTACGACGCCGCCATGAAGTACAAAGTCGAGGGTGTCCCGCTGGTGGTGCTGGCCGGAAGTGAATACGGCACCGGCTCGAGCCGCGACTGGGCCGCCAAGGGAGCGTTCCTGCTCGGTGTGCGGGCCGTGCTCGCCGCCAGCTTCGAGCGGATCCACCGCAGCAACCTCGTTGGCATGGGGGTCCTGCCGCTAGAGTTCGACCTCAACACTACCTGGCAGTCGCTGGGCCTCACTGGCGAAGAAATCTTCGAAATCCCCGACCTCAACGAATCGCTCCAGCCGCGACAAACCATCACCGTCGTCGCCAAGAGCGCGAAGGGCGAGAAAAAGGAGTTTCCGATGCTCGTGCGAATCGACACGCCGGTGGAACTCGACTACTATCGAAATGGCGGCATATTGCATACCGTCACGCGGAAATTGCTGAAGAGCTAGACCAAATTCTCTCGGAGTTGCACCATGGGGCATCAGATGTGGATCGCAGTTTTGACATTGTTTTTGTCTTTTCAGTCCCTCGCAACTTACGCCGACGATTTTTGTGTCGCCAGTTGGAATGTCGAGAACCTGTTCGACTTAGAGGACGACCCCCATGTCGTGCTTGATGAAGATTTCACGCCCGAATCGCCCAAGAAATGGACCCAGGAGCGGCTTGATATCAAGCTCAATAATCTCGCCAGCGTGATCCACAAGCTCAACGGTGGGCGCGGGCCGGATGTGCTTGGGCTCTGCGAAATCGAAAATCGTAAAGTGATCGAGATGCTCGTGGCGAAGCTCGCCTCGCTCGGCCGCAAGTACGAGATCGTTCACCAAGATTCGCCAAGCGACCGAGGTATCGACACGGCGCTCATCTACGATGCCAAAGTGTTCGACCTCACCGACTCGAAGTTCCATTTCGTCGACGCCGAGAAGACCCGCGACATCGTCGAAGTTCAGCTCAAGCGAGTCGGTAGCGGCGACGACACCAAACCCCTCTACGTGTTCGTCAACCATTGGCCGTCGCGCGGAAACGAAGAGTGGCAACGGATCATGGCGGCCACGGTCCTGCGCAAGCGGCTTGACGCGATCCTGGCGGACGACCCTCAGGCCGACATCGTCATGGTGGGTGACTTCAACGACGAGCCGGATAACGTCTCCATCGCCAAATTCCTCGGCGCGGCGGAAGTCACCGACAACTTGCCCGTCAACGGGGTTTACAACACTACGGCCTACATTGCCGCCGAAGGCAAAGGCACTTTTGTTTACCAAGACCAGTGGGAATTAATCGACCACATCATCGTCTCGTCCGGCCTACTCGACCAGGAAGGCTATTCTTGGAAACCTGGCAGCACTCAGCGAGTTGAATTCAAGGAAGTTTTCTTTCACCCGCGCTGGTCAGGGGCGATTCCTCGGCCTTCGAAGAGCTACTCCGACACCAAATTCCATAAAGACGGTTACTCCGACCACCTTGCCGTGTTTTGCATCATCAGCGATTAGTAATCGTGTTCTCGAAATCGCGCCGGCTGTGTAAGCTATAAGGCGAGGCAAGTTCAAATGGTGTCGTGGGCGTTTTAGCAGGTCGATGTGCCGATGTTCTTGCGAATCGAGTGCCCTGGTTGTAATGCAGTGTTGCAAGTCGAGGAGGGGCTCGCCGGCAAGCAGGGCAAGTGCATCCACTGTGGTCACAAAATTGTGGTGCCCGCGAAGAGTGGCCCCGCCCCATCGGCTCCCCCCTCGCCTCCTCCGCCAGTGCCCTTTCTTACCGAAGCTTCACCCGAGGCAATGATCCGCGAAATGCACGAACGGAAGAAGAGCGCGCTCTTGCTTATCTTCGAGCCGTCCGCGGATGGATCGTACGATTTGGCCGACATCGCCGATACCAAAATCAAGTGCATTGCCACCGAAGACATCAATCAAGCGAAATTTGCTCAATTGATTGGGAGTCTTACAAAACGCTTTCTCACGAAGAGACAAGCAACGCAGCCCGCCACCGGTTCTGAGCCTTCGATGATAGGACGGCTTAGTGGAGCCGCACTAGGGCCGGACGAGCCCTACGAACTCAAAGGCGATCCGTTGGGCTTGAGCATGGCCGATTTCAAGGCCAAGTACGCACGCTTCACCCCCGATGGTCGGCAAGACTTGCCAGTTTGCTCAGATCAACCGGGCTATATCGGCAAGGCCGATCTGCATGGGGAAGCTTGGCACAGAAAAGCTGGTATCGTGCATGCCCGGGTCGATCATCCGTCGGAAGACAACTCGCCCACGGTCGCGGGTGTAAAAACAGATTTGTTATTATACCAGTTTGTGAATGGCCAATTGTTCCGTATTTCGGCACTATTTGCCACCGACCTATTTCATGTGGTGAGCGAAGCGGTGATTCAGAAATATGGCTTGCCAACGCATGAGATGAAACAACCACGTGAACTAGTTTGGGAAAATCAAGTCTCGCGGATCACTCTCGCCCGTGGCACAGTCCACCCGCGGACACCCTCGAAGCTCGAACTAGTTCATCTTAAACTAGCCGAAGTAGCCGAATCTCGGATACCCAAGGCGGCTGAAGATATCTGAATTTCCGTATGCGGCGACCCCAAGTCGCGGCTGGCTTCAGGCACCAACTGCAGCCAAGCTCTCCCGGTAATGCTCGAGGGTTTGATGAGGCTCGAGATTGAAGACCGCATGGCCGGCGGTAGTCCAATCGTGGCCGGTCCAGGTGAGGACAGCCGTTCCGGCACGTAGATTGCCGACTGCTTTGACTTCTTCCATGCCGCCGCCCTCCACTGCTTCGAAGGTGATGATTGCTCCGACCAGGCCAATCAGCGCGCCATTGGAACGATCGCGGGCAGGCAGCAAGGTATCCTGAAATTCAGTTGCCTTCCAGCGCAGGCCGCGCGGCTTGCCGGAGACGTTGGCGGCAGCGCGGAAGTCATCTTGTAGCCTGAGTCGCTGGCGGGCGTATTCGGCGGTGGCCGTGGCAACTTCGCGGCGGGCTCGTTCGCGGCGCCAAATGCTCCAGGTAAAGCCTGCCAGCACCAACAAGGCGAACACAGCAACAATTCGCAGCATGGATTCCCCTCATTTCCGCTATCAAGCGGCGGGGCTGGCCCCGCGGTCACTCGCCCTACCGCCGGTGCGGTGAGTCTTATTGTACCGTGGTCGCTTTTCGCGGTGAACCTGCAGGTTGCGTGTAGAATTGCGGCCGAACTGCCGAGGGGGCAGGCAAGGAGCGTGGACCGGTAGGTAGTAGAGACGACGGTTGTTCTAGCCAGTTGCCTGCGGGACTTGGGCCCCATGCCTCGCATTGGTAGTAATCGCATGGTGGCAGAGGAGCGCATGGCAGCCGCACCTCGTTGGTTGCGAAGTAGCCGTCGTGGCTCTTCGGGCCAAGCACGAGGCAAGCATGGTGTCCAGCCCCATTGCCATAGCCGAAGCATTGGTAAAACGAGCCCGGCAGATTGTAGTAGCCGATGGCAGCCGCTTCGGGCGGTTGTGCAGTCAGGCTGCAGGCCACTGAAATTCCGAACAACAAAATCCAGCGGCAATTTGTCATGGCGAGGTCCTTCGATTCGTGGAGAGTGGGCGTCCTTTCCTTGAATCGAGTGCTGCTGGCAGCGCACAACAGTCGACTCGCGCCGATTGGCAAGACCGCTACAGGCGGCAGATATTCACCAGTCGGGTAAAAGCTATACCGCCGGCTCGTTGTAGTGATGCAACTCGCGATATACGCTGCGGAAATTCCGCGAGATGTGGTGATCGACATCGAAGATGTGGGCCAGCAGGGCCGCCCGGATCCACATGCCATTGCGGGCTTGGCGGAAATACATGGCCCGCGGGTCGTTGTCGATTTCCGGCGGAATCTCGCCGAAGTGCTGGTCGCGCGGGAACGGGTGCAGGATCGGGGCGTACTCCTTCATCCGCGCAGCGAGATCCGGTGACAAACAGTAACGCGTAAAGTCGATGTTGGAAAACTGCTCAGTGTCGGTGGGCGAATTGTGTTCCTTCTGAATGCGGGTCATATACAAGGCATCGAACTGTTTGATTGCGGGCCGGCCGTCGAGTTGGTCTTCAAAAGACTCCACCTCGTAAAATCGCACATTGCGGTCGCGCAAGCGCTGGCGTAAGTCGTCACTCATTCGCAACTTGGGGTGATCGGGCGCGACAAATACTAGCTTCACGTCCTCGTAAAGAGCCAGTAACATTGCTAGCGATCGCACCGTTCGCCCGCGGCCAATGTCGCCGCAGAAGCCGTACGTTTTGTGCGCCAGGCCGCGTGTCAGGGCGGCGTAGCCCTTTCGCTCGCGAAGCTCGTCGAAGCGGCTGGCGCCGGGTGAATCTTTCGGGCTATCGAATTGAAACGAACGCTGCAAAGTGTAGATGTCGAGCAGCGCTTGCGTGGGATGTTCGTCCGATCCCGAGCCGGCGTTCACGATGGGTACACTACGGTTGCTCGAAGCTTCCAAATCGTTCATCAGATATGCGCACGATTCGGCAAGCCGGGCGATCGGGCTTCGCATGATGATTACATCGAAATAGCTGCTGAACATGCGGAGCGAATCGAACCGGGTTTCGCCTTTGGTTTCGGATGACGTGGCTGGGTCGCGAACTTCGTTGCAGGTAATTCCCAGGATCTGGCAGGCGGCCATGAACGATAGGAAGGTGCGTGTCGACGGTTGGGTAAAGTAGAGCATCGCCCGTTTGTGAGGCAGCAGATTGATCAGAAAATCCTGCCCTGTGCGGCTCTTGGAGAGCATGCGGATCATGTCGGCAATGTCGGCCAGTTCATCCAACAGCGGGACTTCGAATTGGCCTGAGAAGATCACGTGCCGCAGCCGGTCGGACCGCTGCAACTCGGGTACTTTCATCCGAATAGGCCGCTGCAAACGGGACTCGTAGAGCACTAAATCGCGCTCATCTTGCGTCTTGGGACGTGTCATGGTCGTCGAGGACATGGCAATACTCGGCCGGTGAAGCGGCATCGTGCCGGTGGCGCTGTTATCGCATAGCCCTTGCCGGATCGTCAAGGGTGAGAAAAGCTGTTAGTTATTATCCATCAACTCGTAGCCTCCGTGGCCAAGAGCCGATAACTAACGTCGAATGTCTCCGCCTCAATCCGCCACACGCCAACGGACCTCAAACATGCGAATCATCGCCAGCAGCAACAGCCCGTTGTACAAGATCGCCCAGCCCAAGTGGCCGAAGAACAGAGGCAGGTTACTGTCGGCGACACTGACATACGCATCACTGCCGCCCGTATCGGAATTGGCCAATTCGAGCGGCAATGCGAATGTCGCCGCAAAGGGACTGAGTACACCCAGCGTTTCGACGATCGACGCGGTTTCGCTGCCGCGAAAAAAAGTTTCTGCGAAATATCCAGCCGCCACTGGGCCGACGAACATCAGCATAATGACGAGGTAGGTACACATCAAACTAGTGGCCGACTTGTGAAACACTGTCGAACAAAACAGCGCCGTCATGGCCGTGGTCACGCAGCAGATTGCGACGATCACCAGGTATCCGAGAATCGTGAGCAAGTGGGGCCAAAAGCCCAGCGGCATCAGGCAGGCCAAGATCACCGGCCATACTAAAAACCCGGTGAGCACGCTCGAAACCCGCAAGCCGGAAAGCAGTTTGCCCCACAACATCTGCCAGGGCGTGACCAGCGTGGTGAGCAGCAGGTCGAGCGTTTGCCGTTCGCGTTCACTCGTCACGCTTCCCGCCGAGAACACCGGCCCCACCAGCATGTTGAACAAGAGCACATACACGATGTACCACGGCGCGTACTCCGGCCAGATATACAGGCAAACCGCCATCACGAACAGAGCCAGCACCATGCTGATTTGGATCACCAGCCGCAACATCAGTGTGCCATGAGCGTAAATTTCGCTGCGCATCTCTTTATCGTAGATCGGGTTCTCGCCATCGTCGAGCAACGTGATTCGCTTGGGGGGGGCGAACAGCCGATCCGGAAATTCGTCACGCTGGATGTAGAGGCCCACTGCTTCACGAGCCTCCGTCTCCAAGTCGACGACTTCCTTCCCTTCGCTCCCTAAATCCGGCGGATAGAGTAGCCGGCGGCAAGCGTCTTTCCACATTAATGCCGAAAGCGAGAGGCAAGCGATCGGCACCACGGTGATCACGAATAGCAGCCTCGCCTCGCCCAGTCGACCGAGTTGATTCCACGCCAGCACGCTCACCATCGCTAGTGGCAGGATCAGCAGATACGACACCACCAGCGACCCACTTGTCCGCCGAAAAATGCTGCTCGTCCACAGGCTGATCATGCCGAACAATCCGATCGACGAGAACATCGCAAAATACGCGGCCAACACTTCGTAAGGTGAAACGCCTCCCAGCGGCAAGCACAGCATCACGATCGGCAGTGAGCAGATCATCAAGATCCCCAGATGCGACAGCGATGCAAACAGCTTGCCCAATACAATCGCCCCCGGTCTCAGCGGACTGGCAAGCAGCATCTCATAACTTTGCCGCTCTTTCTCGCCGGTAATCGCTCCTGCGGCAAAGCTCGGAGCTAGCAGCGACGCCAGCAGGTACTGGCCCAAAAAGAACAGGTCGACCAACTGCTTGGCCGACTGCGACCGCGCCATGTCGATCCGCTGCTCTTGCGGCCAGGCGAGATACACGATGCCGCCCAAGAGTGCGATGTAAAAAAACAACAACACAAACGCCCGCGTCAAGCGGAGGTTGGTGAGTAGTTCGCGTTGTAGGACAGGGTTCTCTATTACGTACATGCGACCTCTCGCCTAGTACTTCCGCGGACGAACCTTTCCTAAAACTCGGCTCGGCAAACCCTGGATCCGGAGGAACCCTTCCGCATCCGTTTGGTCGTAACTGCCGCCGCCTTCCATGCTGGCGACCGCTGCGTCGTACAGGCTGTTGGGGCTGGTACGGCCGCGGACGAAGACATTGCCTTTGTAGAGACCGAGTGTCACTTCGCCAGTGACCGGTTCCTGCACCGTCCGCGAGAGCGCCATGAGGGCATCCATCTTCGGCACATACCAAAAGCCGTAGTACACCATCTCGGCGACCTCGGGCGAGAGACGGTCACGGAGGTGGAGCGTCTCTCGGTCAACCGTCAGTTGCTCGATCGCCATGTGCGCCGCATACAAGGCTGTCATGCCGGGCGCTTCGTACACCCCGCGGCTCTTCATGCCCACAAAGCGGTTCTCAACGATATCGATCCGTCCCACACCGTTTCGGCCGGCAATGGTGTTCATTTCTTCGACCATCGCCAGCGCCGACTTCTTCACACCATTGATCGACACCGGCACGCCATGCTCAAAGCCAATCCGCACTTCTGCCACTTTGTCGGGCGCGTCCTGCGGCGATACCGTCATTCCGAAGTCGACGATCGAGATGCCATCCTCGGCTGGATCTTCGAGCTTGCCGGCTTCGTAGCTGATGTGCAGGCAGTTCTCGTCGGAACTGTAGGGCTTGGCGATCGAAGCCTTCACGGGAATCTTCTTGGCTTCACAGTACGCGATCATTTCCGTACGGCCAGGGAAGATATCGCGGTACTTCTGCATTCGCCAGGGGGCGATGATTTCGATTTCCGGCTCCAGTGCCTCGGCCGCTAACTGGAAGCGGCATTGGTCGTTGCCTTTACCCGTCGCGCCGTGGGCATATGCCGTTGCGCCTACCTCCCGTGCCACTTGCAAGCAAACCTTCGATATCAGCGGCCGGGCGATCGAAGTGCCCAACAGGTAAATACCCTCGTACTTGGCCTGCCAACCGAGCACCGGGAAGGCAAAGTCGCGGCAAAGTTCTTCGCGGACGTCGACGATTCGAGCCGATACGGCGCCACAGGCATGCGCTTTCCTCAGAATCGCTTCGCGGTCTTCGCAGGGCTGCCCGAGGTCGACGTACACGCAATGTACGTCGTAGCCCTCGTCTTGCAGCCAGCCAAGAATAACCGAAGTATCAAGTCCACCAGAGTAAGCGAGAACACAGGCAGGCATAGTTGAGCGGCCGGAGGTCAGTGGTCAAAATGTTGGCGTCGTCGGCCAAGACGAATCACGCTGAACTCGCCTGGCCCCGACCGCGCCTTAACGAGACACGGTCTACCCATTGTGGTTCACCTGCTGGCGGCCGGCAAGACTTGAACCAAGTCGAGTTTTACTCCGGTAACCCCACAATCCGCACAGTCCGAAAGAGAAAATCGCTCGTCGGATCGTGCCCTTGAATCGCAATCGCCCCGACCGCAAGCCGCAGTCCCTCGCGTGGATTTTCCGCCGCCAGTCGGGTGTCGGTCCAGTCGCTCACCTGATAGCCGTTGACCCACACCGCGAAATGCGGCCCGTCGGCGACGATCGTCTTGGTGAACCACTGGTGGTCGTCGGCCACCACGCGCCGCGCCGGCTGTCGGCGGTAGATGCCGCCAGTGCCAAAATCTGCCGGCCGCGAGCGGTCAGCATCGAGATAGCAATTGTTGATCTGGCTCTCGTACCCCTGCCAACGACCTTTTGGCAGTGTGCGAAAAAATACGCCAGAATTGAGGCCGTCGCCGTTCACTTTGCATTGGAGCTGCAGCACGAAGTCGGCGAACTCATCGCGCGATGTAATCTGCCCCGGCCCATTCGTGAGATGCAACTCACCCGCCTCCGTCACGTCGAACTTGCTCAACTCCGCCCCCGCCAGCGACCAACCTGTCAGATCTTTGCCATGGAAGAGCGACTTCAGCCCCAGCGGACTCAAGCGAATGTTGCGGAATGCAATTAGCCCTTCCTTCGCCTGCAGGCCAATGTGCCCGCAACGGATGGGCGAGGGGTCACAGTAATCCAGGACTCGATTGCCGTCACAAGTGATCAGAACGTTTCCACCCCGCATCGTGATATCGAATTCATGCCATTCGCCATCCGAGACGGCACCCGGCCCCGGTGATTTGAGTCGCCCAACGAGCGAGCCGGTGGGAAACGGATTCTCACGCGGCGCGATATTCAACTCGTAACAGTCTTTGGTCGGATCGGTCGGATCAAGTGCTGAGCGAACAAAAATTCCGCTGTTGGTGCCGGCCAGTGCTTTGTACTCGACGTGCAATTCGAAATCGGCCCACTCGGTAGTCGTCATCAACCACCCTGCTTTGTCGCCTTCACTGCTGATCTCGCCATCCGCAACTTTCCATTGAGCATCGCCCACATGTTTCCACCCGAATAGCGTCTCGCCGTCAAACAGTTGGATCCACCCTCCGTCGAGCAAGTCCTGTGGCAAGCATTTGGGTTCGGCCGCCTCAGTGATTGCAATCGCGCTGGCGAGCAACAAGATCAGGCTCAGTCCCTGGCACATATGCTGCGTCATTGCCCTGCCTCAATCTCCAGCCGCACTTCGCCGACTAGGCCGCCCGACAGGTGCAGCTGTGGATCGTTCAAGCTGCTATGTTCGCCGTCGAGCACAGGATGATCCACAATAATTTCGAGCCGATTGTGCGGGCCAAGCCGATGAGTAATGTCGAATCGCTGCGGAGTGCCGGTAGGGGCGACAACGCCCATAGTTTCTTCGAGCATGATCACCCGTGCTAGCGACCGTTGCGGTTCCACCACCAGCCACACCCGTTCGTCGAATTGTAGCCCCGGCGGCGAATTGAACGTCCGCACGTAGCGGACACGGCCGAGGAAAGTGCTGCCAAAGACTTCGCTCCAATCGGCCGGAATCGTCATCCTGGCTGCTGCCGGTAGGTTATTGGCAAGCGGTTGATAGCTGCCATCGGCCTGCAGTTCAAATCGATAAACCGGCTCAAGCTGCCAGGGACCACGGAGACGAATGATGTGCATGGGGAGAAGGTTGAATGTTGAGTGCCAGAATAACTTCGCTTCGATTCCAGAGTTCTTTCCCCTAGACTCTCAACTCTCGACTTTCAACCTTCCTCACTCCGGCACAAAGCTTTGATTAACGCTCACCTGCTTCACTTGCCGGCTGTCGCGCTCGTAGAGCCGCAAGAGCACCTGCACGCCTCGTAGCGGCCTGTCATAGGGCGGAGTCGTTTCCCGCTCGCCCACATCGTCTGGGCCAAGGCGAGGGTTGACGCTAGTATCAGAGTAGCTCCCCACGTCATCGAAGCCATTCGTGCCTTCGTCGGTCAGACTATCTCTATCCTCATCGAGTCCATTATTCTCATAGTGGAACGACCAAGTATCGTACACAGCATACCCCGGCGCCAATTGATTTCCGAGCACATTGCTCAGCGCCCGGGCCGAGAAAAACCATGGAATAGTGGCCGATGAAAACGCATTGGCGAATTGCGGTGCCGGCAAGTTGACCGACCACGATGGCGTTAAGTTAGGCGCCAGCACGTTATAGCCGTAGCCCATATCGACGTAGGCGCCTTGCCCAACAAAAGGAAAGGTGAGCTGCGAGGCAGCGTTATTCCTCCCGATCGAGCTGTTCGCACCGCTTGTGTTGTCACTATGAACGTATGCGTTTAGCCACGCGGGGTCCGTCGGTTCAAGTACTGTTTCTGTCAGCGAATGGGCGAATAACGGAGCGCCCGGATCATACACGCGGAGATCGAAACCCAGCGCGTCGGAAAGGATGACATCCTCGCCCCGCCGTTCGCGGGAGAGGGGCACTAAGCCATGCACGACGCGGACGACTTGGCCTTCGTCGTTGAGCATTGCGCGGGCTGTGGCCAACGACGTGCTATTTCCAGCAATGTATGTAAATGGCCGAATTGGCAGCCGTCGATTGGAATCAGTCAAGTTATTAGGCTCAATCGTGTAACTTGTCACTACGTTATTGGTACTTACGAGATTGGCAGTAGCAGCTCGAAATGGAGAAGCGCCTGATAATTCTGGATCGACAACGACTTCAACGTTTGTTCCAGAATAATCGCTCCCGATCGAAGCGGCTGCGAAGGGGTACTCGCGTTCGCCATTGTGACGGAAAAAGTGATGTTCATACCGGTTTTCCCGTTTGGTCAAATCGCCGAGCGTATTGGCCACTATTTTCCAGCGACCGTCGGAACCCATCAGCGGATCCCACTCCAGGCGGGCGGAGATATCGTATTTTTCTTGAAAGGCAACGAGTGCTGCTAACGCTTGAAGTCGATCATTTGCATTGTTGTCGATATTGTTGCGGAGTATGCGTAACAATCCAGGCTGGGCGGTAAAATTGCCGCCATCGAATGTGAATGTATCGACGAAGTTACCGTTGTTATCGACGGCGCGATAGGGATTGAGCCACGGCGCGATCAGCAGCGCCCGTCGATAGATGGTCCGCATTCCAGGTTCGCCGAAGAAGCGGTCCGCATCGTTGTTCGTTTGCTCGTCCGGGTTTTCGATCGCGTACCAAACGACTTCTGCCAGAGGCGAACTAATCGAGTTTGGTTCCCAGCCAACGAACGAGTTTGGATTAGAGGTGCCGGTCCGCACCGCCCCCACCGAGCCATCCGACTTCGGCACACGTCCCACAAAAGGCTCGTGCTCATTGCGAACCGTGAGCATCAAAATGTCGTCGTGGTCGCCCAGGCTGCCGCCGTCGGTGACCCAGGTAGGGTCGGTGAATGGCACATTGCTCGACGGAATAATCGAAGTTCGATGATCGATCTCGGGATTGAATTGCGGCGATCCGGGGCTGTCGACGCCATCCACTAACACACTCGCATTCCCCTCGCGCTGTGGCCCTTCGATAATCTCAATGTAGCCCTGGTTCTCGTCGGGCCGCTGCCAGGTCAGGCCGGAGCAAGTCGCCCCCTGCAGGTCCTGCTGAAGCATGTTGCGGGCATGGCGGAGTTGGCCGCTCATTTCGACGACCGCCCGACGATTGCGGACGCTATTGCTGATGTTGGCAAACAGTGTGACCACCGCGCCGATCATCACCAGCGTGATGGCCATGGCGATCAGCATTTCAATCAGCGTGAAACCACTACATTGGCTGACGGTTGATGGCTGACGGCTGACGGCTTCTATACGTCGCATCATAGCTGAGCACCTTGTTCTGTTCCTGGGGCGGCGACCCTTGCCAGAGGCCGCCCTTCCCTATTATTGCACCGCACGGGCCGGTGTGTGTCAAGAAATGTGGAAAACTTAGTGCCGTTGATCTCGACGGACCCGTCGGGAGGAGCCTCCATGGATAAAAATTCTCTCGGCCGACAATACAGAGCGTGGTATTAGTCGCCCGGTCGGAGGTCTGCGGGAATTTGCGGTTCAGCCATCGGTTCGTCGGCATGTTCAATCGCCGCAGCGACATCGCGGTGGGCGGCAATCAAGGACGCGATGATTGACGTGGCGAGCAGACTCAAAATAATCACGAGCGACACCAAGGGGTTGATGTGCACTAAGTCGTGGAGCAGCATTTTTACGCCGATGAACATCAAAATCGCACTCAGGCCAAAGTGCAAATAACGAAACATCCCCATCACGCCGGCCAGTAGAAAGTACAGCGCACGCAAGCCCATGATCGCGAACACATTCGACGTAAACACAATGAAAGTGTCGTTGGTGACGCCAAAGATTGCCGGTACGCTATCGATGGCGAATACGACGTCGGTGCTTTCGATCACTAGTAGTACCAAAAACAGCGATGTCACAAACAGCTTGCCATCCTGCCGGATGAAAAATTTATCGCCATGCGAGCCCAAAGCCACCCGCAGGTGTTTACGGGCAAACCGTAGCAACATGTTCTGATCGGGATGGGCCTCGCCGCCATGTGAGCCCGCCAACTTGATGCCCGTATAGAGCAGAAATGCGCCAAAGATATACATGACCCATTCAAAGCGCTCGAGCAGTTTGCCCGCCGCCAGGATGAACGTCAGTCGCATCAGAATCGCACCCAGGATGCCCCAGAACAACACGCGATACTGATATTTGAGCGGCACACCGAAAAACGTAAAAATCACGACGAACACAAAGACATTGTCCATCGACAACGACCATTCGATCAGGTAACCGGTGAGAAACAGCACGGCATGCTGCCAGTCGCCCAGCCACCAGATGAGACCGTTGAAGGCCAATGCCAGCGTACACCAGAAGATCGTCCATCCCGCCGACTCACGGAGGCTCGGCTCGTGAGAGTGCCGGTGAAACACGAACATGTCCAGCATCAGCAGGGCGGCCGTACCGGCACAAAACGCCACCCATAGCCAGGCAGGCACATCTAACGGGGGAACAGCGGAAGTGGTAGCACTGGCAGCAAACAGAAGCACGGTAAATCTCTCCGCAGGCACATCCCAGCGTAGCTGGGGCCGAATCAGGCCCCACAGGTTGCGTAATCATAGGCCCCCGTAGAATTTACAGCAACCGGTGCCGTTCCGGCAGCCGGCCGGATCGTTCAATTCATCGCCCAATCGATGGCCAGAAATTATTCGGCATGTTCCACGGCAGCATTGCGATAGGCAACGACGAGCCGATAGGGATAGATTGAGGCACTCCATGGTCGAGCGGAGTAGCCTCAGGGAGGATGACTGGATTATGGCCCCAAGGATTGGATGGCGCCACAGGCTGTTGGCTGTGCTGGCCGGGATGGTGCTGCTTTCATCGATTGCCCAGGCCAGCGATCCCCGGGCGGCCGAGCGATTTCGCGCGGCGGCTGCGCTCCAGCAACGGGCGCTATATGAGTTGGCAGCAGCAGAATATGCGGTCGTCATTGGCGGGTGCTCCGACGCCCCGCTATCTGAGCGAGCAAAATTACAACGTGGCATTTGCCTGTTTCAGTTGAAGCAGTACGACGAGGCGCTGGCTGAGTTGCGAAAAGTTGTCGCCCGCTTCCCCCATCTGTCGGCTGAAGAAACCGAACAGCTCTTCGCCTACCGCGGTTTGGCGGAGTATAACCTGGCACTGGCACAGCAAGGCGATCGGCGAAATCGGCCGCTCGATGCGGCCATTGAATCGTTGACCGAGCAGCTTGGTGAGTTTCCAGTGGGTCCGCTGGCTTCGTGGTCCATTTTCTATCGCGCGGAGGCACTCTACGCACGCGGCCGGTTGGACAAAGCGGTTGCGGCTTATCAATCGCTGCTCCAAAAATACCCACAGCATTCACTCCGTGCGGACGCGCTCTATGCGCTAGGCGTAGCGGAACAGGACCGCGCGAACTACGTCCAAGCGCTACTCGCCTTTGAACTTTTTCGCCGCGAGTTTCCCGAGCATGCCGCCGCAGTCAACGCACAAAGGCGGCAGGGGGACGTGCTGCTCGGCCTGGCGGAATCGCAGTTAGTGGTGGGGCAGCTCGAAGCAGCACTCCGCACGGTGGATTTGCTCCTCCGCAACGATAGAGAAAGTTCTCGCGTGCCACCGGCTCTGTTAGTTCGTGCAAGGGTCCAATTTCGCCACTCGGATTTCAAAGCGGCCGAGGTGACGCTCAACGAATGCATCCATCTCTCGACGCAAGACGTAGTGATGAACGAGGCCAGACTACTCCGGTCCAAGATTCGCTGCCAGCGCGGCGACTTCGCGGAGAGTTTGGTGGATGTCGGCAAAGTGCTAGCGCGCGACCCACAGCGAACCGAGGCATTGCATGTACGCGGCCGTTGCGAACTGGGGCTTGGCGAGCCGACCGCCGCAGCCCAAACACTCGGTCAGATTCTGCAATGCGATCCACAGTATTTTGCCATCGACGGTGCGCTCTACGATCTAGCCTGGGCCTATCGGGCGGCGAACGAGCCTGAGCACGCCACCGCCACGTTTGCCAAGCTCAGCGATTCCTTTCCCGAGAGTCCTTTAGCGGCTGAGTGCCATTTTCGCGTGGGCGAGGCCAAGTACGCGACCAAAGACTTTACCGCCGCAGTTAAGAGTTATTTTCGCGCTTGTGAATTGGCGAAGGATCCCACACTGCTGGATAATTCGCATCACAAACTCGCGTGGAGTTGCTTCGAGCAAGGCCAGTTCGGCGCGGCCGAGGAAGCGTTCGACCGGCAGATTGCCATTCAGCACGAGCGGATGGAAGCGGCCGGCAATCCGGTTGATCCCGCAGCGCCGCTCGATCCTCTCGCAGCCGACGCCATGCTGATGATCGCCGAATGCCGTTTTCAACAGCAGCAGTATGCAACGGCCTTCCAGACTTTCGAACTGGCGGTGGGGCAACCCGCGGTCAGCGCGTCGCTCCGTTCGATGGGATGTGTTCATGCAGCCCAGTGCGCAGCTGAGCTCAAGCGATGGGACGACAGCTTGAGAATGTCAGACCATGCACTGCGCGATTTTCCTGAAAGCCAATGGGCGGCCGCAGCCCGCGCGGAACGTGGTAGGGCACTCTACGAATTAGGCCGGCTTGAGGAGGCCGAACGAGAATTGGCCTCCGTTGCCGCCAAGTGCACAGGGTTGATCGCTGTGAAAACCGAATTCGTGCTCGGCCAGATTTTCGTCGCCCGCAAACAATACGACGACGCAGTGCGAAAATTCTTTAAGGTTGCCTATGGCCACGGTGGTGTTTCCGCGCCGGCCACCTATCACCATTGGCAAGCCGAGGCAGTCTACGAAGCAGCCCGCGCGTTGGAACAGCTCCAGCGGCCCGACGAGGCCCGCAAGTTATATCAAGAGTTGCTCGAAAGCTACCCCGCTTGCGAACGCGCTGCGGTCGCACGGAAATCTGTCGAGCGGATTCTGCAGCGCTAGAACACGAGTACAGGCAGGAATACTGGACCCATGCGTTTGCGACGACGAAGTCAGAGCACGTGCAAGCCAGCATACCGCATGGCTGCGGACCAGCGGCCATCGCCATCGTTCGCGCTGGTGGTGAGTCTTGTGGTGCATGCGCTGCTGGTGTTCACGCTCTATCGAGCCTACTCGGAACTGATAGAGCCGCCAGTGCCGGCAATTCAAATCACCGCTAGCGAAAAGAAGCCTCGCCCGCCCGTGCAGCCTTCCTTCACAACCAGTCCGCTGCCGGGGCTGGAGACGGCCGACGAAACGCCGCGGCCGGTCGCGCAACAGCCGTCACTGCCGCGTCCAGTCACACCCATCGCTGATATAGCGTTGCGAAGTGCCCACGGGCCCGCCCCCATAGCTCGAAAAATCACCGCCAACGCTTTACTTCCTGTAACGGCGGTGGAGCTACCGGCGATCGTTGCCGGAGAGCCGGATGTTGCAGTGAATTCTGAAAGCGTATTGCCGCCTGCCATTGCCTCGCTTGCCCGCGTCGATACCTTGCGCGATGTGCCGGTACGAATGGCCATGTTACCTGATGACAGCGGCACCATACCGCGAAAACCTGCACTGGCCATCTTGCCTGCTCCGAAAGCCAATGAGCGAACCAGCCGTCCTGCCGCGGCTTTCGCCCATCGCCTCTTGAAAGCACAGCTGCCGCGCGAAAACCAAATGGCGATCAACCGAGGTTTAGAGTTCTTGGCCCGTGTGCAGCTCGACGACGGGCGTTGGCGCTTCGATGATTTGCGCGGCTGCGTCGATCCAGACGAGGAGGGGGTGAATCTTCGCTCCGACGCGGCGGCGACGGGGCTGGCCATGCTGGCTTTTCTCGGCGCGGGCCACAGTCAGTTTGAAGGTCCCTACCGCTGGACCACCGAGGACGCGATCAAATCGCTCGTCCTCATGCAGCAGGACAGCGGTGAGATTTTCATCGATAGTGGCGTTCCGAGTGGGCAAGTCACGCGGTATTACAGCCACGGCATTGCCACACTCGCTCTCTGCGAGGCTTATGGTATGACCGGTGACCCACGCCTCCGCAAACCGGCGCAGTTAGCCATCGAGCATCTCGTCGCTACGCAGCATCCGGAAATGGGCGGTTGGCGTTATTCGCCCGGTGTGAATACCGATCTCTCGGTCACCGGCTGGCAACTGGCAGCGCTTCGCAGCGGAGAGCTTGCCGGGCTTAGCGTGCGTCGCGAGACGATCGCCCGCATTGCCGATTGTCTCGCCATGTGCCGCGAACACGAAATTCGACCCGGGCTGTACCGATACAATCCGTGGGCCTCGCCCAGCGATCCGCTGACCCGCCACGGACGATCGCCCAGCACGGTGATGACGGCGGTCGGACTGGTGATGGAACTGCAGCTTGGTGCCGCAGCCAGCGACGAACGGCTACAAGTGGGCGGCGAGCATCTTGCCGCGAATCTGCCGCAATTGGGCCGCGTTGCCAACGCGGCAGTCACGGGCACATTGGACAATCCGGAACGCGATACTTACTACTGGTACTACGCCACACAGGCCATGTTCTATCTGGGCGGTGACTATTGGGCGAACTGGTCGCAGCAGCTCGAGCCGCTTTTGATCGAGTCGCAAGTGCTTGGCGGCCCGCTCACGGGAAGTTGGGACCCGATTCACCCCACACCCGACAAATGGTCGGCCTATGGCGGTCGGCTCTATGTTACTGCGATGAACTTGTTATCGCTCGAAATTTACAACCGGCACTTGCGGTTTGACGCGGCCAGTGGGCCGCAGATCGCCGAGCGTCCCGAAGAGCCGCTGCACTAAGCGGCCGACTTATTCAACCTCTCAACGGCCTCGCTCATCCAGCGGAACGATTGTCCGGTGAGCTTTACCAGCCATTCATCATGCGAGCGATAATGTTCGCGGAGCAGCGCGGCCGTTTCGGGATCGATCGATTCGCGGTAGTAGCCGCGGTTGTAGATCTTGTCCGGCTGAACGTTGTAGCGCTCGAGGCCGAGGAAGTCGAACACGCGTTGGCACGTGCCGTTTATTTCTTCAAAGAGGTCGGCAGCGTCGAGCAAGAACACCTGCTCGCGCGGATACACTTGCCACAGGCCGGCGATTTGCGAGGCGTAGTATCCCTGCCAGATGTACTTCGATGCGGTGTCCGGCATCGGAGGCAGCGGTTCATGAAGATTGCCGATTGGCGGTGGCTGGGCGATCGCTTCGTGAACGATGTGCTCGAATGAATGTGGTTCGCGGTGCCGCTGCTTGTTGTGCTGATACTGCGAAAAAGCCCGGGCGACCGGATCACGCATGATGACGATCAGTTTGGCCGCCGGCAGCAAGGCGCGCATCCGCTCGAGCGCGGCAACGGTGGGCAAGTACGAGGGCGAGGCCTCCATTGTGATTCCCTTCACGGCCGCGACCGTGCGGGCAAGCGGAAACTGGGCGCGATACCACTTTAGCGAACGGTCGTAGTAGCGAGAGAAGTAATTAATCTCTTTTTCGGTGCCGCCGAAGCAGCACGGATGACGCAAAAGGTACGCGTAAAGCTGCGTCGTGCCCGCTTTCGCGACGCCGACGATGACCGCCCCCGGCAATTGCCGCATCCGGTGCGTCGATAGCCGCCAAGCATTTGGTATCACCTGCCGAACCGAACGCAACGCTCGTTGTGTGGCCAGATACTTTGGATGGCGCTGCAGCTTACGCAGATAGTAGTGAAGAGAGTCGCCGGCCGAAGAAGTGGTAGCCGAACTATCTTCGTGATTTGCATCCATAGTATTCTTGGCGTGGCTCGGTCGGCGGTTGTCCGGGAGGTGTCAGTTGCCAAATTCTGGCCGACGCATACCGAGCTGATTTTGCAGCCGTTGCACGATCGCGCTATGCATCTGGCTGACCCGACTTTCCGAAAGATCGAGCGTGGCGCCGATCTCCTTCATGGTCAGCTCTTCGTAATAGTAGAGGATGATAATTAGCCGCTCGTTGCGGTTAAGTCCCTTGGTGACGAGCCGCATGATATCGGATTTCTGAATCCGCTTGGTCGGATCTTCGCCCTTCTTATCTTCCAGAATGTCGATCTCACGGACATCCTTGTAGCTGTCGGTTTCATACCACTTTTTGTTAAGGCTGATGCAGTTCACCGCGTTCGCATCGGTAATCATCTTTTCGAGCTCGGCCACGTTGAGGCTCATGTGCGCGGCGAGTTCATTTTCATTCGGCGAGCGGCCGAGGCGAGCTTCGAGAGCTTTGATTGCTTCGTTGAGCCGGCTGGCTTTGCTACGCACAAGCCGTGGCACCCAATCCATTGTGCGTAGTTCGTCGAGCATCGCCCCCCGAATGCGTGGTACGCAGTAGGTTTCAAACTTTACGCCACGAGACATGTCGAAGGCATTGATCGCGTCCATCAATCCGAAGACGCCCGCTGATATCAAGTCGTCCAGATCGACGCCTTCCGGCAACCGCGACCATATCCGCTCACCGTTGTACTTGACGAGTGGCAGGTACTGCTCGACGAGGCGATTGCGCAGATATTGGTTGTCTTGGTCGGCTTTGAACTGCGTCCAAATCTCGACCATTTCTTCTGGAGTAGCTGACTTTCTTGCCGCAATATGGGACGCGATAACTGATGCCATGCAATCCTCCGTGAATAACCGATGGCCCGCCGCGGGCTCCGTCGAGATCCATCTCGACCTTCGGTGCAATGTGAAAAAATGTTCTGGATGTGTTGATCAGGATATGTGTCAGGCAAACGGCTAGAAGCCCAAACGCAACTCAAGTTTAAAGGATTGGCGCCGCGCTATTGGAAGCACGCAAATTCAATTGTTGTTCGAGCTTTTGTCGTACCGATTCGTCGACTGTTGCCTGCGCGATCTGTCCAAGTATCGAGCCGATGATCGAGTAGGCCGCAAGCACGATGATCGCCAGAACAAGAGTACCTTCGACGCCAGCAGAGTCTCTGATGCCACGGCAGATGATTACCACCATGGCCAATGGCCCCAGGATGCCGGCGTAAATGCGTCCCATTACGATCCAATCGTTGGCCGTCAAAATCTTTGCAGTTTTTCCAGTTTGACAAGGTGCGGCGCGGTGCCGCTCTGTCGCCCTTTATCGGTACGCTGACCAGCGCGAATTGATCTAAAATGTTTAGCATGTCACTAGTTGATGCGGTTGATGTGGAACACGGTTCACTTGTGCAAGCACATCGGTGGCAAACCGGCCAAGTTGGTTGACAGAACGACCAAACGGCGACGAAGGCGTTTCCCAGACAACTGGTGCGATGCCGCCAGCAACGCATTCGCTTGAGTGTCGCGGCAAGAGAGGTGCCCGTGCTATAGTTCGGCCCAGAAAACGGCGACATGCGGCCGCCAGGCGGCTCTGGATATCCACCGCTGTGGCCGTGTCGCATGCTTGATTGACGAGGATCCGGAGGTCGCTCGACTCTTCGGAAATGCCTCGCTTGATCGTCGCGTAGCTATCCATCACTGAGTCGTCGTCGGGGGTCGTAACGACGAGTACCAGATCGGCTCGTTGCCAGAGCCGACGCATCCATGGCGTGACACCACTGCCGGCGTCGAATACCAGAACGTCTGCCGGCAGATTCGGCAGTTGAAGGTATTCGAGTAGTCGATCACAGGAACGCAGCGATCGGTCAGCAATTGTGTTTGCCGCCCAAGGGTTGGCGAGCAGCGATATTCCGCCTGGACCGCTGACTAAGGCGTCTACGGCAGTGCTGGCACCATTTAGCACGTCATCGAGCGTGCCCCCTTGTTCAACTTCTAGATTCAAGCGGCGTACCGTATCGGCCTCGATTGCCGCATCGACTACCACTACCCGTCGGCCGGCTTGAGCGATTGCGGCAGCCAGGTTGATTGTCACGGTGGTCGCACCCACTCCACCCTTGCCGCCCGTGACCACGATCGTAGGCGGCAGGGCAAGCTGCGTGCCCTCGCTGGTTGAGGCTGCGCTCAGCATTTGTCGTAGCTTTTCGGCTTGGTCTGGCATGGGTGGAAGGTGCTTAGTTTCTTGCGATAAGCGGAAGTGAATGGGTCGAAGCTGATGCGTCAGGGGGCAAGTTTCTACGTGGATTGGTGACTGGGCTGGTACCTAGCGTCCGACCCCTTGCGACTCGAGACCGAGCATCAAGTAGGCCAACTGTCGTCGATCTGCGACTTGAATGTCGTCCGGAACGTTTTGACCGTCGGTGAGATAGCTGATGGGCAGGCGGCACTCGCGCATGAGTGCTACGAGATGACCGAGACTAGTAGTTTCGTCGAGCTTGGTCAAAATTAGCGACGTGGTGCCAACTCCGGCAAATTTTTTCGCCGTGGCTGCGAGGCTGCGCGTGCCGGTCGTGGCGCTCAACACCAGCAGCACGTCGTCGGCTTCGGCCTCGGCCAACAATAGGCGGAGTTCCTGAATGCGAATTTCATCGCGAGGGCTGCGACCGGCGGTGTCCATCAGCACCAGATCGAGGTTTTGCATCCGAGCGACTGCTTCACGCATTTCGCGCGGCGTCGAGACGACTTCCATCGGCAGATCGATGATGTCGGCATAAGTGCGCAGCTGTTCGACGGCAGCCACACGGTAGGTGTCGACGGTGATCAGGCCCACCCGCTTCTTCTCGCGGAGCCGATAGTTGGCTGCCAGCTTAGCGATGGTCGTGGTCTTGCCGACGCCCGTGGGGCCAACCAGCGCAACCAGGCGGCATTTGTCATCTGAAGTCGTAATCGGTCCCGTGACTTGGATATCGTCTTCCAACTGTTGAGCGATGCGCGCCTTGACCAACAGGGGATCGGCTACGTGAATCCCACTCTCGCCACGCAGCTGATCGATCAGGCTCCGCGCGATCGACTCGTCGACCTCGGCCTCGATCATGTCGGTAAATACGTGGAACAAAGTCTCTGGCAGTTCGTGCTTAGCCATTGCTGCCGGTTGGTTACAGAGTTTTTCGATCATTTCCTGCAACCGGTTGAGTTGTCCGGCAACGTGGTGATCAAGCGCGGAGTTGAGGGCAGGCTGCATGGAGAGAGAAGTCTCCACATATCTTGCTCCCTGCTCCCTACTCTCTACTCCCTGTGGAAACTCCTGCAATCTCGCTAGCAAGCGGCTTGGTACGTTGACATTCCTCGAGGCCGCGACTTCGTACTTTCTGCCGAACAGAATCCGGCCCAACAGTCCACCGTGGAGTTCGCGCGTATGAAGTACGGACGCCTCGGGTCCGAGCTCACGCCGTACAAGTGCTAAGGCGTCCTGCATTGACTTGGCACGAAATGTCTTGATGTCCATGGAGTTCGAAAGTTGTTAGTGGAAAGTTGTCAGTTGTGAGTAGTTAGAGGTCGTCGATTACCACGGGCCACCAACTACTGGCCATTGACGTTTACCCGTCGCTTACAATTCCAACCGTCACAATTTTGGTGTCTCGTGTAATCTCGTTAAAGCTCAGCACCACGAGTTGCGGCAAGTGATTTTCCGTGAGTCGCTTGACCGCTGCGCGGATCTGGGGACTGACCAGCACGATTGGTTGATGATGGGTGGTTGTCAGCTTTTCGACCTGTGTTGCAATCGCTCGGCAAGTGGCCTCGACTACTTGCGGCGAAAGGCGGATAAACATGCCTCGCTCAGTGTGTTCGTAGCCGGCCCGAATCCGATCCTCGAGCGCCGGGTCACAGGCCACCACGTAGAGCTCCGCGTCGGCATTGCGGTAACGAGTGCAAATTTGTCGGGCCAGCCGATGCCGCACGTATTCCGTGAGTAGGATCGGGTCTTTGGACCGTGAGGCATGATCGCCGAGCGTTTCGAGAATCAACGCCAATTGCCGCACCGACACCTGTTCCCGCAACAACATTTGCAAAATGCCCTGCACTTCGGCGATCGACATTGGTGTCGGGATCAGCCCATCGACAACTGCCGGTGAAGTTGTCTTTAACTCGTCGATGAGGTGTTTAGTAGCGTCGCGGGTGAGAATTTCGTCTGCATGGCGGCGACAGACCTCCGTGAGGTGGGTCGCCAACACAGCTCCCGGCTCGACCACCGTATAGCCGTACATTTCGGCCTGCGTGGCGAGCGCCGGGGCAATCCACACCGCATCGGTGCCAAAGGCCGGATCCTTAGTCGCAAGGCCGTCGATCCGCCCAGTTGTCATGCCAGAATCGATCGCTAACATGCAGCCCGATTCGATTTCTCCTTGAGCGACCGGCATGTCAGCGATTTTGATGCGATATTGCTGCGCGTCGAGCCGCATATTGTCGCGGATGCGTACTTTGGGAAGCAAGATCCCGACATCGCCCGCCACATTCTGTCGAATGCGATGGACTCGCTCCAACAGGTCTCCGCCACGATTCGGATCGGCCAAGCGAATTAGACCGACACCAAGCTCCAGTTCCATCGGGTCGACGGTAAGATAGTCTTCGACGCGCTCTTCCTTGGGCTTGGAAGCTTTTTCTTCGGCCGTTTTCAGCTCTGCTTCCTGAGTGCTCTTCGTCTCACGCTTGTTGAGCAAATGGGAGATGCCGAGACAGGCCCCCGCGAGCGACATCAGCGGGATCCGCGGCAGGCTGGTGAACATCAGAATGGCCAGGAAGCTGCCTGTGACTGCCAGCGCCTGCGAGCGCGAGAACACTTGCCGCAAAAACTCCTGCGGCAGATTGACCGACTGTGTGCTACGTGTGACCAACAGGCCCGCAGCAAGCGAAATCAAAAATGCCGGCACTTGGCTGACTAGGCCGTCGCCGATCGAGAGCCGGGTAAATAACTTGGCCGACTCGGTGAAGCTCAGATTAAAGTGGACAACGCCGATAATCAGCCCACCCACAATGTTGATCACTGTGATCAGGATGCCAGCAATCGCGTCGCCCCTCACAAACTTGCTGGCACCGTCCATCGCTCCATAAAAGTCGGCCTGCCGCGTGATATCACTGCGCCGGGTTTGTGCTTCGCGTTCGTCGATGATGCCCGCATTGAGGTCGGCATCGATCGCCATTTGTTTGCCGGGCATACCATCGAGCGCGAAGCGGGCGGCGACTTCGCTGATCCGCGTGGCACCTTTCGTAATCACCACAAATTGGATGACAATGATGATTACAAAAATGATCGTGCCCACGACAAGTTGCCCGCCGCCGGCGACAAAATCAGCGAACGAAAGAATGACTTGGCCCGCAGCGTCGTCACCTTCAATACCAGCCTTACTGAGGATTAGGCGGGTAGTCGCGACGTTGAGCACCAACCGCGCCAGCGTGGTTGCCAGCAGCATTGTCGGAAACACGCTGAACTCCAGTGGCGTCCGCACGTAAATCGTTGTTAGCAGGATGATCACAGCAATGGCGATGTTCGCCGATAGCAGCACGTCCATCAGCGCAGCCGGTAGCGGCACCAGAATCACCAGCACGCTGGCGATGATGGCCACGGGCAACACAAGATCTTTGCCGCGGCTGAGTAGACCCTCAGACCGAGCGATAGCCGAAGCGGACGCCAAGACAGACTCCCGACGCGATGTATTAAGGATGGGTGAAGAGAAGCTGAAAAGTTTGCCACGGCGAGGGCCGCCGCGGGATAAGTGGGAGGGATCGTAGGCAAAATCACCCTCAATGTCTAGAGCGGACTACGCGCCGCGAAATGCAACTTTTGTGTCGCAGCAACAGCAGTGCCAGCACTCGCGAAGATTAGCGGCTTCGGCCACGAAGATTTAAGGATCACGAAGGCTTTCTGGATCTCCAATCCCCTCCGCTATCACAACACAATCCAGCGCGAACTTGACGATCTTGTATCTCGTCCACTGGCAAGTGTGGGGTAACGGTTTCTGGCATGGAGCAGATGAACAGCGGCTGCAATAAACGCTGAAGATAGGCGTTATCCCTCGCTGCGCTTCCCCACCGTCCACAGCACACCGACCAGCACCGCCGTTTGCAGCGGTAGTAGCAACCATACGGAAATACCAAACCCGACCAGCACCGTGCCCAGTAGTACCACCACTACGCCAACCACCAGCGCGTAGGGCAATTGCGAATTGACGTGTGCCATGTGGTCGCAACCGCTGGCCAAAGAGGAGAGAATCGTCGTATCCGAGATCGGCGAACAGTGATCGCCAAAGATTGCTCCAGCCAGCACACTTCCCATCGACGTCAGAAAAATAGGGTTCTCAGCCAAGTGCCCCGGCATGAGCGATCCGATCAATGCCGCGGAGAGTGGAATCACCATCGGCACCAGGATCCCCATCGTGCCATAGCTCGTGCCGGTGCAAAACGAAATCACGCCCGCGAGCACGAACACGATCGTCGGAAACCAAACAGCTAAATCCTCCACCGCACCTTCACCAGCCGTTACGAGCAACTGCTTCAAAAAGTCGCCCGTATACAGCCGATCTGCCTGGTACTCGAAAGGTGTGGTGGATGGCTCGCCACTTACCGACTTGTTGCCCGTCATCCGCGACATCGTACCGGCCAGAATCAGAATCAATAGCGCAGGCATAACCAGCCTGGCGCCAATTCCCGCGGCTCCGGCAATACGCTTCGAGACAATGCCAGCTCGCCAGCGTGCCAGCGCCATTGCAGCCAACAATCCCACCAAGCCACCGTAATACAGTGCCACGCTCGAATCGCCCGAACCAAACGCCGCGCGAAAATGCTCAAAACCTGTCAGCCCGCGGCTAATCGGTGCAATTCTGGCTGCACCCGTCGTATAGATCAGCCACAGCGAAACCAGAAATGTTAGCGCCAATGGCACAATCGCGTTGGTCCAATGAGAAGTACGGATGCCGTGACCGTCGTCGTAAGGATCGGCCGCAAACTCGTTCGTTGCCCATAAGGGTGCCTCCCCCGCAATCGCCCGCCGCTCGGCCGCAAGCATTGGCCCGAAATCTCGCCTCAACCAGGCCGCCAGCGGCAGGAACATGAGCATCTGAATTACATAGAATCGATAGGGAATGCAGGCAACAAACAGCTCGAACGGGTTCAGCGCCGCAGCCAATTGCGGATCGAGGCTGGCTATTCCTTCGCGGATGTATTCGAGCTCGATCGCAATCCAAGTCGAAACAATCGCGATCCCCGCGACTGGCGCGGCCGTGCCATCGACCAACAGCGCCAACTTCTCGCGCGAGATCCGCAATCGATCACAAGTCGGCCGCATCGAGCCACCCACCAGCAGGCAATTTGCGTAGTCGTCGAAGAACACGACTAACCCCAACAACCACACAACGAGTTGTCCGCTCCGCCGCGAACGGGCCCAGGGTGTGAGCAGATCAATCATCCCGCGCATGCCGCCCGATACCTGAATCACACCAATCATCGCGCTGAGCATCATGCTGAACGCAAACACCCGCAGTTTGTCGGGCTGGATAGTGGTCTGCCACAACTGAGTTTCGAGCAGGTTCACGGTCGCAGTGATGAGGTTGCCACCCGAAAGTATCAATGCCCCGACGGCCAATCCGGCAAACAACGACACCAACACTCGCCGCGTCGAAATTGCTAGCACAATCGCCACCACCGGCGGTGCAATACTGAGCCAACCGTATGGATGTTCAGGCATCAAGGCAATTCAAATAGCAATCGGAACCGTTGATTCCAGCACCTGCACGCGACCAGCGACAGCGTTTACTTCTAACAACATATTGAGCGGTAGAGTCCAATTTTCGCGCTGATGTCCGGCCGGCAGACCGGTCAGTATGGGTACGCCGAGCTTTCCAAAGTACTCGTGAAAAAGTTCAGCAATCCCAACCTCCAACTCGGCCGTTGGCCCTTCGTCGAAGGTGAACCCACCAAGCAAGATGCCTGCCGCTTCTGCCAACTTGCCAGCCAAAGCGAGCTGCGCGAGATAGCGGTCAACGCGGTAAACTGGCTCATTCACATCTTCCAAGAACAAGAGGCGGCCTGAGGTTTCCACTTCGTAGGGTGTCCCCAACAGGCCAGCCAGCACCGAGAGGTTTCCGCCCGTCAGTCGGCCTTGAGCGACACCCGGTACAAATCCTCGCAGTGACACCCCCTCTGCGCCGCTTTCGGCAAACGTGTACCCCTCCCCTGCCCTGTTAACCCCATGACTCTCGGCTGCAATCGCTCGCCACAGGGCAGCCTCGGTTGTCGGCGACATGCCTTCGGCCGCACCGAATCCGTCTTGCAGGTTGGGTCCGTGAAATGTCATCAGGCCCACACAGTTCTGCAACGCCAAATGCAAGGCAGTAATGTCGCTAAATCCGATGAATACTTTCGGATGCCGACGCAATAGTTCGTAATCAAGCCGGTTAAGAATCCGCACAACACCATAGCCACCGCGCGCACACCACACAGCCGTCGATTCGGGGTCGGCAAACGCCGCTATCAATTCGCTAGCCCGCGTGCTGTCGTCTCCCGCCAGATAGCCACGAGTGCGAAAGATGTCGCCATGGGTCTTGACGCGATACCCCATCAATCGCAATCGATCCAGCGCTTTCTCAACACGCTCTCGCACAACCGGCCCCGCGGGAGCGATCACGCTGATCGTGTCGCCGGGACGAAGCAATTTTGGTTTTACAGGCTGCATCGCTCGTTGAAGCCTTTCTCAAAGTCCACCGAAAAGCAAGTAGCCCAAGCCAATGGCAATCACCGCACCGACTAGGTCTGCCAGCAGACAAGCTGCGAGCGTGTGGCGGATTTTCTTGATATTCACCACGCCGAAGTAAAGTGCAAGGACGTAAAATGTCGTTTCGCTACTCCCCATCATGATCGATGCCGTGTTGCCGATGAAGCTATCGGCACCATGCTTCTCGAAAATCTCCAGCAGGATCGCTTTCGAAGCGCCTCCCGAAAGGGGCCGAGTGAATGCCAAGGGCATCAGATCCAGCGACTCTAGGTGATCGCCCCATCCGACTGTTTGCATCCCCGCGCCCAGCCCGGATTTGAGATCTTCAATGATCTCGCTGGCCGTGAAGACCTTGATCACCAACAGCATGGCCACCAGATAGGGAATGATCATCACGGCGACGTTAAACCCTTCTTTCGCACCGGTGACAAATGATTCGTACATCGGCACCCGTCGCCACGCCGCCGTGATAACGATCGCCAGAATCGCCAGCGGAATGATCCACTGGCTCAACACTGCCAGACCGTCGACAAGATGCTGAAACCGCAACATCAAATCACGTCTCCATTCAACGGTTCCTGGGGTAAACCTCTATCGGTCGCAACGCCAGCATCTTCGGCAACAACACGAAATCGCGGCCAGTGCGACATCCAGCGGGTCACAAGGATCGCGAAAATAGTCGAACAGGCGGTTGCTACCAGTGTGCCGGCGATCGGTGCAGCAGGATTTGTACTGCCGGTCAGCGCTCGATACCCCATGATGGTAAAGGGAATCAACGTGATGCTGCTCGTGTTAATCGCCAGGAACATCACCATGCTGTCGGTGGCGGTATCCTTCACGGGATTGAGTTCTTGCAGTTCGCGCATCGCCTGGAGACCCAGCGGCGTAGCGGCATTATCAAGGCCGAGCATATTGGCTGAAAGGTTCGTCAAGATAGCGCCCTGCGCTGGGTGGCCGTTGGGTATTTCGGGGAACAGCAGTCGCATCAGCGGTTGCAACAATCGGGCGAAAGCGTCGACCAGACCCGCATCTTTGGCCACGTTCAACAGTCCCAGCCAAACCGCCATGATGCCAATTAGGCCAATGCAGATCGTGACCGACGTTTCCGCAGCGTCGAGCACCGCTTGATTGAACCGCTTGCCCATTGCTGTCAGCCCGACAGCTTTCAATGAATCTTCACCTGTGGTCGGTGCGATTTGCGGAGCCTCGGGTCTCGCGGCCCTCTCGACACTTGTCGGCGGGGCGATCGTCGCGGGGGCTTGCCAAGTTTGCCACGATGCTTTCGCCATCCCGTACAGTAGGCCCACCAGTAGCAGACAAAACCAAACTTTATTCAGCATGAGCGAATCTCCGCGGCGTGCCCCAACCATCTGCCCACATTCTTGCCGGTCTGATTTCCGTCGACCCACACAGTCTCGCCGGCAACTACCACGCGCCGAACCGCACCGACAGCCTCACAACTGGCCTCAGTATCATACATGGCGAGATCGGCGAAGTACTCACGACGAATCTTGCCGCGATTCACACCCAGTCCCAGCATTTGATACGACTGCCAATTTGCCGCAGCTAACTCGGCAAACGTGCTGGCAGCCGTCGGTTGCTGCAGTTTACCAGAATCAGCAAAAGCCCAATTGAACGGCAGTTCGAGTGGTAAGTTCGCGGACTCTCCCACAGGACGATCCGCAAGATCGACCGCACCTACTACAAGTGTCACGCCGCTTGCCAACAACACATCAATCTTGTCTTTTCCAAGAGGCAGTCCGGGACCCCAGTCGCTCAAAAATGCAACTCGACCAGGCAACGCGATCGTTTTGGAAACCTCCATCACTGTCTTGCCCGTCGCGGTCCCCAAATCGCCGACTTCCACAATCCTGCCGTCGGCCCGAGCAGTCATGGCAAGTCGATGGCCATGCGAATGATTGATGCCTAAATCTGCTCGCACAGGCGCGCGAAAGTCTCCATCCAGCAAACGTGCGCCTACGATGGTGGTGTCGAACAACTTGAGCTCGTTCTCGCGGGGCAAGCGATCGAAACTGCGCGGGTCCACGTGCTGGTAACTGCCAGTTGCGATTGACCGAAGTGTCGCAGCCAGCCCCACCAAGTGTACTTCTACCAGCGGCGTAGGATCTGGCCCCGGCCAGCCGCCAGCTTCCACAAGTAGCGTCACCACACCTGTTGCTTGAATCCACTCGCCAAAAGCCCAGGGCATATACTCGGCTACGTAGCGCCCAACCATTCCCGCCGCCAGTGGCTCAACCGACTCAGCAAAACTTACCGCAACTTGCTTCGCTGCACGAATCTGCGCAGTCTCCGTTTCGTCTGCATCGATCGGCGGCGCCATCAACGCCACTGCGGCTGGTCTCGGTGGAACTCCGTACGCGGCGCGGGCATTTTGATTATGCAGATTGAAGCCGAACTCCGGCCGCAACTCTTCCACCGCCTGCGCAAGTGCCCTCCCCTCCGGCGATTCGAGCCGCTGCGCATCGCGGTTCACGTCGATGTGCTGTGCATTGAAACGGGTTACTGCCGCGGCCCCATCCGGATTAAGCATCGGGATCGCGTAAACTGTGCAACCTGCCAGTATTGCAGCGGCCGCAGGCGCTTCGGCACATCGCGTCAGGTAGCTCAACAGATCGAGCAACACCGCCGTGTGAGTTGGCTCATCGCCATGCATTTGCGACCACATTAAAACCCGCCGCGGACCGCTACCTACCCGCGCCAAATAGATTGGACGCCCCTGGTATGATTCCGCAATCTTCTCGACCGCCAGTCGCTCGCCGGCCTGCCGCTCCAACAACCGTAGCACGCGCTCGACATCTTCACATCGCAACGTCGCAGGATCGGACGACGAAATGCGAAATCGAGCGTAAGCTGCGCCGTCAAGCAAGTCATTGGTCTCGAGAAAATCAGTTGCCACGGGCTCGCCTCAGGGCGTTACAATCTCGCGCTGGTTGGTTGCTTGGGCTTCCGCGGCGCGAAACACTCGCATCACATTACCACCTAAAATGCCTCGAATTTCTGCGTCACTATAGCCCCGATCGAGCAACCCTTGCGTGATCGTAGGATAGCAGCTCACATCCTCTAGCTGCGTTGGCAGCACGCTTACGCCGTCGAAATCCGAACCAAGCCCAACATGCTCCACCCCAGCTACCTGCGCGATGTGGTCGATATGGTCTAACAGCACGTGAATCGTACCGCGCGGATACGGATTGCGAGCCTTCCAGTTCTGCATCTCTCTCTCGATCCGCTTTGGCTCCAATTGTTGAGCTTTCAAACTTCGCTCAAGTTCCATCCCAGCCGATACGGTCTGCACCGCTTCTGGCACGATGAACCCTGAAAAGAAGTTGACCATCACGACTCCGTCCTTTTCGCGCAATCGCTCGATTACCTCGTCCGGCACATTCCGGGGATGATCGGCCACAGCCCGCGCCGACGAGTGAGAAAAAATCACTGGCGCGGTGCTTACATCCAGTGCGTCGTGCATGGTCTCGATCGACACATGCGACAGATCGACCAACATGCCCAACTCATTCATCGTGCGAATGACATCTTCGCCGAAAGGCGTTAAGCCTCCGTGGCGTGCTTCGTCAGTCCCTGCATCGGCCCAGGCTAGCGTATCGGTATGCGTGAGCGTCATGTAGCGGGCGCCCAACTCGTACATCTTGCGCAGTACATTGAGCGATTCTTCAATGCAATGCCCGCCTTCGACACCAATCAACGAGGCGATCTTCCCGGAGTTATGAATCCTCTCAATATCATCCGTCGAGAGCGCAAGTTCAAAGGTGTCTGGGTAGCGCGCGATCATCTGCTTCACTAGTTCGATTTGCTCCAACGTCGTCGCCTGGGCCTCACCTCGATATCCCAAATCGACCGGCACCCAGACTGACCAGAACTGCGCCCCCACGCCCCCCTTGTGCAAGCGGGGAATGTCCGTCTGTAGTGCCGGCTGCGGCTGGGAAATATCCAGCTTTGAAAAGTCGGCAGACCCGCGCTTGCGAATTTCCCACGCAAGATCGTTGTGGCCATCGATCACCAGCGCGCTCGCATGCAACTCGCGCGCCTCATCGGTCAACACCACGTGGCCGCGGCTTTCCTCCGCTTCAGTTCGCGAAACCATACCACAGGCGGCCACTACGACTGGGACCATCAACATCGTCGAGAAATTTTGGAGCATTCTCATCATCAATCTGCTTTCGCTTGTGGTTGCAATTCGTTCGCTCTGTCGCTCGCGCTGACTAAATTGTTCCATGCCCAGCGATAAAGATTTCTCGTGTCAGCATAACGCGACTCAGTCGAAGGAGCCCCCAACACGACGATAATTAGCCGCTTGCCATCGCGCGTACCGGTCGATACCAGACAGCTCCCCGCCGCCCCAGTGGTACCCGTCTTAATACCGTCGTAGCCTTCGGTTTTGAGCAGTTGGTTCGTCGCCTTCCACACCACATTCCGCTGGTAGCCCGATTCTGAATCGACCGTGGTACCATGCTGAAGCGTACCGACTATCTGGCGGAACACTGGCTGCTTGAAGGCAAGTGATGCAAGCTTGGCGAGGTCCGCGGCCGTGGTCTTGTGTCCTTCGGCAGTGAGACCATGCGGGTTCTTGAAGGCAGTCGATTTCATGCCGATCTCTACTGCCTTGTTGTTCATCGCGGCAATAAAACTCTCGTATGCATCTCCCGCACCTTCATTCAGCTGTTTGCCAAAATACTCGGCGAATGCCACCGAGGCATCATTCCCCGATGGCAGCAACAGGCCGTATAACAATTCGCCGACCGGCACCTTTTCACCGGCCTTCAAATCGGAGGTTGAACCAGAAGTGCCGTCCGCTTTTTCAGAAAACGTAAGCACCTCGGCTAGTACGTCCGGCTCTTTCTCAGCAAGCGAAGTAACCAGGTAGGCCGTCATGATCTTGGTCGTGCTGGCCGGGTCGCGCGGCTCATGCTCGTTGAAACCTGCCAGCACATTTCCCGATTCACCATCGGCAATCGCCCACGCCTTGCAGGACACAAAGGGCGGACCATCCAACGCATCGGGCGGTTCCTTCTTCGTCGTGGCTGTATTCACCACCGCAGGCTCTGGTGCGGGTTCCGCCGACATCACCAGCGGTCCCAGCGCCTTCCATGTCGCCGTATCGACAATGCCATTTGGCATAAGGCCACTCTGCGATTGAAATGTCTTCACCGCTGCTTCGGTCTCTGGGCCGAAATCGCCATCGACGCCAATCCCCGGGCGCGGCTTAATGCGGGCATCAAGCGTTCGTTGCAGGGCCTCAACCAATTCCCCATCAGCACCGATACGCAATGTCCGCGCGATCGTACCCATCGACTGGCCACTCATTCCATTGAAGTACTGATAAGCAATCGAACCGATCGTCGCACAAAATGCGTCTCCTTCGTTATCGTCAGTCCAGCGGCGATCTTGGTTGTTGTTCGTCAGGATGCAGAACGCGATGGGTCCAGCCGGCGAGTCGATAAACCCCGCGTCAGTACGCGCAGCGCTTACCGAGCCCGTCTTATGGGCCACCCGGGTGCCCGCCGGCAAAAACTTCGGCGTTTTGATCGAGTCTGCGCAAGCAAACAAATGCTCAAGCATCGCCTGCGATGCTTCTCGACTCACCAGCTCACCCCGGTACAGCTTTTCTACCAGCTGAATCATTTCGTTCGCCGTGGTGCTGCCCAGCCCATAAAGTTGGCTTCGCTCAGGAGAAATCGACGTGTCACGGCGGAACACTTTCGAATTGAGCTGTGTCTCCGGGCAGCCAAGCGCGGCCATGCTTTGGTTGGTCGCTGGCAAGCCAATCTTGTCGATCACTAGATTCGTCGCCGCATTATCTGACACAGCGATCATCAGCCGAATCGCATCGCGGAGCGAGAGCTTGGTACCCGGCGAGAAATGGGTGGAAAGCAAGCCCGAACCAGCCACCAAATCCGCGCTCTTCAGCTCGATCTCGTCGTCGAGCGAAAGTTTCCCCTCCGCAATCGCTTCGTAGGCCGCGATCATCACCGGTAGCTTAATCAAGCTCGCGGTCGGCATCGCTTGGTCGCCGTTGTGAACGAATGACTCCCCCGTGCGCAAGTTTTTGATCGCCACCGCCACATCACCGCGATGCTGCTCGATGGTAGGGGCCAACATCTCGCCAAGCTTGGGCTGCGCGTGCTCGGCCTGCGATGGCGTGGTCACAGCAAGGAAGGTAGTAATCCCGAGCAAGAGCGAGCCACACAAAACTCCATGCGACAAGTGGCTTAAACGGATCATAGTTCACTCCTTCCTCTGTAAATTATCAACAAACAAATCGGCAGCTATCTCACCGCCGATAACGGACCGCCCAGCAACGTCACGCCCGTGCCATTCACCTTCGGATAATTACAGCGTCCCTGTTCCAGCCGCACCCCAGTAGCAATATCGCGTGCCAGCAGTACCGCACCATCCATGTCGACATAGTCTAACAGGGGCAATAGCTGCGCTAGCGCCGAGATGCCGACGGTCGACTCAGTCATGCAACCCGCCATCACTTGCAAACCCAGTTCCCGGGCCCGCGCTGCCATCCGCCGTGCGACTGCCAATCCTCCGCACTTCACTAGCTTGAGATTGATGCCATGAAACAAACCAGCACACCGATCAACATCGCCCTCCGTCACACAACTCTCATCGGCGAAGAGCGGAAGTACCGAGCCCTCACGCGCTCGCCGGGCCGCTGCTTCGTCCCCTGGGGCGATCGGTTGTTCGATGAACTCCACACCCAGTTCCGCAAGTACCGGTGCAATTTCGATCGTTTGCTCAGCAGTCCAACCGCAGTTGGCGTCGACGCGAAATAGCGCGTCGGTGTGACGTCTTAGTTCCCGCACAATCGCCAGATCATCGGCCGTGCCAAGTTTAATCTTATAAATCGGCCAACCGGGCATTTCGCACATCTTCTCGACCATCTTCTCCGGCGTATCGATGCCAAGCGTGTAGTCAGACACCGGGATCTTGTCGATTGAAAGCCCCCACAGCTTGTAAACCGGCGCGCCACGCAGCTTGCCCCACAAATCGTGAATCGCCTGATCGAGTGCCGAAAGGGCGAACTCCTGCTTCGGCAATCGGCGAGCCAGTGTCGCGATCAGTTCGAGCGGATCGTCGAGCAATGCCCCTTCGACAAGCGAACGCACTGATTCCAGGGATGCCGACATGTTTTCGATCGTGGCACCGTAAAACGAATTGGTGGTTGCTTCGCCGTAGCCATGCACGTTGCCGACTGAAAGCTGCACGACGAGCGTCGGCTGCACGGCCGTGGAGCCGCGAGAGATGGTAAACACATGCCGAAGCGGCAAGTCGAAATGCTTGTAAGTCAGCTGCACGAGAAACACTCCTCCACCGTTGCCTTGATCGTAAACCGTTCGCATGCCACATGTTAGCTTGCGAAGCGCAGCCAATTCATTCTATCGCGCAAGCGGCGGGGCCAACAGCACATCGGCAAGCGCCTGCTGTGAGACGGCAACGTCGCTGTGCGTACAAATTCGCACTGCGGATTCCGGATACTCTTCGAGCACTCGACTCACCCCCAACGATGCGACAATCACGGGTCGCTCGGCGGTGAGCGAACGCACAAACTCGGTTTGCTGCGGCAATAGCCCAAAAGCGTGCCACGCGGCCGGCCGTACGATCATGGCCACAACCACCTGGGGCGCGGCTAGTGCCTGCTGGCGGGCCGATTCTAGCGCTGCCGCATCGGCTCGCGGGCCAAGTTCAAGATACCGGACTGCGCGGAAACGCTCGCGCAGCGCCGCAGCCAACGCCTGCTCGGGCGGATCGATCGCGGTCTCGAAGGGCTTGAGCAAGATAGCGACCAACTGCTGCTCAGGGTCAAATGGCAGTGTTTGTGCTTGACTGATAACAATTTTGATGGCGTTGCTAGCAATCCGAGCTGCCGCACGAGAAGCTAATTCTCCTGGCTGCATTTTCACGTCACTCTGGCGCCGAAACGCTTTCTGTTTGAGTTTCCACACTCGCCCAAAAGCTTCATGAACTCGTTCTCTCGATAGCGTGCCTTGGAGAATGCCTGCTTCCAAATAGTCGACTACCAGCACGGGATCCTTGATATCGAGTAACAGATCGACTCCCGCCTGGATCACCGCGAGTGCCATCTCTCCTTCGGTCTTAAATAAGTCGCGCACGCCGGCCATTAACAAACTATCCGAGCAGACAACTCCCTCGAAGCCCATTTCCTCGCGGAGCAACTCCTGAAGCAGTTTTGTCGAAAGAGTCGCCGGTCTTCCGCTCTTATCGATCGTCGGGAACGCAACATGGGCTGGCATTACGAGTGAGCACCCTGCATCGATAGCCGCTTGAAACGGCAGCAATTCGCACAACTGCAATTCCTCACGCGACTTCATCACGACAGGTAACGTATCATGCGAATCTTGTTGCGTGTCGCCGTGGCCAGGAAAATGCTTGGCCGTGGTCAGCAAGCCGGCCTGCTCAGCGCGTTCAACATATGCGGCCGTTAGGGCTGCCGCCTGCAGCGGATCGCCACTAAACGCGCGTATGGAAATGATCGGGTTGCGAGGGTTTGTGTTGACGTCGGCGACGGGAGCAAACGTGATGTGGATCCCTGCCTCTCCTGCCTCGCGAGTGGCGATGTCGACAAACGCAGCAATGCCCTCCGCCGACCTTCCCAAGGCAGCCGCATGCGGAAAAAGCGTGTAGCCGCGCACCTGCTGTCCCACTCCCCGTTCGATATCCGATGCTACTAACAACGGATACTTGCTTCGCGCCTGCAACCGCGCGAGTGCTGCGGGCGTCCCCGCCTTTGTGCCGTTGAACAATAGCAAGCCACCGATCGGGCAGGCATCGATTAATTCCGCAATCCGCGTTTCGTCATCATCTGCCACCACCACAGGAGGCAAATTCGAGCCGATCCGCACCATGATCAGTTGCGCAAGCCTCTCGCGCAGTGAAACGGGAGGTTTCAACTCTGGATCCATCGACAGGGCCGTCATGCTGTTGACTCCCGCCGGCCAAATTCCGGATCGATCCGGAAGTACGCAAGCATGGCCACTAGAAAACTAGGAATCGTCGACACCATAATCCAAACAAAAAAGCCCGTGTAGCCGAGCGATTCTTGCACCCGACCACTCATCCACCCCGGCAGCATCATCCCCAAGGCCATGAACCCTGTGCAGATGGCATAGTGCGCCGTCTCATGCTCGCCACGAGAAATGTACAACATATAGAGCATAAAGGCTGCAAAACCAAAACCGTAGCCAAACTGCTCGATACCTACCGCCAAATGCACGAACCAAATCTGTGTCGGCTGCCAATAGGCAAGCGCGAGATAAACTACATTTGGCAGATTGATGGCAACTACCATCCAGGGCAAACAACTCCGCAGCCCATATCGGGCGGCAGCGATTCCGCCCAGGATACCTCCGGCCAAGAGCAGTGTCACACCGACTACACCGTAAGCCAGTCCGATCTGTTCGTTATCGAGGCCCAGCCCGCCTGCCGTTCGCTCCTTGAGCAGAAACGGCGAAGCAATCTTCACCAACTGACCTTCCGCAAACCGGTAAAGCAGCAAAAAAGCTAGCGAGACGAATAACCCCTGTTTGGCAAAAAAAGTCGTGAACGTGCCTGCCATATCAGCCCATAACTGCTTTGCCGATAACGGTCGAGGCGCTTGCTCCTGTGCGGGACGAGGCAATGTCACAGCATGATACAAGCTCAACACCAGTAGCAGCGATCCTGCAAACAAGATTCCGACCTGCCACGCCGGGGCCGGGGCGAATTCCCATTTGCCCAGTCGGCCTACCAGCATGATCAACAAACCCGAGCCGGCGATCATCGCCAGCCGGTAGGCCGTGTTGCGAATGCCCACAAACAAAGCTTGATCGTGCGGCGGCAGCGCGCCCATGTAGAAGCCGTCGGCGGCGATGTCGTGCGTCGCCGAACAAATCGCCAGTAGGAAGAAGCCCGCCAGCGTCAAGAGGACGAAGTTCTCGGTAGTCATCGCCCACGCTATCGCCAACAGGCAGAATCCCATCAAAAACTGTGTGTTGAGTATCCAACGACGCTTCGCCCCAAGCACATCGACCAGCGGGCTCCACAGCGGCTTGACCACCCACGGCAAATAAAGATAGCTGGTGTACTCGCCGATTTGCTTATTGGAGAGTCCGAGATTCTCATAGAGAATTACCGAGACACTCACCACAATCACGTAGGGCAAGCCCTGCACAAAATACAGCGTCGGGATCCACGCCCAGCCCGAGGAAATACCGTGCGGCCGTGTGTTGCTCTCTGCCGACGCCACTGTATTCAAACCGCTTGCGTCAGCTTGCGACAACGGGTGATCTCCCCAATCAGAATCATTGCACGGACGAAAGCATTAGCGTTGCTGGGGGGCCTTCGACACCAAGGCGATTGACGGCCGAAACCACTATCCGACTCACTCCGGGCGCTTCCATCCTTTGAGTATGACCAGGCACAATCTGGGTCGTCCAGTCACCGCCTCGCTCGAGTTGGACCACCCATTGCCAAGGCTGGACACCGGCCGGTAGCTGCATTACCACCGCCAGCTTGTCGCCGCGACCTTGCCGAGCAAGAGTCGGTTTTTCCGGCGATTCCACCTTTTCAGCCAACCAGGGGCTCGCCGGCACCAACGCCGGTTCTGCGTATGCCCCTTCACGCAAGGTAGTCGCCAAATCTCCGCGATTGGCCGCAAGTGCCTTGATGCTGAAGTGGATATTCCCGCCTGCCCCCGGCTGGGCCCGCGTGGCTTCGATTTGTTGAATCACTTCATCAGCGGCCCACTCCGTCTTCGAACCATCTGCCACACGCGATGTGTAATTGCCTGGCCAAAGATGTCGATTGTGCCCATTCTGCTCCTGCCACCACGCCAATAGCACCGGATAGCTCTGTGCCTGCTGCGCGATCGGCCAATACAACTGAGGGCTGAAGTAGTCGACCGTACCATCCCGTAGCCACTTCAGCGAATCGGCATATAAATTCGCATATGCATCGAAGCCTTGGATGCTCAGCGGCTGTCCCGGCCGATAGATGCCAAACGGGCTTATACCGAACTTCACCCACGGCTTGGCCGCGTGTATCTCTTCATGGAGCCGCTTTAAGAACTGGTCGACATTCGCCCGCCGCCAATCGTCGCGCGCGAGCGGCTCGGCTCCTTGGAAGCTATCAAGATACTTTTGCCAACTCGCCTCGTCCGGAAAATCAATCCGCTGGCCTGCTTTGTCGTTGATCGGATAGGGATAAAAGTAGTCATCAAAATGCACCGCATCGATGTCGTAGCGATTGACCACATCCAAAATCACAGCCAAGCTGTGATCCACCGCCCCCGGCTCGCCCGGATCGAGCCACAGGTACTCGCCATACTTCCGCACCAACTCCGGATGCGTGCGGCTGATATGGTCGTCGCTGATCGGCCCCTTCATCGACGGATGCGACGCCCGGTACGGATTGAACCAGGCATGCAACTCGAGGCCGCGCCGATGGGCCTCCTCCACCGCAAACTCCAACGGATCGTAAGTTGGCTCGGGAGGCTGCCCCATCTGCCCGGTGAGAAACGGTGACCACGGTTCCAGCCGCGACGCAAACAGCGCGTCACACGCCGGCCGCACCTGCAGCACAATCGCGTTGAGATTCAACTTAACAGCCAAGTCCAACAGCTCCAGCAACTCCTGCTGTTGCTCCACCACAGGGAGCCCCGGCTTTGAGGGCCAATCGATATTCGCCACCGTCGCCACCCAGGCCCCGCGAAACTCACGCGCCACTGGCGGCATCTCTGCCGCAAAAACTGACCTCGGGCTGAGCGACCCTAAGCAAATGACAATCAACCAACTGGTCCTAGCCACGGCCGACCATGATGCGATCCCTGAGCTCACAAGTCGTCGTCCTTTGTTGATTTACGTAGATCCCATCCACAGAACACTGCCAGCACACCGCTGCCGATCACCAACAACACGGCTGCCCCAGGCTCGGGCACAGCGATGCCTGTAGCTGAACTTGCACCAATCAAATTGGTATTTCCAAAGTTAACTCGCCAACGATCGAAATCATCCAGCCCGACCCCCGGCGTATCGTCGTTCGGCAGCGATTGGTCGCTCCCGAGGTTATCACGCCAACGCACAAAGTCGGTCGCATTCACCACGCCGTCTTCATTGTAGTCGCCTGGCAATGGTAGCGGGACGAATGTCGTAACCTGCAACAAACCGGTGCCGGAAATCAAGGGGCTGACAAATTGAGCGCCTGAATCCAGCGCGCCCCAGATGCCAACTGCCTGCGATACCCCGTCGATGAACAAAGCATCAATCATATCCGGACCACCGTTGAAATCCAAACTGAGCACCGCACCCGCCGCTAGATACACATCGGCAACATCGGAAAGAAAAGCACTGCTGATGCTCAATGTTCCCGCCTCAACGGTCGTATCGCCGGCGTAGGAATTTGCCCCGGTCAGTGCCAGAGTGCCAACACCACTTTTCTTTAACGCACCATTAGTCAGCGGAACGCTCACTGTCAGATCTGTCTCAGCCGAACCATTGCCGATCTGAAACGTGCGCTCGCCCCCATCGAGATCAACAAACCCAGCCGCCCCCGCTCCCGCGCCGTTGGCAATGACTGCCGCAGCATTCGCCAGAGGGCTAAAGCTCACGTTGCCGGTCATCAAAATCTTGGCCGGCGTCGTGCTATGGGGCATGAGTTGAATCGTTTGGAAGGTCAGCCCACCGCCGCCGAGCGTAAAAGTTTGCTCACTATCCACTTGCAGCGTATGCACACTCAGGCTGCCGTTACTGCTGATCGCCACTGGCGCAGAGAACTGCGCCGCAAGCGGCGTTGAATCCGGCGAGGGCACATAGTTCACTGTCAACGATCCCCCCGTAATCTCCAATGATTCACGCACGTAGAGCTTGCGAATGTTATGCGTACCCGTTGAAATCGTAACCTCAATATTGGCGTTGGGTCGGTCGAGAATCACGGTATCGTTGAGTCCTGCGGTAACGCCCGACCCCGCAGCGCCTGGCAAACGCGGCGTGGGTAGGGTTTGTGTCCCTACAGGTGTCAACTGACCTGGCGCAAGGACTGGCGCGATCGGCGCCTGCCCGCTGTTCCAGTTCGAAAGCGTACTCCAGTCGCCACTCGAATCGTTCATCCAAATCGCAGGAACCAGATTGTCTTTGAGAAACTCGATCCCACCCTGTGCAACATTTAAATCGAGATTGCTATTACCGTTGTTGAAGCTCTGCAATCGGCCCGTACTTGCATATTGCCAGAATGCCCACGGATGGGTCACTCCCGCATCGTCCCACGGGCCGTAGATTGGCGCAAAAGAATCCTTCGGGTGGCCATTCTGCACGTCGATCGCATCGGGATTCGCTTGATTGGGCCAGCGCGCACTCCACAAGGTCGGAAATGCGGCCACCACCTGATCCTGCAACGAACTGGAAGCCTCGCCAATAACAAAGCTGGCGTAATTGCCGTTGGTGTAAATGGCGGGACGAATGCCCATTACTTCGTACACGCGATCGGAAAAGTCGAGAGAAAATTGCGCCAACTCATCGTCCGTCCGGTCGCCGTCTCCCGCTTCGAAGTCGTACACCGGCAGCAGGTAGCCCGGACGCATCCAGGCCCCAGCCATTTGCATAAAATGATTTGCTTCATCGGTGCCATGGTTGGGAATCCCGCCCGAATTTGGCGTACTTGCAATGACATCGGGCCGAGCAAAGTGATAAGAACCGGCGAACATGCCCGCGGTAGTCGCGCGATTGATGTTCTGTACAAAGTAGCGATCGTCGTAACGCTGAGAAAGGTTGAAAAACGTGTTGTCGTTTGTTGGAAAACCACCTTGCCGGTGATCCTCGCCCGTGGTACCGCCGCGACTCGAGCGAATGAACACGAAGTCGCGCTTTTCAACATTGTGGATGTTGTTCCAGGTTGTCTGGGAGATATTTCCCTGCCAAGCCGACACATCAAGCCCCAGCACCCGTTGTTGAGCCCAGGCGGGCGCACTAGCGGCCCATGCCAGGGCACAAACCGCACTGAAAGCAATTGCCGAACAAGGACGACCGCGCGACGCAAGAACGTGCAGCCCAGTGCTCATCGTCTCTTCTCCAAATCCTTTGATCTCAGACATACTGCCCAAACGTCGTTTTGCGCACCAATCTGCGCGAGTGGGAAGAAAGCCGACAACTATTTCGTCGGCCTGCAAGGAAGCGAGCGGCCACATGTGGCTTCGATCAACGTGTGACCCATTCGCAGTGGTTACTTTTCAATTATTGATGAGGCCAAAGAATTCGGCAAGACATTCGCTCTGATCACGCGCAACAAGTTGGTCGACGCAACACTCCGTTATGCGAATGAAACAATTCGATTTGCGAACGCGTCAACAACACCCGTTTCCTCCAGGCTTGTCGAGCGCGAATCACCGCGTGTTGATTTCGTCCCTTTGCCAACCAATTACGTCCTTACCGCGCAATACTTTTCATTCGCCACCGACACTGGATCTACTTGAAGAGGTTTTCACTGGATTGAGACACAGTGGCGCGAAACTAGGAAAAATATCCAATGTCCCCCGATTGGTCAGTCTTACCAGGATCGGCAACGAGCATTTGCTTCGACATTTGTGGGCAGCAGGGTGGATCGCTCAGTCTCCTGGAAGCGATTACGACTGACCGCACACCGAAAGAACTTCAGATGCCATTACTTGGCACGATGTTCACGCTGGTCGCAGACGGCAGATAGGAATACTAACTCCCTCGCCAATCACAAAAGCCGCACCAGCAATTACTGATGCGGCTTAGAATGTAACTCGTTTTCGTCTGCATGAGTTAGCCGGTACGGCTTCGCAGCGAAAACAAAACTCCGACAACGACCAAGTTTGCCAACTTAGCCGAAGATAGCTCTGGAACAAATACGGCTCTAGCCCAGAAGCTAATCGTCAGGGGAAAACAAGGTTTCATTAATGTCGAACAACAATGACCAGTTCGAGGCCTGCATACCTATCGCGAGGCGATTCACCATTACGCCCGTTAGTGTTTCGGCCTGTGGCACACCATCCAGCTAACGAAGGCCATGGCACAAATCACGATACTCGACGGTTCAGGAACAGGCTCAAACATCACCGCCGCTGCCCGCATCGAAGTAAATGTGTTTGACCCTGCCTGCTGGGTAGCGATAATTCCACTCGAACCATCGTATGCGATATTGCCCAGATATACCCATACATCGTTTGCATCGTCCAAATCCGGATCATTGGCTGTGTTTTGATCCACGTCGACAAAGAACGAATTGGCACCGGAGGTCACGGTATACCGAGTGAGCCCTCCGCTAACATTCGATGTTGCCGGCCAAGCCGCATAAACGCGATACAACCCTACCGAACCGCCTACCACACCCGAGCCGAATACGGGATTACCCACCAAGTCGACACCCAACTCGATTCCAGTTGTGACCAAATTGTCTGCGTCGCTCGTCGGATCATACCGATATACATATATATCCAACTCGACCACCCCGTTGCCACCAAAGATGCTATCGCCGCCCGTCAAGCCGAAGGCTTTGGCCGCAATGCTTTGACTAGCCGTGGTGGTATCGCCCCCAAATGTGAAATTCGAGTTAAAGGTAAGCACTCCATCATCGGCACCATCTGTATCGACTTGAATCAGAAAGGCCGCATTCGCCTGACAGGCAATCAAGCCTAGGCAAACGCTGCCCAACAAAAGGTGAATTTTCATTAGATCTCATACTCCCGGTGTTGAGCCGACGTAGCATAGCAGCATTATCTGTCGGCGAGAAAAAAACGAACTGCGAACATCAAACTGGCTACTCATGTGAAAAGATCGACCTACATTTGCCTACCTTAGTCTAGCCATCAGAGCGGAATGGATTCAACCAAACCGTGCGCAAAAGTTTCGCGCTTTCTCGCAAATTCATCTTTTTCGTACTGTGCCAAGCACTATTTTTCGACGACTTCCCCGCCATCACGCGACGCTGCCGCCACGTACACCTGCGGGTCGAGGTCGTCGCCCACAAACTCCACGTGCCCATCCGCGTAGGCAAAGTTCGTCCCGCCCGAGTGGAAACTGCCGTACAACAGGTCGTTGAACAACATCTCCTTTGGCGTTGGAGGCCCCGGATAAGGCCCCGGCCGATGATCATCTTCATGGGTTGCAAAATAGCCGACTGCGTTAAGATCGGCATTCGGCGGGTAGTCGGCATCGATGTTCTTCGCCGCCGCCACCCCTGAGTTCGCCACCGGCCGCGACGGCGGGATCGGCCGCCCCTGGGCGTCGTACCTTGGCGCCGCATCGAACCAGAATGCCCCCACCGTCCACGCCCGCAACTGATACCACCGCTCGCCAATCAGAAATGTCTTGCTCAAACCATCGACAATCTGACGAGCCTGCGTGCGTGCCGCAACATACATTACGCCATCGGCGTTCACCGCCCCGTATTCGCCCATCAAGAAATTCTGGTTCGGCTGCGTTGCGGGCAACGCGTCACTATCGAGCGCGCGGCTTGCCGCCGACCCTGCCACTGCAGCGTAGCTCGACGCCACCATCCCTTCGTGTGAACGCAAATTGTCAACGGTTTCGCCGTCGCTCGGGCAGAGAAATACGCTGCTCGGGTTCTCGTTGACCGGCCGTAGCGCTTCGTCGTAAGCATGCAATGGTTCGGCCGGCGTAGTTCGTTGACGTTCTTTCACCGCTACCTCGATCGTTTGGGCCACCGCCGCCTCTTCCACGTACGACAATACCGACACCTGCCAACTAAACCCGTCGATTCCGCGCTGCGGCTTGCCGACGTACGACGCCCCCGCCGGAAACACGCGTTTCGCCGACTCATGGTTCAAGCACGCCAGTGCCAGGTTCTTCAGGTTGCTCGTGCATTCGCTCCGCCGCGCCGACTCTCGCGCCGCCTGAATCGCCGGCAACAGCAGCGCCACCAGCACACCGATGATCGCAATCACGACCAGCAGTTCGACCAGTGTGAACCCACCCCGCAACTGCCGAGGTTGCGGCGCTATGTGACTTGAGGAACTCGTTGAACACGACATGATCGAACCTCACTCCGTGGTGAAGGTGGGAGGCCTGCAACTCCACAGGCTGGAAAAATCGGAGATGGTTGGCGCAGCGTGCGCCCGGGCAGGGAGCAATCAAGCAAAAACAGGCGGGAATTACAGGCTATTCGTTGATCACCTCGCCGCCATTGCGCGAGGCTGCTGCCACATAAACTTGCATGTCCACATCGTCGCTGATGAACTCCACGTGGCCGTCGGCGTAAGCAAAGTTCACGCCCCCCGTGTGGAAACTGCCGGCGAGCATATCATTGTATGCCATCGTCTTCGCCGCTCCGGCAGCGATCGGCGGCCGATCCGCGTCTTTATGTGAGATGTAAAACCCGACAGCCGCTAAATCGGCGTTCGGCGGATAGTCTGCGTCAATATTCTTGGTGGAGGTATTGCACGAGTCGCCTAATGGTCCCGGTGGAGGGATCAAATTTCCGTTTGCGTCCTTTTTCTGGGGAGCGTTAAACCAATACGCTCCGACCGTCCAAGCACGCAATTGATACCACCGCTCGCCTAGAAGGTAGGTCTTGCTGAGACCATCGGTAATTTTTCCGGCTCGCGTGCGGGCCGCCACATACATCACGCCGTCCGTGTTCACCGCCCCGCAGCCGCCCGACAAAAAATCGCTGTTTGGATACAGCGGATTCAGCGAGTCGTTATCAGCATTGCGACTCGATCCCGAACCTGCGATCGCATAGTAGCTAGAACCGATCAGCCCCGAACCAACCGTTAAATTGTCGACAATTTCACTCTTGTCGTCACTCGGACACAAGAAAATCTCTGCTGCCTGCTGATTAAGATCGCGTAATTCTGTCGAATAAGCGTGCAGCGGATTGTTTTTGTCGATCGTGAGCTGTGTCTTAACGGCTTGTTTAATAAAATCAGCTGCGGCAGACTCTTCCATAAAAGGCAGGATAACAACATTCCAACTAAAGCCGTCTTTGCCAGAACCTGGCTTACCGTTGTACTCCGCGCCGGGCGGAAAAACTCGCTGCGAAACTTCGTGATTGAGACATCCCAGCGCCAGATTCTTCAGGTTGTTCCTACAACTCGATCGCCGAGCAGCCTCACGAGCTGCTTGGATCGCCGGCAAGAGCAGCGCCACTAAGATGCCAATGATCGCAATCACGACTAATAGTTCGACGAGAGTAAATGCCAGAACTCGGCGGCGGGCGACTGTTCGAGAAAAGTAATGTTTCATGCCTCTAGGATCTCCTTGCAGCATTCTATGGCTCAGTGCGTCTCGCAGGCAATGAAAATATCACGCAGGAATTTCGCGCTTACGCGCACTAACCATGCCGCAGCTTCTGTAGAACGGTGGCGAACCGGCCCGCACACAAAACACCGCTTACGCTGGCAAGCAGCCACCAACTGCTTGGCTCCGGCACAATGAAAGACGCTGCTTGCGCTGGACCGCCTCCGGCCAGAGATTGGCCAAACGCGGCCTTCCAAATCGAGAAGTCGCCCTGGTCGACCGTGCCATTGTCGTCAGCATCAGCCGCCAGGGAGCTGCCGATCGCGCCCAACGAATCGCGCCACACAGTAAAGTCAGCCGCATCGACCGTGCCGTCCCCGTTAAAGTCGCCCGCGAAGCGGCTCTGAAACACGGCTTGCGGATCCCAAAACACATCATCCAAAAAGATTTGGGCATCGGCGGCCCCAAAAAACTGGATCGAATCGAACGACACATTCACGCCGTCGATCTGCCCATTGCCGCCGCCCACCCAAGGCTCCCAATCCTCCGGCCGATCGAGAAACCATTGGTACTTGTGCCACTGATTGTCCGCAATCACCTCGCGGAGGATGCCGCGATCGCCAGTCGTCGGATCGTCCAACGCCAAGCTCACGCTCAAACCGGCATCATCTGTTTTTAGCCAAAATCCGACCGAGCCGATCGATTCAAATTGCAAGTTCGCGACGCGTTCGGCCACCTGCTGGCTGCCACCGAAGTCGCTATAGCGTGCAGCCGCCACGTGCCGGAGCAGAAAATCTCCACCCTGCTCTTCGTCGTAGACGATGTCGATTAACTGCGAATGGGTGCCGCTGTGCTTCTCCACCAAGGAGCGCTCGGCAGTCGAGGCCGCGATGTTGCCCGTCGTGCTGCCGGAAAAACTCGGTGCCCGGTTGAAAACCCCTTCGTTTCCCTGAAACGAATTGCCCGCGCGATCTCGGATATTGTCGAAATCGACGAGTGCCTTCAGACCGAAGGTCACCCCCGTGCCTGCCGTGGTCGCGGTTCGCAACTGGATGTCGGCCCCATAGTAGTACTTCAAGATGTCGATGTACGAGAGGCTGTTATCCGAAAGAAAATCGCCGCCGTTTTGGCTCATGGCGCCTCGGTTGGGCCAATTCGGGTTGGTCGGCGTGCCCTGGAAACCCAACGGTGATCCCGTGTTATTGCCACCCGACAACCCATTGGCATAGGTATACGTAACCCACTTCTCCGTATTGGTTGGGTCCGAGTCGCCAGGCTCCACGATGATACCGGGGTTGTTGAGATCGACCGGCCCAGTCGGGATGGCGCCGGCGACAAAAAACGAGGCGATCAGCACGTCGGCCTCGGGGGCAATCGTGTCGCGGATGTACAGGATTTCCCCCTCGGTTGCCCGCGCCGCCTCAAAGTGGATGGCTGCCGGGCTACCCGGCCCACTGAACACCTGGTCGCTCGTGCCATCGTTGATGAACCCTTGCAGGTGCATCTTGTAGTACGCAAACGTTCGCGCCGCGACCGCCTGGGCCTTGAGCGCTTCAAAGCTCGCGTTGCCATTTTCGCGAAAGACGACGTTCGGCACGTAGACTGACTCAGTCGGCACGAAGCCGAAGCCTGTCACGTTGATCGACGCCCGGGCATTGAATTGGGCTTGTCCCATAGCGGCTGGCAGGCCAAACGCCAATACCAGCACGACAACAAAACCTGTGCTTAACCAGGGCCTCAATTGCTGTTCCATCCCATCCCGATCTGAATACAACCCCGATCTAAGCACGTCCTCGATCTAAGCCTAAGCACGTCGACGACGAGTGCCGGCGGACAGTACCAGTGCGGTTCCCATCAGCAAGGTCATCGTTGCAGGCTCAGGCACTCCGACCGCTGCGGCCCCGAGCAGGGGAACGTCCACCAAGCTCAGGGAAACGTTATCGAAAATCACACCGCCGCCTGCCGACGACAGCCCCGATGGGCCACCGATGCGGAGGCTGTCAAAGGCGCCGTTGGGTTCGGTAAAAATCGGAAACACGGTGTCGATCACGACCGTCGCATCCCAACCTGGCTGTGGCTCGCCAATCGACATGCCAAAAGCTGCTTTCCACAAGTCAAAGTCGGTTTGCGTTACATCCAGATCGCCATCGGCGTCGCCCGTGGCTTTGGTGGCAGCGCCGATCAAGCCGAAATTGTCGCGCCAAATGGTATAGTCGTCGGCGCCCACCGTGCCATCGCCGTTAAAATCTTCCGGAAAAGTTCCCCCCACATTGATCAGGCCATCGCGGTAAAGGTCGAGTTGCAGCGTGATCGAGGCGGGAGTAATCGTCGCGCGATAGCGATGCCAGGCTTCGCCAACATCCCCCTCATTGACGATCGTATCTAAATCGTTCGCTCGATCGAGCGAGCTATCCAATTCGAAGAACTGCCAATTCGGATTGACATTCGGAGCAACTACCCCAAACAGTTGGATGCGGTATGCAAATCCAATGACATCGGGGCTCCCTGCGAACGGAGTGCCATCGTTCGAATTCCAAAAACCCATCTCGATCAGGTTTCCCGTTGGCGAACTGCTTCGCAAACCGATCGACATCCGCTTGTTGCCGGTAGCGCCGGTATCGAAAATATCACCTTCGACCACCACGCTTTGCGTTTCCGATGGAGAGATTTCGAAGGGAGTCGCCCAGGCCATGACGTTGCCGCCGATATGCTCGACTCCCTTCCCCGGTGCTGGGAAGGCAGTCGAATTATCGGCTTCGGTGATGAGATATCCGTTGTCGGGAAGTACGCTGGGGACCCACTGCACTTTGAGCGCGGTGTCATCCGCAAAACCCTCAAACGTCTCGTTCACAATCACCGTGTCTGCACACGCCAGGCTGAACAACCCACCCACAAGACACACCGCCAACAAGAAGCGAACCATGATTTGCTGCCCCGATATTACGAGAAAAAAGTGGCGATCACGCCTCTGCTTGGCGCAACCAGCCGTAACTGTCCCTTGCCACCCTGGGACGCTTGCACTTTCTCGATTATACTCCCAAGCTCCGGATTTCTCGCCTTTTAACGCGCAGGCCTTTCGCCGCTATGCGCATTTTCGTGAAATTGCGGTCGCTCTTTTTGTATGCTGCTATTCGGTCCAGACGATGCCTGCTCCACGATTCTCGATAGTTCCCCTGCCCAGACAGATCCCCTGCCAATTGTCGCACCACTAACTTTTAACTTTCAGGAACCCATTCATGCCCACGATCTTGCGTCACGCCATCGCCATGCCATCCCGCTGCCCGCTGTTCATCGTGCCGTTCATGCTCGCCATGCTGGCGATTGCCGGCTGCAGTTCCGGCCCCGCGCGTGTGGAACAAGCGGCCATCAATGCAAGCTACGCTGCGAAACAAGCCATCCAACAGTACGACACCAATAGCGACGGGAAAGTAGCCGGCGACGAACTGGAACATGCCCCTGGTCTCAAGGCTGCGCTCGCCACCACCGACAAAAACCATGATGGCGCCATCACCGCCGACGAGCTGACCGCGCGCATCGAAGAGTGGCAAGCCACCCGCGTTGGCCTGACCACGTTCGGATTCGCAGCCACACTCGATGGCAGACCGCTCGAAGGTGCGATCGTCACCTTCGAGCCGGAAGCGTTCCTCGGCGACGAAATCCAGCCCGCGGTCGCCACGACCGACATGTTAGGCACCGGCGGACCTTCGATTGCAAAAGAGAATCGCCCAACCCCCACCACGCCTCCGGGAGTGAGCCTGGGAATCTACAAGGTGAAATTCTCAAAGATCGTCGACGGCCAGGAAACAATCCCGCCGATCTACAACGAGAACACCATCTTCGGCATCGAAGTCGCCCCCGACGTGAGCGACATCCTCAACCGCCGAATCCGGTACGTCCTCAAAACCAAGTAAGGGAACAGCCGAACGATCCAAAACCTTGCCGGAGTTTCCGATCTTGGCCCTCAGCTGGAGCCGAGGCCTGCGACCTCGAGCTTCGCCTGGTCTGCGATCTCGGTCTTCGCCGGGAGAGTGCCCCAACCCGTGCTGGAGGATGAAGGCCAGCTTTAATTGCATCAACCGTCTGCTACCGTCTGCTACGGATTCACGATCGTCTCGCCATCGAACCGCATGGCCATATAGCGGTGGGCAATCGGATCGATGTCGTAAGAAATGGTTTGCACCGACCCATCACACATTGCCATGTTCAAGCCACCCGGGTGGGCGCTGCCAAAAGCTCCATTGTTTGGAAAACCGCCCGTATCTTGGCGCGGTTGGTAATAATCTTCGTCGGCAGGCGTACTGCCTCCCGAGGGTGGCCACGACGTGCCAACTGGCATATGGGCCACACGGTGATTGTCCCATTCCATCCCACTGTAAATGCCTTGGTTCTCGCTCAGATGATCCCCCACGTTCACCCAGCCATTGTATCCTTCAGGCCACAAATATTTCTCCCCCACCAGGTAAGTCTTCGAAGTGCCGTCGATGATCTGTGAGGTTTTGACCTGGCTACGGTAATAGGAGACGCCCGTTTGGCAATGAACAAAATTGACGCGAATTTCGATCGGCGCCGCCTTGTCACAGACATTCGTCAAGGTCCAATTTGCGACAGCGGCGGCCGCATAACTGCCTGGCTCCAACCAATTGTCGACGTTATCCCATTGCCGACTCGCACCCGAGTTGATCGCATAGTCACTCTTGGCGATGCCCGTCGTGGTCGCCACGTTTGTCAGGAAAGCGTGCTCGGTGCTCATGCCCGGCATTTGCGATGGGTAGACGTTCGGCGGGCGACGCGAAGGACAGTAAAAGATCTCGACCGGGGTTGTGTTGAGGGTCGTCAAAGCCTGCCGATATTGGGGCGTGCCAACCGTCGTCCCCTTGCCCAAGTCGTGCAATGCCGCTTCTTCGATGTACGTTAAAATATTGTAGGCCCAAGAACCCGGTTGATTTTTCCCAAAGCCACGATTGGGGTCGGCCGACCACTTCCGGCCCCAGCCGCCCGAGGGCAAAAATTTTTGCGTGTCGGCGTGCAGCAGACAGCCGAGGGCGATGTTCTTGACTTGATCCTTGCATTGCGTCCGCCGGGCCGCCTCCCGCGCCGCTTGGATCGCCGGCAACAGCAGCGCGACCAAGATGCCGATGATCGCAATCACCACGAGCAGCTCGACCAGTGTAAAACCCCGCGACAGAGCACGGGCCCGCTGGCGATGACTCCGTTCGATAACTTTGCAGATGGTATACTGATTCATAACTTCTCCTCACCCGGCGGGGGTGTTCATCCTAAAATGCCTGGTTACTCAATTGGTTCAATCTCGAACTCCAAGTCATCCACGTTTTCATGAATTGAAACGTGATACGGGGTTTGTGCCGAGCTCCGATACTTATCGGCAATCACGGAGGTGCTTTTGTCACGGGGATCCTTCTGCACTGCGAAAGTCACGGAATACTCGCCCACATAAACACCGTCGCCTGGCCTGCGCGTAAACAATTCAAACGAGCCATCGCTGGCATCGAAGTCGCCCGAGGCCGCCTTGCGCACGGTCGCCGTGCTGTCGGTCTTGGGCTCGAAGCGAACGACCCGCACCGCCGCCTGCGGAATCGTTCCGTCTTTGTACCGCACCTTGCCTTTCACCTGGGCAACTTCAGGCCCGCGGCCGCAGCCCACCACGGCGATACTGCCCGCCACGGCGATCCAGCTCAGCACCACAGCCCATGTCAGTCGCAGCAATCTCGAGGAAAGAACATCGGTCATAAACGCTACTGCCGTACCGCCGCCTGTCTGGCCGGGGCGGCTTCTGGCCACATTGTCCGAAAAACTACTATCCGCCATAGGGCCCCGGTTCTTCTTCGTCGCCGCTCGCGATCAAATAATCCCAGGGGGTCCCCCATTCGCCGAACTGTCCGCTGGTTTCGATGTCATCGCTGATGAACCGAACGCTGCCGTCGCACAGGGCCGCAAACACGCCGCCCACATGCGCGCTACGCATGGTCGCCTGGGCGAAGTAGTTGCCCGGCGCGTCGCAGGTCATGCAAATCGATTGCAGATAACTTTTCATGGCAGTCGACTCGCAACCGCCGCTTTGGGTTTCAAAATACACGTCGTCAGCTCGGGCGTTGCAAGCATTCGGACCGTTGTCGTCGCCGTCCGAACCGTAGCCCGCCAGCAGACTTGGCCCCGCGTGGCCCATGGCCCAAACACCGCGCGAGTCTTTGTTCGTGACCCCCGCACGAATCTCGCCGATCAGCGCTGTCTTGCTCAGGCCGTCGGTAATCCGCCGAAATGGCACCGAGGCGTTGGGCCCCATGATACCCCGCTTGCGATTATTCACCCAGCCAGCGCTCTGCGGGCCAGTAGCCCGATTACTGCTGGCTCCAGGGTAGATATCCGCGCCACCCGCGTTCCCTGCATAGTTGGTGCGTGCCCAGTTGTCGCCGTGCGAAGGGAGGGCTCCGTCATAACGCACTCGATTGAATTGGTCGCTCGGGCACAGCAACACGGTAATTTCCGTCCCCCGTGCGGTGCGATTCACGTTCGTCGCATCGGTCGGACTCGTTAAGTTGATGCGCTGCTTGAAATCAAACGAATCGTACAGCGGTTGTTCTTCGAGATAAGGCAAAATGCGGATGATCCAGTTCGGCTCGAAAACCGTAAGTCGGTGTACCGTCGCAGCAAACGATTTTTCGTCGTAGCGCATACCATTCGGGGTCGTCTTGTTGGCCGACTCATAGCTATGCACTGCCAGGGCCACATTCTTGATGTTGCTCTGGCATTGCGCCCGCCGGGCGGCTTCCCGCGCCGACTGAATCGCCGGCAACAAGAGCGCCACCAGAATGCCGATTATGGCAATCACCACCAGCAACTCGACCAAGGTGAACCCCCGCGCGGGTAACGCGGCTCGACTTGGCTGCTCTTTGAGGCGTTTATCTTCTCCAGCCATGCAAGGCGAACCTTTGTTATCTGTCACTCAATTGACGACCGCAACCGAATCAAGCGAGTAAACAAGGAATGAGACAAAACCGCGCAGCGAACAAACTAGCTCTCGAGTAGTTCGCTTTACACCGGGCCAACTCCCTAAAAAACGCAGCCCCACCAACGCCCGATCATCGCAACCGAAAAGCAAATGACGACTAGCTCAACTCGCCCCACGCACTGGCTCTCATGGACGGGTTGAACCTCCACCGCGCCACAGAATCCTTGCGATCTGCAACGCGATCGTTCTCCTGTATTCTAGCAAGCTGGGCCAATGGAACCGTCCACGAATTACGACTTTTTCTCTCTCATTTGCGCACAGAGGGGAATCGGTTCTTTCCTCAATTTGGCGGCGTCGGCCACGACGTCGCGGCCGCGGCCTCACATCGACTTACCATGATTCGCAGACCCCACCATGAATACATACGAAATCAGCCCGCGGCCTGTTCAGACCGCGGGCCGATTCAAAAACACACGTCTTCAAGTCGTACCGCTTAACGACGACGTCCAACGAGCAAACAACCCATTACGGCAACAAGGCACAACACCAACGAGGCCGGCTCGGGAACTACAACGCTGATATTGTCGATTAACGTGACGTTCAGCAACACGTCATTCGGATCAGTCGATGATCCACCATTCGTGTCGCTGTGGCCGAAGAGGATGTTGCCTCCCCCCAAAGTAACGGTGCTCAAGTCAATCTTTGCGATGGGCAGCCCATCGATCGACCAATTGGCAAAACCGCCCGATACTTCGATGACGACCTTTCGCCACGCAAAGCTTGTCTCGCCAGCATCGGTCGAACCGGTTTGACCCGGAAATGATCCTACTTGGGCCGCCGGAGCAGACTGCGGCAAGAAAGCAGCCGTGTAGTATACAGCGCTATTGTTAATCGTCGAACCTGGGCTCAAATAAACCGCGTTGCCGCTAGCGTACGACGTTGGAGCAGCGGTTGAATACGCGCGGAAATCAGAAGCCGATCCACCATCAAGAGTCGTGGCGAAGGCAACGCTCTCCTTGGTAGCAGCACCAGGCCAGAAGGCCACGTTTCCGGCCGTACCAATGCCATATGTTGAGAGCTGCGTCGAGCCATTTCCACCAGGGCCAAGTGGACCAACATAATTCTGCCAGATGTCGAACGACAGAATGTATTTTCCCGAAAAACTCTGTCCCGTGGGCGAAACGCTGAAACCGCTGAACACACCGCCGCTATTGTTCGCGGTCATTTTCAAACCCCGTGTACTCGCACCGCCTGGGGCCGGGGGCACACCAATCGCAGAATAGTCGTAGTTGAAGTCTACCGTGATGTCGCTCAGGCCAGGATTATTGACTGTCCAATTGGCGGTTGGATCAATGTCGAAATCGTCGAAGAACGTTGCCGCCGGCGTCGATACCGCACACGCTGCAACAATCGCTAGCGAAGCCGCAAACAGGTTGCATCTCATTAGAACCCTCCCAATCAAAAAGGTGTGCAGGGAAACAGGAGTCCCGGCATCATGAAAAGCCTGGTTTCCATCTCTGATGGTTTAAACAGTAATCTCCTTCCACAAGCTGTTGTGACAGCACGACACCGCATTCATCAATAGGTCGTAGTTGTTCGATAAGGCCATCTCCAGGTGTCAAGCAAAAACGGCCGTCGCCTGCTGCGATTGCACATCTTCAAGATTGCCGTGCGCAGCGGCGACGGTATGAATCAAAACCTACTTGCGGCGGCGCCCGCAGCTCGCCAGACCCAAGCTGGCCAAGCCCAGCAACAATGCTGTTGAAGGCTCGGGAATCGCCGTGACGACAAAGTTGTCGTACAAGGCCCAAGACAAATCAGGCTCATCACTAATCGAAGCAAAGCGATCTTCCAGACCCAACAAGGCGAAGCCGCTATCTGCGAGACTACTGATAACCGGATCCTTCGCATTGGGGAAAAACGGTACACCATTGAACAAAAGCTTCACGTTACCCTGGTTAATCCGCAGGTCGACGTGTACCCACTGCAACGCAGCGGAGTGATTGAGTGTCCCCAGGCTCGTAGCGGCAAAGGCTTGATTAAACACACCTGGTGAAACACCCGCAGCTATGTCATCCACGTTGGTATCACCCAGATCGGCAAGCTCGGTAGCATTCATATTGATGGCCACGTCTTCCGTGCCGGCGCCATTTTCGTTCGTCAGCCAGCCCCAAGTGCCAACCGTGCTGCCGACGCCAGTGCGATTGAACGACGCTTCCAGCACGCCACTGTCGTCGGTGCCCAAACCAAACAAGGTTTGCAGTGTCGAGCCAGTGCCACCCGGATTACTGCTGCTCATATAAACGTCATACGAGACAGCGTAGCTGCCAGAAAAATTGATCGGCGTATTACCGGCCAAGATATTGACCGCCGCCGGAGCACCCGTGGCGCCAGGTTCGCCCGAGTTATTCACTTGCAGCAGCACGCCACGGGTCGCGGCGCTACCGGAGACCATATTCGGCGCTTCGGCAATGCTGAAGTTGGTCGAGCCAACGGTCATGTTCGAGTAATCGACGTAAGTAACGACTGAGTCGGCCGACTTGTTGACTTTCACATCGGCGGCGGAAGAATCAAAACCTTCGCTGAAGAGGATCGACGCGTTTGCCACGCCGGCTAGAGCGGCGCAGGCGACGATCGCCATGCACAGCAAGAAACTGGATTTTACTTTCATCAGCTTCACCTTTCACAAGAAGTAATACAGAACAAGAGTCTTAAATGTCGAAAAAGATGCCACTAAACTTTGCAAAACCTCCCCGCTTGGCACCGACGGGAGCGCCTGTTGAAAAGAGTGCCACAGACCAACGCGAAAGCAGACATCGCCAGAGCGCCTGGCTCGGGCACACTCAACGCCCCGCTGCCCAAGGCGTCAATCGTCTCGACCTTAATGTTGTCAATCAGCGTGAAGAGCAAGTCGAAACGAAGCACATCAGAAGAAGCACCGGAGTTGATATCGCCGTGGCCAAACAGGATGTTGCCGCCACCAAGTGTCGCATCGAAGTGTGCCGTGTCGATGGAAATCAGCAGCGCGCCGTCCACGGTCCAGGTAACCAAATCTCCGATCTTGGCGATCTCCACTTCACGCCAGGTCATGCCGGCAGCACCGTTGGCCGTCGTTCCTTCCTGTTGCGGGAACAGGGCCAATTGTTCCGTCGTAGCTGTCACGCCCGGAAAAGATTTCGCATATAAGCCCAGCGTGTCTCCGAAAGACGCCTTCCAAAGTTCAAAGTCAACTTGATCGACTACTAAATCGACGTTTGCATTGCCACTGGCCTTGGCAACTGGAAGGTCCGGCTCACTCGTCAAACCCAAATTGTCGCGCCACGCAGTAAAATCAGCCGCATCCACAACGCTAGCGGAGGAGCCAAGGTTGTTGAAATTTCCCGGCGGGCCAGCGGAATTGTTGCGGCTAAACGCGTGATAAGTCGCGTGGCTATCGATCGGGTTTCCCTCGCTGTCGAAGTCGTCACGCACTGCCGGTGGCGCGGGAGCAACCGTGAGAAACGGAATCTGGTAGCTGAATTGCCGCTCTGCGGAGTACGCCCGGAAGTCGGCACCCGACCCACCATCCGCAGTCGCTGCGAAGAAGATACTATCCGAGACGCCAGCATAGTTGGCCACTGCCCCCGAGGTGCCAATGCCAAAAGTCGACAATTGGGTCGTGCCACTGGAGCCGGCGGGGAATGGACCGGGGAAGTTGCCCCACCAGTCGAACGTCAGCTTGTAGTCGCCGGCCGCAGAAAAGTCCTGTCCAATCGGCGAGACACTAATGCCCGTCAGGCCATTCGCGTCGCCCACGGTGATACCATCAAAGTCACCGTCTTGGTTGGCCATCAACTTCATGCCCCGCGTATTTCCGCCTACCGAGTTAGGAGCAGCCGGAATACCTACCGTACTATAGTCGAAGAAAAACTTCGCTTGATTCGAACTGAAGTCACCATCGATGTCGCCATCCGGATCATCAAAGTCTGTCGGCCCACTGTTGACTGTCCAATTCGCAGTCGAGTCCACCTCAAAATCTTCCTCGAACAGCACAACGGCCGGCGATATGCTTTGCCATGTCAAAGCCACAGCTACCGCAACCACACCCATGTGGAACTTCATTATCACACCTCCAGGAAACAAAAAAACGGCGAAACGAGGCCGCCTACCCCACGAAGAGAAACTCTCCCCCACCTACTAACGATCATGCTTACAAAACAACAATTTTGTCAAGCAAAAGCGCGATGTTTCAACGCACTTTTTACAACTCTTGCGCAACAACGCGAGCGCCTTGCGCACGAACGATTTTCCCGGGCTGTTTGCGGTTGTCGCACCCCTCTTCCGATGGGGTGCATGTACGCCATCCCTGGAAGTCCCTCGGCACCACAACGTTCAACTCCTAATTCATCCCAAACGGTCCAACAAACGCGATCCAATGCGACGATGCAAGAAACTTCCGAACAGAGAATCTCCTGCTATATCCACACTTGAACCCGAACGACCCAGTTCCTCCCGCGCGTCGAACGGCAGCCTGTCGCGCTCGACGATTGATGTCCGCCGCGCGGCCAACAGCAAGTCGTGCGACTCGATCACTGTATCGAAAGCGCGGTGCGATGCAGGCAGCAAATGGCGTTTAATGGACGATCTCTCGCCGGCAATCGACAAACTTCTGTCGACCGTCGCTTCTGTCAGCAAGCTCGCTGAAGCAGCGCTCGCTTCGGCGTTCGCTTCCGCCTCGCCTCCGGCGCCGGCGCCCCCACCGGCGCCAGGCGACGTGCCAAATTGGGCCTGCCAGATCACGTGATCGGCCGCGTCCACCAGGCCATTGAAATCGGCGTCTCCCAAGTCGCCCGGTGTTACCTGGCTGCCGAGCGAATCGCGCCACAACGTGTAATCTGCCGCGTCGACCGTACCATCGTCGTTGAAGTCGGCATTCGGCGCCGGCGGTGCAATGCCGAAGAAACCGAACACCCGATCGATCACCGCGGCACGATTCGCGGCCGTGGTAATCGTTTCAAACGGGAACGCGAGCATCACCAAATCGCCCCGACCTCCGATCCCCGCGGCTTGAATTGCTGCCCCACCTGCTCCGTTGGCATAAGTGAGCGCCGTCAGTGCCCCCGCCTGAGGGGCAATCACATCGGGGAAATTCACATCGTAAAACAACGTGCCATTGTCGAACGTCAGGCTCAGCCCGTCGAAAATCCGACCCGCCACGCCGTTGGCTTGATATGTGTTGGCGTCGTCAGCAAGGTAATTCGCTAATAACGTGCCTTCATAGAACCCACGGCCGTTGTTCTGGGCGTCGAGATCCCAACCAATTTCAGATCCCGAGAGGAACAGATTCCCACCACCCGCAAGGAACTGCTCAACCTTCGTCTGCTCAATCGAGTTAAACGTGTCGTCAGCGGTCGATTCCTCGCCAAGGATCCAAATCACGGTGGTGTAATCGGCCAGATTTACCGTGCCTGCAATGATCGCATCATTCGGCACCGAGTCGAAACCGACCAGGTACTGAGAGGCTTCGATCGCTTCGCCCACCTGGACGACGTAGTCGAAGCTGTTCATGCTCCGCGGCCAGAGCCGGTCGACCAGGCCATCGCCGGTGAAGGCGTAAGGGAACCGCACATTCTGCGTGCGATCGAAACGGTCGAAGCCATCGACCACCAGAATCGAGTTGGGGCCGCCGCTACCGTTCTTGCGCGCCCCGGCAAGCATGCTCCCCGGCGACTCGCCACCGGCGTTCACTGCGACGACCTTGAAGTAATTCGCATCGCTATCGAGCTGGGTAGCGGAAATCGTGTAAGTAGTCGTTCCGCCACCAGCCACGTCGATGTAGTTGTTGAAGCCGAAGCCATTCTGCGAAATGTAAACGCGGTAGCCCGTCGGCGTGCCCCCCTGGACGCCGCTCGGGCCAGCGGACCACGAAACCGTCACATTGCCATTGGCATCGCTGAGAGCCGAGACGTTAGTCGGCTGCGCTGGCTGGCTGACAGGATTGGTAAGCCCACCCCAAACATTGAAATACTCGAGCGTCGCCTCGTAGGTCGAGCGGGCCAACTGGTCGCGGACCTTCGGGTCGCGCATTAATTCGGCGTCGAGCGGCGAATCGTGGAAACCGACCTCAATGATGGTCATGTCCATCTCAGCCGTGGGGCCTTCGTCGATCTCGCCAAAACTACCCGAAAAAGTGTGGGTCGTACGCGTACTCCAATCATGTTCGAACAAACCGTTTAGAGCCTGCATATCCTGGTTAATCTGCCGGCCCGTAAACAACGCATGATCAGCTTGGTGCGGAGTTTGCACCGAAACATTCGAGTTAATCAGCCCCACCGCGCCACGCCCGCCACCAGCGTTCGAGTGAAAACCGATATAGACACTCGTACCGAACGGGTTGCTGTTGGCGTTCATGTGCTCGGCCATCCGCGTGGGCGCCGAAACATTACTTGTGCCCAGCACGCTCGCTGGACTGTTGCCCTGCCCCACCGCCCGCCAGAGCCACATCAGCGAGTTTTCGTCTTCGCGCGGTTGGCCTGAAATGGTGCCACTGGGATGATTCACCCCGTTCGGGCCGCCCTTCACATCGCCCATGCCGTTGCCGAAGCGAATCGCATCAGCAATCACCACCGAGCCGCCGGCGGTCGACTGGTTGCTGATTTGCACATTGCCGCCCAGGCCCGCTTCGAAGTGGTAGGTGCCGAGATAGACCCAGCCTTTGCCTACCATGCGGTGATCGACACGAATCTCGGTCACCCCGCCATCGCTGTCGGTAATGCGGTAGAGTTGGTCGGTCCGATTCGCGCCGTCAGCTACCCAGGTGTAGACTGGATAAAAGCCTGCCTCGGGGATGTTGGGCGTGTAGGTCGCTACCGCGGTTTCGGTGGCGCTAATCGAGGCAAAGCGGTACGACACCGAATCCGCCACAACGCCATAGTCTTCGTCGTAATGAACGGAGCTGGCACTATTGCTCCAACTGCCGCTGAAGGTTACGCCCGCCGAATCATTATCGAGCACCACCTCGTTGATCTGGTGCCCCACGGGCCGCATCGGCACCACGGTTGCACCGGCGCGGAGCAAGTAGTCGGCATAGAAAGTCAGTTGGTCTTGGTTGCCGAAATCCTCGACGATTTCGTTATTATCGCCGCGATCGGTGGCCCATCGATTGAGCGTCGTGCTCCACTGCCACCCATGTCCGCCCGAGGTGAACACAAGCTTACCAGAGAGCGAACCTGCCGGCGTTGCCAAAGCAGCCGATCCCGCGTCTGAAGCGTCGTCTTCTGGTGCATGCTCCATCGCGCCGTCACCGGTGCCGGCTGCCCCTCCGGCGCCAGGCGACGTGCCAAACTGCTGCTGCCAGATTCCGTAGTCTTCATCGTTGACTTGGCCATCGAAGTTGGCATCCCCCAACTGGCCTGGTGCGACCGCTGTGCCTTTCGAATCACGCCACACGTTGAAATCGGCCGCGTCCACCGTGCCGTCGCCGTTAAAGTCGGCATTCGCAGGCGGAGGTGCCGCGACCGAAAAGAAGTCCAACACTCGATCCATCACCGCGGTACGGTTCTCGGCAGTCGTGATCGTTTCGAAAGGGAAGCCCAACATGACCAGGCTGCCCTTGCCGCCGGTGCCGGTGGCCTGAATCGCCGCATTGCCGGCCCCATTGGCATAGGTGAGCGCCGCTAAAGCCCCGGCCTGCGGATTGATCACATCGGGGAAATTTACGTCGTAGAACAACGAGCCGTTGTCGAAGGTGAGATTCAGGCCGTCGAAGATTCGTCCGACCACACCGCTGGCCTGGTATGTGTTGGCGTCGTCGGCCACGTAGTTCGCCAGCAGGGTGCCTTCGTAAAACGCGCGCCCATTGTTCAGGTTGTCGAGATCCCAGCCGATCTCGGCGCCCGACAGGAACAAGTTCCCACCACCGCCAATGAACTGAGCAACCTTTGCCTGCTCGGTCGCATTGAATGTATCGTCTGCCGAAGATTCTTCGCCCAGAATCCAAATCACCGTCTGGAAATCGGCCAGATTCACTGCGCCCGAAATCACCGCCTCGTTACTCGTGCTGGTGAAATGGACACCCGGGGCAGACGCCTGAATCGCCGAGCCAACCTGCACCGTGTAGTCAAACGAATTGCTCTCCCGCGGCCGGACGCGGTCGGTCACCACCCCCAGATAAGCCGGTTGCTTCGGATTGAGCGCGCGATCGAGCCGGTCGAAGCCGCTCACGATCAAGACTTGCTTCACTCCGCCGCTCGGCAAGACGGCCATGACTTCCGACCCAGCCGATTCGCCTCCTTCATTCTCAGCGACGACCTTGATGTAGTAAGGCGTGTTCCGATCGTAGCCCGAGAGCGTGACGCTGTTCGTGGCTCCCCCCGCCACATAGGTCCCGCCATCAAAACCGTAGCCATTCGCAGACACATAAATGCGAAAACCAGTGGGAGTATCGCCCAGATAAGCGTTCGCAGCGGGCGGCGTCCAGGAGACCGTCACGCTACCGGCCGCATTCGATTCGACAAAGACGTCGGTCGGCGCAGCAGGCAATTTGACAATCGAGGTCGTATTCCCATCGACGGCACGAAAATAATCCACAATGCCCTGATAAGTGGCTCGCGCAAGCGCGTCACGCACCTGGGGGTCGCGCATCAACTCGGCATCGAGCTGATTGTCGTGAAAGGCCACTTCGACGATCGTCGCATCGAACTCGTTGTTGATAACGTTGTTGTTGATTTCGCCGAACTCGATGTCGCTGCGATCGAGCGTGACACCGCTGCCGCGATCGAACCAAGCGTGCTCAAACAGGCCGTTCTGCGCGACCATGTCGTCATTGACTGCTCGCCCCAAAGTATCGGCCAGCAAGAACTGGTTGGGCGTCGCCGAGGAGGGCGTGTTATTGCCATTGAACAGGCCCAGCACCCCACGCCCGCCTGCCGCATTGCTGTGATAACTGACAAACACGCGGTCCGAGAGCGACCCGCCTGCCTCGCGATTCATGTACTCCGCATACCGTGGCGAGAAAGAAACCGCCGCATCGCGATCGACCGAAGTGGCACGATATTCCGAAGTGGGAATACCTTGCGAATTGTTTACATGCCACATGACCCAATACAGGCCCGATTCGTCCTCGCGCGGCAGCCCCGAGATTCCACCGCCCCGGTCGATATCTCCCATTCCGTTGCCGAAGCGGATCATATCCGCAATGACCACGCTACTCGGTGAATCGGAGCGATTGCTGATGTCGACGTAGCCGTCCGTGCCCTCTTCGAAGTGATACGTCCCCAAATACACCAGTCCGTTGCCTACCAAGCGGTGGTTGATCGTAACTTCCGTCGTGCCACCCGAGTGATGCACGCGATAAAGTTGATCGGTCGCCCGGTCGCTGCCGCTGCGTGTCCAAGCGTAAACTGGATAGAAGCCCGCCGAAGTGATCTTGGGCTGGTAACGAGCATAAGCCGTTTCCGTTGCCGAGGTCGACGCAAAGCGATAGGGCACGTCCCCCGCGCTGCCAAAGTAAATCGACGAGTTGCTGTTCGTCCAATTTCCGACAAAGGTCACCTCCACATCGTCGTTATCCAGCACCACCTCGTTCACTTGATGACCGATTGGTCGCAGCGGTACGACCGTCGCTCCGGCGCGAAACAAGTAGTCCGCGAGAAATGTCATTTGGTCGACGTTCCCCAGATCTTCGATCATTCCCAGCAGCGGCCCACGTTGAAAACTCCAGGCGCCATCGGTCGTATTAGCGGCCGTGTACCCATGACCGCCGTGGATATAAACGACCTTGTCCGACAAGCCACCTTCCGGCTGGGTGCCAATTTCGACCAGCCCCGCGGCCGAGAGCGGTAACCGGGGCTCCAGCGATTCGAATGCCAACGCCCGCCGCTGCCAGCCACCGCGTTCGCCGCCCACCACCCCCGTTACAATTGTGAGCACCGCCACCAGCGCACGGTTTACCCGCTGAGCAAAGCGCATCATCAAGCCTTTCAAGGTGTGGAGAGGTCGCCATGCCATAGAACCTTCATTCTAGACAGCGACTACAGAAATCCGTAGAAAACTATCGCGCATTTGAATCACGCACATGCGCAGCTACGGACCCCCTGCCGCACCATCGCCGCGCGGATCCGCCACACCCAGCAGTTTTCCGTCGGCATCGAGCGCGATCGCTTGCGTCCGCCCGGAAGAACCGGCCGAGACTTCTTCGATCGCGTGCCCCCTCTGGCGGAGCCCCTCGATCAGCGGTGCGCCCAGATCCTGTTCGCACAGCACACGGTTCGGCCGCCATTGATGATGAAACCGAGGCGCGGTTGCCGCTTCGGCGAGCGGCTGCTCGTAATCGAGATAACGAATGATGGTCAGCAACACCTGGGTGATGATCTTCGGGCCACCCGCGGCGCCAACCGTGAGAGTCGGCTTTCCCGCGCTGTCGAGCACGATCGTCGGACTCATGCTCGAAAGTGGTCGCTTGCCGGGTGCGACCGCATTGTTTTCCGCGCCGACCAAACCAAAGGCGTTTGGCACACCTGGCATGATCGAGAAGTCATCCATCTCATTGTTCAGCACCACGCCCGTCCCCGGAACCACGACTTTCGAGCCAAACGCCGTATTCACCGTCGCCGTGATCGCCACCCAATTGCCTGCCGCATCGGCTGCCGCAATGTGCGTCGTATGCCGACCTACCACATCCTGCCGCCAGTTTGGCGGCGAGCCGTGGGTGGGTACGTCCTTCGTCGCTGCGGGATCGATTCTTGCCGTTAGCTCCCGTGCGTACGCTTTGGTGATCAGGCCGCGTGGCACACTGACAAAATCCGAATCGCCCAGCCAATGCGCTCGATCTGCAAAAGCCAGCTTAAAGGCCTCCGTAAGCAGGTGCGTGGCTTCCGCCGGGTTGCGCTGCTCGATGGCTCGCAGATCGAACGGCTCCAGAATATTCAGCACCTGCGCCACATGGATGCCGCCCGAACTGGGTGGCGGAAAGCCAATGATCCTGTAACCGCGGTACGGCGTCTCCAATGGTTCCCGCAGCTTCGGTTGGTAAGCAGCAAAATCGGCCGCCGTCAGAATGCCGCCGTTCGCCGTCATCCAATCACCAACTGCTTTGGAAATCTCTCCGCGATAAAACCAGTCGCTCCCACGCTTGGCAATTTGCTGATACGTATTGGCGAGATCGGTCTGCACCAGACGTTCTCCGACTCGAAGCGGCGTGCCATTGCGATGAAGAAAGATCGCCTTGGATCCCGGGAATTTCGCCAATTCACGGGCCGTGCCAGCGATCGCCGCCGCAAGCCCCCGACCGATCGGAAATCCATCCCGCGCGTGCGCGATGCCTGGCACAAGCAGACGCTCCAACTTCATGCGGCCACACTTTTCGATGGCCAACTCATATGCGGCTAGCGCCCCCGGCACACCCACTGCAAGTGGCCCCGTCTGGCTGGCGGTTGAAACCGCCTTGCCATCCCGCACGAACATGTCCTTCGTTGCAGCGGCCGGGGCCATTTCGCGGCCATCGATCGCAATCAGTCGCCCGTCGCTTGAACGAATTAAAATCAGGCAACCACCACCCAGCCCAGAGTTATTGCCATCGACCACGCCCAGCGTTAACGCTGCTGCCACCGCCGCATCGACCGCGTTGCCGCCCTCACGCAACACTTGAACTCCGGCCTCGGTCGCCAGCGCGTGGCCGGTCGCGACCATGCCTTTTTCTGAAACCGCTTCATGAGCCGCCGCGCGGGCAGCAAACAAACTGATTGCGCAGCCAATCAGAATCACGCCAAGACGCCGAGTGGCGAAGTTCGATTCTTTGAGTATGCGATTCCATGGGACCATCGTCATTCGTCGACCTCCCTCTACCTTCGCGCCTTGACGTGAGACTGATTGCGTTTGTCGCCTTTTGCTAGGGATAAAGCAAGAAAGGCTGGCGACGAACACGGAATGCTTGTAACTGTTCGTCCACCGAACTCCGAATCGAAGCGACATCCTCGCCTGCCAAGAGCCGCTCGTAAACCTGTTGGTTGCTCAGCAAGCGATTGTACCGCTGAGCATCCCACTGCTGCGGGTATCGCGAACGGAGCGAGCGGGCTACGACCAAACCCAGCTCCAATGGCCGGAACGCCTCCCAATCAGTAATCACAAAGGTCAATCCACCGCATATTTCGCCAGCGAATTTGCTGCTCGTGGGCATAAACCGCACGGGAATCACCCGCACCCCAGGCGGGTTCGCTCGATTTACCGCCGCTGCCAACCCCCGCTCGTGGATCCAGGGCGCCCCCATCACTTGGAACGGCGTATCCGTCCCTCGCCCAACCGAAACGTTGGTCGTTTCCAACAATCCGATGCCAGGATAGAGCACCGCCGCAGTCTCCGACCGCATGTTCGGCGAAGGATTGTTCCAAGTGAGCCCCGTGCTGTGCCAATAATCGCTCCTTTGCCAACCTTCCAACGGGATCACCGTCAGCTTGAGGTCAAGCTTCCGCTCGGCGACAAACATCCGCGCCAGTTCGCCCACGGTCATTCCATGCCGCACTGGGAGCGTGTGAAAGCTCACGAACGACTCGCTCTCTACATCTCGCACCGGCCCTTCCAACGTCACCCCATCGATCGGGTTCGGCCGGTCGAGGACGATGAATTCTCGGCCCGACTCAGCCGCAGCCTCCATCGCTAACCCCATCGTCGCAATGTATGTGTAAAATCGCGTGCCAATGTCTTGGATGTCAAACACCAAGGCATCGACCTCGGCCAACTGTTTGCTCGAAGGCTGGCGGCTTTCCCCATAGAGGCTGTATACCGGCACTCCCAAGTCTTGATCGATGGCATCGTCAATCCTGTTCACATCGAGCGCCCCTGCGATGCCATGCTCCGGACTGAATAGCGAGACCAACTGCACACCCTCGGCTTGATGCAGCAGCTTGGCGGTCGAGGTGCCGTGCGAATCGCAACCAGTGTGGTTCGTGATCAGCCCAATCCGTTTTCCCAGCAGCAGGTTAAACTTGTCCGCCGAAAGCACATCAATCCCTAATCTCACCGGCCCAACCCCGGCAGCATCACTTGACTCAGTAGGCGCCTTGCCAATCGCCCCCGCTGCAATCGTCCCGATCCGCCCGGCCAAACTATTCACTTCTCCCTCGCCGTCCGGATGCAGCCGATTCGAAAGAAAGATTACAAATAGATCGAGTTGCGGGTCGATCCACATCGCTGTACCCGTAAAGCCGCCGTGGCCGTACGCGCGCGCGCTCATCGTCTCGCCACGATTCCGTGAATAGACACTCCCCATGTCCCACCCCAGCCCACGGAGATTGCCGTCGATATTTCGCGGCCTGGTCATTTCTGCCACCGTAGCAGGCCCAAGAATTTGTACGTCGTTCAGCCGACCGCCACCGAGCATCATCTGCGCATAGAACACCAAGTCATGTGCCGTGCCGAACAAACCTGCATGTCCCGCCACTCCTCCCATACTTGCCGCCCGCGGATCGTGGACCACCCCCACCAGCCACTCTCCGTCACGCTGCTCGGTCGTTGCCGCTCTTCGTTTCAATTCATCAGTCGGCAAATAACCAGTTTCATGCATGCCGAGCTGGGCAAAAATCTCTTCTTCGGCAAATGTGTCGACTGGTTTGCCCGCCACCTGTTCCACAATTTTTCCTAATAAAATAAATCCTACATCCGAATACTTGAACACCGTTCCCGGTGGGGTGAGCGGCTCGAGTTTGCAAATGTTAGGTTTCGCTGAGCTCCAACCATCGACATAATCTTGGAGCGCGTTGTCCGGAATCAATCCCGCCGAGTGGATCAGCAATTGTTCGATCGTGATTTCGCCTTTTCCGTGGGCGGCGAACTCCGGAATAAAATCGGCTATTTTGTCCTGCAACCGCAATTGTCCGCGTTCGACCAGGATCATCACACTCGTTGCCGTGGCGATGGGCTTGGTGAGCGAGGCCATGTCGAACACGGTATCGACTGTCATGGGAATTGTCTCTGGCTCGACGCGCCGATTCCCATAAGCACGCTCGAACAGCACTCCCTCCCGCCGACCGACAACCACCACGCACCCGGCCATTTGCCCACGCTCGAGCGCCTGCTTCACCACGGCATCGATCAGTGGTCCCAGCCCAGCCGCTGGCGCGTCAGCCCGCAATTCTGCCGCCACCGACGAAATCAGTACCAGCACCCCCGCCAACACCATGCGTATCAACTCCAGTTGCATGACAGACTTCATCATTATTTCACCGGTTTCATCTCCACACACAGCAATCGGCTAACGCCGAAAATCACCAGCCCCGTCAACACAATCGTGCCGCTTCCTACCAGTGTATACCAGTAGCCGTTCAGCGCGGTTCCAAACGCCGCGTAAATCGTCACCGTCGCCCCCACGGCAAACGCGGCCAGCGCCATCGACTGCGTCGCCCGCGGCACCAGCAGTCCCAGCCCATATAGCCCCAGCACCAAACCGATGGCGAATCCTGCAATTTTCAGCACCGAATTGACAATCGAATCGCTCATTGCCAGCCGATAGGCCCCGATCGCCACCGCCGTCTGCACCGTCGCAAAACACACTGTTAGCATTCGCGCAAACAGCAGCGTTCGGCGCTGATCAACATTTGCAATCAGCGGCCCTAACCAATCGTTCATCAACGAACTAGCCGACGAATTGAACGAACTCGAAAGCGTCGACATCGTGGCCGCGATAATCGCCGCCAGAATCAATCCTTTTAGCCCCGTCCCCATGTGTTCGACGACAAACCGCATCAGCGCCTGGTCGCCAGCCACTGCTCCGCCGCTCGCGTCGCCCACCGCCTCGAAACACGCCAGTTCAACCCCAATGAACAGAAACAGCGCAAACTGCGCGAACACTACCAACCCGCTCAGCAACAACGCCCAACTCGCCGACACCTGATTTTTCGCACACAAATAACGCTGCACGATCAACTGGTCTGCCCCGTGTGTTGCCAGCGACAAGAACGCCCCACCAATACAGCCTGACCAAAAGGTCATCGCTCCTGTGGTTAGCGAGGGATCAAAATTGAATAATCGAAACCGCCCGGTCGCTTCTCCAAACGCAAGCAATTGCTCCCATCCGCCCGGCAATTTCGTTAGCAGCAGCCACGCCGCTGCCAATGCTCCCAACATGTACACGCCGAATTGAATGCAGTCGTTCCACACCACCGACCGCACGCCCCCGAAACAGGCATAGATCGCCGTCGCGATCGCCGTCAACAAAATCGAGGCCGTCATGTCCAGCCCCACCGCCACGTTCAGCGCCAGGGCAGTCAAAAACAGCCGCAACCCGTCGGCCAGATTCCGCATCAACAAGAAGACCATCGACGCCAGCCGCCGCGTCGCCAGCCCAAACCGCTGCTCCAATACCTGGTATGCGGTGAGCATTTCTCCACGAAAATATCCGGGCAACAACCAAACGATGATCGCCAAACGGCCCAGAATGTAGCCGAGAGTAATCTGCAAGAAATAGAAGCTCCCTCCCTCGACATAGGAGAGGCCGGGAACGCTCAAAAAAGTTACCGTGCTCGTTTCAGTGGCCACAATCGAGAGCAACAGCGCCCAGGTCGGCAGTTGCCGCCCCGCCAAGAAATAATCCCGTTGATCTGCCTGCCCACGCCCCAGCCAAATTCCCGATAGCGCCGTCGCCAGCACATAAAAGAACACAATCGATGCATCGACAGGCCCAATCGCAACGGCAAAAATGGCTGATACCATCGCGAAAAATGGCGCAAGTTCGTCGGGGGAAAGGAGCGAAATACGGTTCTCCACAGTCTACGATAAAGCATCGACTGCTGTCGAATAACTTAGCACGCGCAGGCCTGTAACGCTTTTGCGCACTTTCCCTATGTCCCTTCACAATTGCTACGTAGAATAAGTAGGACGTTCGCCGAAAGCGATCTTTAGGGAGTTCTCGTTCAACCAGGTCATTGTCCAGTTTCATGTTTGAGCATCTTACGACCGAATCGCGTAATCCAGCGTCTGAGCAACTCGACGGTTTATCTCCGTTGGAAATCGTGCGGCTAATCAACGCCGAAGACGCCAAGATCGCCGGCGCAGTGGCCCAAGAAGCTGAGTCAATCGCACGTGCCATTGAAGCGATCGCCGATCGACTAGAATTCGGTGGGCGATTGATCTACATCGGCGCGGGTACTTCCGGCCGGCTTGGTGTGCTCGATGCCGTCGAGTGCCCGCCGACCTTCAACACGGATCCATCCCGGGTCGTCGGTGTCATCGCAGGCGGTTATGCCGCACTCACTCGCTCTGTCGAAGGCGCGGAAGACCTCCCCGCCATGGCGATCGACGATCTGAAAAATTTGCAACTTACTGCTGCCGATGTCGTCGTCGGCATCGCCACCAGCGGTCGTACGCCGTACGTTATCGGTGCTCTCGAATACGCCTGTAGCGTTGGCGCTTTTACCGTCGGCCTCAGTTGCAATCGCGATCCTCAACTTGCCACCCGTGCTGAGGTCAGCATCACTCCGGTCGTCGGCCCCGAGGTTGTCAGTGGTTCGACCCGCATGAAGGCCGGTACCGCTACCAAAATGGTCCTCAATATGCTCAGCACCGGCGCGATGATCCGCCTGGGCAAAACTTACGGCAATTTGATGGTCGACGTACAAGCTACCAATTCCAAACTCGCCGATCGCGCTCGCCGTATCGTCCGCGCCGTCACCAAGCTTTCTGATCTTGAATCAGAGAAGCTGTTGCGGGTCTGCGACGGCGAGGTTAAAACGGCAATTGTCAGCCACTGTACCGGCTCGTCGTCGGATAGTGCCCGCCAACTGCTGGCCGGCACGCATGGCCACTTGCGGAAAGCCCTTCAGCAGCACTCTTCCAACGGCGTTTCTGCACCTCACTAATCGTGTAGGTCAGCCTTCGTATTGCTTCGGGAGTACCGATGTCGGCCGATCCCGATTCGATGGCCCATCTCCTTCTTGCCGTTGATGCCGGCGGCACTAAAACCATTGCCGGCCTGGCCCACTGCTCGCCAGCTGTGAATCCGCGCATCCTCGGATGCGGTAACTCATCGAGCGGCAACCCGCTCTCCGTCGGCTTCGAGGCCGCGCTGCACGCGATTGCAGCTGCGATTGCGGAAGCCCGCCAAGCTGCTAACCAAAACGAAGTACCCATCGCCCGTGCGGTGTTTTCCATTGCCGGCGCAGCCAACCCTGAAATCGCCGACCGTGTCATCCATTGGGCCAAAACTCAGCAACTGGCCAGCCAGATCGCGGTGGTTTCCGATGTACTCCCGATCCTCGCCGCCGGGACCGACGCGCTCTGTGGAATCGCGCTGATCGCCGGCACGGGTTCCGTCACCTTCGGCCGCAATGCCGCCGGCCACTCCCTCCGCTGTGGCGGGTGGGGATACCTTCTCGGCGACGATGGCAGCGGCTACGCTATCGGCCGCGCCGCATTACGTTATGCACTCGAAAGCTTCGAGGTGAACTGCAAAACGAAATATCCGTCCAGATCTGCGATTCTTCCCCTGCTTTCGGCCGGTACAGCGGACGAACTCGTGAAATCAATTTACTCCAGTGCAAATCCGCGCGCGACCATCGCGTCGCTGGCCGCTGCCGTGGCTCAAGCAGCCGACATGGGTGACCCTACCTGCCAAGCCATTCTCGATTCTGCCGCCATCGATCTTGCCATGCTCGTCGCGCGGACAACCAACTTGCTCGGCTTTGGAACAGCAGACTTTCAACTCGCTTTGGCGGGCGGCGTACTGGTTGGATCGCAAGTCCTCCGCGATCGTCTCGCCGCTCAACTCGCTGTACTCAACCTGAATTGTGAAACCCGCCTAGTCACTGATCCGCTGGCAGGCTGCTTAAAACTCGCCGATCCAAATTTCGGCGGCGATCTCATCGCGTGGCACTAAGACAGCTTGTGAGTTCGCATCGCGCAAGGCACCAAGTCTGGTTCGTGGCGTCGGCCACGACGCACGACAACCAAACCCACTCCGTCGTCGCCGCAAATTGCTCTAACACGTAATCGCCCCGCCCGGTGACGGCTCGCGGCAGCCCGTTGTCTCCGGAATCGTCAACGGCAAGCCAAGCGTATGCCGCACCGCAAGCCACGCGAAACATTCCGCCTCCAACGTATCAGGGTTCAAATCTTTGGCCCGGACACTCTGAACTTTCGGAAAATGTTCGCCGATCATAGCCATGATTACGGGATGATGCACCCCGCCGCCAGTCACCCACACCACGGCCGGCCCCTGCGGCATCTGGGCCACTGCCTGCACGATCGCTTGTACCGTCACCGCGCACAACGTCGCCGCACCATCTTCCACCGTCAGGCCGGAAACATCCACGTGATCGAATTCGAACCGGTCCGCTGACCGTGGTAGCTTCTTCTTGAAGAACGGTGTGTCGAGCGCCCCCTTGACTATCGACTGATCCACTTTTCCTTTGGCAGCAATCAATCCATCTTTGTCGTGCGATAACCCTGCCATCTCCTGAATCCATTCGTCCAACAATCCGCACCCGGGCCCCGTGTCGCCGGCGACGATCTCGCCTCCCTCGCCCAAGTAGGTCACATTGGCCACGCCACCAAAATTGATGATCAGCGTTGGCCGCGGCTCGTTCGGAAACAGCGCCCGATGAAACATCGAAACCAGCGGTGCCCCCTGACCGCCCATCGCCATGTCGCGCCGGCGAAAATCAAACACCACACGCATTCCTGTCTTCTCGGCCAATAGCCACGGGTTGCCAATCTGCCAGGTGATGTGCTCGTTCGGCACATGACGCACTGTGTGACCATGGAAACCAATCAGCGCTGTGCCGTGCGACTCCTTCGGCATGGCCTTCATCAGTTCATTCACCACCTCTGCATGATGCAGTGTGATGTCGCGCTCGAGACGAATCAGTTCCACCACCGGCACGTTGTACTGCGAGGCCTCCAACACTCGAGCCCGCAAGTCGTGGTCATACGGAACCGTCAAACCACCGTGGAATTCAATCGCATCTTCGCCATCGGTGCCGATCAAGGCCGCATCCGCCCCGTCGGCCGATGTGCCGCTCATCAAACCCACCGCCTTCTGTAGTGTCTTCTTTGCCACGTGCTCAATTCCTCAGTAAGTTAAAATAAGACAACCACTTACAAATAATTCAGCAACGTTTCTCTCTGCCTGACCTGCGCACGAGCGATAGTATAAATCAAAAATAATGGCTGAATATATCTCTTTTTTGCGCAGACTTTCCAGATTTCTTGGTTAAGATAGTGATTAGGCCTTCGATCTTACGCTCCGAAGCAGGCAATTGTCCACTCGACGAGTATCCACCTTCAAGCCGGCCTATCCTTCTGCCATGAATTACCTTGCCAACGACAGTGATCAATTCCGAGCCCGTCAGGTTGCCGTCCTGATTGAGACTGAAATCAGTTGGGGCGCCCAAGTCATCCGCGGCATCGCTCATTTTGCCGAGAAACACGCCCACTGGCATCTCTTGATCGATCCTCGAGATCACGAGCAACGCTCCGCCTTACCCGACGGCTGGCGCGGCGACGGCATCATCGCCCGCATTTCGAGCCGCTTTCAGATGGAGCAATTCCGCGAAAAACGGCTTCCGGTCGTCAACGTCGACGATGTCTACGATCGACTTGACGGTGTTGGCACCGTGCTCACGGACGAAAACGAACGCGCCCGATTGGCCCTCGAACATCTCGTCGCCCGCGGCTTCCGCAAGTTTGCCTATTTCGCGCCCCCCAGCCACCGCTACTCCAAAAAACGCGGCGAAGCGTTCGTGAAAGCCGTTCGTGGCCTGGGCTACGAATGCCACGAGTACTTGCCCGGCTATCGCGCTGGCCGAAAAATCGGGTTCGAAGAGCAACAGCGCCGTGTCAATCGTTGGCTGGCTGCACTGCCGCGCCCAATCGCCATCCTCACCGTCGACGCTTACCATGGCCGCCAACTCGCCGAGATTTGTCACTTTGCTGGCGTCCGCATCCCCGACGAAATTGCGCTCTTAGCCGGCGATACCGACGACCTCCTCTGTGAAGTCTCGACGCCGCCGCTCTCGAGCATCTCCGTCGCCTGCGAACGCCTGGGCCACGAAGCCGCCGCAATGCTCAATCGCATGATCGCCGGCGACACTCCTCCCAAACAACCGCTCTTGATTACTCCTCACGAAGTGATCAGCCGTCAATCGACGGACGTGCTTTCGATCGACGATCCCACCGTGGTCCGCGCGCTGCGTTATATTCACTCCCACGCGCATCATGGCATTGTGGTGAACGACATCCTGCGAGAAGTCCCGATCTCGCGCCGCAGTCTCGAGATTCAGTTCCGTTCCTACCTGGGTCGCTCCCCCGCCGAAGAAATCCGCCGCATTCGCCTCGACCGCGGCCGGCAATTGTTGGGCCGCCGCGAACTCTCGATCACGGAGATTGCGCTCGCCTGCGGCTTCTCCAACGCCACCCGCTTTGGCGTCGCCTTCCGCAAATGCTTTGGCACCACGCCGCGATCCTTCCGCAAAACTCTAATCGCGGACTGATCGGCTAATAAATAATCCGAAGCTATGGCGGCGTCGGCCAAGACGTTGCGAAAGCGAGTTCGCAGTCTCGCGACGGTCAGGCAAATCCGCTCGCGGCCCTGCCACCCGCGTCTTACCCTGAGGCCCGCAGAACTACGTCCCACAGCCATTGCGGCTGCGCGAACAATAGCAGCGTCGCCACGGTACAGGCCAGCCCGCCGAGCCAGGAAACGATTTCTATCGGCCGCTCCGAGCGGTCAGTGGCTGGTTCCAAATACATCACGGCCACCAACCGCAAATAGTAGAATGCCGCAATCGCCGCGTTCAAAGCCAGCAACCCCGCCAGCCCACGGCCCACCGCCGTCGTTTCGCCCCAAGCCGCCAAGAACAGATTCAGTTTTCCCAGAAAACCGGCCGTCGGTGGTAATCCCGTAAGACTCAGCAAGCACACGGCCAGGAGCAACGCCGTCGAAGGATGCGTATAACTCAGCCCCCGCAATTCGTCGATCGTTTCAAACTCGTGCTCAGCACTTCCCGCACCTCGCAGCAAGGCGAAAACACCGATCGTCATCAGGCCATAGGCCGCCAGATAAAACAAAACTGCACTGGTGCCGCCTACCACGCCGACGTTCCCTACCGCCAGACCGACGAGCATGTAGCCGGCATGGGCAATGCTCGAGTAAGCCAACAGCCGGAATAAGTCCCTCTGCCGCAGCGCCATCAGGTTACCAACGAACATGGTCATCACGGCGAGCACTGCCAGCAGCGCCCGGGCCGACTCATCCGGCAGCCAGAGCTTCGTCGTGAGCGTGGCTCCCGTGAGTGGCAACAGTCGCACCAGCGCCACGAAGCCCACCACTTTCGGAATGAACGAGAGCATGGCGGCGTTTGAGACGGACACACCTTGGAACACATCGGGGGCATAAAAGTGGAACGGCACCGCCGTAATCCGAAATGCGAGCCCTGCTACCAAGAGGGCGAGTGCGACGTGGCGAATCAGATTGTCGCCGCGACCTTCGACGGAAAGCGCCTCCGCAATGCCGATCAGGTTCGTCGTGCCGGTCGCTCCGTACAGCCAGCTCATGCCGTAAAGCACAAGTGCCGACGAGAAGATGCTCAGCAAAAAATACTTGATCGTCGCCTCGCGCGTGCCCCGTTCTCGCCGCACAAGATACAACAACACGTAAGTCGGAATACTTACCAACTCCAACGCCAAGAACAGCCCCACCAGATCGTTCGCCACGGCCACCAGGTTCGTCCCGGCCACAATCGCCAATAAGCAAGCCTGGGCCTCCGCAGCGTACGAGTCGTCTACCTGGTTCCACAGCAACAGCACTAACAGGCCGCCAAACGAGATCGAAAGCCCGCGCGCATACCAGGCCAGAGCATCCGCTGTAAATGGCCCGCCGCCGATTGGGATCGGGTCGTTGTTGAACCAAATCAGCCCTGCAGTGCCTAACGCCGCGAGCGCCAGCCCACCCCAACGATGTCGCACGCCGCTGGCCGTCTGCCCCGCCGGAGCCACCAAAAACGGCCCTACCATGAACATCACACAGACCGTCGCCAGGAGGACAATCTCCGGCATAATCAATGTCGCCGCATGGTTCAATTGTTCAATCGCTAGATTCATACTTAATCACTTACTAACCTAGGCACTTGGCCTGCCATTGCCGTTCCCGCCGGCAAGTCGTTCGGATACAGCCCTGCCACTGCCTCTACATCCGGTTTGATCATGTCCACGAGCGGTTGCGGTCTCACCCCGATCCACAGGCAGAGCACAACAATTGGCGCGAGCGCGAGCGCTTCACGCACATTCATGTCGCTCACGCCATGCTCGCCTTGCTGCGGCTCGACCAACGGGCCAAAGAGCAACGTCTGCAGCATTGTCAGCAAATACCACGCTCCGAGCACCAAGCCAATCGCTCCCAGCACCATGTAGAGCGGGTGCCGCTCGAACATACCGGCTAGCGACAATATTTCACCCACAAAACCATTGAGGCCCGGCAGACCGATACTCGAAAGCGAAACAAACACTAGCGCCATCGCAATCAGGGGCAACTTGATTGCCAGGCCACCCAGTTCGTCGAGTTGCCGAGTGTGGTAACGCTCGTAAATCATGCCGACGATCAGAAACAATCCGCCCGTCGACAATCCGTGGTTAATCATTTGCAGCACGCCGCCGGTGATGCCCACCACATTGAGTGCGAACAGCCCCAACATGCAGAAACCGAGATGCGCGATACTCGAATAGGCCACGAGCCGCTTGATATCGCGCTGCGCGAGCGCACACAGCGAACCATAAATAATGCCGACCACCGCCAGCGACCCCAACAGCGGCAAGCCAACCTGTAAGCACGCAGCTGGCAACATCGGTAAGCATAGCCGCAAGAAACCATAAGTCCCGAGCTTCAAAAGAACACCAGCCAGCAAGACACTGCCCGCCGTAGGCGCCTCGACATGCGCCAATGGCAACCAAGTATGAAACGGAAACACGGGTACCTTGACCAGAAAACCGGCGGAGAGGGCGAGGAATAGCGCGATCTGTACTGGCACGCTCAGCGGATTCGCCGCCAGCCAAGCCGCCAGGTCGGGCAGCGAGCACGGCGTCGCCAGCCCGTCTCCCGCCACCAACAGCACAAGCGCCACCAACCCAACGAGTGTAATCAAGCTCCCCGCAAGCGTGTACAGAAAGAATTTCACCGCCGCGTAACGCCGCTGCGGACCGCCCCACATGCCAATCATGAAAAACAGCGGAATCAACGTAAATTCGAACGACACATAGAACAGCATCAGATCGAACGCTGTAAACACGCCGATCAATCCGGTCTCCAGGGCCAGTAGCGCCGTGTAAAATTCCGCTTCCCGTTCCGCGATCGACTCCCACGACACCAGCACACACGACATGGTGAGCACCGTGGTCAGCACAATCAGCGACATGCTGATGCCATCGAGCCCGAAGTGGAAGTCGAACTGAAAGCCTTTCGAGTCGGACGCCGAAACTCCTGTTGCCGGAAAAGTGAACCAATGATACTTCTGCTCGAACCGCGGCTGAATCGGAAACGAGCCAACACCTGAACTCACCACACCAGCCGAGTGATCGGGAGGTGGCAACTCGCGGAATTCGCTGGCCAAGCCGATCGACATCAACAGCGTCACCACGGAGGCGACCAGTGCGATCCAGCGCGGCGTATGCCCCGTCATGGAATGACGAAAAATCATCAGCAATGCCGCGCCGGCTGCCGGAATCGCAAGGGTTAGTAGCAAGAGTACAATCATGCAATGTTATTCAAGCAAGTTCCCAATTTAGTGGCGGAGCTTGCTCCGCGCGACCTGACTGCCATCGTCACGAGCAAATCTTGAGCACCAACAGCACACACCCCACCACCCCGCCGAGCATCACCAAGGCGTACGTTGAGACCAGGCCATTGTGTGCGAACACCGGCACCCGACTCAGCACCAGCGGCACCTTTGCCACCCCGTCAACTATCCGATCGATCACCGCTCGATCGATCCAACCGGAAAGCCACGCGATTCCTCGCATCGGCGCCACACACAATCCAGTAAATATCTCGTCCAGATAAAACTTGTTCAACGACATCGAATACAACGGATCTAGCGTTTGCGCGAGCCTCTCTGGAATACTCGGCGAGCGGACGTAGAACTTCCAAGCCAAGGCAATGCCCACCAGTGACACTATCGCGCTCATGCCCATGACATCCCAATGCAGGCCAAGTGACTCGATATGCACCAGTCCTGCCGTGTGGTGCAAATAGTCGGCAAACAAGTGGGTTGGCCCAAATGCCGCCCCCACTCCCAGCGCGCAAATGGCTAAAATTCGCAGCGGCCAGGCCATCACCGGAGTCGCTTCGTGCGGATGGTGCCCCGCTTCTTCTGGGAAACGTTCGGCGCCCCAAAACGTCATAAAATACGCCCGGAAGGTATAAAACGCCGTCAGCAGCGAAGTCACCACGGCAATACCGAAAATTGCACGGTAAAAAGTCCCGTGGGCCGACTCTTCAGCCGCCCGCGCGAGAACCGCGACGATATCATCTTTGCTCCAAAAGCCCGAGAGTAGTGGCACACCCGCCAATGCCGCCGCTCCGCTAAGAAACGTCCAATGCGTGATCGGCAATGCCTTTCGCAACCCACTAAACCGCCGCATGTCGATCACGTCGCCCATGGCATGCATCACACTGCCCGCTGCCAGGAACAACAGCGCCTTGAAAAATGCATGCGTGAACAGATGGAACATGCCAGCCGTCGCGGCGATGGTCGCTGCCTCTGCGCTCCCGATCCCGGCTCCCAGCGCCATAAACATGTAGCCCAATTGGCTCACCGTAGAATAGGCCAGCACCCGTTTGAGATCCGTCTGCGTAAGCGCCGTGAGGGCTGCAATGACCGCCGTCGTGGCGCCAATTCCGGCCACCACCATCTGTGCAGTTGGCGCCAGCACAAACAGCGGCGTGCAACGGGCCACCAAATACACGCCGGCCGTCACCATCGTCGCCGCATGGATTAACGCACTCACCGGCGTCGGGCCTTCCATCGCATCCGGCAACCACACCTGCAGCGGGAACTGAGCACTCTTGCCCACCGCCCCCAAAAACAGCAGCAGACAAATCGTCGTGATCTTGGCTGTGCCCGCTGCAATTAGCTTCTCGGGCTGATCCAACACATCGGCAAAGTCGAGCGAACCAAACGTCGTCCAGATCAGCAGCACTCCCAGAATGAACCCGAAGTCGCCGATCCGGTTCACCACAAAGGCCTTCTTGGCTGCCGCTGCCGCACTGGGCCGACGAAACCAGAAGCCAATCAGCAAGTAGCTGCACAGGCCCACCGCCTCCCAAAATACGAACATCAAGAGAAAGTTGCCGGCTAGCACCAACATGCACATCGAAAACACAAACAGCGATATCTCGGCGAAGAACCGCGCGAAGCCGGGGTCGCCCTTCATGTAGCCCGCTCCAAATATCGCCACCAATAAGCTCACGAGGGTCACCATCGAGAGCATGATCGCGGCAATCGCGTCGGCCCGCAGATCGACACGCACGTTCATGCCGCCAATCTCCAGGAACTGGTAACCGCTGGCCGCCACTGCGGTGCCGGCATCGCCAGTGAAACCGTTGGGCACGATCGACAAAAGCAACGTGAACGAGCAAATCGCCGCAATTCCCAGCGCCGCCCAACATGGCCAGTGACTCCGCTCTCGCAGCACTCTTGGACCTACGAGCGCAGTCACCACCGCCGCCGCTAACGGAGCGCCCGGTATCAGCCAGAGTATAAGTTGTCGAGTCGCTTCACTCATGGCGCGCCGGCCTTACTTTCTTTCACTTCGGCTAGATGACAACGAAACCCCATTTTCCGTGTGAATCTCACCCGATGTGCCACGTTGTTCCGGCGCTCGCCCGGCGGGCGTCAGGAGCGGGAAACTGGTCAGCATGGGCAGGGTCAGCTTCGACTTGCGCTGGTCGTCGTCGAGCAACGGCAACGGCAATTCGGCCTCGCGCAGAGTGGACCACAGTTCCACGTCGAGCGACTTCGTTCGTTTGTACAGCGCCAGAATCAGCGACAGCGACAGCCCCGCTTCGCAGGTCGCCACCGTGAGAATGAAAATTGAAAACGACTGGCCTTCCAGGCTATGGTGCATCCGACCGAACGTGACCAGCGTGAGCGAAACACCATGCAGCATGAGCTCTGCCGAGAGCACCATCAAAATCAAATTGCGGCGCGTAAGAAAGCCGATCGCCCCCAGTACAAAGAGCATCGCTCCGACCACTAAATACCGCTCGACTTCCAATGTTTCGATGGCCAGCATCACAACGTCCCCTCCGGTCGACGGGGAGCCATCGCGATAGCACCAATCACGGCAATCAGGAGCAGCGTGCCGGCCAATTCTACCGCAAACAGGTAATCGCTAAATAGCGCGCGACCCAGGCCGTGCATGGTGCCAACCGGCTGATTGAGCGCGGGCCGACTCAGCTCGTTGGTCGTAATTGCTGCTCGCAACTCGATCGCTGCAGCCGCCGCCTGATGCGTATCCCAGACCTTGATCGTGTAAATCAGCGAACCCAAGAGCACAAACGCCAGCAAGGTCGCCAGCATCGGCTGCCGCGAACGCTGGTCGTAGAGTGTCGCCCCCGCCTGCTGTGCCAGCATAATCACGAACAGGAACGTCACGATGATTGCCCCCGCGTAAACGATAACCGTCGCCGCGGCTAAAAACGGCGCCGATTGCAGCAAAAACAGCCCGCAGGAACTGAAAGTCACCAGCGCGAACCACAATGCCGCATACACCGGGTTGCGACTGGTGATCATTAAAATTCCGCACACGATCGCCCCCGTCGCAAAAATCCAAAACAAGATCGATTCCGTCAGCGGACCAGTCGCCACATGCAGCCGCGACGCCAACAGCCCCACCCCGGCCATGGCGAGCAACCACCCCACCACTCGCGACCGTTCACGCGACGTGGGCATCAACAAACCCACGCCCAGCCCCAGCAGGCCGAGTGAGACGATGAGCAACCAGTTTTCAATCATCCAATGCATGTAAGTCTACTCGTCTTCAACTCCCAGCGGTCCGATGCAACTGACCGCTGACCTCTCATTCATACCGATCCGGCGGTGCCTTGCCGATGACCCCCGGAGACTCCGTCTTAGCCGCCCGATCTTTGCTTTCAACAGCTGTCGCTGGCCCTACCGCCGGAAGCGCACCAAACTCCGATGCCGGCCCCAGAGTCCCGCGGCCTGTTCGTACCGGATCCTTGGGATTATTCTTCGTTTCCTCGTAAACCTCGAGCAGCTTCTCGCGATCGAACAGCATCTCCTTCCGCGAGTGGGCCGTCAGATCATAGATGTGCGTTAGCTCGATGGCGTCCACCGGGCAGGCCTCTTCGCACATCCCGCAGTAAATACACCGCAGTTCGTCCAGCACAAACGTTGCCGGAAATTTGTCTCGGTCAGGCCACTCGGGCGGCGCAGGGGCAGCTTCAATGGCAATGCAGTTCGCCGGGCAAGCCGTCGCGCAGAGCATACAGGCCACACACTTCACACGCCCCTGCTCGTCGCGGTTGAGACGATGCACACCGCGGTAATGCTGCGGCAGTTCCGGTTTGACCTCCGGGTATTGCTGCGTCACCGGACGATTGAGCGTAATGTGGTCGATCGTCGTCCGCAGCCCAGCCGCGATCGCTGGCAGGAACGTCGCCTCCCAAAAGCCAAACTCCGGCTCTTCAATCCAGGTCACGTCTTTGTGTGCGATTGGCATCGAAAAAACTCTTCTTAGGTCGTCCAGGCAGCCGGCCGGCTCGCGCGTGGTCGACGGCGAATCTCTGCCCGCTTGGCGTTCACACCCATCAATCCAGCCATCAGGAACAATCCGATCGAAGCTGGCAGCAGCCACCACCGATCCCAACCAAACTGCAACACCGTCATCACGATCACCACGTTGGCCAGCGACAACGGGATCAGCACTTTCCACGCCAGCCCCATCAACTGATCGAATCGAAACCGCGGTATCGTCCAGCGAATCAGCATAATGAAAACGATGATCGCTCCCACTTTTGCCAGCAGCACGCCGATTTTCGCTAGCCAGGCACCGGCATAGGCACTCTCCGGCGTGGCAATCCAAGGCAAGTTCCAGCCGCCAAAAAACAAAATCGATACCAGGAAGCTCACCGTCACCACATGCACATATTCGCCCAAAAAGAACATGGCAAACCGAAAACCGCCGTACTCCGTGTGATAACCGCCGACCAATTCTTGTTCGCACTCGGGCAAGTCGAAGGGCATGCGGTTCGACTCGGCTAGCGCACTGGTGAAAAATACCAAACACGCCAAAGGCTGATACCAGAAGTTCCACTTCCAAAAGCCGCCCTCGGCCTGCTGCAGCATAATTTGCTCCAAATTGATCGAGCCGGCGAGCAGTGCTACGCCTAGCACCGACATTCCCAGCGGTATTTCGTAACTCACCACCTGGGCACTCGCCCGCAGCGAACCGAGCGCACTGTACTTGTTGTTCGATGCCCAGCCGCCTAGGATCACTCCGTACACCGCCAGACTCGTTATGGCAAAGACAAACACGATGCCGATGTCGATATTCGGAGCGATGATGAATCGCATAAACCACGGTGCCTGCCCCACCGGCCCGAAGGGTACCACTGCAAACGCAAGCAGCGTTGTGAACACTGAAATCATCGGCGCGATGCGATAGAGTAATACGTCGACGTGAACCGGAGTCGGATCCTCCTTGAGGACGAGTTTAATGCCGTCCGCCAAAGGCTGCAGCAGCCCCCACGGCCCCACACGATTCGGACCGACACGATCCTGCATGCGGGCGGAGACCTTCCGCTCGAGGAGAACCAAATAGGCGCAAATGCCCAGCACTGCGCCAAACACCACGCCAATCGTCACCAACGTTTGAATCAGTTCGTTCATGTGCTGGCCACCCAATCGTCCAACGCCAGTCGGACGCCTTGCTCGCCAATCTCTCCTGCACCCAACGCTGAAAGCGCGGGGATCGCCTCAGCCATTTCCCGCCGAATCGACCGCGCGTTAAACAGCCCCCGACGCCCCGCCACTTCCCACAAGATACGACCATCGGGCCGAGAATCGCCCGGCCCACGCACGGCACGCTGGATACCCTGGGCCAGCCCCGCGTGATTCACCAACGTGCCCTCGCGTTCGGCAAAAGAACCGCCGGCCAGCACCATGGTGGCCCGACGTGAGGCGGCTGACGGAAAAATGTCTTGAACGACCACCGCTTCGGGCTTTTCGAGCGCAGCGGCCTGCTCGTCGCTCAGCCCACCCCGCGGATCACCGCCCACCCAATACACGGCGCCAAAATCACCTTTGGCAGCCCGCCCTAAGACATCGCCAAACGGCATCGCCTGGCCTGCAAAATGCTTGAGCACCAGTTCCACGCCACGGCGGTTGGGACATTTCTCGGCACGAATCGTAAACTGCGCCGGCTCCACCGCCAGGCCATGCACATCTTTCGGATAATGGTCGTCCTCACCGACATCACGTACCGGCCCCAGCGCAAACGTCACATTGCCTGAGATCGACTTCAAATAGCTGGCGAGCAAGTAGGCTTCTTCTAGTGTCATCCACGGTGAAAGCACTGCGGCAAGTCCATGCTCCCGGCCAGCCGTTTCCAGCGCCTCCTGTATCGCGGGGAGAACTACGTCCCAATCACGAGACACCAAGCTGCCGTCGCGCCGCTTGAGTTCCGGCACGGTGAGCCGTTCTTCAGACTGTTGATACTTCCAGCCGAACCGCCCTTCGTCACACATAAAGTGTCCCTGCGCCTGCGGATTCAGCCGCGGCCGCAAACGATAAACCCTTTCTTCGTTCTGATCCACATGAATACTGCAGCCCGTGCTGCAATCGGGGCAGACGCTGTTGGCACTCTTCAGCCACCACACCCGCTGTTTATAGAGAAAATCCTTGCTGCACAACGCCCCCACCGGACACAGGTCCACCACGTTGCCGGCCAGCTTATTGTTGCACGGCTGGCCCGGAAAGATATCAATCTCTTCGTGCGTCCCGCGCCCAACCACTTGTAACTCTGCCGTACCGCTGATCTCCCGCGTGAACCGCACGCACCGGCTACACATGATGCAGCGATCGGTAAACAGTGTGATCTGATCGCCAATCTGATCCTTATCCGGCTTGATATTTTTCGGTTCTTGCAGCCGGCTGTAGCCGCGACCGTAATGGTAGCTGTAATCTTGCAGGAAGCACTCCCCTGCCTGATCGCACGTGGGGCAATCCAGCGGATGATTCAAGAGCAGATACTCGAGCGTCGCCTGTTGCGCGGCCCGCACTTTTTCGCTATCGGCAACAACGACCGTGCCATCCTTGACTTGCTGCTGGCAACCGGGCACCAACTTGCCTTCCATCACGATGCTGCCATCTGGTTTCTTCTGCCCGATTTCCACCAAACACATCCGGCAACTCGCCACCACCGACAATGCCGGATGCCAACAGTACGAGGGAATCTCAAAGCCAATCCGCCCCGCAGCCTGAATACAATTCAGCCGCTCATGCTCGGCAAACTCCACAAGCTGATTGTTAACGTAAGCGGTAGGCATAGCTTCGAGATAAACTTGAATGGATCTCAGGATCGGCAGAAATTGCAGGCTGGGGAACTAAGGTTTCCTACCTCTCTAGTCTGCCTCCTGTCGATCTGGCAAATCCTGTTATCCTGTCAAAAAATAGTTGTGGATTCATTTCAGTGAACGGCCATCAGTTCGTCTGCCGGCGTGATCGACCGGCGACCGTTCGTCAGGTACTCTTCAAACTCTCCGCGGAACTTCGTGATCGCATTCTTGACAGGCCAGGCTGCACCATCGGCCAGGCCGCAGATCGTCGTGCCGGGAATAATGCCCATCGACGCCGCGACTTCGTGCAGCAAATCGAGGTCTTCCAGTTTCCCTTCGCCGCTGCGGATGCGGGTGAGAATCTTCGTCATCCAGGCCGTTCCCTCGCGGCAAGGAGTACACTGCCCACACGATTCGTGCGACATGAACCGGCAGCAGTTATAAAGCACATCGACCATGCTCGTCTCATCATCGACGACCACCACCGCCGCGGTGCCTAGACCCAAGCAACCAGCCCGGCCCGGCCCCGCAAAATCGAGCGGCGTGTCGAGCTCATCGGCCGACAGAAAACCCATGCTGATGCCACCCGGCACCACCGCCTTCGCCTGGCGGCCCTTCCATACACCACCGGCATGCTCGTCAATCAGTTCGCGGGCCGTCACCCCCAGTGGCAACTCCACGCAGCCCGGCCGGGTCACGTGTCCGCTGATGCAATACAGCTTGGGCCCATAGCTACCAGGATCACGCGGATTCTTCGGATCGGGTGGCACGCCGATCGACTTAAACCAATCGCTTCCCCGCTCCAAAATGTGCTTCACGCAGCACAGCGTTTCCACGTTGTTCACAATCGTCGGCTGGCGAAACAAACCTTCGATCGCCGGAAATGGCGGCTTGATCCGCGGCCAAGCCCGTTTGCCCTCGAGGCTTTCGATCAGCCCGGTCTCTTCGCCACAGATATACGCTCCTGCGCCGCGGTGCAGGTACACATCCAGATCGAAGCCGCTACCAAGGATGTTCTTGCCCAACAGCCCCGCCGCAGTGCACTCGCGGATCGCCGTATCCAGCACCCGGTAGCTCTTGCCGTATTCGTACCGCAAATAAATGTAGGCCGTGTGCGAGCGTATCGCATGGCAGGTGATGGCGATGCCCTCGAGTAACTGATGCGGATCTTCCTCCATCAAAATCCGATTATTGAACGTCCCCGGTTCGCTCTCGTCGGCGTTCACACACAAGTAGATCGGCCCGGAGTGATTTTTCGGCAAGAACGTCCACTTCAATCCGGCCGAGAACCCGGCCCCGCCGCGCCCGCGCAAGCCCGCGTCTTTGACGATCGCGGTGATCGCATCCGGCTCCATCGAGAGCGACTTCTTGAACGTCTCGTAACCACCTTCCGCGCGATAGCCAGCCAGCGCCGCGCTCTCGGGCTGATGGATGCGAGCAAGCAAGACTGGTTCAAACTGAGGCATGGCAAACTGCAACTTGTTTTGACAGAACAACGGGTTTTTCAGGATCGACTCGAGGAAGACCAAGACATGATCGACGACTTCATTCCCATCCAGTAAATCCTGCCGATCCTGTTATCCAGTCAAAAGCCTAAAGCTGTTCAAGCAACTTCGCGGCCGTTTCATCGTTCAAATTCATATAACAATCTTCATCCACTAACATGCATGGTGCGCCTTCGCAGGCCCCCAGGCACTCGGCGAACTCGAGCGTCAGCTTCCCATCGTCTGAGGTGTGACCTGGCTTCACACCCAGCCGCTCCGAGAGCTTCAGCAGCAAGTCTTCGCTTCCCCGCAGCATGCAGGAAATGCTCCGACAAACCCACACGCGATGTTTCCCCAAAGCGTGCCCTTCCTCCTTGAAGAATTGATAGAACGTCATCGTGTCGTTAACTTCCGACGGGTGCAGCTCTAGCAGTTCCGCTACCTCGACCATCGCCGCCGGAGTCACTTCGCGGTACGCATCGTGTACGATATGCAACGCCGGCAGCGTCACCGCGCGCTTATCCGGATACTTTGGGAACTCAGCTCGGATCCGCTCTCGCAATTCGTCACTCAACACCGGCATAAATCGATTCTCTCTTCAGCCCCCAAAAAGTCTCACGTCAAGGCGCCGAGGCGCACTGACACTGAAATCAGCCTCTTGGTGAAAAATTTCACAATGTCTCTCAAAAAAATTTCTCTCCGCCCAACTCGAATTATTGTGCCGCCCTGCCTAACCCTCGGCTTCGTCACCGATCCAACTCTGCCGCAATGATATTGATGCTCCCCAGCACCGCCACCACATCGCTCAATTGATACCCGCGAATGATATGCGGAAACAAGCCGAAATGCACATACGACGGCGGCCGCGTTCGCGCCCGGTAGGCCCGCGTCGTCCCATCGCCCACCAGGTAAAAACCCAGTTCGCCATTAGGCGATTCCGTCGCGGCGTAAATCTCCTCGTGCGGCACATCGTAGCCGCGATTGGGCATCAGCACCTCAAAATGCTGGATCAATCCTTCGATGCTGCGATAAACCGGCGGCTTGGCCGGCAACACAACATCTGAGACCGACTCCACATTCACCGGCCCAGTCGGCAGATTCTCCAATGCTTGCTCGATAATCTTTAGGCTTTCGCCTATCTCCCGCATCCTGCACAGATACCGGGCGTAGCAGTCGCCACCGGTTGAGCAAATTACTTGGAAATCGAGGTCGGGGTAAGCCAGATAAGGCTCATCTTTCCGCAAATCGCGCACCACGCCGCTGGCCCGCGCCACGGGTCCCGTCGCCCCGAAACTGATTGCATCCTCACGGCTCAGCACCCCGATCCCTTTGGTGCGATCGATGAAAATCCGATTTCGAGTGAGCAATTTGTCGATCTCGCGGTACGTCGGCGGGAACTCACGCAAGAATTTCCGCACCCGCCCAATCCACTCGTCATTCACGTCGAACAGCACGCCTCCCACTCGCGTGTAACTGGTGTGAAACCGCTGTCCCGACGCATACTCGACGATGTCGTAAATCTTCTCGCGCTGCTCGAAGCCATATAGGAACGCCGTAAATGCGCCCAAATCGAGCGCCGTCGTCCCTACATTCAACAAGTGGTCGTGCAATCGCATCAACTCTGCCAGGATCGTTCGCAAATATGTGCATCGCGGCGTAAGCTCGATGCCCAGCAGCTTCTCAACCGCATGATGCCAGGCGATCTCGTTTGCCAATGGCGAAACGTAATTCATCCGGTCGACGATCGTCACGTACTGATTAAAGTCGAGATGCTCTCCCAGCTTTTCGAACCCGCTATGCAAATAGCCAATGTGCGGCACTGCATCGACCACCCGCTCGCCATCGAGCGTCAAAACCAGCCGCAGCGTGGTATGCGTCGCGGGGTGCTGTGGACCAAAGTTTAAAGTCCACAAATACTCACGCTCTGTCGAGTCTGCAGGCAGCGTGTCGGCGAGTGTTAAAGGCATGGTATCGACTTATCAATGCACAACTATTCTCGGACAAGATGTCAGGTTCGGCAGGATTTACAGGATAAAGAAAGAGGGGATTGTACTTCCCATGTTTTCATCCTGTCGATCTTGCAAAATCCTGATATCCTGTCAAAAACTAATTGTGGTCAACTTTCCGCTCTAGTGATCACCGGGAAATTATGTCTCTCGCCGCGCCCTTGGAGCGGATAGTCCTTCCGCAGTGGAAAGGCTGTAAACTCCTCCGGCATCAGAATCCGTCGCAGATCGGGGTGGCCAGGGAACACGATGCCGAACATGTCGAACACTTCCCGCTCCAACCAATCGGCACTTTTCCAGAGCGGATAGGCGCTCGGCACATCAAGCTCCGGCGGACTCAAAAACGTCTTGATTATCATTCGCTCGCCCGTCGTGGTATTGACCAGCACATACACGAGCCCAAAGCGATCCGTGGCCCCTTCGTATTCCAGATAATCGACCGCCGTCAGCTCGACCAACATGTCGAAGCCCCCACGCTGAGAGAACTCCAACACTCCATAGATCTTGGCGAGCGGCACGACAATCCGCCGATTCTCGCGGAATGTTGATTCCGTGATCTCATTCCCGAACCGCTGCTGCAGCGTGGCCAATTCCAGCATCAAACTCTTCCTGGCTAACTATCCACAACTCTTTTTTTGTCAGGATCAATATAGGCTGAAAATCGAAACAGAGTCGCTTTCAATTCCATTCCTCCATTCCGTAAATCCTGCCGATTCTGTTATCCTGTCAAAAAAATCTATCTGGTCGAGCTGCCGTTGGGATCCTGCGTCGGTGGCATGTAAATGTCAAGCCCGGTCACCGGCGCAGCCTCACGAAAGCGGCGAATTTCGTCTGGGTCGAACTTCGCAGGGCCCGTCGGCGTTGTCCGCTCCAAAAACTCTCGGCCCGTGATCGTGCCCGTCTTCATGATTTTGACCTGCATCTCCATCAGGGCCGCGAGCAACTGTTCCGGCCGCGGCGGGCAACCCGGCACATACACATCCACCGGGATGAACCGATCAACTCCCTGCACCACGGCGTACGTATCAAACACGCCGCCCGTGCAAGCACACGCCCCCATCGACATACACCACTTCGGCTCGGGCATCTGCAGCCAAATCCGCTGCAACACGGGCAACATCTTCATCACCACCCGACCGGCCACAATTAGCAAGTCGCACTGCCGCGGGCTAAACCGCATCACCTCGGCACCGAACCGCGCAATGTCGTGCCGCGAGGCGGCCGTCGCCATCAACTCAATCCCGCAGCAGGCGGTCGCAAAAGGCATCGGCCAGAGACTGTTCGACCGAGCCCAGTTCGCGGCCGCGTCGAGCTTGGTGAGAAACACGTTTTCCGGCAATCCTACCGCCATCGGAAGACCCCCTTCCGCCAGGCGTAAATGTAAGCGATGACCAGTGTCGCCATGAACACTAACATTACGACAAACACCGTGTCGCGCAAGCCTCCGGGTATGCCTCCCTCGCTCACGTAGGCGCTCACCGCCCAGGGGTACATGAACAGCAGTTCAACATCGAACACCAAGAACAAAATCGCCACCAAGTAGAACTTCACGTCGAATGGCTGCCGTGCATCGCCCACTGGGTCCATGCCCGATTCGTACGGCATCTCTTTGACGGCCGTTTTTTTCTTCGGCCCAGCAAATCGCGCGAGAATTAGATTCGTCGCCACGAACCCCAACAGCACGAGGGCATAGATGAATAACGGTGGAAATTCTGGAATCGACATCAGGCCACTTCGAGAGGCGGGCAACAGGCAAGACCAATCTCGGCGAGCCCGCGCCAGCGGGCGGGCGGGTGTTTGAGCGGGCGGGCGAAACCTCGATACCGTCTCTCCACTACCAAACTTCAATCTGTCTGGAAAAATTTTAGCGTCTGCTACTTGGCCCTACAACCCGAAACGCCCTCCCGAATATAGGACTTGCCGAGCCCAGCTTCGCCAAATAACGTGTCCCTTCATGGCGCGTGCTGCTGATAGAACTCCCAATCCCGCGCCGCTTGCTCGGCCAGCTCATGCTTGGCCGCCCAATATGCTTCTGCCCGCATTTTCAACAGCGGCCCAGTCCAAGGCGGATAAGGTTCAACGTCTGCTAAAGCCGCCAACAGTGCTTCCGGGCTGTCGTGCTCGGCCACCATTAAACGCAGTACATTCCGCTGGGGCTCAAAGCGGTAACCCGCAAACGGTTGCGACAGCTTCTCGCCTAACTGCCGCGCCGCCTCGGAGCCGGTACCAGCCACTTCCTTAGTCAGCCCAAACGCCCGCTCCACCATCACTTCAATCGCCCATGGGTCGACAGCCAGCTCATCGTACAATTGCCCCAAGGCACGGGCCGCTTCTGGCGTATCCTGTGACTTCCAATAGTAGATTGCCCGAGTCACTGCCGCTTCAGCGGCAAACTTTGGCGCTAACGGTTCCAACAAGTTCAAACACTGGGCTTCGGCCAACTCGGCATGCGCCCGCGCTCGTACCAACCGGTCGACATCGCTCAGCGGCTCAACGTCTGCCTGGGCCCATTGATTGAGTGCTTCTCGGTATCAACCTCCCAAAAAGTAAACGTACCCTTGCGCCAGCGCCCGTAGTTCCGGCGTCCGCTGCTGCGAAGGCAGGATCTGGCCCGTAAACAGAAAATTGAACTCAATCCGCCGCCTCTCGACCAGCTCCCAGTCAATTCCTCCCTCGGTCAGCACCGGCCGATGATGTCCGGCCAGCACCGCCGCCTCGCGCATGTCGCTGGCCGTAAAACCAGTGAGAAATCCCACGGTCTTGGCGAAACCATATTCGAGGAAATTGCGGTCATCTGTGTTCGGCAGAATTACGCTTGCACTCTCGACTCCATCTACATAGGCCGTGTTGCCCAAGTAATGCGCCAGAAAACCCTCCACGCCATCCACCTTCCACGCCACACGCAGCGCCTCGGCCATAATCGGTGTGCCGAGCCGCGTCCGCATTTCTTCCACCGAATACTTGATTGGCACCTGCGAGCAAACTACTTGCAGATCGCTCGGAATCGACTGCCACAATTCCACGTGCTGGAATACCCGCCGCGCGGTTGCCAGCACCGTACTCACGGTGAGCGAATCCACTTCGTAAGCCTGCACCCATTGCACAAACACTCCCTCCGCAGTCAGCCGGTCACGCACTTGTTGATAGAACTCGAGCGTATAGAGTGCTGCCACTCCAGCGCGGTAAGGGTTCGATGGTTCCGATATAATGACGTCGTACTTCTGGTCCGTCGTAAACACGAACTCGCGCCCGTCGTTGTAAATGCGGCGCACACGCGGATGGTTCAGCACATCTTTATTCAGTTGGCTCGAGCGGCGGGCCATTTCATCAATTGCCGGCTCCAACTCCACCACATCCACTCGTTCGATTCCCGGCATTTCTGCCAGCCAACCGGCCGATTCGCCCGTTCCTAAACCGATTACCAAGCCAGTCTTCGGCGCGGGATGCAGCACTGCACCGAGGATCGATACGCCAATCTGAGTACCTGCATCCCCAATCGCGTTGCCATCGTTCTTGCCGTTCACCACAAACGACAAGCCATCGGGCGACGTAATCGCAATGCTCGATTCAATCCCCTCCGCCTCCCATTGCATGCTGCGACGATGCTCGTTAATCCACATCTGGGTTGCGTTGGCGTTGCTACGCGGGGGCACGATCGCGCGACCTGCGCCAATTCCGCTGTGCCGCCAAAGCGAGGTCGGCCCTCGTTGCCAGGCACAGGCCAACGTAAACAACAGCACCCCCACCACAACATACGCCGTCCGCCCGGCCCTGCTTCCTGCACGCACGATCAACCCCGCCGAAAGTAGCACCAGCAGCACTACCAATGCCCGCCAGGCTCCCACCGCGGTCAGCAGCGGAATCGCCACGAATCCACCCACCAGCGATCCGGCAATCGCCCCCACCGTATTCCACGCATACGCCGTTCCCAACTGTCGACTCACTGCCGTCCGGCCTTCACCCAGCAACGCCACCAGCAGCGGAAACTGCAACCCACTCACGAGCGCCACTGGCAGCACCACGATCGACATCACCAGGCACCAGCCCACCACCACCTGCCCAAACGAGGTCGCTTGAATGAACAAGCGGCCAGCCAGAATTGCCAACCGATCGCCCAACGCCAATGGCAACGCCGCCAAGGCCGCTTCCACCGCGCAGCTCAGCGCCAGTACCGACCAACTTGGCGACACCCAACGAAATACCCAATTATACGCCGCCCCGCCCACGCCAATCCCAAACAGGGCGACACACAGGATCAAGCCAAACGTAAACGTCGTCCCACCTAATATCGGCGCAAGCATTCGATACCACACCAACTCCAGCGAGAAAAATACAAAACCCAACACCCCGGCCGCCGCATACACCAGCACATGATCCAACTCCAGCGCCAGAGCCGCCGGTTCGGCAGCGACTTCTTCGCGCGGCTCTAGTGCCGGCAAACTCTTCGAGCTGCGGACCGCTATCAACCCCACCAGCAGATTCATCGCACAACCCAACCACAGCGTCGCATGCGTTCCCAGCGTTTCCAGTGCGTAGAACGTGGCAAAGTACGCCCCGCACACGGCCCCGAGCGTGTTCACTCCATACAGCACCGCCAGGGCCCGCCGCCGCACATCGCCTGCCGCCGTAATCGAACGTGCCGCCGCCGGCAACGTACCGCCCATGAAAAATGTCGGCACACCCATCACCGCAACTGCCAGCGCCAGTCGCACAACGGTCGCTCCACCCAGCCCCAGCGTCCCTTGTCCACCAAGCCCAAAATAAATCTTCGCCGCCAGCCCAATCAGATACGGGCTCAATGCCACCATCAGCGCAACTGCAATCTCGAGTTGCCCATACATCCGCAGCGGGTTTGCTGTCCGATCGGCTCGACGACCCAGCACAGCGCTCCCCAAACCCAACCCCGCCATGAAAACCGCCAGCACCGCTGCCACTGCCGCCGTCGTCGCCCCAAACACCAACCGCAACTCGCGCATCCACGCCACTTGAAACACCAATGCCGAACCGCCCGACACACACAGCATCAGCGCCACAAGCCACAACCCTGGCGCACGCCCGCCCACCCCTGAACGTTCCCCACGCGACGCCCCGCGGCCACTCATGTTTGAGGCGTTTCGAGTTTGCTGTTTTCTTCTGGCCAGAATCAGCCTCCTTCTATGGCCCAGTGTCGGCTCACAATAGTCCCGACGCGACTATCGACTCGGCGACTGCAGCTGAGCGCGTCGACCGCACCGTCACTCCACCTGCCACAGCGTCAATTGATCCTGAGCCTTCGTGAAGATCCGCTTTCCCGACACCACGGGGTACGCATACGTCGGCGTCTCAGAGATTTTATACCGGCCCAACTCCTTGTACTCCGCGGCACTCGGCGCGAAAACCACCAGCTCCGACGCCGGAGTGAGGACCATGATCACCGAGCTGGCATCGACCACCGAGCCATAACCACCCCGTCCGCCGCCGCGTCCACCGCGACCACGACCAAACTGGCCTCGGCCGCCAGCGGCGCGCCGTTCGCCCCAGCCACCACTTGGTCGCGCTTCCGGCTGTTCGTTCGTCGGCGATGGAACTTCCGTCGCTTGCGCGCGTTCTACTTCCGCCGTCATGGGTTGCACCGAATCGTTTCGCCGCGTCGCGGCGTCCGCTCGATCGCCAGGCCGATCTTCGCCACGCGGCCGATCGCCCCGCTCGCGGTTACGTCCACCGGGTCCAAATGGCCCGAACGGCGAGGGCGGTTCAGGCCCACCGAGCGGCGCACTCCAAGCCGTCTCGCTCGAGTCCGCCTTAATGCAGAACAGCGTATTGTTGTTTGAGAGGCCGAAAATCAGCCCCTCCTTGAGCACCGGCGAACTAAACTGCACGCTATTGTCCGTGTTTGTCCAGAGTAGCTCCTCTTTCAGCTTGTCGCCGTTCAGCATCAGCGCAATGGCCGACATCCCGCTTCCCGGCCCTGCCAAGATCAGCGTCCCCCCCTCCACTATCGGCGTGGCCGCATTGTAACGGCCCTGCGTGAATTGAATCTTCCACATCAGCTTCCCATCGGTCGCCGACACGCCCACCAAATCATTCTCGGTCGCCGCGATGATTACCTTGGTGCCGTTCACATCCCAAAGCATCGGCGAAGCGTAGGATGGACTCAAATCCTCCGCCCGCCACTTTTCTTCACCACTTTCGAGATCATACGCGACGATCGCCCCTTGGCCATCGTCGCCGCCGAGTTGTGCGATGCACAGGCCGTCGACCACAATCGGCGAACTCGAAGTATAGAATCGTGGCCACTCACCCGGAAAATCATCTTTCCGCCAGCGCACTTTCCCCGTCTCCGCGTCGAGGCACGAGAGCACCCCACGCACGCCGAGCGTCACGACTTTGCCATCGAATACTGTCGGCGAACTCCGCGGTCCCTGAAAGCCGCTCGCTCCCCCACTTGTCCCCCCACTCTCATACGAGTCTTTCCAAATCTCCACGCCATCCGCAGCGTTCAAGCACCGCGCAATCTCATTCCCATCCTGCCGCGAGAAGGCATACAACCGATCGCCCACCAGCGCAGGCGTCGCTACGCCATCCCCAATCGAAACCTCCCACTGCTTAGCGAGTTCTTTCGGCCAGGTCGCCGGTGCAGAAAACTCGACCGCCTTGCCGTCTCGGTTGTCGCCCCGCCACTGCGACCAATCCTGCGCAGCAACGCCACGCCCCGCGCACACCACCACCACGACCGCCAACATCCACCTTGCCACACAATTCATGTCATGTTCCTTTGATTCGGTCCCAGCCGACACCGAGCATCATACCCCAGTTCGCAACGAGAGAGAACCACGCCCCACCGCCACTCATCCGTCAGCCCGTAAAGCTCGTAAACCAACCCATCCATCTCGCGGTCCGTCGCCTTCATCCGCCGCCGTTCCCCTACCGCGAAGCGGTTCCACTCCACAGCCCAGGGGCGCCGCACAAGCGGCGCACCCTGGGTAACCAAATGCACCACACCCTTACGCCGCAGGCGTTACACAATTGCCGCCGTGTCGACCACACAACGCGCCGTGCTCGGAACAATGCAAAAACCCCGTCGGGGTTTCGATTTCGGTTCGATCATTGACCCAGGGTGCGTCTCCTCGTACTCGCCAAATTGGACAACCAGCTCGAGGATCGCGCTCGGCACAGTTGGATCGGTTTTCTTCGCCATCGCAGCAGGAACCCAGAAGCAAATCGTGAAATATGCGCGTCGCGGACCAAACTACCCCACCCTCAACGCCGGGTCCACGATAGCCATTTCAGTCCATTCCCCTCCGCGTCGATTAGCGCCGCTGAGCGTTCTAACTTGTCTCTCTGCAATTCCTCTCCCCGCGCTCTCCGCAGCCTCTGCGTGTCTACTTTTTCCAAACCGGCCAAAAATAGTTCTTGATTTCGGCCACTCCCCCGGATATAAACACCCGTACACTTACGTGTACCCACTGCGTGTGAGGCCCCCCAAAAACCTCCGGAACGAGCTGCGAACGAATCGCCAGCCGCCAAGAGTACAAGCGCTTGGCAACTTCAATTTGACAAGGTTCCCCGCTCATCCGTGTGAGGCCCCCCAATTCCTCCGCAGTCGGCCGCAACCGCTTTTTGAAAAGTCGTTCCACTCGCCACGGTGTTCGCCACAAATCACCGGCGTTCGCGCTCTGCCGCGAGAAAATTGGCAGCCTCTGCGCTACCGCTGCGCACGCTGGGGTTGCCTCGGCAGCCCATTTCTGACGAGGGGCCCTGTTGTTTGCTTGTCCCCTTCGAAGGCGTCACCAAAACCTACGCCGCTTCGCCGCCGGCATAACCGGACAGCAAAAAACATTTTTTAGCGGCCAGCGGAAATCTCCGTCTTCGCCGTTTTCGCACCTGCCCTGACGTCTATCCCTGGCCGCTCAGCCGAAAGCTCGTCGAGCAAGAACACTTCGACCCGTGCGTTTTCGCCTTGCCACGCCGTTTCGACACGATTGGTCAGCGGTTCATACGCGGCCGATTGGCTCAACCGCAAGCGATCTGACTCCACCCCATGCGCCTCGAAGTACGCCATCACGGCCTGACAACGCGCGTAGCAGAGCTGCCATAAGTCGCGATAAGGGCTATCTGCCGGCAAAGGCCGCCGCGTCGAATGGCCGCGGACCTCCACTTTATTGAGCTTGCCAACCAGGCTAGGGATCAGTCGATCGAGTTGCGACTTGGCTTCTTGGGTCAACTCAGAGGAAGCTTCGGCAAAGGGAATCACCAGCGCGGGCGCGGTGCGATCGCTGTCCTGCAAGAAGTGAACTCTGCGCTTTTGCGCCCACCTCGATTTAGCTTTCGCGTCGGGATCCTTGCCGTCGGAATCGGCCGCGCCCGGTTTATTGCCGGGCTCAAGTTGCTGCGGCATATCGAGGCTGAGCACATCGCCGTGCGTTTCACTAGGCAAGAGCGACGCCGGCGCCGTGAGATCCGACGACGTGCCCCACGGATCTTGAAAGTAACCCGAGATAGCTTCCTTTGTATCGGGGCTCTGGCCCGTAATCCACATCACGAGGAAAAACGCCATCATCGCGGTCACGAAGTCCGCGTAAGCCACCTTCCAAGCACCACCGCCATGCCCTGCCATGTCTGTTGCCTCAGGCCCTGTTCAATGAGTCGTACCAGCCATGGTGACAGGGAACGATAGAGGCGAGGAACTGCTTTGTTTGGCTCGTCTCCTGATCCCTAAATCTCCCCCTACTCTTACGCCGCTTCTGCTTCTTTGAACAATTCGTCGAGCTCGTTGCGGTCCGAGCGGAACTCACTCGCCACACCACGTCGCGCTAGGTCGATGGCTACCTTGGGTGGCAAATTGTCGGCAAAGCCCACCACAATCGCCGCGATCGTGCGAAAGAATCCCATCTCGCTATGACCCAAAAACTCCAACCGGGTCGCCAGCGGCGCGACAAACCCATACGACGCCAAAATTCCCAAGAACGTCCCCACCAAGGCCGCACCTACCTTATGACCAATCTCAGCAGGCGGGCCATCGATATGCCCCATCGTGATCACAATCCCCAGCACCGCCGCCACAATCCCAAAACCAGGCAATGCGTCGGCAACCTTCTGCAACGCCATCGTCGGAGCATGGTGTTCTTCCTCGATGATTTTAATTTCCATCTCCAGCAGTTCAGCCAGTTGCTCCGGTTTGGCGGTTGACTCGATCAACGGCGACATCGCACCGCTAATGAAAGCGACCACATGATGGTTGTGTCCAATCCGCGGGTACTTGGCAAAGATCGAGCTGTTCTCCGGATCGGAGACATGCCCTTCCAACGCTCGCATGCCGTCGCGTCGGGCAAGCCGCAACAGGTCGTACAAACATTTGAACAAGTCATCGTAGGCTGCCCGATTGTAGGGAGTGCCCTTCATCGTACTGATCACGCCCTTCATCAGGTCGACCAGCACCTTTTTCGGCGCACTGACAATCAACCCCCCCAGCGCCGCTCCGCCAATCGTGAGGATTTCCGCCGGATGAATGAGCGCACCAACATGCCCACCGGAAAGCGTAAAGCCCCCGAGTACGGCCCCAACCACCACGATACAACCCACGATGACAATCATGATTCGATACTCTGAGCGCAAAGCCGGAGCGCGTCACACCGGCCGGCACCAGCACACGGTATACGCCGCGCCATGCCAAGTAAAAATAGCTTTCGATTTGCGCTCTGGCACTACCCGTTACCGGAGGCCGGTAGTACAGATTAGAACGGTCTTGCCGCCAGAATCGCGGTCCCGACGAGGACCATCAGACCGAAGCCTTTTTCGTGGCATACATCGCCCGATCGGCCCTATGAATCAACTCTTCAGCCGAACTCCCGTCGTTGTCCGCCAACGCCGTTCCCACGCTGACCGAAAGTGTAACTGCGCCCTGACCTACCGGAATCGGCTCAACAAAAGCCGCTGCGATGCGCCCCAACACCGGCAAAAGTTCACTTGGACCAGCTACACGCTCCAAGAGCACAACAAACTCATCGCCGCCGAATCGGGCTACAAGATCACCCGTTCGTACCGACCCCGCCAACCGCCGCGCGACTTCGCGCAACACGCCGTCGCCCACCAGATGGCCATGCCTGTCGTTCACCTGCTTGAAATTGTCGACGTCGACAAACAGGACCGCATAACTCGGTGTACTTGAACGGTCCCCCTGGACCAGAAAGGTCAGTTTCTCGAGCAATTGCGTGCGATCCGCCAGCCCCGTCAGCGGATCAACTGCCTGGGATCGTTTTTCCATGCAGTCACTTGCCACTGTCGACGTTTCCAAAACCATGGCCAACAACACCCCGCTGTCGGTTTCCACACGACGGACCCGCACCCCGGTGATTCGGCGACTGCCAATATTCGCCTCACCGCCAATCTCGACCCTCCTCTCGGCACACTTCCCGGCTGCCAGTTCGGAGAACAATTCACGAATAATTGGCGTATCCAAGTCTGGAATCAATAAAAAAATGCTGCGACTCGCTACGTCAGACAAGCCGGCAAGCCGCAGAAGTTGCGAATTCGCGTACACCACCCGCTTCCCGATCGCCTCGATGAGACAGGCAGCGTCGCGTGTCAGATCAACCAGCGCTCGTAGCCCTTCCCAGGATAGATTCGTCGGATTTCCCATTGTGAATGATCGTCCAGATGCTGTACCAAACCTATTGAGCTTGCTCCTTCGGCAGGCTGAATTACCAGTCTCCAACCGTCCACCCACTCTAACACATAGCTGCTTAGAACGGAAATTCGCTCAGTTTTTCCAAGCTCTGGCCTGACGTTGGCAGGCCTTCGAGAGAGGCCCCTAAAAACCACCGCCTTGTCACCCATGCCTGCGACGGGTAGCATCCCGGAATGAAGATTCACGAACATCAAGCCAAGGATTTGTTGCGGTCGGCCGGCGTCGCTGTACCGCAGAACATAGTCGCCAAGACGCCCGACGAAGCAGCGGCCGCTTTCGCGCAAATGGGCGGCCCGCTCGCGGTCGTAAAAGCCCAGATCCACGCCGGCGGGCGCGGCAAGGGTACCGTGCTCACGGATCCAAAAGATGCAGGGTCCAAGCAGCACGGGGTTCAGCTTGTCCGTAGCGCCGACGAAGCGAAGTCTGTCGCCGCCAAGCTGCTTGGCAAGAAGCTCGTCACGATTCAAACGGGCCCCGCCGGGCAAACGGTCGGCCGCGTGCTGGTCGAAGCGGGTTGCGAAATCGCCCGCGAGCTGTACCTCGGCATCGTTATCGACCGGGCCCGGGCCATGCCGGTGCTGATGGCGTCAAGTCAGGGCGGCATGAACATTGAAGAAGTCGCCGAGAAGACGCCTGAGTTGATCTTCATCGAGCCTTTCCATCCGGATAGCGGCTTGCAATCATATCAAGTGCGCAAACTGTGCGCGAAGCTCGACATGACGGGCCCCAGTGTCCGCGCGGCCGATAAGTTCATGCGGTCGCTTTGCAAGTTGTTCGTCGATCTCGATTGCAGCCTGGCGGAGATCAACCCGCTGGTGGTCACCAAGAGTGGCGAGTTGATCGCGCTCGATGCCAAGATGAGCTTCGACGACAACTCGCTGTTCCGCCATCCGCAGCTCAATGAGCTACGCGACATTTCGGAAGAAGACCCCAACGAACTGCGGGCGGGCGCGGCCGGGCTCAGCTATGTGCAGCTTGAAGGTAGCATCGGCTGCCTCGTCAACGGCGCCGGCCTCGCCATGAGCACGATGGACCTCATCAAGCTCCACGGCGGCGAGCCGGCCAACTTCCTCGACGTCGGCGGCGGCGCCAACGCCGAGCAAGTCACTGAAGCATTCCGCATCCTGCTTTCTGACAAGAACGTCAAAGCGGTGCTGGTGAACATCTTCGGCGGCATCATGCGTTGCACGACGATCGCCAGCGCCATCCTTACTGCATACAAAGAAGTCGGCTTCAACGTGCCGCTGGTCGTGCGGCTCGAAGGCACCGAAGTCGAACAAGGCCGCAAGCTGCTGGCTGAGAGCGGCGTGGCGATCATCACCGCGACCGACCTCACCGACGCCGCCAACAAAGTCGTCAAAGCAGCTGGCTGACATAGCAAGCGAATTCATCGAGATTGAATCATGAGCATCCTGATCGATAAAAACACCCGCGTCGTTTGCCAGGGCATCACCGGCAAGTCGGGTGAGTTTCATTCCAAGAACTGCCTCGAGTACGGTACCAAGCTGGTCGCCGGTGTGACGCCGGGCAAAGGCGGCCAGACCGCGCTCGGGGTGCCGATTTTCGACACCGTCGCCGAAGCGGTCGAAAAGGAAGGCGTCGACGCGGCGATGATCTTCGTCCCCGCCGCCTTCACGGCCGACGCGATCCTCGAAGCGGTCGACGCCGGCTGCAAAGTCGTCGTGGCGATCACCGAGGGAGTGCCCGTGCTCGACATGGTGCGGGTGTACGATGTGATCCGTGACCGCGATGTGCATCTCGTCGGCCCGAACTGCCCAGGCGTGATCACGCCCGATGAGTGCAAAATGGGCATCATGCCCGGCTACATCCACCAGAAGGGCCCCGTCGGCGTGATGAGCCGCAGCGGCACGCTCACGTACGAAGCGGTCTGGCAACTTTCGAATTTGGGTCTCGGCCAGTCGACATGTGTCGGCTTGGGCGGCGATCCAATTGTGGGCACCTCGTTCATCGACCTGCTGAAAATGTACGAGGCCGATCCCAAGACCGAAGCAATCCTGATGATGGGCGAAATTGGCGGCACGGCGGAAGAAGAAGCGGCCGCGTATGTGGCCCAGCACGTGAGCAAGCCGGTGGCCGCGTTCATCGCCGGCCGTACCGCGCCGAAGGGCAAACGGATGGGCCACGCCGGCGCGATCATCGCGGGCGGCAAAGGCACCGCGGGCGAAAAAATCGCGGCCCTCGAAGCGGCCGGCATCGAAGTCGCCCAAAGCCCCGCCGACATGGGCGCCGCCATGCAGCGGGCGATCAATCGTCGCGGAGCCAAGTGAATGCCTGCGGCTGACCAAAGTGTGAAATTTCCGTGCGGTTTTTTCCGTCGATTTGACGCACTTCTGGACCCTATCCATAATGGAATAACTCGGCTGTGAGCCCGCCGCTGCCAAGTCCGCTCGCCCCCAAAAAGCTGCGGAGCCTCTCGTCTTTGCCCGCTGCCGACGGAGCGACCGCGTGATCTTCAATAGCCTCACCTTCCTCGTCTTTTTGACGATCTTTCTGACCGTTTATTTTTCGTCGAGCGGAAAAGGACGGCTGTGGGTCTGTCTGCTCGGCAGCTATGTGTTCTATGGCTGGTGGGACTACCGCTTCCTGCTCTTGATCATGTTTTCGACGATCGTCGACTACTTGTTCGGAATGTACATCGACCGCTCCGAGGAACAGTCGAAACGCAGGGCAGTTTTGACGATGAGTTGCATCGTCAACCTCGGCCTGCTCGGGTTCTTCAAGTACTTCAACTTCTTCATCGACTCGTTCCAGCATGTTTCGGACGCGGTCGGGCTGGGCACCTCGCTCACGACGCTCAACATCATCCTGCCCGTCGGCATCTCGTTCTACACGTTTGTTTCAGTCGATGAGCTACACGATCGACGTCTATCGCCGCGAGATCCGCATGGAGCCGAGCCTGCTGCGGTTCGCCACGTTCATCGCCTTCTTTCCGCAGCTCGTGGCCGGGCCGATCGTGCGCGCCCGCGACTTCCTGCCCCAGTTGCACAGCGATCACCCCTTCCACTGGGACAACGTGGTCACGGGGACGGGGCTGGTACTCGCCGGCTATTTCAAAAAAGTGGTCGTCGCCGACGGGGCGGCGCTGATCGTGGATCGAATCTTTGATCAGCCCAGTCTGCAGTCGTCGCTGGGCCTCGCCGTGGGCGTCGTGCTCTACGCCTTCCAGATCTACTGCGACTTTTCCGGCTATTCCGACATTGCGATCGGCCTGGCGCGGGTGATGGGCTTCGAGTTTCCCGAGAATTTTCGCACCCCGTACATCTCCAAGAGCTTCAGCGAATTCTGGCAGCGCTGGCATATCTCGCTGTCCTCCTGGCTGCGCGACTACCTCTACATCCCATTGGGTGGCAATCGGGACGGCACCTTCCACACCTATCGCAATCTGATGATTACGATGCTGCTGGGCGGGCTGTGGCACGGGGCCGACTGGAAGTTCGTCATCTGGGGCGGACTCCACGGCATGTACCTCGTCGTGCAGCGGCTGATCGGCAATCGCTGGCAGCGGCTGCGAACGGCCCTTTACATCCCCAATTGGCTCAGCGGTTATATCTCGATGGCCCTGGTCTTCGCGCTCACCTGCCTGGCATGGGTCTTCTTCCGGGCCCACTCCGCCGGCGAAGCCTGGGAGATCATCGGTCGCATCGCCACGCTCGACGGGATCGACCCCGGCTCGATTCGCAACAAGATCCTCGTCGCCAAGTCGTTCTTTGTGATCGGGCTGCTGCTCGTGGCGGAGGAATTCAACCGCCTGGTGCCGCTCAATCCGCTGCTGCTGCGATCGCCGGCGTTCTGCATTTTTTCGTTCGCCGGGATACTTTGGCTGATCTCGCTCTTGGGTAATTTCGGCTCCAATCAATTCATCTACTTCCAGTTCTAAGCCCATCATGAAACGTGGAATCACACTACTGCTCGCCGTAGTCGCGTTTTTTTTCGGCGACCGAATTGGCGGCGGCGTCCTCGAGAACCTGCTCTATCGCAGCCCGCAACGCTTTCCCGCGATGTACAGCGGACGATTCGACGCCGATACGGTAGTCCTCGGCAGCTCGCGCGGAGTCATGGCGCTCGATCAGCCGTTCGCGGAAGAGCAACTTGGAAAACCGATCGCCAACATCAGCCACAATGGGATGCCGCCGCGAATCGCCCGCGCTATCTTCGACGACTATCTGGAGCACAATCGGAAGCCGAAACGGCTGATCATTGAAGTCTCGAACGTAACCGCTCCCACCAGCGAAGAAACGGTGCTCGATTACAAGCCATTCTGGGATCGCTCGGAGCGGCTCCGCGAGCTCGGCCAAGAGTTCAGTCCGCTCACTGCTGCCGCCAGCCGAGTGACGCACCTCTACCGTTACAACAGCGAGATGTTTCTCCGCGCGATGTCGTATCTCGCCAGCGGCAACAGCGATCAGGCGTCGTTTATGCGGATGCAGATCACGCCGGAGCTGATCCAGGAGACCGAGGGCATGGAACCGATCAAGCTCACTGCCGACCCTCAGGAGGTTGAAGCACTCCGCGGGATCATTGACGACGCCCGGGCTGCGGGGGTCGACGTACAGTTGATCTACGCACCTTATCTGCCCACTTACGCCGCGAAGATCGAGAATCTCGACGCATTCCTCGCCGAACTTTCCCAGTGCCTCGGCCAAGAAGTGCACGACTTTTCCCGCCTGCTGCCTGATACCAATGACTTCGCCGACAGGGTCCACATGAATCCAACGGGTGCACGCAAGTTTACGCAGCAACTCCTCGACCGCGGAATTCTTCAGTAACCTTCCGCATCCGCCGACCGATGCAGACGTCCGTATTGGTTCAACCTGGTCGCCCGTCAACCGGGGCCGCGATCGACCGAACCGGCTGAAACTTTCGAAAAAGCCGGCAGATCTGCGTTGGCATGCCTTTTGCGTCTGTCCGGCGTCATGGCCCATGCCGTTCAGCAGCAGTCGCAAGCAGCAATTCTGCCACAATGCTTCGAGAGGAGGCAGTCCGATAAATAGAATCCTTAACACCTGGTGGTTGTCTTTCAAGGCGGTGCGGTTCACCACAACGACACGCCTCTCGATGGACGGGCTACCGTTTGAATTGGGACACTGGTCCGACCGCTGTCTTCGACAGAAGCTGCAGGCGCTGTCACCAGCGGCTGCGTTCGAGTACGCCGGGACGGATCCAAACGAACCCGTTGAGCCCGTGCTGCCAACACCAACGGATGTGCCAGTGCCCAGTCCGCATGATGTACCCGTGCCGGAGCCGCACGACGTGCCCGTGCCAGAGCCGTTGGACATTCCGCCGCCGTAGCCCTTGGTTCTCGAAGTTGAAGCGTGACGATGGCCGATGCTGTAACGGAAACTGTCCAATCGAAAGCTCGCGCGCCAACAAGTAATGGTTGCCGCTGCTGAGGCGGCGGACAAATTCGCGGATCGTGCGGCAAAATGGATGGGTTTTGCATCGTGGTGAGTGGGGAAACCTCATGAATCGCAAGGCGTGCTGCAGAGTGCCTGCGGCAAAATTCGAGTTCCTTTCGCCGCACGATCGATCTTTTGCGGCGGGGCTGAATTGGCAGGGCTACTGGCAGCGAGTGTCGATCGCTCGACTTACACCTCCGGCATTACTGCGGGTCGTGTCGTCATGCTGGCGATCACTTTGCGGAGGCGGCGGGGGTCTCGGGTGGCGACGGCGGCCATGGCCAGCTCGCCGCAGGTGTGCTCGATCGCCTGGGTTAGCCGTTGGCAGGAGGCCTGGCCAGTGGGCGAGTCGGAGAGTTCTTCGGCGGTGACCTGCAGTACGCGGGCAATGAGGTCTTGGACGGTTTCCATTTTCACGAGATTTGTGGCCGCGCGGGCGTATAGCTCGGGCCGGGTGCGCTCTAGCAGCCAGACGGCGGCACGCCAATTGGTGGTGGAGGCTAAATACACGCTGCGCAGTGGATTGACCTCGGCCTGCAGCTCGGCGTGACGCAGTTGGGCGTCGAATTCCGCATTCCGGTCAGCCTCGCGGCGCAAGGTGCCGCGATCGCAACCGACATACTTGGCGGCCGAGGTGAGACTACACCCGGCCGCAACGAGGGCACACACTTCACGTTGTTTGACCTCATCCAAAACACGATGACGGCCGATAGGCATGGCGGGACTCCGGGGGTCGGGGGGCAAATTGCGGCTAAGGTGTGGGAACGACGGCGGGGCCGCGGCGCTAAACGATACACATGTACACTATTATAAGCTTGAGGATAGCAAGTTGCTTGACGAATGCAAGAGGGTAGAATTGGCCACTTGCAGCAATCATCAGTAGGCACTGATTGAGGTGGACCCCGTTGGCTGTCCAACCCATGGGGTCCACCTCAGAGGCGGCAGAGAAAACTCCGTTCAAAATGGAGCCCGTGCCGGTAGAAACTGGAGAAAAAACTCAGTTTAAGGTGGAGGTCGATCCAACCAAATGACGCGTGTACATAACTTGATACACTGCTCGATAGAGCCAATGGGGCCTCGCCATCGAGTTCGCTGTCCCGCGGTAGCAAGAATCCGCTCCAAACGGGCGCAGGCGGCGTCCTGCAGTACCAATGTCGTGTGCAATAGGTTCAATCTCTCGCTTGATCGCATTTCGCTGACACAAAGAGTCGTGTTTTCCGCGTGTAATCGCGTGTCACGGGTTTCGTAATTTCCGCTAATGCGTTACAATGCCTACTCGTGATCGTGGCTGAAGTGGATCTGCGGACGCGAGGTGATGCATGAAACAAGCACCTCAAGATAATTCGACCACCGAACATGCCCTCTATTTGCGGCTGTTCGTTTCGAATGGTGGTGGCTGGTCGACCGTGATTGACGCGAATCAAAAGCGTCACCCTTGCTCGGCGCGCGTTTTGCTGTTGTCCTTTGTCTCTATGTCTTTATCCATTTCACGCAACGGACTTTGAGTCTTGGAGATTGTCACGCGCTGGCGGTGGGATTGGCGATCACTTGAGGCGAAAGGAAAGCGAAATGTCCACGCTTCAAAACGAACGAATCTGCATGATTTCGACGCATGGCTACGTGGCGGCTGAGCCGGAATTCGGTAAGCCCGACACCGGTGGACAGGTCGTCTATGTGCTGGAGCTCTCCAAGTGCCTGGCCCGAATGGGCTACGCGGTTGACATTTTGACGCGGCGCTTTGACGATCAGCCCGCTGTCGAACCGATCGCCGAGCGGGCGCGGATCGTCCGTATTCCCTGTGGCGGCAACAAATTCATCCCCAAGGAAACTCTCTGCGAATCGATTCCCGAATGGGTCCGCAATGCGACCCGCTGGATGCGAGAAGAGAAACTTTCGTACCAGCTGATCAATAGCCACTATTGGGACGCCGGCCTGGCCGGGCAGGCCTTGGCGAACCTCTTCGGCATCGCTCACGTTCATACGCCGCATTCCATCGGTTCGTGGAAACGCGACAACATGGACGGCGATCCCGTGGAATTGGAAAAGAAATACAACTTTCGCAAACGGATCCGAGAAGAAAAAATCGTCTACGACGAGTGCGATCTGTTGATCGCCACAACGCCAACGCAGCGCGACATCCTCACCGACGGCGTGTACGACGTGCCGCTCGACAAACTGCGCGTGATCCCGCCGGGATACGACGATCAGCGGTTCTTCCCTGTCTCGCTTTCGACCCGCAACGTGCTCAAGCAACAGCTTGGACTCAATGGGCCGGTAGTGCTTGCGCTGGGTCGCATCGCCAAGAACAAGGGGTACGATTTGCTGTTGCAGGCGATGCCGCCGGTGTTCGAGCGAGTGCCGGAATCGCGGCTGGTGCTGGCCGTGGGATCGACAGCACCGACTGAAGGCGAAATCGAGATCATGCAGAGCCTCCGTGGTCTCGCCACCGAGTTGAGTATTGGTGATCGTGTCGAGTTCAAGGACTATATACAGGATAACGATCTCGCGGATTACTATCGGGCGGCCGACGTGTTCGCTCTTTCGAGCCGTTACGAGCCGTTCGGTATGACTGCCATCGAGGCCATGGCCTGCGGGACGCCTACCGTAGTCACGACCGAGGGTGGCCTGTGTGAACAGGTTGCTTGGGGTATCGAGGCGCTTTATGCAAATCCATTTGATCCCCCGGCGTTCGGCCATGCTATCGCCGCGGTACTCCAACATCCACGGGTCTCCTCTCAGCTTTCCAAATTTGGTCCGCGGAAGGCTCGCAGCCGCTTCACATGGACCGGCATAGCGCAGCAACTCTTACTCTCACTCGAGACGCGCCGCGGTGATTTGCTGGGCAACGTCGACAGCCAACTCGCCAAGCCCGACGACTTTGTCGCGGAGGAGGCGCTGTGGAACGGATGAATCTCCTGGTGTCCGACCTCGATGGCACACTGTTAGGCGATGACCGCGCGCTCGATGACTTTGTTATGTGGTCTGAGCAGGCCAAACGTCACTGGCGGATCGTCTACAATTCCGGTCGATTTCTCGATTCAATTCACAAGTCGATTGAAGAGTTTCATCTTCCCGAGCCAGACGCCGTTATCTGCGGAGTCGGAACCGAAATTCACGACTATACCATCGGAAAGCGGATTGTCGGTTGGCCGATAGCGTCGCACAACTGGAGTCCACAACTTATACGTAGTGTGTGTGCCGAGTTTTCTGAATTACAGGAGCAACCAGGGCACTTACTTTCCGAATTCAAAGTGAGTTACTACGGATGCGATCTTGATGGACCGTTTCTTTCTCAGCTATTACGGCAACTCGACAAACTCGGGCAAGAAGTGAATATTGTTTACAGTTCGAACCGCGATCTCGACATCCTGCCCGCTGCCACCAACAAAGGAACCGCAGCGACCTTCCTGGTTCAGCATTGGGGCATGGAACGGAGGCTGGTGATCGTGGCGGGGGACTCGGGCAACGATCTTGAAATGTTTCAATCCGGTTTTCGAGGCATCGTCGTTGGGAACGCCCAGCCAGAACTGCTCCGGCTGCGAGATCCCAATGTCTACCATGCCAAGGCACACCATGCGGCCGGTGTGCTGGAAGGGTTGCAGCACTGGCTTGACGACTTCTGGCCCGCCGATGTGATCGAGAATGCTATAAGCGTTCGATCGATTCCGGATCGAGATGCAAGTCGTGGCACGCGCGGATGAAGCTGGCGGCGGTCCAAGCCTGATAGGCTTTACCCATCGGTCGACCGGTCACGCCATGGTGCCATTCGTTGAACTCCCATTCGTTGCTTGCACCGAGCTTGCAGAGACGGGCAAGATTGACAAGCTCTCGGCGTGCAAGATCTCTCGCCCCGAGCTTATGGATGTATCGAACCCACAGGCCTCCGATGAACGGCCAGATGCCGCCATTGTGGTAGTGATTCGGCAAATTGAGCAGATTCACCGTGAAGTAATCTCGCCACTCCGGATCGCCCGCCTGAACGGTCGGATAGACATTTTTTACTGGACCGGGATCGTTTACGCCGACGCCCCACAGAAACCGAAACGTCATATGCGCTTTTTCTTTATCGATTAGATTCGTCAAAAATGCGAGCAGATTTCCGTACACGTCACACCGCCAACTGTAGCTAAACGGCGAAAGTTGCGCAACGAGATAGCGCGCGTCACCGATGTCGAACTGGGCGTCGCTAAACATCCGCCGCGGAGCGGTTTCGTCGTAAACGGTTGACGGCCAAAAACTTGTTAAGATAACTTGCCGAACATGCTGCGACCATTTTGTGTAGCCCTCGGCGCGCTCGTTTAGGCCCAGATGATGCAAGATTTTACTGTAGCAGTTGAGCGTCCGGTGCCAGAGCACTTCGTCGTAGAGAACGTGGTAACTTCGTGCAAAAAGGTCAGTCCAATCACCGGCTTCGGGGATCTCGAGCATGCCGCAGTTGTTGGCGTCGAGCGCGCTGAGCCAATCCATTGCCCGCTGCAAGTTGTCGGCATACTGGTCGACTAAGGTCCAATCGTCGCGGCGCTGGCAATAATCCCAGACAGCAATTATCGTCCAGAGAGCGCTGTCAATCGAAGTAATGCCACCTACACCTCCGTATTCAGGTTTATCAGTGTCGATCGAGACATTGGCTGGTAGCTGCCCGGCCGGAGCCTGATGGTCGAGAATCGTGCGCAGCGTTTGAACCTGACACTCACGAAAGTCGTCGTCCTCGAGGTCCAAGGACCAAATCGTGGTTTTCGCTCCGTCGCGAGCCCACACAGCGCGGTAGTTTGAGTCCGTTCCGTAAACGCAATTGTCTTTGAGCGAGCAGGCCGAGAAACCTTTCGAGGTGACATTCCGACGAAGTGCGTCGATCGCTCGCAGGTAGCCCATCTGCAATAATTCCTGGTCCTCTTGCGTAAGTTCGCGATACTCGCTCGGATCGAAAAGGATGCGTTTTGCCACTAAATAAGTCCTAGAAGAATTGATTCTTGAATAAACCCCTTGAATTATCGAAACTGCAATAAGTGAGGCAACCCTTGTAAGGAACTTCTCCCTCTCTTAACTGTAGTTCGTCAAGCACGTTCAGTCACCGGTTTTTTCCTGATGGATGCAGCCAGATTGCCCAATAACTCGGCGGATCTCCGTATTTTGCCACCCAGGGCTGCAGAGGGTACAGATAATGGAAGATTCCGCCCTGCCCCACTGAAGGGCGAACTGATAGAATTTCGCCCTGATCGTGCCATCGTCGTGGCGTGTCGTGATGTAAGTTGCCGGCGTATGTCGCCACTGAGTCAACATTGTCACAGGCAACAAGCGAGCATCGATTTCGAATGCGTTGCCTCCTGATCTCTGCACCATGGCCTATCTTGCATTTATCTTCGTCAGTTTAATGTGGGGTTCCTCGTTCATTTTGATAGAACGGGTGTCGCATGCGATGGGACCGGTCGAGATAGGTGCCTGGCGTTTGCTACTGGCAGGCGGGTCGCTCAGCATCATCTGGTGGCTCAAGCGCGACGTCTATCGGCTCGAACGGCGCGATTGGGGGCCGGTTTTGCTTTCGGCATTGGTAGCCAACGTGCCACCCTACGTCTCACAGCCGTATGTACTGGCACAGGGCTTCGGTCATAGCGTTTTTGGCGTCGCAGTCGCGGCAGTCCCGTTGCTGACCATCTTGATGTCGATTCCAATCCTTGGCATCTGGCCGACACGGCGACAAATGTTAGGAGTTTGTGGCGGTTTGATGTGCCTGTGGTTTGTCGTGGAAGACGGTATCGAGCGCGGAATGTCGCTGGGTATCGTGGCACTCGCGGCTCTGGTGCCAATCACGGCGGCACTCAATAACACGTTTATCAAGTGCAAGCTGTCACACGCCCAAGCACTCCCGATGACGGCTGCCATCCTTGGTAGCGCCGGCTTGATGCTTTTGCCACTGGTGTTCTGCAGTCCGGCGCTTGATGCGCTCGACCTAACCGGCCCAGCACGCCCCATGTTCACTCCGTTGATCTGGATCTACCTCATACTTTTAGGAGCGGTCGTGACAGGGTTGTCCACGGTTGCGTTCTTCTACATGGTACTTCAGCGCGGACCACTTTTCGCCGGCATGACGACTTACGTGGTGCCGATGCTGGCGATGGCTTGGGGGCTGTTCGACCGCGAAGCGATTAGCGCTCAGCAAATCATAGCGATGGGCGGAGTAATGGCGATGGTCGGACTCGTCCAAACGGGCACGGGGCGGCCTCAGATTCTGCCGGAGATCGAATCCGACGCGACTATCTCCGCCGTGCCACCTCTGGAATTGCAGGCCGATTCGACGATGTTGATGTCGGTGACAATCGCCAACAGTCCAGTCGGCAACTCTTCAGCGATCGATACACCTGTCACCTGTATTTAGATTCCTTGCCCCATGTCGACCCATCCTTGGCTTGCCGATCGCACCACGAAGTTTGACAGCTCGGGCATCCGCAAGGTGTTTGACTTGGCGGCCAAGATGTCGAACCCGATCAATCTCTCAATTGGCCAACCCGACTTCGATGTGCCGGCCCCTATCAAGGAAGCAGCGATCGCGGCAATTCGAGCCGATAAGAATGGCTACAGCGTTACGCAGGGGATCGCACCGCTGCGCGATGCGATACAAGCGCGGGTCGACGCCGAGTTTGGCCACGCCGATCGCCGCGTGTTGGTCACCTCGGGCACCAGCGGAGCGCTGGTACTAGCGATTCTCTCACTGGTGAACCCGGGCGATGAAGTAATCGTATTTGATCCGTACTTCGTGATGTATCCGACGCTCGTGGCGATGGTCGGCGGCACACCAGTGTACGTCGAAACTTACCCCGATTTTCGTATCGACCCCGAGCGCGTCGCGGCCGCGATTACACCTAGGACCAAGCTCATATTGCTCAATAGCCCGGCCAACCCAACGGGGGCGGTGGCTAGCGAAGCTGGCGTGCGGGCCCTCGCCGAGTTGGCCGCAAAGCACAACGTCGCCCTCATCAGCGACGAAATCTACCGCGAGTTCTGCTATGACACGCCGCTCGAGAGCCCGACGCGGTGGAACGACCAGTCTATCGTGATCGACGGCTTCAGCAAAACCTACGGTGTCACCGGATGGCGGCTAGGATTTGTACATGGCCCGTCAGCCATTATCGATAGGTTCACGATGCTGCAGCAGTACACGTTCGTCTGCGCCCCACACCCCTTGCAGTATGCGGCCGTTGCCGCACTCGACGTCGACATGAGCGATTATGTGGCCACTTACCGCCGTCGCCGCGACTTAGTCGTCAACGGTTTGGTCGATGCCGGCTATGAGGTCGCGCAGCCCGGTGGTGCGTTTTACGTGTTCCCCAAGGCACCTCGCAGCGGCACTGGCAGCGAGTTTGTCTCCCGCGCAATCGAACACAAACTGCTAATAATCCCCGGCAGCATCTTCAGCAACCGCGATAGCCACTTCCGAATTTCCTATGCGGCCAGTGAAGCCACTATCGAACGCGGGCTGAATGTGCTGCGAACGCTTAATCCCCCGCGCTAGCGCGAGACGAAGGTAATAATTTTGGCCAATCCCCCCAAAAAGTGCTTGCAATTCGTCACGGAATTCGCTTGCTGCGAGGGTGTAGAATGGGCCCGTTGGGGTGGTTAGCCATCTGCACCAATCTCGAACTCTGAGGACATTGAGCCGCGCGGCTCTCGAGCGTCTTACCAATTCTGAAGCCTTGCGGTGGCAACCACTCGATGCACAGACGGGCCCGAATGGAACACGTATTCTCTCGGGCCCGCTCACAACCGCCCTAGATATGACAACTGACAAATCCTGCTGCAAACGCGCGCGACCGACGTTTATCGTCGATTTCGCTTTGAAATGCGCATCTTTCATGCAATCCTGCGAATAGCTACTGCGCACCCGAGCCGACATCTGTTACAATGAAGTCTAACGTTGCGATAGCGTTCGGCCGGTATGGACCGGGCATTTCTTACTTTGGAGCCCCATGAGCATCCTCAAACCGGTCCCGATAGTCACGCAGCCCGTCAAGAATCTTTGTCCGATTTGCGGAAAAGCTTCCTATTCGCGTGATGGAATTCACCCGCAGTGTTCGCTGCAAAAGGCCGATGAGCCTCGCAACCAACGTTTGCGTGAAGCCCGTAAGAAGGAAGTCAAAGTCGCCGCGCCACGGCAGCAATCTTGGAGCAAGAAGTGCCCTGCCTGTGGAGTTCAGGTCCACGTGCGACTGATTGAGTGTGGTTGTGGGCACAAGTTTGGCGGCTGACCGAGAATATCTCTCCTCAAATCGTTGGCTGCGTCGCAACACGTCAGCATAACGAAAGAACTGGTGCCTTGCCCGTTGACGGTGGCGCGATATCGCAAGACGTTGTTGCACGGGCTATCGACGCCACTCATCTCTCACGATGATTTCCGGGAGCCGACAATTGGCCTGTGTCGGGACACCGCTGGAGATACCCCAGCACATCGCCTAGTTGCGCGGTGGCCAACGCGAGGCAAGTGTCCGCACCACCGTAATACATGCGAATCTGGCCGCTAGGCTGATCCAAGATCCAGCCACAGGGGAAGACCACTCCATTGACGTCCCCTTGGCGCTCGTACACCATCTCGGGACCAAAAATCCATTCGTCGCTACGGCGCAGGACACGGCGGGGATCCTCCAAGTCTAGCAAAGCCAAGCCGAGGCGATAAAGGCACCCGCCCGCCGTGTGGCGGACGCCGTGGTAAAGGATCAACCAACCGTCGGGCGTCTCGAGCGGCGGCGGGCTTAAACCAATCTTGTTGGCATCCCACCAAGAACCGCGACGCGCATGCAAGACGACGTGGTGATCGCCCCAATGCTTCAAATCGGGCGAGAAGGAAAGCCAGATATGGGCACCCGAGCTGCCGGTCGATACAGGGCGATGCAGCATCGCATAGCGGCCACCAAACTTGCGGGGAAAGACCGCCGCGTCTTTGTCCTCGGGCGGCATGACGGGGCCCAGCCGTGTGAAGGACTTGAAGTCTTTGGTCGACGCGAGTGACACCAGAGGCCCACTATGCGAGAAGGCCGTGTAAGCGATGATCCATTCTTGGCGATCGATCACCCATGTCAGCCGCGCATCTTCCACACCCCACGTCTCCTCAGGAAAGTGCTCCGGATCGGGAGGAAAACTCGGCTTGGCGTCGATCTGCCAATTGAAGACGCCGTCGGTGCTCCGCACGACGGTCAAGTGCGAGTGGCCGCGGCGGTCTTCGACTCGGACGAGCAACACTGTTTCATCTCCGATCTGGCAGGCTCCGGCATTGAAGATCGTGTGGGCTGGGTAAGGCCAGTCCCGTGCCGTCAGGATGGGGTTGTCGGGATGCCGAAGAAATAGGTCGGTGTACAAAGTGGGGATCTTCGCTTCGACTAGCATCGCGTTCTTTCTATTGTAGTAAGCAACTAGCTTGGAACTGTGCATCGGCGACGGCCGACTTCAGAGTGCCTGACAATAGGTCTTGTTGTTCTCGGCTGTGAACGACCATCCACAAATAGGCGAGCGTCGACTCAGCTCCCTGGTTGCGATTCACGCCCAGTGGCTGCAATCCGTCGCAACAGGCGCCGGCTTCGACGTCGGCGAGGGGTTCGGCCAAACTGTTCCGGCCGTGGAACCAGTCGTTCGCCCGGCAGAACGCACTCAGGTACTTGGGTTTTTGACCAAGGCGGAACGCCGTGAGCGCCGCATCGGCCATGGTGACGGCCTCGACCGGTTGTTGGTCGTAGAGCGCCTTTTCTTCGCCGTGAGGATACCAATCGCAGTTGCCGACTGGCCAAAAAATGCTTTCCGCTGTCGTCGCTTGATCCAGAAAATCAAACGACGCCTCGGCCACCTCGAGAAACCCTTCCTCCGGCCAGCGCTGTCCAGCCACGAACAAGGCTTGAGGCAGCACGGCGTTGGCATACGTCAGCCGCGACTCGAACCACGGCCAGTCGGGGCGCACGGAACGCTGGTAGCATTCGGCCAGGCGTTTCGCCGCCGACGAAGCGACCAGCTCGAGCGCTTCCATGTCCCGTACGTTACGTGAACGCAAATGCCCCCACGCTAAGATCACATAGGCTTGGGCGCGGAGACTCCGGAGGTCGGCCAGGTCAGGCAGCACCGATCCGACCAATTCGCGGGCCAACTCGCGGTGGCCGCGCGGCAAGTCGCTGCCGAGCACTTCCGCCAGCGCGCGAACCGCCTGGCCCTGGCAGTCGCCGGTACCGTTGGCATCTAGCCAGTCGCGCTGGTAGCTCATGAAATTGTGAAATCCCCGCACCGGACAGCGTGCATGCTCCATAAAGCTCAAGTACGTCGTGACGCGGGCCAACATCCGTGGGCTCGGTTCCTCTTCCCACAAGCGGACCGCGAGCCGCAAGGCTCGCGCGTTGTCGTCGGTGGTGTAGCCGCTTTCCCGCCGCGGCACACTATAGATAGCATGCTGGATGAGCCCGGTGGAGTCGGTCAAACGATCCAAATGGTCGAGCACAATCCAATCTTGGACAGACATGATCACTTTCCTTAGGTGAGTTTGGCATACTGATCCATGCCGCCGGAAATATTTGTCGCGCTGGGCCGCGACCAACGCCGAGTCGCATTGTCCGACCGCGCTATGCGGGTAAAGAGTTCCAAGTACCGCCGACCCACATTGGGCCAGGCCATCGGTCGAGAGTATTCGTAGGCGCGATAGCGGGTTTCGATCTGGAATGAAAGGTTGTGCAAGTATTTCAGCGTCGCGTCGGCCATCGCTTGGCTGTCACCAAACGGCACGAGCTGACCGCGTCCCTTGGCCAGCACTTCTTCGGCGTAGAGATACGGTGTGCTCACGATGGCCAGTCCTGCCGACAAGGCATAGGCCAATGTGCCGCTGGCGATCTGATCTTTTCCAGGGTAAGGTGTCACAAACACGTCGCAAGCCTGCAAATGCCGCATGAGTTCAGCGACACTCAGAAACCGATTCACAAAGCGTATGTGGTTTCCAACGCCTAGCTTGTCGGCCATGGCAACCAAGCTGGCGCGATAAATTTCGCCTTCCTGTCGTTTAACTTGAGGATGCGTGGCGCCGACGATCAAGTATAGCGCCTCGGGGCAGGCCGCCACAATCCGCGGCATGGCCTGGATCATGTACTCGAGCCCCTTACCGCGGTTGATCAGCCCAAAGGTACAAATCGTTCGTCGGTCTGCGAGGCCTAATTGTGCTCGCGCGAGGCCATCCCATTCGAACGGAATCTCGGGCACACCATGCGGAATGACCTGCACGCGCGGCCCCGACACGCCATAGACCTCCGAGAGCAGCCGGGCCGCCACCTTGGTCATTACAACGATGCCCTGGCTGCCGGCAGCGACTTCTCGGATCAATCGGCGCGGCAGCGGATCGGGTTGCGTCAGCAGCGTGTGAAAAGTCGTGACGAGCGGCTTGCGGCAGTCGCGGACAAATTCGAGCACAGCTTCGCCCCACTCGCCAGGAAACAGCCCGAACTCGTGCTGCAAGCTCACCACGTCGCACAGCCCGTCGTTCGCCACCTCGGCCGTCCGATGGTAGGCGTCGCTGCAACTATTGTCGATCACGTGCACGACGCGCGGATCGTCGTAGCACAGCGAGTCGGTCTTGTGGATTGCCGCCACGGTCGAAATTGAATCGATCGCTGCCGCATCCACGGCATCGGCGGAATCCTTGGTAAACGTGGCCAGCCCGCACTTCTCAGGCGGATAGGTCGAAATGAATAGCGGTCGAACAACGTGCATCGGTCACCTCCTGAGGTTGTGCTGTGCCGGGCGGCCCGCCGCTGGCAGATAATTTACATGCGTCTTGGACGTCGTGCCTCCCGTGAGAATCTCGTTGGGTCGGTGGGCATGCTCCGATCAGCCACTCCGACGCCGAGGCCTAGGGCTGCTCGGACGGAGGATTGTCGCCGGTCCTTTCGACTTCTTTCTCGATGGTGACCGTCGTGGTTCCGCCGGGCGTAGAGACTTTCAACTCTTTCGTGGTGGTCGACTTCTCGGCACACCCAACCGCGCCGAGTGTAAACATGCTGAGAACCAGGACCGACGCAACAAATTGTATCATGTTTCGACTCCTTCAACTAAAGATTCTTGATACGGCAACTCCAACGCGAAGCACGCCTCATTCTTCCGATTGCTCTGGCATCACATTCATTGCAGTCCTGAGCCGTGGGGCCGTTACATTATATGCGGCCCATGAGCAGCAGGATAATCAGAATGATCACCAGCAAACCCAGCCCACCGCTCGGGGCAAAGCCCCAGTTTCGGCTATGGCCCCAGGTGGGCAGCGCGCCGAGCAGCATCAGGATCAAGATCACAATCAAAATCGTGGAAATGGAAATCATTGCAGCTCTCCTTCAAGAAAAGTGTCAAACGAACATCGTAATCTGATGAGTAGTTTCACGGGTAAGCCTCCGCCATGACCATTGGACTGCACTCCGGCTGCGCCTGCTTCAGGGACCGGGGCAAGCGCGGCTGGGCCAGTAGGTTGAACTGTACTTGTGCGTCGGCAAACGTCGCAACAACCATGGCGCCACAACCGATGCGCTCTCTTGCCTTGTTCAAGTCGCCTTGTGCGTCCCACAATCCCACGACCAGATTCACTTCCGGAAATCGACCACGGAGGCGTTTGCAAAGGTAACGAGCATGCATCACCGCGGCGGGAGGTGTGGCGGAAACGCAAACGACATCGGCTTTGTGCTGCTCCACAAGATCAACCATCTCGCTGGTCAGCAACGTAACCGAAACTTTCTGCACAACGCAGTTCTGCGTCTCCAAAACTTGCGCGAGCATCATGGCCGCGATTTCATCCGCCTCGCTGCGAGCGGGCAGGGAGAGAACAACCAGCCTCGGCGCGTTGATCAAATCAATCGGGCCAGAATCCTCGTCTGTCTCCTGCGTGTCCTCGGCCGCGCCTTGCGCCTGCATTTCCTGTTGGCGCTCAATTCGGTCTTGAATCATCTCCTTCAGGCTGTCCATGATGAACTTGTGCTTTCCATCGTTGAACTCGCCGCGATGCCAATGCGTCTCGGCCAAGGCCAATGCGGGGATGAGCACCGTGTCGTAGACTTCGACGAGCGGGCTGTGCCCCAGCAAATCCTCGAGCAACTCGTCAGCTTCTTCTTGATCTCCCGCCACGAGTCGCTGATAGATGCGTTTCTTAGGTTCAAAAACTGGCTCATAGCCCAGCAGAACGTCCAAGAAGGATAGTTGCGGAACGTGCTTGCCGACCACCAACAGGCACACGGTCAATGGCGTCGCCAGTAGCAGTCCGACAGGTCCCCACAACCACATCCAGAAGACAGCCGCCACCAGGACTGCCACCGCCGACACGCCCGTGTTTTTGCCATACAGCCAGGGCTCCAGGACGTTGTTGTTGAACAGCTCCAGCACGACGAACAGCCCAACGGTTAGGACGGGCGCTACCCAGCCCGTTGAGATTGCGGTCGACAGGCCAATCGGCATCGCAGCGGCAATCCACGGGCCGATGTAGGGAATGAACCTCAAGGCCGTGGCCAGGATCCCCCACAGGATGGCGCTGGGCACACCGATCAGGTACAGCCCGATGCCGACGGAAATGCCAAATGCCACGTTGACGAGAAACAGCATCGAGAGGTATCGGCTGACCCGCGTGTTGGCGTCTTCGAGCATTTGCGTGGTCACGGTCACGTGGCCTTTTCCAACCAGGTGGATGAATCGATCGCGCAAATCCTCACGCCGGATTAGGAAGAACACCACGAGCACGATGACGATGCCGATTGTGCCCAACGTCTCGAGCAGTGTGCCGAACATGCCGCCAAAGACTTGCAGCGGGCTCGCTGGCGAGGAAAGAACGCGGACCGAGAAGGGCAGTTCGCTAGTTCCCCGTGGCTCGTTGGCCTGTTCTGATGGCGAGAGATTCTGGCCGACTCCCGGTGCTATTTTTGTTATCTTGCTTAGCGCGGCAGCCGCGTACTCGTTCACCGAGCTGAGCTTCGCCTGGACATTGTTCTGATACTCGGGGATCTTGGGGGCCAAATGAGTCATTTGAACGGCTGCGATCCAGGCCACTATCCCCAGCATCGTGAAGCCCAGGATGGCCGTCACCAGCACAGCCGGGATCCGGCCGAACCGCCGGCGCTCAAGCCAGTCACAAACCGGCATTAGCAAGAAACTCAGCAGCACGGCAAGCGTCAATGGAACCAGCAGACTCTTCGCCATGTAAAGAGCCGCAATGACCACGGCGGTCGACGCCAGCGTCGACATCCAAGCTGATTTGGCGAATTGGCCAGACGGCGCCATGTGATTGCCTCCGACGATTTCAATCATTTGGCTCAACCTCAGCGACGCATCCAAAAGCGACCGAATAGCAAGCCGATGCCTGCCGCGATCAATACGGACTTAACCGGCTGCTCTCGAACGTATTGCTCGAAGGTGCCCACGACGCCGTGGACAGTATCTCGCCCCTGTTGAAGGTATTCAGTGGCATTCTCGCGCGCTTGCCCGAGCTTCTCCTGGGCAGCATCCCTGACGATGCCGCCTATTTCCTTAAGATCGTTGGATACTTCCTTCGCCTGCGCGCCAAGCCGATCACTCGTGGTAGACATTTGTGTTCCTTTCCCAAGATCGCATGTAATCTCATTCCCGCATACTCTAAAGACCATCTGACTTCACGTTGTCGTTTACCTGACCGTCCACCTTGACGTCGTCCGTGACCCCGCCGGTCAGCTCGGTTGCCTTGTCCTTTACCATCTCAGCATCCTGTTTCATTTTGCCAGGGTCGGTCGCGAGGTTGACGTTGACCGTGCTGCTACCCACGTCGGGGACTGGGCTCGATAGGGCGAACCAGCCGCGGTAGAAACCCACGCTGACCACTAGAATCGCCAGCACCGTCAATGCCGCACCAAGTTTCCTCATAACTCACCTCTTTCGTGATTTGGGATATGTATGTCTGTCGCGAAACAAAACTCGAGGCCGCTGCGGATGACCCCCGTGACCATCCTGCTGCTCGACCTTGGTTGCCGTACCAATTTGGCACGGGGTCATCTACGCAGCGGTGTCTCTGCCTCTTCATTGACCTCGATCCGCATCTCGGATCGGTTTAATTGGGTTAGCTGTTAGTCCTTCTCGTTTCTCTTCGAGTCGCCTCCGGAGTGATTCTGTGAAGACCCCTGTTGTTGGCCGCCCGATGCGCCTTGGCGATTGCCGCCACGGTTTGCACGCTGACCATCCTGACCACCCTGGCCTTGCGATTGGCCGGCAGACGCACGTTGGCGATTGCCTTGGTTTGCTCCCTGCCCCTGACCCTGCGGCTGGCCCTGTGAACCGAAGTTGCGCCGCGGCTGAGGAACCTGCTGTTGACCACCCGCTGCCCCTTGGCTAAAGCCTTGCCGCATTCCCGTTTGGCCGTTACGCGTTCTGGGCTGGGGCTGAATCTGAAAGTCCGGCTTGAGAACTTGGTGTCGCTGTGGTGGCGCGTATTCCCTGCCAAGCTGATCGGCAGACGGCGCCACGAAGGGGGACCTTGAAAATGTCCTACGTGTCGGCCCGGCGGCGGTGGCGGGATCTCCGCCTGGCGTGCGCACTGCGTTGGTTTCTCCCTGTTGCCGCTGCTGGAGGTACTTGCGGTGCTCTTGTCCACGCTGGCCATATTGTTGTCGTTCCTCCTGGTCCACCCGTTGGAATCGAAACCGACCGTCCTTTTTCCGGGCCAGTTCCTCCAGCGGCGAGGCCACGTCGAGGTTCCTTCGGTTGGATGTCTCACCATGTTCGGTGAGTGCTCGTTGTGCCGCCCAGTTGTGCGGCGGCCGGGCGTCTTCATTTTCGCGTAGGTTCCGGAAGTTGGCTTCCGCGCGATGCTCCCAATCGCGGTCGTCCCGATGCTTCCAACGCTGGTTGGCGTAGATCGGATCGTAGCCTCGGCGGCTGGAGTGGAACGAGAACCAGGGGGAATACCCCGCATCCGCGTAGTTCGAACCGTAGTAATCACCGAAGTAGTAATGGCCGTAGTTTGGCCGCAAAAAGAGATGTCTGGCGAACACGCCCAGGTTAATCACCGTCGAAGGTGAGTAGGAGAACCCACGCTGGGAGCGGAGACCCTGATCGAAATAGACGGGCGCAAACACGACGCCGCGACGCCGAACCGAGTAGTCGTAGTAGCCGTCGACGAAGACGTAGCCGCTGGGGGTCCACACATAATGGTCCGGCACCCAATCCCAGTCTTGATTCCCTTTCGTCCAGTATCCGGCGCGCCATGCGTAGCGGTTCTGCTGCCAAATCCAACAGCCTGGCAACCAGGTGTCGTCTGCGGACGGTGCCGCAATGTTGGGACCCGCTTCGACGGTCGCCGGGGGCTCGGGTAGATAGGTAATCTCGCTGGCCGCTGCATCGGCCCAGTATCCGGAAGTCCATTGAGAACCTTGCTTGGACGGGCCCCAATATCCAGGCACCCACTGGCGACCGGGCGGCAGAGCACGCCAGATGCCGCTGACCCACAGAAAATCGTTCCGCTCATCGTCCCAACCCCAGTAGCCGGGGATCCAAGTCACGTTGGCGCCTTCCGGCCGCTGGTCAGGTGTCACCTCTTCGATCGGGTCGGGCGGCGCTTTTGGCGCCACGATTCCCGGCTCCGGATCGAAAGTGACTGTTTCGGCAAATGCTTCATGCACCGGCCCGCGGGTGAGCACTTCCACCCCGTCTTGGCCGGCAGCCGCAACCTGTTGTGCGGCGATGTGTTGGTTCAAACCAATCGTCGTGCCAAGGGTCACCAATGCGGTGAGCGTGCACCATTTAGTAAAGCGAAGTACGTCCATAACCTTTGTCCTTTGTGAATAGTGATTCATTCGATCAATTTGCCGGCCCGGTTGTTCCTCGCAGCGGGCCGGGCGCTGGTTCGAGGCCAGCACCCGGCGTTTTTGCTGCGTCAGTCTCTGGTTGCCTATCGTCCTCAACTGCATCACTGCGCGAACTCGGCATTCTTGTCGATGGCTTCGATTTCGACCGCCACTTTTTCGTCAGTCTTCTTCGTGGTGACTCGGATCTTCATTCCGGCCTTGAGGTCTTCCGTCTTGCAGGCTTTCCCGTCCAGGGTCACCTTGGTGTCGGTCAAGACCGAGTGTGAGTGTTCCTTGCCGTCCTTGTCCGTCATCACCAGCCTGCTGCTCGTGATGCTGACCAATTTGCCGTCGTGCGTGTTCGCAAACGTTTCGTTCTTGTCGATCGCTTCGATGTGAGTCGCAGCCATCGGGTAGCTCGTCTGCATGGTCACACGGATCTTCGTACCGACCTTTAGGTCTTCCGCCTTGCAGGCTTTCCCGTCCAGGGTTACTTTGGCGTCGGCCGCCAGCCTGTGAGAATATTCTTGGTTGTCCTTGTCGCCCTTGTGCGTCATCACCAGCGTATCGCCGGTGATGCTGACCACCCTGCCATCCTGCGTCGCTTCTTTCGCTTCCTCGGCCGCGAACGCGGACGCGCTCACTACTACGAATAGGGCCAAAGCCATCGCGCCCATGGTGAGCATTCGATATTGCATCATCATTGTCTTCATCATCCTTCTCCTATTGCAAAAACTGGCGCGGACCATTTACGAAAGCAACATGCCTTCGTTCTTCACCGGTTTGTTTGAGCCAGTGATTCGTTTGGTCCTCACTCGCGTACCGTTCGATCGTCAACTTCAAAAAGTTGTTAACGACCGGCACACCTATACACTTTCAGATTCTCTATTGACCGAACATCTTCGCGACGACGAAGATCACGAACGCACCAACGATGCCGCCTCCCGCTAGCAAGTAGACGAGCGAATAACCGATCGCCGCAAACAACGGTGGGGAAAATATCAGCGTTTCCATTTTCTTATCTCCCTCAGATTGACTACCAAACACCAGTACCACGCGATTCAGCCAAACAGTCAGTTGACGACTGACATCCTCAACTGCAACACTGCGCGAACTCCGAATCGTTGTCGAGACATTCGATACTGGTCGCCACGTCCCGGTTGTCCTTCATCGTGGTGACACGGACCTTACTCCCGGCCGTCAGATCCTCTGCTTTACAAGCCGTTCCATCACAACTAAGCGTGGCATCCTTCGCCAACGTGTGGGAATGCTCCCTCCCCTCTTGGTTCGTCATCACCAGCTTGTTGCCGATCATGCTGACGACTTTGCCCTCGAACGTGTTCGAGGAAGCCACATTTTTCTCTTCATTGACTGTCGACATAACAACTCCATTTCCTTGCAAGATGCTCGGACCTTCCAACGGAGGCAACATGCGTCCGTCTCCCACCAACGCTTTCGGGTCGGAGGTCTAATTGGGTCCGAGCTGACGTGCTGCTGAGTCGTGTCTGCGATTCAGTTCCGATCCGCTCGGCACGCCCCAACACTCATCGAATCAATTCCACCATCTTCTGGGATAGACGTAGGGATACACCCATACCAGGAGCATCGCGCCCAGTATTGCGACGATCCATCCGTACCAGTTGTGGCTGGCCAGTGAGAACGGCTGCACCGACGCTCCTCGGATGACCGAATAGAGAAACCCGCCCGTCAAAGCGCCGCCGATTCCGAGCATCGCCGTCATCGGCAGGCTCATGTACTGCCGCCCTGGAACCAGAAATCGCGCGCAGATTCCCACCACCAATCCGCAGACGATCCAACTGAAAATGCTTCCGATACTCATGGCGTCACTCCCAATCGACTAAGAAACACTGGTTTCGCCGCCTTCAGACGGCCCTTAAGTTCTCGCGCGTTGGTCTCCGTCCCGCGAATACTCCCCTCAATCAGCCAGACCAGCTCACACCTTCAGTTCCCGCGCGAACTCGTCGATTGCCTTGTCCGCCTTGTCCTTCGCGTAGCCGTATCGTTCTTGAAGGATTCCGGCGAGCTGATCGCGCTTGCCGGCGATCGTGGTCAGATCGTCGTCGGTGAGCTTGCCCCACTTCTCTTTGACCTTGCCGGTCACTTGCTTCCAGTTGCCTTTGATTTGATCCCAGTTCATTGCGCTGACTCCTTAAGTTCGGTTCTTGTACTTTCTCGCCAGCATGGTGATCCACTGGCCTACCACCGTCTTCGTTACAGCAACGTGGCCTCGCGCTCCACGCGTCCTCTTGAATCCTTACGCCAGCCCTCGTGGTGCGACGACGCGATAGACGATCAGGAAGATCAACGCACCCCCGATGGCGATGATCAGGCTGCGGACGTCGAAACCGGTAATGGTTCCGTAGCCCAGTGCCGTGCCGATATAGCCACCCACAACGGCTCCCACGATACCTAACAGAATCGTGACCAGGATCCCGCCAGGGTCGTTCCCCGGCATGATGAATTTCGCAATTGCTCCCGCAACGAGTCCAAGCACAATCCAGGTTAAGATTCCCATGACAACCTCCAATTATTTTCGGGAACGCGCCGCTCCTTGGTTCGACGCGGGCGACGTTGTCCGGGCCGATGGAGTAATCACGTTCCCAGTCACACCAATTCAACCAGACCGCACCAGCGGCGTTCGACGAATTGCCGGTGACATCCTGGTTTCATTTTCTATTTTTCGTTTCTTCACAAGATGGCGGCTGCTCCTTTGGCCGTTGGACTTCTCGCCACGGCTGGGTCGTTTGAATCTCAGCGCGAATTCGTTCCCACACCTCGGCACGATGGACGGGAAGTTCGGCGCTGGCGTCGAAGCCCAGCCGCACGCTCCCCCCGCGAATCTCAAGCACAGTCACTTTGAGCATCCGCTCGAAGCCACTGCATCCGCCGACCACGACCGATTCCAGTTTCTTCCTCGATAACACCAACATTTTCGAATCTCCGTATTCAAGAACAACCAACTGGCGAATTGCCACTCCAGGTATCGGACGGAACACTTTCGGCGAGCCGAAATATCTGCACTACGGTGCCCGTCGTGAATACGTGGATCACGCTGCCGGTGATCGGCTCGATTTCTGCGACTGCTTCCCGCACGTCCACCCCGGTGATTCGCTTAATCTCCTGTCGCAGCGGTTCGCAGGAATTGGTGAATAACTCTCGGTGAAACTCCTGCACTTGGGCGGCACCGTGGGGAGTAATGGCCAGCGCCTGCTCGGCCGGTGACAAAGCCGCGTGGAGCGTGACTACCAGCGTATCTTCGCTTAAGACCACAGTCGCCGCTTTCGGCGAGTGCCCCGTCCGCTGCTGCTGAAATGCGATTGCCACTTGGGCGATTTGTTGCGCCATCGTGGGAGTTGGCGTGTTCGTGTTCATCAAGTGCTTCCTTACCAGGCTCAGATGCGATCTGGTGACCGCAAAACGAAAAAAGCCGACGTGGCGGAACATCCGAAAATGTTCTGCCACGTCGGCTTACTCGATATTGGGCGTCTCGGCCGAACCGAGCCGGGTCGCCCCGTATTTAGTTATCCGACAAGATCAGGCAAATGTTGAATCGAGTCCGCTCACGAAGCGCAAGGGACTCAATTCCTTATTCGCTTGCAGTGAATTATACTGCATAAAGTGCCGAACGCAAGCCCCACTTACGGGTTTACGGTCGATTTGGTACGATGTTTGTTACCGGCTCATGCACGATTTGCCCACGATATGTCGCAAGTCGCGCCTTATTCCCGTGGCAGGCCCCCATCTCGGAATTAGAGTCTATCCGAATACTGGCATCGCCATAAGTCGTGATTTGATTGTATGTTGGGGCTTTCCCTCGTTCCCCAGGAGAGCACTCCCATGCGGTTCAAAGCTTCGCCTCGCAAGTCCTATCCTTCGGACCTGATGGACGA